>NZ_JBBCYA010000003.1:0-392762 GCF_037145155.1 Microbacterium sp. USHLN186
ACGCGGTTGTCTGGTGCGAGTCGGTATGAGACGTCGGCGGCGATCTCGAAGGCATCGTTCGGCGCCGGTGTGCCGGTGGCGTACGTGGCGAATGGTGCGACGTTCCCCGACGCGCTGTCGGGGGCTCCGGTGGCGGGGATGAACAAGGGGCCCGTGCTGCTGGTCGCTGCGGGTTCGATCCCGGATGCGATCAGTGCGGAGCTGAAGCGGCTGAAGCCGAAGAAGATCGTGATCCTCGGTGGCGCGGGAGCGGTGAGCAGCAGCGTGGAGAACCAGCTGAAGAGCTTCACCGTCAGGTGACGAAAGCAGAAGGGCGGTCACCTCCGGTGGCCGCCCTTCTGCATCCCGCCAGGCTGCACAGAGGCGATCGCACAGGAAGCCATATCTCCACGCGGTAGCGTTGTGACCGGCGCGTGCATACCCGATGACGAGCCCGACCCATGACCACATCAGCCTTTCTCGAGGATGCCGCCATGACTACCAGAGCCGAACGTCGCGCTGAGCGGGAGCAGCAGCAGCGCGCCGACTTCGACCAGTTCGCCCAGGATGTCACTGCCGGGCGGCAGTCCGGTGGTGACGATCGGCCTCCGCGGCGCCCGCTGCTGCGCAGCTTCCGGTTCTGGGTCCCGATCAGCGTCCTCCTCATCCTCATCGTCGCGATCGGCACCGCATTCTTCGTCGGCTCGCACGTGTACAAGCGCGCCATGGCTGCCAAGACGTCGCTCGAGAAGGCGATGCCGCTGGCATCCGAAGCAGCGGACGCGGTCCTCGCCGGAGACAACGCGCAGGCGAAGGAGATCGCCGGCCGGCTGGCCGCGCTCACGGCTGACGCTCGTACGCAGACCGACGACGATGTCTGGAAGAGCATCGAGTGGCTGCCCGTCGCCGGGCCCAACCTGTACGCCGTCCGCACGGCCGCAGCGGTGACCGACGACCTGGTGCAGGACGCCCTCACGCCGGCGACCGACCTGTCGCTCGCGGCCCTGAAGCCGAAGGACGGCGCAATCGACCTCGCGGGCATCGCCGCCATGCAGGGCGTGATCTCGCAGGCGTCCACCGCGATGTCGACCGCCGCGAAGACGCTCGGGACCATCGACAACGACCAGCTCATTCCGCAGGTCACCGGGGCGCTCGACAAGCTCACCGGCACGGTCGACGAGCTCGAGCCGATGCTCAAGCCGGCGTCCGAGATCCTCGCGGTGCTGCCCGAGGCACTGGGCGCCGACGCTCCCAAGCACTACCTGCTGATGTTCCAGAACAACGCCGAGTCGCGCGGCAGTGGCGGCAACCCCGCCGCGCTCGTGCGCATCGACGTCGACAAGGGCAGGATCGACATCGGCGAACAGGCATCGAGCGGCGACTTCAACAACAACCGCAGTAACCCGATCACCGAGCTCAACCCCGAGACCGTCGCCCTGTACGGCGACAAGATCGGCCGGTACGTGCAGGACTCCACCCTCACGCCCGACTTCCCCGAGACGGCGAACATCGTGCGCGCATGGTGGGCTGAGGAGTTCGGCACGCCCCTGGACGGAGTGGTGTCGTTCGACCCGGTCGCACTGGGCTATCTGCTGAAGGCGACCGGGCCGGCTCCGGTGCCGAACGAGCCCGTCGACGTCGGCGGCTACTCCATTCGCGCCCTGAACGAACCGCTCACCCTGACCGCGGAGAACGCGGTGCCGTTCCTGCTCAGCGAGGTGTACTCGCAGTACCCGAACCCCTTCCAGCAGGATGCCGTCTTCGCACTGTCCACGCGAGCCGTGTTCGACGCGCTCGTATCCGGCAACGCCGAGCCGAAGGCACTGCTCGAGAGCCTGACCAAGGCCGTCGATGAGGGGCGCCTGATGTATCAGACGTCGAACGAAGAGCAGGCGAAGTTGATCGGAGAATCCCTGCTCTCGGGAAAGATGCCCACCAGCAACGCCGACACCACAACGGTCGGCGCGTATGTGAACGACGTAACCGAGGGCAAGCTCGACTACTACCTGCAACTCGACATGGCGGCGAAGACCACCCAGTGCTCGGCTCCCGACCAGCCGACCTTCGATGTGACCGCCACCATCACCAACACCCTCGATGCTCAGCAGGCGGCCGACCTGCCCAGGTACGTCGCACCTGCGCGATTCTTCAAGAAGGGCAACATCGCCACCAACCTCGTCGTCTACGGCCCTGTCGGCGCGAAGGCGACCAAGGTGATGGTCGACGGCAAGGAAGTGAAGGGCAAGAGCGTGCCGCATCTCGGTCGCAACGCTGTGCTCGTGATGCTCGAGAACGCGCCCGGGCAGAAGCACACGATGACTGTCACCTATGCGGGTGAGGCGGGGGAGTACGGCCCGCTCCAGGTGCGGCACACGCCGATGGTGCGCACGACTCCGGTGGCGATCGAGGCGCCCGGCTGCGCGGACGACAAGTAGCCGAGGAGGCGCCGCCGGGGGAGGGTGTCCCGCACCGAAGTGCCGGAACAACGAAGGAATCGAAGATCCGGCCCCGCCTGCCGAATCAACCGAGCCGGGGCTGCGACTTCTTCGAGACCCGGAAGACCACGCCGTGGTACAGCACGAATCGCACCAGCACGACGATGGCGATGCTCGCCAGGTTTACGATGTTGACTGCGAACGGGCCCGCGGGCCGGTCGAGCACGGCGGAAGCGGCGAGAACGCCCAGCCACAGCAGCAGCGCACCCAGGCCCGTGCAGGCTGCGTTCACGAGCACGAAAAGCACCAGTTCGCTCACGCGGCCGCGGCGGTCGCGGTGGCGGAAGGTCCACTCGCGATTGCCGATGTACGCGTTGATCAACGCGACCAGCGAGGCGATGATCTTTGCCCAGACGACATCGACACCCATGGCGTACACGAGCAGATTGAAGACGGCCACTTCGATGAGTGTGCTGACGGCGCCGACGATGAGGAAGCGACTCCCGACCGAGGCGAGCCGACGCAGTCGGGGGTGAATTCTCATGGCTCGACTAGGCTACTAGGGAGTGCGACCGTTCGCTGTCGCTGACCTGTGAGGATCCGCGTGACAGTTGCCCATCTCGTGATCGTGATGCCCGCTTACAACGAAGCGGAGGGCATCACTGAGTTCATCGACGAGATCCGTGAGCACGTCGCACCGCTCGCCGATCGGGTGACATTCGCGGTCGCCGATGATCGCTCGACGGATGCCACCGTCGCGGCCCTCAGCGGGATCGACGACGTCGAGGTTCGCCCGCAGGCGGTCAACCGGGGGCACGGTCCCACCGCCGTCGCCGCCTACCAGGCCGGCCTCGCGCTGGATCCCGACCTGCTCGTCCATGTCGACGGCGACGGCCAGTTCGTCGGCCCCGACTTCGCGCGCCTGATCCTGGCGGCCGAGAGCACCGGCGCGGACGTGGTGCACGGAGTCCGGCACAGCCGCACCGATGCCTGGTACCGCCGCGTGCTCACCGGCGCGGTCGGCCTGCTGATCGCGGCTGCGGCGGGTCGTCGCGTGCCCGACGTCAACACTCCGCTGCGCGCGTACCGCCCGGACGCGCTGCGACCGCTCCTCGACGCGCTTCCGGCCGACGCCCTCGTGCCGCACGTGCACTTCTCCCTCGCCGAAGCGCGGGCCGGCTTCCGGGTGCGCTACCTCTCCGTGCGCAGCATCCCGCGCCGCGGCGCCTCGGCCAACGGCACGATGTGGGGCTCCGGCGTGAAGGCGCTGGTACCGCCGCCGCGTCTGCGGCAGTTCGCCGTCGCGGCGCTGCGTGAGGCATGGCAGCTCTCGCTGCGCCCCGGCGCGCCGCTGCGTGGCATCCGCTCACCTCATCCTGTCGAGACGGGTGACCGGTCGGCATGAGGTTCGCGCGCACGATCGCGTTCTGGATGCTGGCGGCGATGCTGCTGGCCTGCCACGTGGTCGTGATCCAGCACAGCCTCACCGCGCGCTTCTGGGAGGACGAGGCGTTCAACCTCACCGTCCCGCTCAACCTGCTCGCCGGGCTCGGCTACTCGAGCGACGGCGCGCTGTCGGGCTCGACGATCACCCCGCTCGACCCGCGCATCTCGACCGGTCCCACCGTGCTGCTGCCGGTCGCCGGCGCGCTGGCTCTCGGGGGAGACCCGGTGATCAGCGCTCGCCTGATCCCCGTGGGCTTCTGGATCGCGCTGATCGCGGGGCTCTTCGTGCTCGGACGTCGCGTCGCCGGGCGCTGGGCGGCGCTCCTCGGCGTAGCCGTGCCGCTCGCCTTCAATGGGATGGGCAGCTATTCGCCCATTCAGGGGCCCGCCGACCTGCTCGGCGAGATCCCGGCGGCCGCCCTGCTGGTGTGGGCTCTCGTGGTGCTGCCCAAGCGGCCGTGGCTGGCGGGGCTGTTCGTCGGTCTGGCGGTGCAGGCGAAGCTGATCGCGCTGCTCGCCCTGCCCGCGTTCGCGGTGGCGCTGTGGGTGCTCGCCCCGGGGAGCGGATGGCGGCGTCTCCTCGAGACGCTGAAGCGGGCATGGCTGCCGCTGATCCTCGTCGGCGTGCCGACCCTGCTGTTCGAGATCGGGGCGCTGCTGACGTTCGGTGCGAGCGGCTATCTCGATCACCTGCGTGCACTGCGGGATTTCGTGCGCGGAGGAGGCCAGCACGTCGCCCCCACGACGATCTCGCAGAAGTTCGAGACGCTCGGCGGCGCATGGTTCGTGCCGACGTGGGTCGCCGGTGCGACTGTCGTGTTGTGCGTCGTTCTCATCGTCGTCGGTCTGCTGATGGCGCGTCGCCGCGCGTCCGACCTGCGGCTGCCGCTCATGCTGGCGACGGCTGCGGGAATCGGCGCTCTGGTGTTCGTCGGCTGGTGGTCGACGGCTTCGCACCTGCCGCTGTGGGTGCGGCATCCTGCGCCGGGAGTGCTCGCGTTCTTGCCGGTGATCGTCATCGTCGCGGCGTGGGGGGCGCGGGAGATCATCTTCGCTGGCAAGGGGCGGGGACGGACGCCGCAGCGCGCCCTCGCCGCGCTGCTGGCGGCCGCAGTCACCGCGGCCGTCGTCGCCGGCGTCGTCGGACACGTGCAACAGACGTTCCAGCCGCGCAGCGAGACTCTGGCCACCCAGCGCGCGGACGTGAAGATCATCAGCGCATGGGTAGAGCAGACCGACACCGAATGGCTGGCCGCGCAGCCGTGGGGTGCAGCGATCGCGCCCATCGTGATGTCTGGCGCGCACGCCGGGATGTTCGATGCGCGCGCCATGCGCGATGTCCCGCGTCTCACCGGGATGAAGTGCGAGACCGAGACGCTCGTCGCCGGTGCCCGGTACAGGGTCTGCGCTCCGCCGGCTCACTGACGCCGAGGCTGGGCTGTTCCGGCGCAAGCCGCCCATGAAAGTGCGCGGCCCCAGCGAGTGGGGACTCGGCTGAGGCCGCTGACGCAGAACTCTGGGGAAGTTCCACGTCCGACGCGCAGCACTGGGGATGCTTGAGCGCGTCAGCGACGCGTATGACGGCGCCGCACGGCCAGTCTACGCACTGCTCAACCTTTCACTTCAGCGGGAAGCGGATAACTTGCGGCGAGCGTACAATACCGGCGGGATATGCGCACCCCGATGAAGCGTACGCCCGCCTCAACGCTTTACGGTGAGCGTGAAAGCGATGTCTTCGATCTCTCCGGTTGGGTCGCTGAGCACGATGCTTGTCTTCCCCGGCGTCAGGCCACGAATCTCCGGGGCTATGGCGTCACTGCTGTTGCTGCCCTGAACGAACTCGGCCACGTCCGCATCCACTTGAACAGCCCGCAAAGCGTGTGTGCGGTCAGCAGGCTGAATGGCCAGCACCTCGCCGACGGAAATCGTGATGGTCTTCCCGTCGAGGTCGGCGACGTCGACGACCGCGTCCGATGTCACGGAGGGTGCAGGGCTGGGGGACATGTCCGCAGAGCATCCGCTGAGTACGGCGGTGAACCCGACCACAAGGAGGACGACGGACTTCGGTGTTCGGATCATGGCATCCTTCATGGTTGATAGGACTCAGGGAAGGGCGATCTTCGCGATCGCCTTCTCGACTGCAGAGGCCAATGCACGATAGCCATTGGCATTCGGATGCACCGAGTCTTCGGACATCAGATCACTCCTGTCAGCAAGCGGCTGGCCTGCGTCGATGAGTGTGACGCCGTGCTCCTCCGTGACCTTCTTGAACGCGGGCGCCAACTCATCGAACTGTGGCGGTGGAGGGTCGTCGTCGCGCCACGGGGTGAGTACCATGATGACGGCATCCGGGTAGCGGTTCTTCAGATCATGGAGCAAGAGGTCGAGACCTTCAACGATCTTTGCCGTCCCTTTCCCGATGTCGTTGCGGCCCCCACTGATGATTATCGCGCGGGGGGAGCCGACGATCTCCTTGCTCGTCTCGGCGTAAGTACCGCAGTAACGTCGCCCGCATCCGTCCGTGCCGGACGTCGTCAAGTAGCCGGTTCCGCCTCGTCCGAGGTTGGCGACGTCCCAGCCGCGCTTCGCCCCCACGAGATCCGGCCAGGTGACGCCCTCACCCCCCACCCCTTGGGTATAGGAGTCCCCGAGAAACACGACCAAGGGCATTGGTTTTGGCAGCGCTGGAGCGGTCTGCGCAGACGGCGCGACGAAAGGAGCAGGCTCTGCGCGCTCAGCGGAAGAGGCGACGCCCAAGGCAATGCCGATCACGCACGTGGTGACCAGGAGTGCCCAGATCGGCAGCCCTCCGATCTCGCGCGTCAGCGCACGCCTGATCACCCCATGTTTCCCCATGCGCATCATGCTACTGCGCTATGAGGATTCTGAGAACGACTGCTCGGCGAGGCGGGCGTAAGACTGGCCTGAGCGTCCTTTTCAGGATCGGAAGCTAGCCTATGCTGTGCTGCCCCGCTACCCTTCGCAATCATGCGAGCGGATCAGCCGCCTGCTGCGAGTTCGTTCCGACGTGCTCGCGGCTCAGCCCCTCAGAATCCCCGTTGCGGAAACGCAGACCCAGGAACTACATCTGTGACTCGAATGACATCTGTAAGCCGAAGAAAAATTCCCCTCATCGCGAGCCTCGCTCTCGCACTGGTCGCGTCGGCCCTTCCCGCAGCAGCATTCGCGCCCGCGGCTTCCGCCGCGACCGCCAGCCCCGAGAAGGTCGTTCTCAAAGCCGTCGACACCGCGTGGGCGACCAACCGCTACCCCAGCACCGTTCAGAAGCACGACTACCTCAGTGCCACAAGGAGCGCCGACACAACGTTCCTGAAGTTCTCGGGAGCTGCCCTCAAGGGTAAGGACGTGAAGTCGGCCTCGCTCGAACTCAAGGTCCGGTCGACGACCGCAACAAAGCCCGGCCTCGTCGCCTATAAGACCTCTTCAAACTGGTCAGCCGGAACTCTCACTTTCAATAATAAGCCCGCAGCAGGCGGAGTGGCTTCGGGACAAAGCGCTACTGTGGTTGCCGGGCAGGTCGTACGTGTGCCGCTGAACGTCGACGCAATTCCCACTACTGGAAACTTCTCGTTCAGCTTGAAGTATGCACAGGCTGGCATCCGTCTTCAGATGGAGCGGTCCGGCGCGTATGCGGCGAAAATCGTTGTGACCACAGCCAACGAAGCAGTGGCCACGGAAGATCGACCGCAGGCGCCGAGTCCGAAGCCGAGCGGATCGCCGCGGGTCTTCGCCCATTACTTCGTGCCTTACCCCCTGTCGCTCGACAATAAGGCGCCCGAGTCCGACTACTACGCCCGCAACTACCTCAGCCCGAGCGGTGAGAATGGCAAATTCTCTGAGCAGGGAGGTCTGCTGCGTGATCGTCCGCTTTCGCCTGCGCCACAATCCGCATCCGATTGGCGAGTGCGCAACATGGCCACTGAAGTTCGCCAGGCCAAGGCCGCCGGGATCGACGGTTGGATGCTCAATCTCATGAGCAGCTCGGGCCAGGGCTGGGAAGCCGGTATCAACGTGATGAAGGCGTCGGCTTCCGTCGGTGACTTCGTCGTCGTGCCCATGGTCGATGGCTCGTCCGGGTTCGTGAAGAACACGCCGACGCAGGCTGCTTCATTGCTCAATCAGCTATACCGTTCTGGCCCGGCGTACAAGATTAATGGCTCGTACCTGCTCTCCTCGTTCAAGGCGGAGGGAGCTTCGGTGAGCTGGTGGAGCCAGGTCATCAGCATCCTGGAGAAGACCCACGGCTTGCCGATCACCTTCCAAGCGGTATTCCTCAACGCCAGCGATGACAACATGAAGGCATTCGCTCCCATCGCGGACGGCTACGGGAACTGGGGCTCTCGGACGGAGCGGAACTCCCTCGCTCGTCCTAACTACGACGCCAGGGCCGCATCGTACGGTAAGACGTGGATGGAGCCGATCGCCGTCCAGGATGTCCGGTTCAATGCATCCCGGTGGGCAGAGTCGAACAATACAGCCGCGGTCCGCGCCCAATGGAAGCGCGCGATCGAAGAGAACGTGGACTACGTACAGCTGGTCACCTGGAATGACTACAGCGAATCCACGCAGATCGCTCCGTCCCAGGCGCATGGTGATTCGTTCCTGGATCTCACGCGGTACTACACCACTTGGTTTGAGACCGGTAAAGCACCGGCGGTGGCTTCGGATGAGATCCTGCTGACTCACCGCACTCAGTTCGTCAACGCGAAGCCAACCTTCTCCCACAAGTTGATGGGCGCGCCGACGCTTGACGGCACGTCGACTCCGGCCCGCGACACAGTCGAAGCCGTCGTGTGGATGAAGGCTGCAGGCACGGTTCGGATCACTGTCGGTGGCAAGACGACAACCGTCTCCGCGCCCGCAGGCATGTCCGCGCATACTGTCGCCCTCGGCCTGGGTACTGTTTCGGCCTCGATCGAGCGGTCTGGATCAGTCACCGCCAAGCTGACCTCGCCCTACAAGGTTGTTTCAACCCCAAAGGTGCAGGACTTGCAGTACTACGCAGCCAGCACTTGGTGAGTCATTGGGTGAAGTAGTGGGCTAGCTCGCCTACCACTGCATCCATCAAGGTCCCGACGCGCGCGTAAACGCGTCGGGACCTTCTCCATGGATCCACGATGTCGTCCTCATCTGTTGAGGCCCCAGCTTTGCCACGAGCACCGTTCGCGGAATCAACGAGGTCAGCTAACGAGCGTGAGCCTGGAGGGCTGCCGCTGCGCAACAGCCGAACGAACTGTTGCGCGGTGAACGTGCGCGCTGCCACGCCGTCAAAGGTATGAGAGAGCACCCGGCGCTGATCGCGAGTGGCGGTGAGGATGATGTCCGCCTCCTCGACGTCGACCTGATCGAGCTGACGGGCGCGGTGTTGCGCGGCCTCTAGTCCGTCGCTCTGCAGACGCAGGGCCAGCCGCCGGCTCAACGGATGTCCCACGAGCGCTCGCAAACCAGCCGAGCTTGCGGCAATGTCGTATCGCCCCAGCTGAGCGAGGGTCGCGCGGAGTCGAAGCTCCAGATACGGCGAGCGGCAGACGTTGCCAGTACACACGAACAGCACCCGCTGCGTGGCCTCGATCACGTCGCATCGCGAAGTTCTACAGCCGCGAATGCGTCATCTCTTCGTTCGATCGGTACCTCGCTGCCCGCGCGTCGGCGCCTGCGGGGCCCGGCGGGCACACGAGGTTCCCTCGCTTCTCGAGTAGAGGATTCGTAGCGGTAGCGACTGCTCGACCGCACACGCGCGAAGTTGAAGATCGCGCCCTCGGCGGTGGCTCCGACACCTCTTAACCGTTCCGCCGCTCGACGCAGGTCGCGCACACGCAGCACTCGAGAGGCGCCGACGACGATAACGCTGCCGAACATCCTCGCCACCACAGCGGCATCGGAAACGGGGTTGAGAGGGGGGCAGTCGATGACGGTCACATCGAAGTGTGACCTGATCAGGCGCAGGGTCTCTGCGGCTGCGCTCGACTCGAGCAGCTCACTGGGATTCGGAGGGATAGTCCCCGACAGCAGGACCTTCACCCCGTCTTCTCCCCACGGGACGAGTGCGTCCATCGCGGAGATATCTCCGGCGATGACATCACTGAATCCCAACGCGTCAGGCAGATCGAGCACTCCGCCCAGCGATGGGCGGCGGAGGTCTGCCTCAATGAGACAGGTCTTGAGCCCTGAAGCCGCCAGCGCGATCGCGACATTTGCAGATGTCGAGCTCTTGCCCTCTCCAGGGTTTGCGGAGGTGATAGCGAACACCTTGTGCTTCTCTCCGGACTGGAGGAACCTCAGATTTGCTCGAACCTGCCGGTACTCCTCGGCTCGAAGAGAATGTCTGTCTCTCATGGCGATCGGCTGTCGTCCTGCTCTGCGATCGTATCCGATCGAGCCGATTACCGGCGCGTTCAGCAGTCCAGAGAGCTGGTCGGCAGATCGTACTCGCGCATCGAGCACGCCGCGCACGACCACCGTGATCGTGGCCAGCAGTACGCCGAGGAGTAGGCCGACGACGAGCAGCAGCGGAACGTTGGGTGCGGACGGAAGGACGGGTGGAACTGCGGATTCGATCACCTGCAAGCGCACTGGCGAATCGCCCTGTACGCGAGGAGTGAGCGCCGGAACGACTTCGGACAGGTTGGTGGAGACGGAGTTCGCCACCGCAGCGGCACGCTCCGGCGACTCGTCTGTCGCTGAGATGGTGATGACACTGGTGTTCAGACCGACGGACGCTGAGACCTGTTTGCGCAACTTGCGAACCGTGGTGTCGAGATCCAGAGCTTCGATCACAGGCTGCAGGACGACTTCGCGCGTCGAGATCGCGGCGAAGTTTCGCGCCTGCTGTTGTGAGAAGTTCGTGGATTGCGCGATCTCGCCCGTATTGGCGCCGCCTGTGGCAGTGACGAAGACGTCTGCGCTGGCTGTGTACTCCCGCGGTGTGACCTGGGCTGCAACCCAACCGAAGGTCACGCCGACTATCAGGCACAGCGCAACCACCGCCCACTGATAACGCACCAGTCGCAGCAAACTATTGGATTCCATGCATCGCCCCCAACGCCGATGTCGGCATCACGCCGGACAGATGTCGACCGGCGCGCTCCCATGATATCTTTGGCCGCTGACCCGGGTAACCGCCGACACTTACAGCACCGAACGGCGCCGACGAAAACATGCCACCAGAAGGTAAGAGCGTGAGAACGAATCGCGACTCACACGCGAGCGCGACGCTCTCGAGGAGCCTCCGCTGGGTGCTGCTGGTCCTATCAGTCTCGATCCTCTCGGTCGGCCTTCCTGTATTCCTCCTCGCCGACATCGATGATGTCGCCAGGAGCGAAGCCTGGACGGTGACGTTGGGCCTCATGGTCTGGGCTGGAGTCCGGTTGTCCCTGTTGTGGGTCGCGGGCGTTCCGCGACTCTTCGACTTCTTTTTCTGGCTGTTCACGTATATCTTCATGGGCATTGCGCCGACTGCGCAGATTCGTTCTGGTCTGACTTCGACGACCACGCCTGGCGTGGACCCGAATCTCGATCTGCCTGCCGCTGGTGTGGTTGCGCTCGGCGTGGCGTGCTACGAGATCGGCAGACTGATCTGGCTGCACCGTGAGCACCGCGAAGTGCTTCACGCTCAGCCGAAGACGCGTTCAGTCTCGAAATGGCGCACAGTCGCTTTGTTCATCGTGGCCCTCGCCCTGAGTGGTTTCGTCGTTTCGCGACTGGGCGTGACGATCTTTCAGGGGAGTCGGGATGCGGCTGCCGCGGCGCGTGCGGCAGCGTGGCCGGACCCAGCGGTGCGCAGTCTCACGTATGCCAGTGGTATCTACCCGATGGTCGTGGCTGTGGGCGCGCTGCTGCAGTTGCGACGAGCGAGCACGACATCGGCAAGTAGACAGCTGGCGATCGCTGGCGCCGTCATGGGAGGAGCAGTGCTGCTGCTCATCGTCAATCCCGTCACAAGCGCGCGATACTCATTCGGCACGATCGCCTTCGCCCTCGTCGTCTATGCCGGCGCGTTGACCACCACTGCCCGGGCAAGAGTAGCGATGGCCGCAGTCATCGCGGGCTTTCTCTTCGTTTTCCCACTCGCTGACGCCTTCCGACGTGTAGACGGAGGGATCGCCACTCGCAGTGGATTCTTCACGGAGTACCTTTCCAATCCGGATTATGACGCATTTTGGCAGGTGGCCAATGCTGTCTCTCTCTGGACGGAGGGCATGGCTACGCCGCTGCGTCAGTTCGCCGGAAGTGTTTTCTTCTGGGTGCCCCGCGCCGTGTGGGCGGACAAGCCAACCGACACCGGCATACTCCTCGCGGAGTACCGCGGCTATTCATTTGATAACCTCTCTGCTCCGATATGGGCCGAAGCGATCGTCAATGGCGGGCTGATCGCGGTGATCATCCTTTTCGTAATCTACGGCCTCAGCGCACGGTTGATGGATACGCGTAGCGCGGCGGCCCTGTCGCGCAGCGGCGCATGGGCGATCGCCGGTGCGGTACTGCCAGTGTTCACGACGATCCTGCTGCGCGGCTCGCTATTGCAGGCCACGGGGCCATTGCTGTTAACCGTTGGCTGCATACTTTTCGTTACTGCTGGGCGCGGACCTTTCGCGGTCAGCGACGACCTCTTAGGTTCGCAACCTGGATACGTGCGACCGATACCAATCGACAGTGCGGCTCAACCCTTCGTGAAGACTGACGCTGGCGGTCCATCCCGACTCCGCCAGGCGAGAGACATCGAGTAGCTTCTGCGGCGTACCGTCGGGCTTGTCGGTGTCCCAGAGCACTTCACCTTCGAAGCCGGTGACCTCGGCGATGGCTTCAGCGATCTCGCGGATCGTGGCGTCTTTGCCCGTTCCCACGTTCACGTGCTCTGTGCCGTCGTAGTTCTCTAGGAGGTGCAGCAACGCTGAGGAGAGGTCATCGGCGTGCAGGAATTCGCGTCGCGGAGTGCCGGTACCCCAGTTGGTCACAGATCGCGCTCCGGATGTCACCGCGTCGTCATACCGTCGGATCAGTGCCGGAAGGACATGTGACCCAAGGGGGGAGAAGTTGTCATTCGGACCGTACAGATTCGTCGGCATAGCGGAGATCCAGGGCAGACCATCCTGTCGGCGCACCGCTTGCACATGCAAGATCCCTGCGATCTTCGCTATCGCGTACGCGTCGTTCGTCGGCTCCAGGTGTCCTGTCAGCAGCGCGTCCTCCCTGATCGGCTGCGGAGCGAGTCTTGGGTAGATGCACGAGGAGCCAAGGAACAACAACCGCTCGACCTCGACTTCGCGCGCCGCGTCCATGACGTTCGTTTGGATGCGGACATTGTCGCTGAGGAAGTCAACCGGGTAGGTGCTGTTTGCGAGTATGCCCCCGACCCTCGCCGCTGCTAGCACCACGTAGCGTGGTCGGACATCCCGGAAGAAGTCGAAGACGTCTTCACGATTTCTCAGGTCCAGCTCTGCAGAGGTGCGCCCAACGAGATTGTAGAACCCCGAGCCCTTCAACTGACGCCACATGGCGCTGCCGGCGAGCCCTCGATGTCCCGCGATGTAGAAGGGCGCGTCTCGATCGAGCGACTTGGGCCGAAAATCGTGCCGGTCGCTCATAGGACTGGCCAGCCCGAAAGCGGGACCTGATCGATCCACGGCGCGCCGGCGTGCTCGAGTGCCTTGATGTCAGCGTCGACCATGAGACGTGCAAGCTCCAGCGGACCGACGCTCGCCTTCCACCCGAGCTTCTCCTCCGCCTTGCGGGGGTCTCCGATCAGCGCATCCACTTCGGTCGGCCGCAGATAGCGCTCGTCGAAGCGGACATGGTCCTCCCAGTTCAGCCCGGCATGCGCGAACGCCGTTTCCAGGAACTCCCGTACTGTCGTCCCGGTACCAGTAGCGAGGACGAAATCGTCTGGCTCGTCGACCTGCAGCATGCGCCACATGCCTTCCACGTACTCGGCGGCGTAACCCCAGTCGCGCACGGCATCCAGGTTGCCCATGTACACATGGTCCTGCCGGCCGGCCTTGATCGCCGCGACGGCACGCGTGATCTTTCGCGTCACGAATGTCTCTCCACGACGGGGCGACTCGTGGTTGAAGAGGATGCCGTTGGTCGCGAACATCCCGTATGCCTCGCGGTAGTTCTTCGTGATCCAGTAGCTGTAGAGCTTTGCGGCGGCGTACGGGGACCGGGGGTAGAAGGGCGTCGTCTCATTCTGAGGAGGCGGCGTAGCACCATAGAGCTCCGACGAGGACGCCTGGTAGAAGCGCGTGTCGATACCGGACATTCGCACCGCTTCCAGAAGGCGAATGGATCCAGTCCCGGTTGTGTCAGCGGTGTGCTCCGGCTCGTCGAAGGAAACGCGAACATGTGATTGTGCGGCGAGGTTGTAGACCTCATCCGGCCGGATGCTGGCAAGCAGCGTCGTCAGCCGTGCGCCGTCGCTCAGATCGCCGTAGTGGAGGAACAGCTTTGCATCTGAGCGATGGGGGTCCACGTAGAGATGATCGATTCGAGACGTATTGAAGGTTGAAGCGCGGCGAATCATGCCATGCACTTCATACCCCTTGCCGAGAAGCAACTCAGCGAGATACGACCCGTCCTGGCCCGTGATCCCCGTGATTAAGGCGCGTTTAGTCACTCTGTTCCCCTTAGGTTCGGGCGGCTCGCTGCTTCGCGGCCGACTCCGTGTCGGGCTTCCCCATCTCGGCCCGACACGAGCGATCCTATAGGTAGAGTTGCTCCAGTTGTCGCGCGATGGCCGCCATGCTCCGCTTTTCGCGGACTGCCTGGCGCCCCCGCTCACCCGTCGCCCGTGCGCGATCTGGGTCGGCGATCAGCCCGCGCATGGACTCGATGAGGTCGGAAAGCGAACTCCCGATCACTGTCCCTGCATCACTTTCGGCGACAAATGAGGCAAGGCCGCAGGTCTCCGTCACGATCACAGGTAGTCCGACCGACATCGCTTCCAAGACAGACATCGGGTACGGCTCGTCCACGCTGGGAAGAACGTAAATCGACGCTTCTTGCATACGTGACGCTGTCTCACTCATGCTCACGGCCCCTTCCCAGCGGATGCGATCGCTGTAACCTGAACGTAGGATCGCCGCTCGTACGGACGCGCCTTCGCCTTCGTCTGGACCGATAAGGGTGAATCGCACCTCGGGAAATTCCTGGGCGAGAACGGTTGCCGCCTGCACGAAATGAACAGGTCTCTTTCTCTTTGCGAGCCTGGCGAGATACAGTACGTGCGGGACGTCCGGACGGGAACTCGGGAACTTCCCCTCTGGGACTCCATTAGGCAGTTCGACGAGTCGTGCCGCTCCTCGTGTGACCTCGCGAAGTCCGGCTCTCTCGACTTCGGACAAATACGCCACGGCGTGAGCGCTTTTCAGTACTCGTCGAGTAAGAACTGCATCAAGAGGGCCTGCGAGCGGGTTCGAGGATGGATCGATCATCCCGTGCGTTTGAAGTACGACGCGAGCCCCGCCCCGCTGAGCGAGGTATGCTGCGGGGAGTGTCACCAGGTCTCTTGCGGCGTGCACGTGTATGACGTCGAATTCGTGGCGATGCCGATGAACCGCACGCCATAGCCGGGGAGAGGCGAGGCCCGCGAAGCCAGCGCGCGGCAGAGCTGACATCACGGGGAACAGTCGTGTGCGTACACCTTCCAGCTTGACGGGGGGCGGCCCCGGGAATCCGCGTTGCCCTCCGGCAAGGACAACATCGTGACCGAGATCGCGAAGTGCTGCCAGCTGGTTGAGAGCGACCCGCGTCGGACCGCCGTACTCTCCATCCGGGCTCACCAGAGTGACCACGCCCAATATTCTCATGGCCGTGGCCCCGAGGGGTGCGCTCGGGGGGCGAGGACCGTTTCACCCTCATGAACATCTCGCGTGACGAGCGCCGTGGCGCCGACGAGCGCATTGGCACCGATGGTCACACCGCGAAGTATTGTCGCTCTTGCGGCGACCCAGGCGCCGTTCCCTACTCGGATCGGTGCGTTGTCGAACTCGAAAGTCGGGGAGTGGCGGTCGTGACTCCCGGTACACAAGAGGACGTCCTGCGAGATGCACACGTCGTGGCCGATGTCGACCGGCTCTAGATTGAGGATCCAGACGCGTTCACCGATCCAGCTCGCGTCGCCGATTGTGAGTTTCCATGGCCAGTGCACCCGCACGCCGGATCGTAGATTCACCCCACGACCGATGGTGGCGCCGAAGGCCCTGAGTACCGCGATTCGAACTCGGACAGGAACGTACCATGGCATCACCAGCACGCTGGAGACGAGTTGCCAAGCCGCCTGCCACGCGCGTCCCCGCCCTTTGTCGTAGCCGGCGCCGGTGAAACCGGAGAGCCTTCGCATCCGCCCCATGAGCGACATACTATGCCGCCACGCGGAAGAGCTACGCCGCTCCCGTTGCGAACCTCAGCGATAGGATCGCTTCCAGCATCCGTGCCTTGCACCGCGATGTGGTCTTTGCCGGCGCGTTGGAGGTCAGATGCCACCGGTCGTACGCCTCCTGGTGAGTCGGCGATGAGCCGGCGCCTCCGGGTCCCACCGCTCACCCTGGCACAGGCGTTTGCCAGTGCCGCCGGCGCCATTCCCATGGTGGTCGGAGCGGCGCGAATGCCGGCTTCGGAGTTCGCGGCCTTCTCGGTCCTTGTGTTGGTCGTGATCATGGCTGTCGGAGGTGTCCGAGCAGCGCTGCTGCAACCCGCCTTGATTCACCAGCGCGTCGCCGTCGGCGCTCTCGTACGAGCACGTTATGCGTGGACAGCGTTCGCTTCAGCGTTGTTGGTGCTGGTGCCCGCTGCCTGGCTTCTGACGATGATGCCCGTCGCGGAAGCGGCCGTGGCGGGAACAGCCGGGGCTATGCCGGTTCTTTATGAGTGGGCTCGATACCGATCGATCGGATCATCACGTCGCTGGCTGGTCGCGGGCGCGGACGGCCTCAGGGCGGTTCTGACGCTGATCACCCTCGTGCCGCTGATTCCGGCGGTGACCTCTAGCTTCATGCTCGTGATCGGGGTTTCGACAGCAGTTCCCGCCATCGTCATCCTTACACTGTGTCCACGGCCATCCACCTTTGCCCCTTACCGGGCGTACCGGGCTGCCGCGGGTTGGCAGGCGATCGACTTCGCCATCGGACAGTTCATCGTCTCGGTGCCGCTGATCGTGCTTGCCGGCGTCGGCGCTGATCGTCTCATCGCCGGAGCGCGGCTCGCGCAGACGCTGCTCGGTCCGCTGAATCTCGCGTTCTCAGCCGCCAGTACGAACATCATCGCCGACGGAGCCACGGACAGCGCCCATGCTCGCGCCGCCGCAGTCATCAGCCGAGGGTGGCGTGCGAGTTGGCAGCTCGTAACGCTCGCAACCGCAGTGGTCGGAGGGCTGGTGCTCTTCGTCTGGGCCTCGGGGTTCTCATTGCGCGGGGTCGATCACGATTTCCTGCTCTGGGGCCTGATCTTTGTCGGTTCCGCGACGGTGCTCAGTGGTTGGGCGGGTATCCATGGCATTGTTCTCAGAGTCCTCGGGCATCAGTCGAGCGTGACGGCTGTCCGGGTCGGCATCGCCGCCATCACCACCGCTGGCTTCCTTATCGGATTTGCCGTCGGAGGAGGTGAAGCGAGCCTCGCCGCGGGTTTCATCGCGAACGGCGTGTCGGCGCCGTTGCTGTTCGTGCCGGTCGCGTTGGCGCATTATCGCCGGGACATTCGAGAACGCTGACGATCACCGCAGCCGCGACAGCGCGCGGAACCACTTGGCGAAAAGAAGGCTAGTGATCGCCGCTGTCGCGGAGCCCAGGATGGCGTAGGCGGTGAAGAAGGCGGCAGGAAGCCCCCACAGGGTGAACGACAGGGCAAGGATGCCGTAGTCAGCGAAGAGGAGCACGACCGCTCGCATGGCCGACGGCGTGCTCCGCTGAACGGGGTCACCCCCTATCGCTCTGGTAAGCAGTTCGAAAAGGGTCATCCCTGAGAACATCAGGACCACGACCAACATGTAAGCCAGCGGCACAAGCAGCCAACCGGAGGTGAGAAGCTCATGCCTGTAAGCCGAAATCAGAACGGCTGCATGCACGGCCACCATCTTCCCCGCATCGACGACGTGGTCGAGCCATTCGCCGGCTGGGCTGCCGCGGCCGGTCAGTCGGGCCACCTGACCGTCGGCGGAGTCCAGCGCGAAACCGAGAACCAGACAGAATGCGACGACAAGCCCCGACCCCACCGCAACGGGCGCTACTGCGAGGACGATGAGTCCCGCAACGGTCATCGCCGCTGAAACCCCCGTCACCGCGTTCGGGGAGAGCCCCGCGGCAGCCGCTGCCGCCGCGAGCACGCGCCCTACCGGTCGGTTGATGTATCGCGAGTACAGCGAGATTCCCACGGGTGACTTCTGTGAAGCCTGCAGTGAGCTCAGCGCCGTGGAGAACGTCAGACCGGACAAGAGTATCCTCTCCGCGGTCACGCCCATCGCGATCGCATCCCTTCAGGAACCATATGCGACTGCAGGCCAACAAGTGTCGAAGATAGTTGCTTCCCCAAAACAGTGCGCCGCATGTATGCTGACCCTGCGTCGAAGCGGAACGTAGAAGAAGGGCTGGATCCGAGGGAGGATCCAGACAACGACTTCCGCTCGACGTTACTGGGGAAAATCGCATCCGAGTTCAACGGGTGCTCTAGGGATGGGGATCCCGTGGGGAAACGAGTTTGGGCTGCCGGCGCAGCCGTCGTAGCACTCGTCGCAGGTCTGGTTGTCGCGCAAGCGCCGCAACAAGCCTCGGCGCTTTCGCCCGGAGTGCACTTCAGTGCCGACGATCTGCCCACCTGGCAGACCAACGGCACCGTCTATGCGCTTGCCGCGTCAGGCGGCAAGGTCGTGGCAGGAGGCACATTCACGCAGCTGAGACCGCCCGCTGGCGCATCCGGCACTGCGCGCACGCAGACAGCACTCGCTGTCTTGAACGCCGATACGGGCGCCCCCGACAGCTGCCAGTTCGCCGTCAGCGCGGCCAGTGGGACGGCCTCGGTGCTCGCGCTGACCACGAATGCGGACCAGTCCGTCGTCTATGTCGCCGGCAACTTCTCAAGCATCGGCGGTGTGAATGTCGGGCGGGTCGCGGCGATCGATGTGAATGCCTGTGTCGTGAAGCCATTCCGGCCGGCTCAATTCTCGTCGACCGCCACTGCCCTTGCTCAATACGGCAACGTTCTGTACGTCGGAGGCCTGTTCAACACCGTCGGAGGGCAAACGCGCCGGGGCTTCGCTGCGGTGAACGCCACGACGGGCGCGCTGCTCGACTGGGTGGCCGATGCGGTGCGAACGGTCACGAACCTTCCTGCGGACGTGGGCCAAGGACGTGCGGTCGCCGTGTCTCCTGACGGCCAGAAGGTCGTTGTCGGCGGCGACATGTTCGAGATCAACGGCCAGTACTCGCATTCGATTGCGATGGTGACCGGAGCGACCGGGGCGAACGGTGCCGGCGGTGAGGTTCTTCGTACCTACCCGTCCGGCTTCTTCCCGAACTCGTCCATCACCAAGACCATCTGGTCCGGCGATGACGGGCGCTTCTACATCGGCAACGAGGGTACCGGCGGTGGCGTATTCGATGGCCGTGCTGCGTTCTCGTGGGAGACCGGCGATCAGGTGTGGCGAGACACCTGCCTCGGCGCGACCCAAGCCGTTCTCCTCTACGAGCAGACTCTTTACTCCGCCAGCCATGCGCACGACTGCTCCGGTATCAACGCGTTCAACGACGGTATCCGAAACTACTTCCTTGCTCAGGACTCGAACACGACGCAGCTGCTCGGGTGGTTCCCTGCCGGGAACGACGGCATCGGGGAGGGGATCGGACCGCGTGCGCTCACCGTCGCGGAGGGTGGCACGACAGGGAAAAAGTACATGTGGGCAGGTGGCGAGTTCACCCGCATCAACAACAAGGGGCAGCAGGGTCTGACTCGCTTCGGACCGGATGACGTAGGGGCTCCGCCCGCTCCCGTCGTCTCGGCCGTTGCTACCAGCGACGGCACGATTCAAGTTCAGTTCCGCACTGTGGTGGACTCCGATGACAGTGACCTCACCTACAGTGTGTACCGGAACAACGGCACCACGCCGGTCTGGACCGGAAAGGGAAGCTCCATGTGGTGGGAGCGCCCGCAGATCACCTTCGTCGATAAGGCGGTGAACGCCGGCAGCACCTACTCCTACCGTGTCACAGCGTCGGATGGGACGAACACTTCCGGCCTCTCTGCTACGGCAAGTGCTCGGGCTGTCGCAGCGAAGACGGACTGGGATTCCACCGTCCGCGCAGCGGGGGCGACGGGCTTCTGGTCGGGCGCAGTGACGTCCGGTGTGTGGGCCCTCGACGCTTCTGCGAAGGACACGAGTGTTGACGGTCCGGCGATGCGGTTGATGGAAGGCGCTACGACCTCTGCCTCCAGCGCAGTCCCATCGAACTCACAGTCCTTCTCCCTGGACGGCGTCGACGACTACCTCGTGACCGACCAATATCGTCCCGGACTAACGACGTACAGTGTGTCGGCGTGGATCAACACAACCACCGATCGCGGGGGCAAGATCATCGGCTTCGGCAACGGGCGCCCGCGTACGGGTAACAACGCGCCGAACCTGAGTGGCAGCTATGATCGACACCTTTACATGCAGAATGACGGTCGCGTCCGCTTCGGAGCGTACAACGGGAGCACCACTACGGTGACTTCCCCATCCGCGCTCAACGATGGTTCGTGGCACCTTGTCACGGGCACTCAGGGCCCAGAGGGCATGCGCCTCTACGTCGACGGGAAGCGCGTCGCTTCCAACTCCGTCGCCAACCAGCAGGCTTACTGGGGGATTTGGCGCATCGGAGGCGACAACCTTTCGGGATGGCCGTCGCGGCCTTCGAGCAACTTCTTCGGCGGACTGATCGACGAGCCGGCTGTGTACCCGCGAGCGCTCACGGCACGCGAGGTCGCTGCTCAGTACGTGGCCGCGGGTCGAGACCTGGTCACGAACCCTGTTCCGGCTGATGCTTACGGGAAGACTGTCTTCGAAGGCGATCCGCTGCTCTACTGGCGGCTCGGCGGTTCGACGGCCGACATCGCGGATTCCTCCTACTTCGGCACTACCCCCGGCACCGCACTTCCCGGTGTGGTTCAGGGCGTGACGGGGATTGTCGAGAACAACGCCGCAGTGCGGGTACCCGGATCGTCCGACGGTACGATCGCCACGAGCCAGAGCCTGACTCCATCGGCCACTGTCTCGGCAGAGATCTGGTTCCGCACGACCACGACGTCCGGCGGAAAGATTCTCGGGTTCGAGAACACCGCGACCGGCAACGGCTCCGGATACGACAAGCATCTGTACATGACCGATGACGGGCGCCTGATCTGGGGCTCCTACATCGGCAGTGCCGCCACTGTCACGAGCACGAAAAGCTACAACAACGGTGCTTGGCATCACGCGGTGGGTGTCATCGACTCCACAGGACGGCAGCTCTATGTCGACGGGCAGATGGTCGCGAGCAGCCCCGTCACCGGCGCCGAGTCCGGAGAGGGATACTGGCGCCTGGGCGGCGGAAACTTGAACAGCTGGCCGAACCGGCCCTCGAGCTTCTATTTCAATGGAGACCTCGACGAGTTCGCCATCTATTCCTCCTCGCTTTCGCCGGCAGTGGTCGCCGACCACTACGCCATCGGATCTGTGGACCGTTCCGCGCCCACCATGCCGACGGCAGTCAGTGCGAAGCATGTCACGGGTGGCGTCGAACTCGCGTGGGACGCCTCGACCGATGACGTGGGTGTCGCCCGCTACGAGGTCCATCGCGGTACTGGACCGGACTTCACGGTGGACAGCGCCACCCTTCTGGGCACGACGAGCACGACGACGTTCAACGACGCGACTGCGCCCGTTGGTGAGGTTTCGTACAAGGTGGTAGCGCTCGACTCCTCTGGCAACCGTAGCCAACCGTCTGATGCGGTCACCTTCACGGTGACGGATCAGCAAGCACCCTCGGCCCCCGAAGGACTTGCTGCTCAAACGGTAGGGACGGATGTCTCGCTCACGTGGTCCGCGTCGGAGGACAACGTCGGCGTGACGGGCTACGACATCTACCGCGGTGACAAGTCGGGCTTCGACCCGTCTGAGTCGGCGAAGATCGGCGAGAGCACCGAACTCGCCTTCACCGACGAAGATCTCGACCCGGGCACGTACTACTACGTTGTGGTAGCTGAGGACGCCGCGGGTAACCGCAGCAACGCATCGATCGAAACGAGCCTGGGTCACCGCCTGGTGGATGCCATTGCACCGACTCAGCCGAGCGACCTCGCAGCGACGATGTCAGACGGGAATGTCCAGCTGAGCTGGGCTGCCTCCACGGACGACATCGGCGTCACTGGATATCGGGTGTATCGAGGTTCGTCGGCAGACTTCGTGCCATCGAGCAGCACCCTCTTGGGGCAAACGACAGCCCTCGCGTACCTGGACAGCGCTGTTCCTGCGGGCACTTGGTACTACAAGGTGATAGCGCAGGACGCCGCCGGCAACGTCAGCTCTCCAGCTTCAGCCTCCGTAGCCATCGCGGATGACTCCGCGCCGACCGCTCCTGGAGACGTGAAGGCGTCGGTCACCGGCAGCAGCGTGACGGTCTCCTGGTCCCCTGCGACCGACAACGTGGCAGTCGTCGGATATCAGGTCCACCGCGGCGACTCGGCCGGCTTCGCGCCGGAGGCGGGCAACAAGGTGGGGGCAAGTACGTCGACGTCCTTCACCGACCGAAGCGTCGCCCCAGGCACCTACTACTACAAGCTGACCGCTGAGGATGGCGCAGGGAACGTCAGCGCCTCGAGTGATGCCGCCTCCGCGACGGTCGTCGCCGCGCCTCAGGAGCCGGTGACCATCTCCGTGGTCGCGACAGCGGACGCGATGGCTGCAGCGGTCAACGCGAACTATGCCTACGGCGCCTCCAACCAACTTTCGTCTCGGTTCGATACGGCTATCGTGTCGTTCCTGCAGTTCGATCTGCCGGCGGCTCCCTCCGGCCTGGTACTGGACAGTGCGCAGCTGCGAGTGCGAACCTCCACGGATCCGTCCGCGGGTTCGGCGAACACTCACCAGTTGCGTCGCGCGTCTGGTGCGTGGTCCGAGTCGCAGCTCACCTGGAACACGAGGTTGACGAACGTCGACCCCACCGTGTTGGGGGAGCTGTCCGGTGCGACCGCGATCAACACGGCCTACTCCGCGAATCTGTCTGCGGCGGGGCTGGCACCGAGCCTCGGCACATCCGCGACTTTGCAACTCTCGAGCGCTGCGGGAACGGATAACCTCCGCCTCTGGTCTCGTGAGTCCACCAACGCCGCTTATCGGCCCACCCTGGTCCTGAACTTCGTTCCTGGAACCGGCCCGGGACCTGACCCCGACCCTGACGTCCCGGACGTCACGGCACCCTCTGCGCCGGCCGGTGTGACGGCAGCGGTCAACGGTACAACGGCAACGTTGACGTGGTCGGCGTCGACTGATGATGTTGGGGTGGCTGAGTATCGGATCCACCGTGGCGATGCGGCGAACTTCACTGCTGACACGGGAAACCAGATCGGAACAAATCGATCGACTTCCTTCACCGATGCGGGATTGGCGCCCGGCACGTATTACTACCGAGTTGTCGCCGTTGACGCGGCGGGTAATGCCAGCAGTGCCAGCACTGCCGCCAGCGCCGTTATCGCGACGCCCGGCCCGGATCCGGTGCAGCCGGTGACCGTCACGCTGAGTGCCACAGCTGATTCGATGGCGGCGCAGATCGCGCCAACTACTCTCTACGGGACTACGAACCAGCTGTCTTCGCGAGGCACAACCCCCATCGAGTCGTTCCTTCGCTTCGACCTGCCTACAGCTCCGCCGGGGACTGTTCTCAGCGGGGTTGAGCTGAAGGTGAGGACGTCAACTGATCCAACCGCGGGCTCGGCCGACGCTCATGACTTCGCTCTGATCGGCAATGAATGGGATCAGGCGACAATCAACTGGAACAACCGGCCGACGCAGGCCGGGCCGCGCATTGGGCAGCTCACAGGAGCGACCGCGACGAACACGGCGTACTCCGCACAGCTTGATGCTGCAGCGATCCGATCCGTTCTGGGCTCGACGCAGACTCTGCGTATGTCGAGTGCTGGCAGTGACAACGTACGGCTCTGGTCTTCGGAAGCAAGCTCTTCCGCATACCGCCCAGTCCTAGTGCTTCAGTTCACTCCAGCGCCATGACTAGTCACGGGCGGCTCTCACGCAGGGCGGTGCTGGCGCTGGGTGGCGTCGCCCTGCTGACTGCTTGCACACCGTCGCCAGCGAAACCACTGCAGCAGCCGACGTCGACGCCCTTGGCGTCGGCGGTCGCTGTGCCTGGTTCCGTCTCTGGTCTGCTGGGAAGCGAGAGCTTCTTCGTCGCGCATCGTGGCAGTGGTGACAACTGGCCGGAGCACACTCTCACGGCATACCGATCCGCTTTGAAAGCCGGCGCCGATGCCGTCGAGGTGTCGGTGTGCGCAACAGCGGATGGAGTCCTGGTGTGCCATCACGATCTCTCGGCTTCCAGGACCTTGGGTGTGCAGCGAAATATCTCTGAGATGACCTGGAACGAGATCAACCAGTTGCGAGTTGACGCTCGTGCCTGGTTGGGCCCCGAAGCTCCATTGGAGCCGGTCAGCCGGCTCGAGGACGTTTTCGCAGCGTTGGGTGACGAGGTTCTGATGTTCATTGAGGACAAGCAGGGCAGCAACACCCGAGCGATCCTAGATCTGATGGATGCCCAGCCGAGGTCGACCGAGCGTTTGGTATGGAAGCAGTGGGCGCCAGCTAAGCAGGTCAACATGGTCAAAGATCGAGGATATGCGGCTTGGGGTTACTTCGACTCTGATCAGATGGGACGGTTGGACGAGTTCGCCGCTCGCTTCGATGCCATTGGCGTTCCTACCAGGATCAGCGACGACGAACTATCTCGGGCTGTTGCGACAGGAACTCCTGTCATCTGCTGGGAGGTGCATTTCAATGCGGAGGTCGATCGCCTGAACCGGATGGGAGTTGCCGGAAAGATGTGCTCCAACATCCCGTACCTGACCGGCGGCAAGCGCCGCAGTTCTGATGATTTCCAGTCGGGACGCCGAGCCGCGGGTGACCTGCCTTCGGGGTTCGAACAGTTGGGCTGGTACGCGCAGCCGGCCCTCGTCTCCGATCGGGGCGCGTTGCGTGTGCAACGAGCAGGTCGTTGCAGCTACCTCATGGGGTCATTGGCGCGTCCAGACTTGTCACTCGTGAGCCTGGAGGTCACACTGACCTGGCCGGACAAAGCTCCTGATGTTGGTGCCGCTGGAGTGGTCTTCGGTCTACTCGCGGATGGCCCCGGTGGGGAGGCGGAGCGAGGCAATTCAGATGGATATGAGCTGCATCTCACTGCGGATGGGGCGCTTCGCTTGATTGCACGTGAGTCCGGGCAGGTGGGCCAGGTACTCGCGGAGCAGGGCGGAGCGGCACCGCGCGCCGGCGAGCAGATCCGTGTCCGCATCGACGCTGACGCGTCCCAGGTCCGTATCCATCGAGCAGGCGCGCTCACTTCCATGGATGTGAATGACGGTAGATGGCGCGGGCCGTGGGTACGACTCTTCAAAGACTACGAATCTCCGTTGGCAGTAGAGTTCTCCGACATCACCGTCAAGCTGCTCTAACGCCGTCCGTTCGCCGCGCACGCGCTTTCAGGCTGTGATCGCTTGCGTTAGCGTTTGCTCGAACGCGTTGATCGCGGCTGACGAGGTTAGATGAGCAGCGCGATACGCGCGACCTGAGGCGCCGTAAGAAGCCGCAGCTCCCGGTTGTGCGTCCAGCGCTTCGATCGCATCCACAAGCGCAACCGGGTCACCCGCTGCCACGACCGGACCAGCGCCCGACGCGAGAACCTCGTCGTGTGTGGTGCTGGAGGAGTCAACGGCGGCAACGACCGGCAGCCCCGTCGCGAAGTAAGTGGTCAGCTTGCTGGGTACGGACATCTCGGTCAGTCCGGGGCGCTCGTTCGCGAGCAACACGTCAGCCGCCGCTAGCGTGTCCAAGAAGCGGTCGTCGGGCAGGGGGTCCACGAAGTCGAGGCGGGGGTCGGCGCCGAGCGATTCGAGGTGCTCACGCTGATTGCCATCGCCGAGCAGCACGAAGCGCACTCGCGAGCCGCGTCGGGTCGCCTCGCGAGCGGCGTACACGACATTCTCGAGGCCCTGCTTGGCGCCCATCGCTCCGGCGTGCAGAACGATGACGTCATCATCCGCCCAGTGCATCCGCCCACGCGTCTCAGCGCGGCGATCTCCGCTCACGTCCGGGACGTGCGACCAGTTGCGCACCACATCGATTGGCGCGGATGTGCCGACGCCCTCCACGAACATCGAGCGGAAACGGTCGTGGATCACCACCACGCGATGGGACGCATCCGCCAGGCTCCGCTCCACGCGTGCGATGAGCCCCTTTCCCCTCCCGCTGGACGCCTGTCCGACACCCAGCGTGTAGATGTCCTGCACCCAAGTGACCACAGGGATGCCCTGCAGGCGAGCCCGTGCGGCGACGAGTCGGGATGCGAGCAGGGCGGGCGAGATGACCACCACCACGTCAGGTGACCTCCACCTCGTGAACAGGGCACGCACGCCGAACGACAGCTCGAACAGTGCACGACGAATTGTGCTGGGCCGATGCGGGATGTAGTGGCGAAGCCGCCTCACGCGTACCCCGTTCGTTTCATCGCGTGCAGGCAGGTGCCGGTACTCCGCGGGGATGCGCCACCAGGGATAGTGCGGGAACGAGGTGATTACGCTGACGTCGTGGCCCCGGCCCGCGAGCCCCTCAGCCATCCCCGTCGTGTAGGGGCTGATGCCGGTGGGCTCCGGCGCGTAGTTGACGCCAATGAAGAGGATCGATCGATCTGGTGATGCTGCCGGCATACGCTCAGTATGCCCCGCTCGGGCGCAGCATGACCTTCGCCGTGCGCCACATGATCTGCAGGTCGCTGACGACCGACCAGTTCTCGACGTAGCGAAGGTCAAGTCGCACGCTTTCGTCCCACGACAGGTCGCTGCGCCCCGAGACCTGCCAGAGGCCCGTGATGCCCGGCTTGATGTACAGCCGACGGAACACCTTGCCGTCATACCCGGTGACTTCGCTGGGCAGCGGCGGCCGTGGCCCGACCACACTCATGTCGCCGACGAGAACGTTCCAGAACTGGGGCAGCTCGTCCAAAGAGAGCTTGCGCAGCACGCGGCCGACGCGGGTGACGCGAGGATCGTCCTTCATCTTGAACAGCAGCCCGGCTCCTTCGTTCTGTTCGCGAAGCGCGGCGAGCTGCTGCTCGGCATCCGTGCGCATCGAGCGGAACTTGACCATCTTGAACAGCTTGCCGTCGCGCCCGACGCGCTCTTGGAAGAAGAACACGGGACCTGGAGAGTCGAGCTTGATGAGCAGAGCGAGTACCGGAAGCATCAGCGCGATCGGCACGAGGGCGCAGAAAGCGACGCCGACGTCGAGTGCGCGCTTCACCAGGTGCTGCCCGCCAGAGTACGTGGGAATCTGCATGCGAATCAGCGGGAGCCCGTCCAGCGCTTCGAACGAGAGGCGCGGACCGGCCACATCGGTGAGCCGGCTCGAGAGCACGAGTTCGGCGGCGGTGCCCTCCAGCTGCCAACTCAGGCGCTTGACGAAGTCTGCATCGCCCTGTGGTCTGCTGGCGACGATGATCGTGTCGGCGCCGAGATCGCGAGCCACCGCGCCTACAGTGCGCAGGTTCCCCAGAACCGGATAGGCGCCGTCGCCGACGACCAATTCGCGGGCGTTGCCGTCGAGCAGGGTGACGCCGACGATTCGCAGCCCCGCTGAGTTCGAGCGGCTGAGGCTGTCGACAACGTATTCCACGTCGTCACGCTCGCCGACGACGAGCGTGCGCGACGTGTAGGAACCCTGGTTACGCTGCTGCACCAGCCAGCGACGCCACGACCACCGGCTCAGCATCAGCAATCCCAGCCCGAGGGGGAGGGCGACGAGCAGGAGCAACTGCATTCCATGCAGGCTCGTGAGCGCGTCACCGATGGCCAGGATGCCGAATGCCAAGCCGGTGGCGTGCGCAACGCCACGGTATTCGACCGCGCTGGGCCGAAACAGCGCAGCGTCGCGCGTGTGGGTGCCGCCGAGCATCGCCAGCCACAGTGCACACAGAAGGGATGCGCGCAGGGCGGTGTCGAGCGGGCTAGCCCCCAGCTGGAGTTGGATGCTTGCGGTGAGACCGACAGCGAGGCCGATCATCGCCACATCCGTGACGTGCAGAAGCGAGCGGTAGTGCCGTTCCCAGCGGCGCCGCTGCTCCAGCGTTGTGGTCGCGCGCGGTGCCACGACCAAGTCGGGCACCGCGCGCAGCGCTCGTGGCTCGGAGACGACGAGACCGTCGCCCCCGCCGCGGGTGTACCCCAGGACTTCCTCTACGGAGGTCATCGTGAAGCTCCACGAGCTGATGATGTACGCAAACCCCAGTGCGACATGTTTCCCCAGATTCCCCAGACCCGCCGCCGCAGACGGCGGGCATTTCGATAGGCGCCGACCCCTCGGCGCCTCGCGACCCCAGATCGCGGTACGGATGCTGCTCCCCAGCGGCATCCGCAAGTTCAGGCGTGACGCATCGCTCGCCTCACGGCGGGGAGCGTGATCCGGACTTCGTCATTGAGCCACCGCCAACTCGCCGCGTGTCAGCACGTCGAGAGCGCGTCTCAGCGTCGTACTCGATGTGTGCGCGGTGTACGGGAAGTACACGACCTCCACGCCCACGGATGCGAACTCGCGCTCGAGCCGAAGGCCCTTCTCGGTGCCACGCCAGTCATCGCCCTTGAAGAAGCGCGTGAAGTGCAGGTCGTGCCAGGCATCCATCTTCGCCGGCTTCGTCTCGATATAGACGTCGTCCACGAATGAGATGTGCCTGACGATCTCCGCGCGCTCGTCTTCCGGCACGACGGGATCGATCCCCTTCACGGCGCGCAGCATCTCGTCGCTGACGACGCCCGCGATCAGTACGTCGCAGTGTTGACGTGCATTGCGAAGGATGTTCAGATGCCCGACATGAAACAAGTCGAAGGCTCCGGCGGCATAGCCGACGATACGCGTCCCCATGATCTCCCCAGATCAACCACATGAGTGCGAATCCCCACCCGCACACGGCCCCCCATCGGCCGTTCCTGTGACTCTACTAGTGGTTACGCGCGTCACGCAAGGAAGGCTTGAAGAACGGCGTCAGAAACTTCCGCGCAGCCCTTCTTGGGGCTCGAGGCGAAGGCTGATCAGCATCAGCACCAGGCCGAAGCTGGTGAGGGCGACACCGACCCAACCCGGAGCGAGATAGCCCCAGTCGGCTGCGATGGCGGCCCCTCCCAGTCCTGCGCCTAAGCCATTCGCGATGTTGAACCCGGCGTGATTGAGAGCGGCGCCGAACAGCCGCGCCTCGCCGGCGACGCGTATCAGTCGGGACTGCAGGGCCGGCATCAAGATCGCCGACGTCCCGCTGGCGAAGAACGCGCAGATGTACAGGCCGATCGCGGTCTGGGCGAACAAGCTGTACGACGTGAGTGCGACGATCGAGAGCGATAGTCCCCACACGGCCGCGGCAGCGGGACGCCAGTCGGTGAGCACACCGCCCAGAAGATTCCCGATGGTCATTCCGACACCCATGGTCGCGAGTACCCATGGGATTGCGTCTGCCGACAGCGCGGTCTCGCGAACCGTCACCTCGGCGATGTAGGAGTACACCGCGAAGAAGCCTCCGAAGCCAATCGAGCTCACTCCAACCATGGCCCACAGCGGGGCGCTGCGCAGCGCCGACAGCTCGCGCAGCGGACTGCGCCGCGGATCGCCGGGCCATGCCGGCAAGAACACGCGAACCAGTATCAGAGTCACCGCAAACAGCCCTGCCACCACGACATACACCCACCGCCACCCCAGCTGCTGTCCGAGCACGGTCGACAGCGGCACGCCGACCACATTCGCGAGCGTGAGCCCCGACATCGCGAGTGCGATGCCGCGTCCTTCCCCTCCCGGGCCCATCAGCCGACTGGCGAGCAACGACACGACGCCGAAGTAGGCGCCGTGCGGCAGGCCGGCGATGAAGCGCGACAATATGACCGAGCCGAATGCGGGCATGAGAGCGGAAGCGAGCGTGCCCAACGACAGCAGGCCGAGAAGCAGCAGGGCGAGCCGTACCTGCGACATCCGTGCCCCGAAGACCGCGAACAACGGAGCGCCGACGACAACACCCAAGGCATAGGCCGAGATCAGCGTGCCCGCCTGCGCGATCACATCCTCGGGTGCCCTCGTGTAGTCGGGAAGAAGATCCCGAGCGATCTCAGGCAGAAGGCCCATGGTCGCGAACTCTGTGATGCCGATGGCGAAGCCGCCCAGGGCCAGTGCGAACAGCGCGACCCTCCGCTTCAGCGGCGACAGTTCAGACAAGAATCTCGGTGTCCTCCGTAGCAGTGCTCATTCAACGCAGCCGTCGCTGCTCGAGCTCCCAGTACTCGATGCCGAACGCCTGCGACTCGTCGACGGTCCGATAGCCCCCAGCTCGCTCCGCGGCGGTCATGACACGCATCGTGTGGCGGTAGATGTCCATGATCGCCTGCGCGGCCCGCTGATCCGCCGCCACTGCGAGCAGGCCCAGTTCGGGATGCAGCACGACCCGCGGAGTCGGATCGAGCATGATGAGGTCCGCATAGCGGTGGCGGTCGAAGTAGGCCCGGTAACTGCTCACGTAACCGTCGACGTCATCCCCGATGAGGGGCGTTCTCTTGGTTCGGATCACGTGCTCGAGCGTTGTAGGGCCGCGAGAGGTCAGCTGATCGAGGTCGGGACGCTGGAGAAAGTCGCGCACCTCACGGTCATCGCACTGCAAGATACTGAGCGGTCCGGTGGTGTGGCGTTCGAGCCGGTCGATCAGAGCGACGGCCCCCGGACCGCTTGCCGGTGTCAGGGGCACGACCTGGCCGCTGAACGGTGCACGAAGGTCCACCCCGAGATCTACGAAGTGCGCTTCGGCTCGCCCGACCAGATCGAGATGCAGCGCGTATGCCTCTTCCACGGTGTCGGCCATGGTGAACAGGCCGTGGTGCTGCAGCACGAGCGCCTGTGCGATCCCTCCCGACTGCTGCCAGATTCGCGAAGCGACCTGCGCGAGGTCGAACCCCGGCATGACGTACGGCACGGTGACGACGCCATCACCCAGCACCTCCCGCACAAGGTCGAGCCCGCGAGCGGTGTCGGTAAGAGCGACGATGGCATCCGCGTGCGTGTGCAGCACCGACGTGAACGGCAGCGCGTGATGCAGCATGGCCTCGATCGTCGGTGCGGGCTGAGCAGGAAGAACGGTGGCCGCCGTGTAGCCGGTCATCATCTCGGTGTCGCTCAGCGTTTCGCGCGCGAACAGCTCCTGCAAGTCCGCTCGGCGCAGCTGAACTAGACCTTCCTCCGTCAGGTCCCCTAGGTTGAACCCCGAGGCCTTCGCCCAAAGGAATTCCTCGTTCTTCACCGACGTGTTCCCGCCCCCGTGCAGCACGAGGAAAGGATCACGTCCCAGACGGCGCGATGCCGAAACCGTCTCCTGCAACAAGGCATGCATGTTCTGTTCCCTCGTTCTTCCGCCATGAGCGAAGGGCCGGTGCGCGAACAGCGACGCGCACCGGCCCTCATGATTCAGTCGTCAGCACCATCCGACAGATCGCGGTACTCCGCGTGCGCTTCTTCGGCCGTGACGCCACCGTGAACGACCGAGCGGACGGCTCGGATCATAGCGGCGGGGTGCTGACGCTGGAAGATGTTCCGACCCATGTCGACCCCGGCTGCGCCTTCGGAGATCGCCTTGTATGCCATCGTGAGCGCGTCCAGCGAAGGCAGCTTCTTGCCGCCCGCCATGATCACCGGCACCGGGCACGCGGCGGTGACGTTCTCGAAGCCCTCTTCGCAGTAGTAGGTCTTCACCATCTGCGCGCCGAGCTCTGCGATGATGCGAGTTGCGAGGCCCAAGTAGCGCGAGTCGCGAGTGAGCTCCTTGCCCACCGCGGTCACGCCCAGAACCGGGATGCCGTAACGCAGACCGGCGTCGATCTGCTGCGTCAGGTTGTGCACGGACTGGGTCTCGTGCTCCCCGCCCACGAACACCTGGACCGCGACTGCCGCTGCGTCGATACGCACGGCATCCTCCATGTCCATGGCGATGCGCTCGTCGGACAGGTCCTTCAGGATCGACGGACCGCCCGACGCTCGCACGACGAGTGCGCTGTCGATCGAGGCGGGCACGACGGATCGCAGGATGCCACGGGTCGCCATCAGCGCGTCGGCCTGAGGTGCGAGCGGCACGATGTTGAGGTCGACGCGCTCGAGGCCCCGAGTGGGCCCCTGGAAGTAGCCGTGGTCGAACGCGAGCATGACCGTCCGGCCGTCCTCGCCGAAGATGCGTGACAGGCGATGGCGCATGCCGAAGTCGAGCTGACCGGCGCCCTTCACCGCCGATCCCTCGGTCCGCTGCGGCGTGCCCACGCCGAAGTCCTTCGAATCGATGTTGCCTTCAAGATCTGCCATGGTCGCAGTCCCTTCTTCTCGGTGAGTATCTGAACGTCAGCGTCGTCACGCGGCTGCGCGTGCCTTGGCTTCAGAGATCGCGTCGACGGGCACGGGGTCGCCGGGCACCCAGGGCACCTGCACACCGTCTGCGGGATCGTAGGGCGCTTTGACGAAGACGGCGCGGAACACGGCGTCAGAATTGTTCACGAAGTAGTGCATCTCGCCGGGGTCGCAGCGCACGATGTCGCCGACCGAGAGCTCATAGCTCTTCTCGCAGTCGATCCACACGGTGCAGGCGCCCTCGATCACGACGAAGCTCTCTTCGATCTTGGCGTGATAGTGATTCACCGCGTCGTCACCGGGGCGCAGTCTCACCACGCCGAAGTCAGTGCGGGGGCCGCGCAGTACATATCCGGGGCCGTACTCGCCGAAACGGAATTCAGGCTTGCTGGTGTGAGTGAGTTCCATCGTCTCTCTTTCCTTCTGTGATGTCAGCTGCCCGGCGCACGCCAGAGCGAAGTCGTGATTCCGGCATCCATGAGCTCGCGCTGCGGGGCGTACGCGGCGAGCCAGCGCTCTCTGACCTGCGCATATGCCGCGTGTGCGCCGGCGTCAGGTTCGACCGTGCGCTCCCATGAGAGCCATGCCGCGGCGGCATCCGACGGAGTGGCGAACGCGCCCGCCCCTGCCGCAGCGCACGCTGCCGCGCCCTGTGCAGTGGCTTCGGTGACAGCGGGGACCCGTACCGTGCGCCCGAGCACGTCGGCCACGATCTGCGTCCAGACCGCACTCTTCGCAGAGCCGCCGGCGAATACCACCTCGTCCGCACGCGTGCCGCTGAAGTCCTCCACCATCTCGAGGTTGAGAGCGGCGACGATCGCGGCGTTCTCGAGCAGCGATCGGAACATGGCGGCACGCAGATGCGACCCGGCGATATCCAGAGAGAGGTTGAGGAAGGACGGAGCCGCATGCTTCCAGCGCCGATAGTTCATGACATCGGAGAAGATCGGAATGACCCCCTCCGAGCCGATAGGGATCTCACTCGCCGCTGCGGTCAGCGCATCCAGTGGCTCGGCGCCGGTCTCCTGCGCGGCGCGGATCTCCTCCTGGGCGAAAGTGTCACGGAACCAGCGGATGGATGTGCCGACGTGGAAGGCGATGGCCTCCGCCTGCCAGAGATCGGGAATCGCCGCGGCATTCACGCGTACTCGCATCTGCGGGTCGACGGAGGGCGTGGGGAGGTTGACGAACTGCTGCCAGAACGTGCCGGCAACGATCGCGGCCTGGCCGGGAGCGGTGAGGCCCATCGCCAGAGCCGCGAGCTGCGCGTCGCCGCCTCCGAGAACCACGCGCGTCGATGTCGACAGGCCGGTCTCCTCCGCGGCGGAGGGCAGCACGTGGCCGATCACCGTTCCAGGTTCGAACGTGCGGGGAAGAAGGTCGTCTCGCAAGCCGCATGCACGCAGCAGCTCGGGGTCGCCGCTGCGGCTGTCGAGGGCGACGAAGCCGGAGGTCGAGCCGTTCGACGGCTCCATGACACGCTCGCCGCTGAGCCGGTACAGTACCCACTCGCTGAGCATCAGGACGGTGGCCGCGCGGTCGTACAGGTCGGGACGGTGCGTCTTCAACCAGAGCAGGCGGGGACCTGCCGCAAGGGCGAAGCTCTGCCCGGTGCGGTCATAGATCGTCTCCTCGAGTCCGTCCTGGGCAGCGAGGGTGCGCACCTCCTGCTCCGCGCGGGCGTCGACATTCGCGCACGCCCAGATCTCATCGCCGGCCGCGTCGAGCACCACGATTCCCTCACGCATGGAAGTCGAGCTCAGTGCCGAGATGTCATCGCCGGTCAGATTCGCCGCCGCAAGTGCCTCGATGATGATCTCGACGATCAGAGGCCAATTGCGCTCGGTGACGAATCCCATCGATCCCGGGACGCCCTGCTCGGCGTCGTGTTCCCAAGCGCGCTGAGCGATCGAGACGAGCTTGCCGTGCAGATTGAACACGCACGCGCGGACGGAGCCGGTACCGGCGTCGATCGCCATCACGTGACTCATACGTATTCCTCCTTGGTCGCTTCCGTCGCACCGTCGCCCGCTTCTGCCGCGAGCAGTGCACGGGCCACGTCCTCGGTCGTGACCAGCACATCCAGATACCCCCCGCGCAGCGCGCCGAGGATCGCCCCGACCTTGTCCATCCCTCCGGCGATCCCGATCACGTTGGGGATGCTGCGGAGCTCATCGACGCCGATGCCGATGCGGCGATCGTGGAGGGGAAGATCGAGCACTCGTCCTTGAGCGTCATAGAAAAGTCCGAGAATGTCGCCGACGGCTCCGAGCTTCTGGATCTCGACGAGTTCCTTGTCGCTGACGTACCCCTGTTGCGCGAGAGTCGCCTGTGACGCGACTCCTCCGATGCCGACGAGTGCGTGCTCAGCCGCGCGGCAGTGCTCCAGGGCCCGACCTACGACGCCTTCGTTCCGGAGTGACTCGGCGAGTTCCGGCGAGGAGACGACAATCGGAGCGGGGATGACGGCGTCGTGGTAAGGACCCGGCTTGCCACGCACGCGACGAAGAGTGGGCACGTAGGTGTTGACTCCACCGGTCAGCGTCGCGGTGTTGATCTTGGCGGTCTGCTCGAGCGGCAGGCGTTCCATCGTCGCGTGCACGGTCTCTCCCCATCCGAGTGCGAGCGTCTGGCCGGCCTCGAGTCGGTTCTGCAGATACTGCGCACCTCCGCGAGCGAGGCGCCGGGAGACCTCGTACGGGTCAGTGGGCTCGAACTCCAGGGCCGGGGGCACGAGGGCCTCTCGCAGTCCGAAAGCCTCGCGCAGACGGCGACCGAGCTGAAAGGCCTCGAAGTTGCTCGACCCGAGCGTGAATGTGACGATGCCCGTCTGGCGGCTCCGCTCCAGCAGTCGTCCTGCGGTCGCGCGGGAGATAGACAGGCGCTTGGCGACCTCGTCCTGCGTGAGCTGATCGACGTAGTAGTACCAGGCTGCGCGCAGCAGCTGCTCGTGGGTCTCCCAGTCGTCGTACTCGGCGACGCTCATGGTGTGTCCTCTCTCCGGTCATCTGTGGGGGCGGTGGGGTGCGCGCGCACCCCACCGCGGACGATCAGAAGTCGTAATCGTCGATGTTCTCAGCAGTGAACACGGTGCGCTCGGGCATCACGATGATGCCGTTGCCGTCCGCCTCGTAGTCGTAACCCTGAACGGAGTTCGGCTGCACCTCGAGTTCACCGAAGCCCTCGACGTCGACCTTGTCGCCGACGTTGAGCTTCTTGCCGTCGAGCAGCAGCTTGGCGATGTGCACCGACAGCGCGCCCTGGGCCTTCGCGTCCCAAAGGGCGAAGCGCTTCAGAGTGCCGTTCTTGATGTACTCCTTCATCGCGTTCGGCGTCGAGAATCCAACGAGCGTGATGTCGGTACGACCGAGGTTCTCGAGAGCCTGTGCGGTGCCGGGCAGTGCGTTGGCATCCGGGGCGATGATCACCTTGAGGTCAGGGTTGGCGTTGATCAGCGCCTCGGCCTGCTGGACGGCGCGCTCCGTCTGGTTCTCGGAGAAGATCGTGTCGACGATCTCCCAATTGGTCTCCTTCCCGATGATCCCCTTGGCCACCTCGGCCCACTGGTTCTGGTCGGTCACGGTCGGGCTGGAGTAGTGGAAAGCGACCTTCGCGGTGTCATCCGCCGCGATGTCCTCCAGCGCCATGTCGACCAGCAACTTGCCGAGCTGGTCGGGGGTGCCCTGGCTGATGTAGAACTGCCGGCATTCCGGGTTGACGTCCGAGTCCCAGGTGAGGGTGACCACTCCCTGCTTGCGTGCCTTCTCGAGCGACTGGCACAGGCCGTCCGGGGTGGTTGACGAGACGATGATCGCGTTGAAACCTTGACCGACATAGGTGTTGATCAACTCGACCTGCTTGGCTGCCGAGGCCTCGGGCGAGCCGAGGTACTGCACATCCAGGCCGGTCTCCTTGCCGGCGGCGACCGCGCCCTCGCCTCCTGCCTCGAAGAACCCGACGCCCGTCAGCTTCGGAATGAAGGCGACCTGCGCTCCGGCGGAATCACCGGAACCCTTGTCGCCGCCGCTGCCGTTGTCGCTGCCACTTGCGCTGCATCCGGTCAGTGCGACCAGACTCACTGCTGTCACCGCAATCGCGGTCCTGATCCGATTCCTCATCGAATCTCTCCAATCACTCTTGGCAATTCCTTGCCTTATCGGGGTGGGACATTTCAGGTCGTTACGGTGCTCCGGCGATCACGCGGAGGTCTTCATAGCCGAGATCGTCGCGGTGTCCGGGATAGCGGTCGTGGTGCCGGTCATGCGCTTGAGGTTCTCTCGGCGCACGCGGGCGTTGCGCACCTTCTCGGACCAGCGGCCGCTCCACCAGCGCAGGCTCGCGACGGTGACCAGGATCACGCCGGTGAAGACGGCCACCTCGTTCTCGGTAAGTCGAGCGAAACGCAGCCCCTGCTGCAGGAAGCCGATCACGAACGTGGCCACGATGACGCCGAACATCGATCCTTCGCCGCCGTACATCGACACCCCGCCGATGACGACGAGAGTGAGCACCGGCATCAGCAGCGCCGATCCGATGTCCGCCCGAGCGGACCCGACGTACGACGAGAGCAGCACGCCCACGATGCCCGCGCACAGCGACGTGAGGGCGTAGGAGCCGATGAGCACAGCGTTCGATCGGAACCCGGCGTAGCGCGCTGCCACAGGGTTCGCCCCGATCAGCCGCGCCTGGCGACCGAAAGTCGAGCGGCCGAGGAGGAAGGCGAAGAACGCCGCGCACAGGGCGAAGATGATGAGCATGTTGGGCACGCCGAGAAGATCGCCGCCGGCTATTGACGAGAACTCAGCCGGCAAGCCCGAAACGCCCTCGAACGCTGAGACGCCGCCAAGCCCGGAAGCGGCGAGAGCCAGTCCCGCGAACAGGAACTGCGTGCCGAGCGTGATGACCATGGGGTTCGCGCCGGTGGTGACGATGAGCACGCCATTGAACACACCTGCGAGTGCGGCGATCGCGAGACCCACCAGCACAGCGACCCAGATGTTGGCTCCCGACTTGTATGTCACTCCCATGATGATCGCCGCCAGGGAAGCCACCGAGGCGAAGCTGATGTCGATCCCGCCCGTGATCATCACCAGTGCAAGCGGAAGCGCGATGATCCCGAGGTAGACGAAGTCCGACAGAGAGTAGACCATGCGGCTTGGGTCCATGAATTTCGGGTTCAGCGCGCCGAAGATCAGAACCTCGAGGATCAGTACGCCGATGAGGCCGATCTCCCAGCGGGCGAACATACGCAGTCGCGACTTCAATGCGTTCATGAGTGGACCTCGCTCTTGAGTTCGCGGGTGGGGATTGACTGCTCCGCCGGCCGAGTCTCTTGCAGCGCGGCGTAGCGAGAGGCCAGTCGGCGCCTGGACACGAGCGATCGGACGCGAGAATCCGCGATCAGCGCCGCGATCAGAATCGCGCCGATCACAGTGTCAGACCACGACCCGGGCACGCCGAGGAAGCTCAGCGAGCTCGTGGCAGTGCTGATGAAGAGAGCACCCAGCACCGCGCCGGCGACCGTTCCCACGCCTCCGGTGAGGGAGACACCACCGATCACAGCTGCCGCGATCGCTCGCATCTCGATGCCCTGTCCCGCCTGGTTGCCGATCGAGCCGACCTGCGCGAGGAAGACCAGCGCGGCCAGAGCGGCGAAGAGGCCGGACAGCGTGTACGCGAGGATGACGATGCGGTTCGTGGACATTCCGACGAGGTACGCGCCGTCTGCGTTGTCGCCCGTGGCGTAGAAGCAGCGCCCGAAGCGGGTCCGCGCCATCACGAGCGCGACGATCACCACGACCGCGACCGTAACCCAGACCAGCATTGGCACGCCCAGCCATTCGACGCGTCCGATGCGTCGATACGCCGACGGAAGGCTCTCGATGGAGTAGCCACCTGTGATGAGGAATGAGATGCCGCGGTACGCTGCGAGAGTGCCGAGTGTCATCACGATGGAGGGCACGTGTCCGTACGTGACACCGATTCCGTTGATGGCGCCCAGCCCTGCGCCGAGGACGAGTACCGCAAGTATGGCGACCCACAGCGGCGCGCCATCGCGCATGAGCATCGCTCCGGTGATGCCCGACAGCGCGAGCGTGGATCCGACTGACACATCGATGTTGCGCGTCAGGATGACCAAGGCGCTTCCGACCGCGAGCAGACCGAGGATGACGGTCGCGTTGAGTACTCGTGCGAGGTTTCCGGGAGCGATGAAGCTCGGATGCACGATGCCGACGACCGCGACCAGCGCGAGCACACCGGCGACAGTGATCGCCTCACGTTGTTTGAGCAGCGTTCTCATGAGTGCAGTACCTCCCGGGCCGAACCGAACGACGCATCGCGGACGGCGCTGAGTGTGATGTCATCCCCGACGATCTCGTCGTGAATCCTTCCGTCTCGCATCACCACTACTCGGTGACTGAGATCGACGACCTCCTCGAAATCCGACGAGATGAGCACGACAGCGAGGCCGCTCTTCGCCAGCTCGTCGATCAGCCGGTAGAGGTCCTCCCGCGCACCGACGTCGACGCCGCGCGAAGGTTCGTCGAGAATGATCACCGACGGGTTGCTCGCCAGGGCCTTCGCAAGGGAGACCTTCTGCTGGTTGCCGCCGGAGAGGTTCGCGAGTCGTCGGCGCCTGCTGCCCTTCTGCAGTGAGAGGTCCTTCGCGAACCGCTCGGTGAGCGCAACATCGCGTCGGTGACTGATCACTCCCGCGGTGCTGACCTTCTGAAGCACCGACGCGCTGGTGTTGTCGACGATGTCGCCGATCAGGAAGATGCCGTGCGCGTGCCGGTCTTCGGGGACGTAGGCCAGGCCGCGGTCGAGCGCTCGGCGAGGGGTGGGCCGCGTGAACGGCTTGCCGTTCAGAATCACAGAGCCAGAACCCGGGCGCAATCCGTACAGTGTCTCGGCCAGCTCTGTGCGCCCACTGCCGACCACCCCTGCGATTCCGAGCACCTCGCCGGGGTGCACCTCCAGGCTGACCTCGACGAAGCCCTGCCCGCTCATACCCTCCACGCGAAGGGCGGGGGAACCGCTGCGGTCGATCGACTTCCCGCCGTTCCGTCGCTGCAGCAGCTGTGCGTCTGGCACCATTGCCTGCACGAGGGAAGCGGCGTCGACGTCGCTCGTTGCTGCCTGCAGCACCATGTTGCCGTCCCGCAGGACTGTGACGCGATGGCAGAGTTCGAAGATCTCCGACATCCGGTGACTGACGTAGAAGATGCCCACACCGTCGGCGGCGAGTTTGCGCAGCTGCGAGAAGAGTCGATCCACCTCGCGCGCCGTGAGAGCGGCGGTCGGCTCATCCACGATCAGCAGGCGGGCTTCGCGCAGCATCCCGCGAACCAATTCGATCAGCTGCTGGTCAGAGATCGACAGCTCACCAGCGGGGTGATCCAGATCGATCCTGTGCCCTAGTGAGGCGATGACGTCGGTGACTTCGGCTTTGGTGACCTTGCGGGAGCCCAGAGCGAGCGCGACGTTCTCGTACACGGACAGGTTCGGGAACAGCTTCGGCTCCTGAGGAACCATGTACACGGAGTTGGCGTGAGCCGACTTGGGGGAGAGGTTCTTGACCTCATTGCCGTTGATCGTGATGGTGCCGGCATCCGGCTCGACCACGCCCGTGATCGCTTTCATGAGCGTCGACTTACCGGCGCCGTTTCCGCCGACGAGGGCGTGAATCTCTCCTTCGTGCACGTCGATGTTCACGCCCTTCAGGACGGGAATCCCGCCGAAGGACTTCCAGAGATCGGCTACGCGTGCGACGACAGAGCGTTCAGTCGACCCTTCGGACATTGAGCACCTCCACGACGTTGTGAGAAAAAGTTCACACAGAGAGCATCTGTGCATCAGGAGTCATAGTGACATATGCTCACGCGGTAAGCAAATGTCAATCGCCGTGAAAATCGCGACGCTGAACGATGGGGGGCCTCTCGAGAGCCGCCTCAGCGGCGTGCCCCGGCACCACTACGATGTAGGCGTGAGCGTCGCCCCGAACCTGCCGCTGTCTCCGTACCGCGAGATCGACCGTGCTGATTGGGCTCGCCTGGCGGCTGGACTGGATCAGCCGCTCACGGAGACCGAGGTCATCGGCATCCGCGGCATCGGCGACCGCCTCGACATCACCGAGGTGCGTGAGGTCTACCTTCCGCTCAGCCGTCTGCTCAGCCTCTACGCCAGCTCCACCCGTCAGCTCGGAAGGGCGACCAGTGCCTTCCTGCAGGAGGACGACACGACCACGCCGTTCGTCGTCGGCGTCGCGGGCTCCGTTGCGGTCGGCAAGTCCACCATCGCCCGTCTGCTGCGCGAGCTGATGAGCCGCTGGCCCGGCACACCGCGCGTCGAGCTGGTGACCACTGACGGCTTCCTCTACCCGAACGCCGAGCTCGAGCGGCGCGGGCTGATGGACCGCAAGGGGTTTCCCGAGTCGTACGACCGCCGCGCGCTCATCTCCTTCCTCACCGAGGTGAAGAGCGGTGCCGCCGAAGTGCGCGCCCCGTTCTACTCGCACATGCGCTACGACATCGTGCCCGACGCGCACGTCGTCGTGCGTCGGCCAGACGTCGTCATCGTCGAAGGGCTGAACGTGCTGCAGCCGCCGCCCGCTCCGAACGACGTCGCCGTCAGCGACCTGTTCGACTTCTCGATCTTCGTCGACGCCGACACCGCCCACATCGAGCGCTGGTACATCGACCGCTTCCTCGCGCTGCGCCAGAGCGCCTTCAGCAACCCGTCGTCGTACTTCAACGTGTTCGCGCATCTCAGCGACGACGAGGCCGTCACAACCGCGCTGGGGTTCTGGAACGAGATCAACATGCCCAACCTCATCGAGAACGTCATGCCGACCCGCCATCGCGCGACACTGGTGCTGCGCAAGGGCGCCGAGCACGCCGTTGAGAGCGTGCAGCTGCGGAAGGTGTGAAGGGTGACTGACGAGTTCACGCGGATGCTGAATTCTGCCCGGCAGCAGATCCCGGCACGCCCGTCGACCAGCGGGCTGCGCGTGGGCATCGCCGTTGCGCTGCTGCTGGTCTGCCTCGTCGTCGTGCTGTGCGTCACCATGTCGCCGACGCCGATCAATCTCGGGCGCGAGGACGCCATCCGAAAGCTGCTCACCGTGCTGCACGACAACGGTGTGCCCGAGTGGTTCGGCTATTCGAAGCTGGAGTTCACGGCGAACATCGCGATGTTCATCCCGCTCGGGCTGCTGATCGGACTCGCGCTTCCTCGCGGGCTCGGGTGGCTGGGGCTGGTGCTGCCACCCGCCTTCTCCGCCTGCATCGAGCTCACGCAGGCGCTGGTGCTCTCGCAGCGGACCGCGACGATCGAGGATGTAATCGCCAACAGTCTGGGCGGCTGGATCGGTCTGGCCGCGGCGTGGACGATCCGCCTGATCGTGCATCGGCGTGATCAGAAGGTGATCGCGCAGGCGCGATGGGACGAGCGCTGGGGGAGTCGCTGATCGTCTCTCCGACGCGAGAGGTCAGTGCGCAGTCCTGCCCGGGGCGAGGACCGCTTTGATCGTGCGGAACAGGATGTGGATGTCCTGCGTGAACGACCAGTTCTCGACGTAGTACAGGTCGAGCCGGATCGAGTCCTCCAGCGACAGCTGCGAGCGGCCGCTCACCTGCCACAGTCCGCTCATCCCCGGCTTGACCATCAGGCGGCGTCCGACGACGTCGTCGTAGAGCTCCACCTCGGCCGGGCGCTGCGGGCGCGGCCCGACCAGGCTCATCCGTCCCGAGAGCACATTCAGCAGCTGCGGCAGCTCGTCGATCGAGTGACGGCGGATGAAGCGCCCGACGCGCGTGATGCGGGGATCGTTGTTCACCTTGAAGAACGGCCGATCCGTGGCCTCCTGCAGATCGAGCAAACTCGCCAGCTGGTCGTCGGCACCCTGCACCATCGAGCGGAACTTGATCATCGAGAAGAGCACTCCTCGCCGTCCCACCCGCTGCTGCGTGTAGGTCACCGGGCCCGGTCCCTCGAGGCGGATTGCGATGGCCGTGGCGAGCATGATGGGCGATGCCACCATCAGAAGCAGCAGCGACACGACGATGTCGAACGAGCGCTTCGCGAAACGTCGATGACCTTCGAGCCGAGGGAAGTCGACGTGCACGAGCGGCAGCCCGGCGACCGGCTTCGCGTGGATACGGGGGCCGGCGACGTCGGTCAGCGCCGGCGCGACCACCCAGTTCACGTCGCGCTCTGCCATCGCCCAGCCCAGGCGCCGCATGGCGGTCGGGCCGATCTCGTCCGCACCGGTGAGGATGAGGGTGTCGGCGCCGATCTCGTCGATGGCCTTCTCGGCCTCATGCAGCGGGGCGAGTACCGGCACATCGGCGATGGCGGTATCAGCGCCGCCCGGGGTCACGGCCCCTACGATCAGGTAGCCGGTGCCATGGGTGCCCCGGATCTGCTTGATGATGTGGGCGATCTTGGCCCGATCGCCGAGCACGACCGCGCGATAGACGAAGTCGCCCGCCTGCTGGCGCCCGCGCAGCCACTGGCGGGACCACCAGCGCCCGAAGAGAAGGCCGCCGAGACCGACCGGGATCACCCAGAGGAAGAGCGTGCGGGCGACTTCGATCCGCAGGAAGAACGCGACGATGACGATGACCGCGAATGCGAAGAACGTCGCATCGATCACGCGTCGGTACTCCAGCACACCGTGCCCGACGATGTGCCGATCGCGGCTGTCGAACGCGGCAAGCGCCAGCATCCACAGCGCGCCGATGACGACCAGCGGTACCGCGTACGGCACATCATCGGGGCCACCCGGCCACGACAACCGCGTGTCGGATCCGCCGAGCAGAAGACTGCCGAGCCCGACGAGGGTGACGAGGAGGACGATCATGTCGGCGTAGACGAGCCGCAGCGCGTAACGGCGAGCCCAGCGAGGCAGACGCCGGCGACGGGCCGCAGCGGACTGAGCTGATCCCGCATGCGGGTGGGTCACCGAGTGAGCCTTGGGTCGCGCTCGCCAGGACGGAAGTCCTTGCAGCGCTTTGATCTCTTCGGTTGAAGCCCCCACGTCACCCGCTCTGCTCAATCAATCAGCAACACTGTTCCGCTGTCATAGCGGTCTGGTGTATACGTCAGAATACTATGCCTCGCTGAGACCTCAATCCCGCCCGAAGAGATCCCGCGTGTACACCTTGTGCGCGACGTCCTCCAGCGCGTCCGTCGCGCGGTTCGCGATGATCACGTCGGATCGGCGCTTGAAGTCCTCGAAGTCGCGCACGACCTCGGAATTGAAGAACTGGTCTTCCTCGAAGGTGGGCTCGTGGATGATCACGTTCACGCCCTTGGCCTTGATCCGCTTCATGATGCCCTGGATCGACGACTCGCGGAAGTTGTCCGAGCCCGACTTCATAACCAGCCGGTAGATGCCCACGGTCTGGGGCTCGCGCGCGAGGACGTCGGCGGCGACGAAGTCCTTGCGGGTGCTGTTGGCGTCGACGATGGCCGCGATGAGGTTCTGCGGCACCTCAGAGTAGTTGGCGAGCAGCTGCTTGGTGTCTTTCGGCAGGCAGTATCCGCCGTAGCCGAAGGACGGGTTGTTGTAGTGCGTGCCGATGCGAGGGTCGAGGCCGACGCCGTCGATGATCTGCCGGGAGTTCAGCCCGTGCACCGCCGCATACGTGTCGAGCTCGTTGAAGTAGGCGACGCGCAGCGCGAGATAGGTGTTGGCGAACAGCTTGATCGCTTCGGCCTCGGTCGGGTCGGTGAGAAGCACGGGCACGTCGGTGTCGATGGCGCCCTCGAGCAGCAGATCGGCGAACCGCTGGCCGGCCGGCCCGCGGTCGCCCACGACGATGCGGGACGGGTGCAGGTTGTCGTACAGGGCGCGTCCCTCACGCAGGAACTCGGGGGAGAAGATGATGGTGGCATCCGGATGCTGCGCAGCGAGGCTTGCGGTGAAGCCGACGGGGACGGTCGACTTGATGACGATCACGGCCTGCGGGTTGATGCCGAGCACGACGTCGACCACCGACTCGACGGACGAGGTGTCGAAGAAGTTCGCGACCTCGTCGTAGTTGGTGGGGGTCGCGACGACGACGAACTCGGCGTCGCGATAGGCCGCCTCCACGTCGAGCGTCGCGGTGAGGCTGAGCTCACGGGTGCGGAGATAGTCCTGCAGCTCTTCGTCGACGATCGGCGACATGCGGTCGTTGAGAAGGTCCACCTTCTGCGGGTCGATGTCGACGGCGACCACATCGTGGTGCTGCGCGAGGATGACAGCGTTGGACAGGCCCACGTAGCCGGTTCCGGCGATGGCGATCTTCATGGTCTCCAGGTTATCGGGTCTGCCGGGCCCGCATTTACGCGGGTAACGGCCGGATAGACTCAAGACCTATGGTCGCGCCGCCCCAGATCACGATCGTCATGCCCGTTTTCAACGATGAAGCGACAGTTGGAGCGGCACTGTCGAGCGCGGTCGGTCAGACCCTCGCCGAGATCGAGATCGTCTGCGTCGACGATGCCTCCACCGATGCAACGGTGGCGGTGATCGAGCGCTATCGCGCTCAGGACTCGCGGGTGCGGCTCGTCGAGCACGACCGCAACCTCTCGGCGTTCCAGGCGCGTCGGACCGGCGTGATGGCAGCGCGGGCGAAGCGGCTGCTGTTTCTCGATGGGGATGACGAGCTGGCCCCGGATGCCGCACAGAAGGCACTCGCGCTCGCCGAGGCGTCGGATGCTGACCTCGTCGGCTTCGGCGTGACCGTGATCGAGAAGGACGGACGTACCGGGGGAGCGTACGAGCGCCGACTGCAGCCCGCGCACGGACGCCTCGATGGCCCCGAAGTGCTGCCGGGGCTGTTTCCGATCGGCAAGCCGGCGCAGGGGCAGCTGTGGCGCATGACGTTCCGCACCAGTGTTCTCCGCGATGCGTACGCGCTGCTGGCCGATGACCTGGTCCTTCCCAGAGTCAACGACCTTCCGCTGATGTTCCTCATAGCGGCGCTCGCCGAGTCGTATGCCTCCACCGACGCACGGCTCTACCGCTACCACTTCGGACGCGGCGGAAGCGGTCACGACGTGGACAGCATCGAGCGCGCGAGGTTCTACACCTCGGCGATCGACTCGATCTCGGCGATCGCCCCGGCGGTCGAAGGGCTCGCTGCGCGGCATCCCGATCCCCAGCTTCTTCGTGACTCGTACGAGTCGGTGCGACTGTCGATCATCGGCTACGTGTGCTCCCAGCTCATCGACCGCAGCGTCGGCTCGGTGTTGGACGCATCGCTCGCGCACCTGCACACCGTGGCGACGGCTCACGACATCGTTCACGCGGCCGCGCGCTTCTACCCCCGCACCCTCAGCACGTTGAAGTTCCATTCGCCGTGGCAGGACCACGGAGATCGCCCGGTGCGCAGCGTGCTGCTCGTGACCTCGACTCTGCGCACCGGCGGCGTCTCCGCGGTGATCGCCTCGCAGACGCACTACCTGCTCGCTGCCGGGTATCGAGTGGTCGTGGTCGCCCGCAGCGCGGGAAGCGACCGTGCCGCGATACCCCTGGGCGCGGAGTTCGTCGAGCTGACCGGACGTACCCTCCTGGATCGGCTGGAGGTATGGGCCGAGATCATCCGCAGCCACGATGTCGACGTGGTGATCGATCATCAGATCCTCTACTCGAGCACCTGGCCGGAGTTCGCGCTGATGGCGCGCGCGGAAGGGGCGGCCACGATCGGATGGATGCACAACTTCGTCGGTCGACCGATCTACGACGGCACCGACCGGCTCTCGCTCATCGAGCAGTGCAGTGGCGTCCTGGCTCGTCTGATCGTGCTGTCGCCGTTGGATGCCTCGTACTTCTCGTTGCGAGGCGTGGAGCACGTCGCATGGGTGCCGAACCCGCCGTCGCCGCTGCTGCTGGAATCCGCCGCGCAGACCGTCGACAAGCAGCCGCCGCGAGGGCGGATCGAGCTTCTCTGGTGGGGACGGCTGGAACAGCACACGAAGCAGGTGTACGACCTGATCGAGGTGGGGGTGCAGCTGCGCTCGCTCGGCGTAGATTTCCGGCTGCGCGTGGTGGGACCGGACTGGGGCGACGTGACGGCGGCGAAGTTCAACGCGCGCTCTCGTCGGCGCGGGGTCGGCAAGCAGGTGATCGCGATCGGACCGCTTCGCGGGCATGCGCTGCGCAACGTGATCGACAGCGCCGATGTGTTCGTCTCCACCAGCATCATCGAGGGCTACCAGCTGACCATCGCCGAGGCGCAGGCGCGCGGCCTGCCCGTCGTCATGTACGCACTGCCTTGGCTCTCCCTCGTGCAGGGGAACGAGGGCGTGTTGTCGGTGCCGCAGGGCGATGCGCGGGAACTCGCACTGTGCATCCTCGATCTCGTGAGCGATCCCGAGCGCTACCGGCGAGTGTCCGCGGCGGCGCAGTCCGCTGCGGCACGGGCTGTCGACTACGACTTCGCGAGGCTGTATCAGGGCGTCGTGACCGGAACGCTGCCGAGCGAGTTCTCACCACAACCGACGCAGGAAGATGCCCGGCAGCTGCTCGGGCTGCTGGTCTTCTTCGCTGAGCGTGTGCAGCGGCGTCACCGTGTCGTGGCGAGTACGGCGGGCACTCGGGCCTCTCGTGCGTGGAAGTCGGCCGCGCCGGCAGGGCGCGCAGTGCTCAAGCTCGTCCCGGCTCTGCGCCCGCTCGCGCACCGCGCGAAGGCGTGGCTGGGGGCCGGTTAGCCACCCTCAGGAACCACCAAGGACGGCGTCTCTGCTGTCGGCGGTTCCTCGGCTGCGGGAGGCGGCTCAGTTGGCTCCGGATCCGTCGGTTCGGTGGGAGGATCGGGGGTCGTCGGAGTCTCTGGCGGAGTCGTCGGTGCAGGAGTCGATGGCGTAGTGACTACCGGGGGCGCCTGGGTGGCAGGCGGGGGAGCCGGAGCCGCCGGCTCGTTCTGCCGCGGTGCTTCTTCCTCAGGAGCAGGAGCAGGGGCAGGGGCAGGGGCAGGGGCAGGTGCAGGAGCAGCGAGCTCGCGGGTGACGGTCACGGCTTTCGAGACTCGCACGCCGTCGTCGTTCGTGGCCGTCAGCGTGTAGCTCTCGTTCTCCTTGGCGCACGAGAACGGCACCTTGGCATCCGTCGCCTTCGGCGGCATCGTCTCGGGAAGCGCGGCCGGATCGATGACGACCGAAGTCGGGGCGACGACGACGTTGGACGCGCCGGTGACCTCCCAGCTGAACATTGCCGTGCCCTCTGCATCTTCGCTGGCGCACGCCACGGGCGCCTCAGCTGCGGTGAATCCGACGATCACGGGCTGCGGAATGGCAGGCGTGCGCGTTCTCTCCACCGTTGGCATGCCCGACGTGGTGCGAGGCGTCACCGCTGCGCCGCTCGTCGCCAGCGCGAACGCGGCGCCGATGCCGACCGCGAGCAGGATCGCGCCTCCGGTGATGATCGCCGCGATGATCCGCTTCCGCACGCGCTTGTCTGCCTCGCGCTGGTAGCGCTCGCGGCGGGTCGCAGCTCGCGCTTCGCTCGCCGCGCGCGCCATGGAGCGCTTGGTCTCTTCCGCGGCTTCGGCGGGCGTCTCCGGCTCTAGGCCCTTCAGCAGTTCCTCGAGGAGAGAGACTCCGCCGACTTCGGCAGCCGCCGGAGCGTTCGTGGGCGACTTCGATTCTTCTCGCGGCTGTGGCTTCTTCTTCGGCAGCGGCTGGGTCTGGGTTTGCGCCTCAGGCGAGGATGCTCCCGTTTCCGGCCGCGCTTTCGTCGGCTCTGTCTGAGCCGCGGTAGAGGCTACCTCTGTGACCGGGGCCGAGGGCTTCTTCGCTCCGGGCTTCGCCTTCGTCACGGAGGCCGCACCGACTGTGGCGCCGCCGGGATTCTTCGTCCACTTCACATAGTCGTTGATGACGTCTTTCGCGTCGCCATCCGCGCGCAGCTCGCCCTTGTGGATCCACATGACACGCTCGCACGTGTCACGCAACGATCCTGCCGAGTGGCTCACGATCATCACGAGGCCCGCGCTGTCGCGAAGTTCGCGGATGCGCTTCTCGCTCTTCATCTTGAAGCGACGGTCGCCCACGGCGAGAGCCTCGTCGACGAGCAGGATGGAGTGCGCCTTGGCGGAGGCGATCGCGAACCGCAGCCGAGCGGCCATACCCGACGAGTACGTGCGCATCGGGTGGTGGATGAACTCGTTGAGCTCCGCGAAATCCGAGATCGGCCCGACCTGAGCGGCCGCTTCTTCTGGCGAGAAACCCATCGCCAAGAGGCCGAGCTTGATGTTGTTCTCGCCGGAGAGTTCGGGCATCAAGGCGGCGTTGACGCCGAGGAGCACGGGACGATCAGCTGCTCTGATGCTTCCCGCAGACGTCGGGATCAGGCCGCTCATCGCTTTGAACAGCGTGGACTTGCCGGATCCGTTATGGCCGACGACGCCGATGGTCTCGCCTTGTGACGCGGTGAAGGAGACGCCCCGGAGAGCGGGTACCGTGTGCAATCCTCTGCCGCCGCGCAGCGCTCCCAGGCTGAACATCTTGTCGCGGGCGCTCAACTTCTTGCCCGAAGCGTACACACGGTACGTGACGTGCGCGTTATCGGCGACGATCATCGGCAGAGGACTCGACTCCGACTGCCGCGCTTCTTCGAGGGTGATGAGGTCACTCACTGAGCCCGTACCTCGCCTCTGCCTTCCAGAAGTAGACCAGGCCGATTCCCAGGGCGAGGACGGTCCATATCGGAGCCGCAATCAGAGCAAGAGAAGGAACAGCGTGGTCGACAAGCGTGACGCCCCGAATCATGGCGATGAAGTCGTACGTCGGCACGAGGTGCGCGATGGTGAGGATGAGGGGGTTGTCAGCGAAGATGAGGTCGACCTGAAAGAAGATTGAGCTCACGTAGAACAGGACTCGGTTGACGATGGGAATGAACTGCTGCACGTCGCGAGTCCACACCGACATGCGGGCGACGATGAGCGCAACACCGAAGTTGAACAGGGCCATCATCGCGAGGATCGGGATGATCAGCAGCCAAGACCATCGCATCGGAACGCCGAAGATCGGCAGCAGGATGACGAGCAGCGTGAAGATCGGGATGGCTCGCAAGGCTTCTTCAAGGACCACCGAGACCGGAAGCAGAATACGGGGAAAGCCGAGACTCTGCACGAGCCGGGAGTTGCTGGTGATCGATTTCGAGCCGGCGCCGAAGCATCCTGTGAAGAACTGGAAGGTGAACGTGCCGGTCAGCACGTAGGGGATCCAGTCGTCTGGGCGTGCCGACTCTGAGAGCAGAGCGCCGAAGAGCGTTCCGTAGATCGCCGCCATGAAAAGCGGACGCAGGACCAACCAGAGGATGCCCAGGCGGTTCTGCAGCAGTCCACTGACGATCTTGAACTGGGCGAGGGTGTAGGCGAACGTTCGCCTGCGCCAGGCTTCCGCGAGGTATGCCCGGAACGGCGGGCGTTGGCCGACTTCAAAGAGACCGTCTGCGGGCGCGCCGAGGGAGGCGGACATCAAGAACTCCCTCCCACCCGACCGGTTTGCCGAGTGTCGAGGGACCCGCCCTCGAATCAAATCTCATGCGATCATACCCGCCTGCCAGTGCCTGTACGCGAAGACGGACTCCCTCGACTTCCGAAGAACGACCCCGGTGCTGCGTAAGATCGAGAAGGCGTGCTGCCGCTGGTGGGCGTGTGTCGCATGTGCTCGGCGTGCGCGTCTTCGTATTCATGGAGCCCTGATGTCCCTTCCGCCCCGCGTCTCGATCATCATCCCTGTGCACAACGACCAGGCGACGGTCGGAGCCGCTGTGGCGAGCGCCCTTGCCCAGACGCTGCCCGATATCCAGGTGATCTGCGTCGACGACGCTTCCACCGACGACAGCGCGCGCATCATCGAGGCTTTGGCCGAGGAAGACGACCGCGTGCGACTCATCCGGCAGCCCGAGAACCGCTCCGCTTTCCAAGCGCGCCGGGCAGGAGTGATCGCGGCAGCGGCAGATTTCATCCTGTTCGTCGATGGTGATGACGAACTGCGACCGGATGCGGCGCAAGCCGCTCTGCAGGCGGCGGAAGCGCACGCCGCTGACCTGGTCGGTTTCGGCATCGAAGTGATCGCGCTAGATGGAGGGGTGGTCGGCGGGTACCAGAACAGGCTCGCCCCGAAGCACAAGAGCTTGGACGGCGACGCGGTGCTCGCTGAGCTTTTCCCCATCGACAAACCTGCGCAGGGCCAGCTCTGGCGCTACCTGTTCCGTGCCAGCGTCGTGCGCGACGCATACGCGCTGCTTCCCGCCGATCTCGTGCTGCCGCGGGTCAACGACCTGCCGCTGATGTATCTGGTGGCCTCGCTCTCCTCGCGGTATGTATCGGTCGACCGACAGCTCTACCGGTACCACTACGGCCGAGGCGGGAGCGGGCAGAGCGTCGCGACGCTCGAGCACGCTCGGTTCTATGCCGACGCCATTCGGTCGATTGAGAGCATCGCGCCGGCGATCCGATCCATCGCCCGCACGAGTGCAGACCCGGCTGTACTCCTCGACAACTACGAATCCGTTCGATTGTCGATCATCGGATACGTCACGAAGTATTTGCTCCAGCACACGACTGAAGAGCTCGCCGAGGATGTCATGGCGCACCTTCGAACCTGCGCTTCTGAGGTCGATCTTGTCGTTGCCGCAACACGTTTCTATCCGGATTCGCTCGTGGCTTTGAAGCAGCACAGTCGACCGGTCGATCCGCAAGGCCGGCCAGTGCGCAGTGTGCTCCTCACCACGAGAGTTCTTACGACGGGTGGTGTCTCAGGGGTGGTGCTCGCCCAGGCCACATTCCTGCTTCGGGCCGGTTACCGGGTCACCATCGTGGCCAGGCGTTACGGCAGCGATCCCGATGCAGTGCCCGCCGACGCAACCTTCATCGAGATGGTCGGCCGCGGGCTGCCGGAGCGCCTGCGGGAATGGGCGGAGATCTGCCGCGAGCACGAGGTCGACGTCGTGATCGACCACCAGGTGCTCTACAGTCGCGATTGGCCCGAGTACGCGCTGATCGCCCGCGCTCTCGGAGCAGTCAATATCGGCTGGCTTCACAATTTCGTCGGCCGGCCGATCTACGACAGGAACGGGCTTCACGAGCTCCTGAAGGCGAACGCAGGGTTGCTGGACACTCTGGTCTCGTTGTCGCCACTTGACGTGGCCTTCTGGAAGCTGCGGGGCGTCGAGAACGCTGTATATGTACCGAATCCACCGTCTCCGCTGCTGCTGGATTCTGTCGGCAGCGCGCAGCTGAAGAGGCTGACCGGAGGGCGGCGTGAGCTCATCTGGTGGGGCAGACTTGATGAGCGCACCAAGCAGGTGACACAGCTCATCGAGGTCGCGGACGAGTTGCGCCGCCTCTCGGTCGATTTCCGGCTCAGGATCGTCGGCCCCGACTGGGACGACTGGACGGCCCGTCGATTCAACGAGGTCGTGCGGAAACGGCGCCTCGAAGGACATATTCAGGCCGTCGGCGAGCTTCGCGGACAGCAGCTCATCGAGGCCATCGACAGCGCCGATGCCTTCGTCACGACCAGCATCATCGAGGGGTATCAGCTCACCATCGCCGAGGCACAGGCGCGGGGCCTGCCGGTATTCATGTACGAATTGCCTTGGCTCACGCTGGTACAGGACAACCCCGGGGTGGTCGCCGTTCCACAGGGAGACGCCGCCGGCCTCGCGCGCGAGCTCGGCGCAGCTCTGAATTCTTCAGCCCGTTACGAAGAGCTCTCCCGGGCATCGATCGTCGCTGCCAGCCGCGAGCTTTCGTACGACTTCGCCACCCTGTACGAGCAAGTGATCAGCGGCACGCTGCCACCCGAGTTCTCCCCGGAACCTACTCTGGCCGATGCGCAGCAGCTGCTGGATCTGATGATCTTCTTCGCGGAGCGTGGCGGAGGGCCGCGGAAGGAGGGCGGTCAGGACAAGCCCGCGCGCCGAGGTGTCAGCCAGCCGTCGAGTTTGAAGGGCCCTCCGCAGGGCTCTTCGCTGGGCTCGCGCACATGGCGAGCGGTCAGCCCGCTGGGGCGGACGATGCTGCAGCTGTTCCCGGGCATGCGTCCGTACGCGCAGCGCCTCAAGAAGGCGATTCTCTCGAATCATTCGCTGGAATGAGCGTGAGGATCCCACCTAAGCGTCGTGCGCTTCGATCGCGGTTTGAATACGCTGCGTAAGAGCTTGCAGCTGGAGCCGCGCGGAATCGATCGCGCGGGGGAGTGCCGGCAGTTCTGAATCGAGGCCCGCTGCGCGCGGGCCGAAGTTCGCATGGTCGCCGGTGAGGGAGCCGACGCCGGCGATGTCGAGAAGTCGCCGGATCTTGTTGGGGTCCGTCGCCGAGCCCAAGGGATAGGCGCCCTCCGTCGCACCCATGATGAGCGCGTGCGCGCGGTCGCTGACAACCGCGAGCGATCGCGAGTACACCGATCGCACATGCGAATCGAGATCGTCGTGTCGGGTGCTCGCCGCCACAAGGTATTCGCCGCCGAGCGCGTCTGCCAACTGCACGGCGCGGGGCGCATCCCTGGCGACCTGCGCGACGGTTGCGACGCGTGTCCCCGTGCGGCTCGCCACATCGCGTACGGCGGTGAGCCAGGGGTCCCCGGGCCAGGGGCGGTCGAAGCGGAGGGTGACAGCGAGGAGTGTGCGCTCGTCGGGCGGGGCCCAGGCAGAAGGCTGCGAGCCGAGATGGAACGCCCAGTCCGGGGCGCTGTCGCCGAAGCCGGCCGCATCCCGTGAGACGTCGTCTCGCCACGACATCACGTCTGTTTCCCGCAGCGTGCGGTCGAAGTCGACACTGTCTGCCGTGCTGGGCGTCTTCAGCCCGATGCCCGCGGCGATGACGACACCGTCGCGATCGCGGGTCCGTCGCATCTCGCGGATGCGCCCGGCGCCCGGAAAGGAGTGACCGGGGCGCGGATTCACCTCGCCCGCATTGAGGAGGTAGATCGGCCGTGCCGTCTCAGACAGGGCAGTTGCCCACTCGCGTTGAGTCTCATAGACGACATCGGAACCCGATAGCGGGATGCCAGCGAGATAGTCCGATGTCTGCCCCTCGAGATGGACATGAAACCGGTAGGTGTTGCGACCTACGGCACGAAGGAGGCCAGCACGCAAGGCCGAATCCCCGAGGTTGTCATCCTGCCCCGAGGGGTGAATGAAGACGTCGTGCACGCGCAAACCTCCTAATCGGGATCAACCTATTATGGTCAGGTGGTACCTCCTAATCGGTCGACGAGTTCGGTCCCGCCGCTGATCGTTCACGAGGTGCATCGGCCGCCCGCGCCTCTGCTGCGCTACGTCGACCAGGTGGCGGGCGACGGCCCTACGGAGGTCGAGTTCCGGTTCTCGCGCAGCGTGCTCACTGACTTCGACATCGACGTGGTGCACGTGCTGGAGCCGCATCTTGAAACGCTGCTGGGAACCGGGCATGGTGGGCCGCTGCAGCGACTCTTCGCGGTGAGGGCTCTGACGAGCAACCTTCGAAAGCACCGCATCGCCTTGGTGAGGACGCTGCCCGGCGTGGGAGCTTCAATCGGTCACGATCGGTCCCTCGCGCAGCGCATGCTGGACGAGGCGACGACTGCGTTCGTTGTGTTTCACGAATCGACGCTCACACCAGATGCGTCCCGAACGACGGTGATCCCGCACGCGCACTTCGGCGAGCGCTTCCGCGGCTATCCGCGGGCTCATAGCGTCGAAGGCCGTGTGCTCTGCGTTGCCCGCGGCAAGCTTCCCAAAGCCGCCGGAGCGCTCGTCGGGACTCCGAGAGTGAGTGGGATACAGGGCGTTGCCCTGCGCTTCGCCGGGGAAGCCGATGAGTCGCTCGAGCGAGTGATCCGCTCGGCTGTTGCTCAGCATCCTCGTACTGTGTCGATGCGTCTGGAACGTCTTTCGGATGGCGCCCGAGTGCAGGAGATCGGCGCCGCGGAGTTGGTGGCCGTGCCCGAGGTCGAATCGATGGGTGACCTTCAAACGGTTTTCCTGGCCCTTACGCTCGATCGGCCCGTGATCACACCGCGGAGCCCCCAGATGGCTGCGCTCGCCGAAGAGGTGGGGCCGGGATGGGTGCACCTGACCGAGGGATCGATCACCGCTTCGGCCCTGGACGAAGCGTTCACAGCCATAAGATCGACGTCGCGTTCTCGATCTCCTCGCTTCACTCAGCGAGACCTGCGCGCCGTGATCTCGAGATACTCAACGGTTTTTCGGCTGAGTGCTCAGAGTGTGCAGAAGCCTTGAACGGATGCATCATCGACCAGCACCTGTCCTTCGTCCAACTCATGGGACGATAGCTTCCATGAGTTCCACGATGGGGTGGCATGAAGCCGCTGCGAACGATTCCGCGATCTCGCCGCTGGAGCACTTCGAGCATCTGCTGTTCGCGCGGGGCTACCTGCTGTCTCGTGTCTTAAAGCCCGCCCCTGCGGCGCACTGGCGACATCACGCGGTAGGCCGCTGGTTCCTCACGCGTGATTCTCGTCTCGCGGCGACTTTTCGCGAGCTCGACGGTCGCAGCCTTCTGCTGGTCGGGAATGCGATCGATCTACGCTCACAGGTCGACGGCGCGCCCGTCGTGGACGGTCTCCTTCGTGCGTGGAGGGTATCCCGGGCGGCTCTTGACGAGGCGCTCGAGTGGCTGGCGGGGCGCTACGTGATCCTGGCGCAGTCACCGGAGGAGGATTTTTTTCAAACTGATGCAACGGGGATGCTGTCCGCTTCCTACTCCGCGGCCGAGCGGATGGTCTCCTCCCATCAGAATCTCCTCGCTGAGGCGGCCGGCGGCTTGGACTATTCGACCTTCGGTGAGCCGGACTGGTTGCGCAAGCGTAACGCGTACGCATTCCCCGGAACTTTCACCCGCTTCGCAGGCGTGCACATGCTGACTGCGAACACGGAGCTTGATGTTAGAGAGTTCAGGATCCGGCGGGTGGGACCTTTGCCAGCGGAACCGGGTGAGCCGCGCGAAATCGCTGGTCAGGTGCTGGACCTCATGCGCCAGCAGCACCCGTTTCTCACCCGGAGGGGCGGTGGGCCGCTGGTCTCGCTTACCGCCGGACTCGACAGCCGAATCACGATGGCGGCGATGCGTGAGCTCGCCCCACAGTCTCTCTTCTTCACGTATGAGAAGGTGTACGACCGCAAGTCCGGGTCAGACTACGACAGGTCCATAGCAACGCAGCTTGCAGCGCATCTCGGCTTGCGGCACCACGGCTACGGGTTGACCACTGCGTCAAGATCGCCCGAGCTGGACGCGGTGCTCGAACGAAGCACCTTCCTCACTCACGGTCGTATCGTCGCCGCGTCCTACCTGCATGAACTGCCTGCTGATCGGCTGCACGTGCGCTCGAATCTCTACGAAATCGCTCGCGCGTACTATCGGGGTAAGGAACGTCCCGTAGTCGATCCTCGCCTGTTCGCCCGTATCTTGACCTCAAGCTCAGCTCCTCCGCGAGCTGTGGTCGAAGCGTTCGACGAGATGGCTGCGGCCACGGGGATCTTCGACGTGGGTGACTATGATCCGCTCGACCTGTTCTACTGGGAACACCGCATCGTCAGTTGGTTCCACAAGGTTCTACTCGAATCGGATATTGCGCACGACACCCACACACTGGTGAACTCTCGTGTGATTCTGCGGTTGCTGCTGTCGGTACCTCTAACCGATCGACGGGCGGGGACGGTGTTTGACCACATCATTGGCCTTGCTTGGCGGGAGGCGTATGACCTGCCCGTGAACGGCAGCCTGCGATCGGTAGGCCAGTAGGCCAGTAGGCCAGTAGGCCAGTAGGCCAGTAGGCCACGAACACCTGTGATCGCCCGAGCACGTGCCTGGATAGGCTATACGCCTAGACGCGGATCACGCGCGGGGAACAAACACATGGACCCGGCTTACGAGCCGGTCCTTTTCTTGGGTTGGAGCGATGGGCGAACATGAATGACTTCTTGATCAGGCTCGCGCGCGGAGAGCAGCCTGTCGCAGCGGCTGCTTCGTCAGACGTTGTGGAAGCACCTAAAGGTGAGCATGTGGCCCGGAACGCCCCGCGTGCATTGTCTTTCGCTTCTCCCTCACTCGATGCGCTCGGACGATGCTCAACAGTGCGGGAGCGCATGGAAGTGCTCAGGGTCGACGCGGCAGCAGCTCCAACATCTGATGTAGTGACATTCGCTGCGAGGAACCGTTCGCGCTGGGCGCTTGAAGTTCTCGTGCAGCGCTTTACACGTGGTCTGCTCGATTGGGACAGTCTTCGGGTTGAGTTATTGCGAGCGCACGCGAGCGGCCCCGAAGTCGCATCGACGCTCGAGCAAATCTCCCCGAGCAAATTGTGGTTGCTTCGCCAAGCGCTTTCGTCGCATCACCTTGACCCGGAGGCGGAGCATGCGATCCTCGTAGCGGTGGCAGACAGAGTTCTGGCAGGCGAGCGCTTCGATAAGTCCGCATTGCCTGCCCTCGCAGTGAATCTTATAGGGGCCGGACTCGATAAGCATGTTCGCCAGCTGCTGCGCATCTATACGTCCGACACCTATCTTCGACACGCTCTCACCGTGGAACTGGCGCATCCACGTTTCGGTGGAAGCCACGAACTGCTGCTTTCACGCTTCAACCAGATCTATCGACGGTTCGGACTAGAGCCCGTTACAACGGAGGGACCGGGATCCGTCCCTTTCACTCAGCTGCGCGCGGAGCCGGCCGAGCGCATCGAGGGCGGGCCTCTGGTTTCGGTGATCATGAGCTGCTGGTCACCAGGGGAGGAACTGCTCCTCGCCGTCCGCTCGATCATCGATCAGACCTATCAGAACTGGGAGCTTCTCGTCACGGACGACGCGTCTCCTGACGAATTCAGCCATGTGCTGGATCAGGTTGCGGCGATGGACACGCGAATCCGGGTCGTGCGCAACGCGGAGAACGCCGGAACTTACGTTCGTCGAAACGAAGCGCTCGATCTCGCCCAGGGCGAGTTCGTCACGATGCAGGACTCAGATGATTGGTCGCATCCCCGGCGAATCGAGATTCAGGTTCGAGATCTGCTCGACGCGCAGCATCGGTTGGCCAACATCATCTACAACGTCCGGCTGACGGAAGACCTCTCGCTTTACAGCGAGAGAGGGATGCAATTGGGACTCTGCGAACCAGCGATCATGTTCCGGCGGGAGCGGGTGATGGAGAAGGTCGGCTACTTCGATGATATTCGGAAGGCGGCAGATCGGGAGTTTCGCCAACGGCTAGAAGCGGTCACTGGTGTTCCGGTTGCGGTGGTGGGGCCGGAGATCCCTCTTGTTCTCATGCTTGCCGACGTCGGGTCCCTTTCTGGCTCGGACTTCCGCGGTAAGTGGGTCCACCCGGCGCGTATCGCCTACCGCAGCTCGATGCTTCGCACCCACGATCTGATCAGTGACGGCGAGCAGACTGCACTTTTCCCGGCGCGACAGGTGTCAAGGACGCTGGACGCGCCAGAAGCGCTCCTCGGGCGCAGCACGGCGCCTTCACATCTCGACCTTCTCGTGATCCTCGATGGACGATCACACGCAACGCGCAGATCGTTCCTCGCGGGAGTCGTAGAAGAGCTCCGAGCGGCGCTGGAGTGCGGCCTGACGATAGGCGTGATGCATTCGGATTCGCTTCTCGGGGGCAAGCAGCAGGGGTACTTCGACTTGCCTCTGCAACGACTCATCGACGAGGAAGGCCTGCACCGCGTAATCGAAGGGCAGCAGATTTCCGCGTCTACTGTTGTAGTCAGGCATGCAGTCTCCGCTCAGGGACACCCCGCGGAAACCCTGCAGGTCGCGACGGACCGAGTGGTGATCGTGGAGGATGCCAGCGGCGGGGATAAGCGCGGGCTCAGCTTCGCGAAGGGCGACGTGGTCGACACCGTAACGGCATGGTTCAGTGCTGAAGCAACCTGGCAGACGGCGGAACCGCGCCCGCTGCCGCCTGCGATCGAGTCCGTCGTAGTAGACGAGGATGACCTGCGAATCGTTGTGAGATGTGCCGAGGTGAGCGGACACGCCTCGCTCGAACTGCGTGGAGCGGAAGTCACCCCGATTCAACACACTCCCTTGAAGCCACGCGCATCCGCTGTCGAGGACGAGGAGCCCGTGGAGAGGTTGCTGGCGGCGCGTCTGCCGTTGTCCACCATCGGCAGCGAGCCATTCCAGGTCGTTGCTCGCCTCGGTTCCTATGCCTACGTGCTCGAAGTCGAGCTGGCCAGGGTGCTCACCTTGTCGGCTACGCATCTCCTCGTGCGTCGACCGGGTCAGCGGCTTCAGTTGATCAGTGGGGATGCCGCACCCTCTCACTCGCTGCGTGCTATGGTTCGCGCCATCCACATCGACGACGGGCGCCTGAAGTTGAATATCGAACCCGACGAGCGAGCCAAGCTCACCCGAGTCGTGGCTGTGCGTGAGGTTCGCGGCACCCTCAGGCGGCGTGGCCTCGCGCTCAAAGCGACTGCAGACGGACACACTCTCGCATCAAGACAAATTGCTCCGTTGGCAGAGGTTCGGTGGCGGCTGTTCGGCATCTTCCAAACTCCGGTAGGCCGTGTGCAGCACCCTCTGTTCTTCGACGCAGGACTGCAGGCGGCAAGTAGTGGCGAATGGCATGCTCAGCCTGATGGCGACCACGTGATTCAGCTCGGAAGAGAAGGCCGTCAGGGCCGGGCCACAGACATCAAACAGACGGGCTCCTCGCGGCCCGGTCGGTTCAGGCGGTGGCTGCACGGTCGGACCGGAACCGTCTCGACCTGACGGGCACCAGGACGACCTGAGGGTCGAGCTGAAGACATCAAGAAGGAGAAGAAGGATGGCCAAGGAAGTGCATCGAGAGGTCGGCGAGTTCGCGGGGGTCGACACTGTGGCGATGTCCGAACTAGAAGCCGCCGTAGGGACGATGTGCTCAGGCGAGCGACGCCGTTTCAAGGAAGATCTCGGACAGGGGGGGCAGTTGGATGGCGCCCTTCTGGCACAGGACTCGGACACACTGGTGGTGACGCTTCACGGGCTCCTAGACAGAGAGAAGTTTCAGATCCCGCGCTTCGAGCGGGCTCGGTCTACGGAACCGTTCGGAACCTCCTGCCTGTATTGGGCAGACCCCAGCTTGTGGCTGGATCCCAAGCTGAAGCTCGCATGGTTCACCGGTGTAGCAGCGATAGATGTGCTTTCGCTGCTCGCCGAGCGGTCGACGGCAGTCGCCACGCAGCTCGGAGCAAAGCAAGTTATCTTTACCGGGTCGTCCGGAGGGGGATTCGCGGCCTTGCAGGTGTCGGCGCTCGTTCCGGGCTCGACGGCGCTCGTCTTCAACCCGCAGACAGAAATCTATCGTTATCACACGGCGATGCAGCGACGGTATCTCGCCAATTGCCGGCCGGATGTCTTGAACGGAACCCCAGCAGATCGATTCACCTTCGACCATGACTGGAGCGCCCCACTGGATGACCGCTACTCAGCGCTGAGGCGATATGAGCGTCCGACTGGAAACACGGTGATCTACTACTCCAACTCGCTTGACTGGCATGACGAAAATCACCGTCAGCCGTTCGAACAGATCGTAGTTACAGACGACTCACGCCGATATATCCTGCACACCTACGAGCAGAAGGGCGGGCATCAACCGCCTTCTCCGGGGCGTTTCACCGACGCACTGCGCGACGCGCTGGCCACCGTCAGCACTGGGCCTTGATCAGCCCCTGTGGACGCATCTGGCGTGCGGTCGCGGTTGCCGCCACCACGTGCGCTGTTCTGCTCACTGGTCTCGCGCCAAGTGCCGCACAAGCCGAAAACAAGGGGTCTCCCTACTTGAACGGTGTCGTCCCGCTTACCTCATCGGCTGGATTCGTCCACCCCGGCGTCTTCCTCGGTCTCCCTCAGCTCGAGGCAGTTCGACGTGAAGTCAAACAGCGGCGAGAGCCTCAGATTTCTATCTATCGGTGGTTGGTGAAGACAAAACACGGGCTTATCGACCGCACGCCGGTATGGGACGTGTACTCAGACGCTGTCGACCCCTCAAAGAAGTGCGACCCTCATGGGCGAAACGGTTGCATCATGGCGGCCGGATTCGATGGAGATGCTGGCCGCGAGCACACCGATCGCGGCAAGCGCAACATGAGCTATCAGATCAATAGCGCCTATGCGAATGCGTTGCTATATTACTACTCCGGCGGTAAGGAGAAGTATGCGCAGAATGCTATCCGCATGCTCAACGCATACGCTCACACATTCAAAGGATTCGCATCTTCCTCCGAGAACAGTCATGTCGGGGACCTCTTTGCTGCGTGGATGTCGCAGACGCTCGTTCGGGCAGCTGAGATTATTCGCTACACATACTCGCCGACGGAGGGCAAGCAGTCGTTCGATGTTGCAGCCTTCGAATCAATGTTGCGCACGGCGTTCGTGCCTCGTCTGCGAGGAGGCACTGCCAACATCAACAACTGGCGCACAAGCGCGGCCGAGGGGCTGATGAATATCGGCATCTTCCTCGATGATCGCCGCCTCTACGAGCGATCCCTGGAGATCTGGCGGGAGGTGACGCCTGCCTACATCTATCTCAGGAGCGACGGTCCGCGCCCGGCATCGCTCCTCGACGGCACTGACGCTCAACTGGACTGTCGCTGGGCCGACAACCGTGCGGAAGCCTGCAAATCGCACCCGAAGAAGTCTCCCGGCATCATGTATCAGAACGGCCAGAATCAAGAGATCTGCCGCGATATGTGGCACTCCTCTGCAGGGGTTGGTGGCATCATCAACGCCGCGGAGACGGCCTTCCTGCAGGGCGACGATCTATACGCAGAAGAGGGGACTCGGATCAGGACGGGACTGTCATACATGATCCAGCTCAGCCAGAACGTCAAGAAGCACGGGTATCCAGCAGACTTCTGCGCAGTGACAGCCGGTTCCGGGGCCGCAGCCGAGCAAGGCGCACTTCCGGAGGACTGGGACTCGACTGAGCCGCTTTCCGTGGTCGTTGCGCAAAACCACTATTCAAATCGACTCGGTGTCTCGTTCTCGTCGATCGACATTCCCGGCTACTCGCCCGCTCGCGAGGAATCAGACCCTATCGCAAGGTACGTGAAGGAGTATCGATCGGGTCCGCGCGACACCTACGGATATGTTAGCGCGTGGCAGGTGCTTACGCATTCCGGGATAGGTGAGGGAGTCCCGGCCTCAGCCGAGCCCTTACCTCCCCCCGCTCCCGGGACACCCGATGCTCACCTTGAGTCGAGAGACAAACCCACGGGTGTGGGGGGCATTTTGATCATTTTCGGCATAGCTTCTATCGTTCTCCTCACAGTCGGGCTGCTTCGGCTTGCATTGAGCGCCAACCGTCGTGACTCGGTCACGTAACAGTCTGGCAGACCTGCCTTCGACGCTCTGGAAATGGTGATCATGCCGTCCTCCTGCGGTGGTAACGCGGCATAGTCAGCTCGTTCCATGAGGCTCTTCTCGAGTCGGATATCTTGCAGAACTCGCGCACATCGACGAATGTGCCCGTGGGCCCCCGGTTAATGGTTCCCGTACCCTGATCGACCAACTGGAAGGAGCGGCGTTCATCAAGACGTAAGCCTAGGCTGGCAGCGTATGCCCGGCCCGGCAACGGTTCAACCGCGTGCTGTCCGGCCCAACACCCGTGAGAGCATTGGTCGTATGACGTCGACGTTGAGGTGGCACGAAGCTGCTGTGAATGACTCCGCGATCCCGCCGCGAGGCGACTTCACCCACACACTTTTCGCGCGCGGCTATCTCTTGTCGAAGAAGCATCAGGCGGCTCCCGTGGCGCATTGGCGCAGCAGCGTTGTCGGCTCGTGGTATTTAACTCGTGACCCCCGTCTTGCGGCCACTTTTCGAAGCGATGGCGAGAAGAGTCTTCTTCTGATCGGCAACGCGATTGACTTGCGCACCGAGGTCGAGGGCGCAGCCGTCGTCGACGTGTTGCATCGGGCTTGGCGATCTTCTAAGGCTGATCTGGATGAAGCGCTGGAGTGGCTCGCGGGCCGGTACGTAATTCTCGGCCAGTCCAACAGCGAGGGCTTCCTGCAGACCGACGCGACGGGGATGCTGTCGGCTTCATACTCGTCCCGAGACCAGCTCATCTCATCTCACCAGAACCTACTATCGGAGGCCGCTGGCGGATTGGATCTCTCACCTTTTGGTGGGCACCGTTGGCTAGCGGAGCATAATGCTTCCACTTTCCCCGGAACGTACACTCGCTTCGACGGTGTACGGATGCTAACGGCGAACACGGAACTGAACCTCCGGGACTTCAGCATCAACAGGGTGGGCCCTCTGCCGATGGACCGGCACGGGTCTGAGGACGCCGCACACACCGTCCTGGATCTGATGCAGCGCCAGCTTCCTTTCCTTGCGCGGAGTGGGGGAGGACCGATGGTGTCGTTGACGGCCGGATTGGACAGTCGAGTTACGACGGCTGTCATGCGCCCTCTGCTAGCAGACTCGTTGTTCTTCACTTACGAGCGACATCGCGACCCGAAGAACGTATCGAAGCGAGATTCGGAAGTGGCCAGGGAACTCTCTTCGTGGCTCAAACTCAAGCATCATTCATACAAGGTGAGGCCGCTATCGAAAGCCTCGGCTTTGGATGCTTCTCTCGAGGCAATACTGGAACGCAACACGTTCGTGAGCCACGGGCGGTCGATCGCAGCATCGTATCTTCGGGAGCTGCCTGCCGACCGCCTTCATGTGCGATCGAACCTTTACGAAATTGCCCGTGCATTTTACAGAAGTCCACCAGAAGAAGGCATAGGTGCTCGTGGATTCGCATCGCTCCTTACGGGCGGAGCCGTGTCCTCTGGTCCTGCGGTGGAAGCCTTCGATGAGATGATAGCGACGACCGGGATACTTCACGTTGACGGGTACGAGCCTCTGGATCTCTTCTACTGGGAACACCGTATGGTGAGCTGGTTCAACAAGGTGCTTCTCGAGTCAGATATTGCACACGACACTCACATCATCGTGAATTCCCGTGTGATTCTGCGATACATGCTCTCAGTCAGCAGCAGGGAGCGCCGTGAAGGGCAACTACTCGACCGCGTCATAGCGTTGGCGTGGCCCGCAGTCTACGATCTACCCGTGAACGGTCGTGTTCGGAAACTCGCGCTATGACTCGTGCAGCTCTCGGTACCGGTTGCGAATATGGGCCTTGGGCACCGGTGAAGCGTTGGAAGACGGCGTTCTGCTGAACCGGCCGGACCCGAGCTGCGCGGTCATACCCTCACCGGACCGGGCCCGCGCTGTTCGAGGTGTCGACCCGGCGCAGGTCCGCGTTCTGATAGCACGAGGGGTCATCGTGCGATCTCTCTTTGCTTCTTGGCGGAAGCAAGAGGTCATCCCACGATGGCCTTCCTACGTCAAGGACGACGAGAACCGCACGGGAAGTGCCATCACGATATGGGACGCACTGACGACGGAAGCAGCACCCGCCAGGCGCGGCTCAAACCCTAGCGCTCTTACTGGCGCGCCCAGATGACCTGAAGAACTGGACAGTTTCGCCATCGTTGAACCGAATGTTCATGTGCGCATCGCCAGACGAGGACGCCCTGGTCTCGATCGGAAGCTCCAGCGTCTTCTCGCGTCCTTTAGACCTCACCCTCGCTGCGACTCGCCACCGACGCTTCCCGCCCTCCGTAACGTCATGCGATGCAGAGTAGAGTCCTGGACCTTTCCGAGATACTTCCAACGGAAGCTCGATCGTTCCGTCGGCGAGATGCCGTCGAAGTTCCGCTCCGACTACTTCGTGGCCATGCGGGGCACGAATATCGAGTATCAAGCGGCTGTCGCGAATCGTGCCGCCAACGACCCGGGTGCGTCGCGCGCGCAGACGGAGGGCGGCCCCGAGGTTCCGGCGGGCGCGCATCAAGAGCTTCGCGATCGGCCCTCGCTTGAGAAGTTCAGAACGTGCGGGCGCCGGGGTGTCGCGCACGCCAGCCACATCGAGGCCAGTAACGTCAGGGGCACTGAGGGTGGTTGCAGAGCCCTTTGTATCGCCGCGGTCAGCATTTCTCCGTGCGATCGAGAGCTGTTGACGGAGATAAGCCTCTTTGCGCTCCAATTTCTCTATGCGGGAGAGCTGCCGTCGGAGGTAGGCCTCCTTGCGCTCCATTTTCTCGACTCGTTCGAGTGCAGCCCGGCCCGTTCGCTCGGCCTTGTGAAGCTTCTCCCGGATACCCGAATGCCGCTCAGCGAAGAAGATTGTCAGGTCGAGGAGTTGACTCGCGTCCTGCAGAGACGGCTCTGGGGAATATGCGGTGTCCAGCGCGCCATTGACCAGCTTGACATAGAGGGCAGCGTAATCGACGTCAAGCAACCTGCGTGCGGCAGCTAGCGAAGCGCTCGAAAGTTGATTGTAACGCTCCGGGTCCCTGAGAATCGCGGCCATCTGCCGCGCAAGACCGAGTGCGTCTCCCTGCGGTACCGATACCACGCCCTGGTTGTCTTGCACAGGGACGAGCCACGGCATTTCATACATGAATACTGGAAGCCCGCGGGACTGCGCTTCGATGATCGTTAGCTGGTAGCCCTCGATCACACTCGTTCCCACGAACGCATCCGCACCGTCTAGAGCTGCCACGAGCTCCGAGCCTCGAAGAGCTCCAACCGCTTCGAGATACGAGGCTAGACCGGCTTTCTCGGCAGCAGCGTTCAGGCGGGCTGCACTGTAGCCGGGCTGATCCGGTCCGATTACACGAAGTCGGAATTCGACTTCGAGGGTTCGCAGCTCGGATGCGATCGCGATAAGTTCACGCACCTGCTTAGTGTGCTGTTCGAGCCTGCCGATCCAGACAAGTTCAAGGCGATCTCCAGGCGCATGTCTACGGGGTACGTCTGCCCCTTGATTGAGAATCATGGGGGAGGGTGGGTTCGGAAGATATGATACGTGAGAGATGCCACGGAGTTTCCAAAAGGCGACGTCCAATGGCGAGAGTGCGACTACGTGAGCTAGCGACGGCAGGGAGCGCTTCAAATAGCCATGCATGTCGTTGAGATCATAAGTAGGGCGGCCTGCGAAGTTGTGAATCCATCCGATCGTAGGGATTCCGAGAGCGGCTGCCATAAGGGCATATGCATGCCAATCGGTGGAGTAGAGAATCCGATGATCAATGACGACGTCAACCTGTTCGCGTCGGCATATGTCTGCCCACGTATCGAGGCGGTCGGCAAGATCGCCGTTGATGACTTCGTAGAACGGTGTATCCTCCGGTAGAAGGGTCGAGTCGTTTCCGGAACGGCGGACAGCGATCGATACTTTATGTCCATGCTGGGCGAGGAAGGCTGCCTGAGCGAGAACGACCATCGAGACGCCACCAGTGGTCAGGTTCGCAGTAGTTATCAGCACGCTCTTTACTTCTCGCTCCCCGAGGCGTGGTGGCTCGGTGGCCTCAGCGAGACGCTCCAGCACCGCGGGTTGATGGCGGACCGCGGCACGAATCATATCGATGCTGCCGACGCGATCCCGGATCTCACCAACAGCTAGGTCGAACAAGTGGTGGTCGGAAGTGCCTAGAGCCCATCGCATCGCAATTCCGGCGATCGAAAGCGTGGCGGCGGCGTGGCTAGCCAATAAAGCTTCAGGGTTAGTATGCCGATATGCAGCCTCGCGGACGGCATCGTCGGTCGCGCGGAAAGCATCGATGGCGCTCACCTGGAAGGCTATGGCTTCCTGAGCCGTTGCCTCGAGGGTACTTGCTCCGCGTCGCCAGAAATAGCGGTAGAGCTTGTCAGGGATGGACCTGTAGCGACGAGCAACCAAGGCTGCCAGAAATGCAATGGGGAGATCATTTGCACGATAAAATCGGGCACCCCGCGGTGTGAGATCGTACGCAGATCTGAGCACCTCGGTTCGGAAGAGATACTTCCAAAGCTGACCCGCGGCTCTCCCGTTCGGAGGAAAGAGAGCTGGCAGGATGTCATCACCGAGCAGTTCCGTATGCTTTGGCTGGCTACGTTGTTCCCACGCATCGCCTGACTTGCCATTCGGATAAAAGATCTGGATCCCGAACTGGACTATGTCCGCTTCATGAGCCTCGGCGGTTGCTGCACTTCTAGCCGCCGCGTTACGGTCCAGCTCGTCGTCGCCGTCGAGGAAGAGAACGTATGGTGCGTTCGCCGCGAAGATTCCAGCCCGCCGTGCTTGGAAAGCAGACATATTTTCGGGATGACGAATGAGACGAATTCGCGGGTCGCGCTTCATATAGCTAGCAACGATTTCCGGAGTCTTGTCGGAAGAAGCGTCGTCGACGACGATGATCTCGATCTGGGTGAGGGTTTGGTCAACAGCGCTGTCTAGCGCTGCCGCGATTGTTTCCTCATCATTGAATACTGGCACGATGATCGTGACCAGCGCTGAGACCTGTGTCGTGTCAGAGTTCATGCTTCAACCCAATTCATTTCATTCGCTGCCGGGGACTTCCGACCGTCTTCGGCCGTCCCAAATATCGTTCTACGGATCTCCCGGGCGGCATCGAGCAACACATGCGCGTACTCCGCCCCTATGTAGTTAAAGTCGCGTCCGCTCAGGTTTGGTGATGCGTCTTCCGGATGTTCGCGAGCCCGATGCACAGCATTGTCGACTCGCTCGGCGGTCAACGGATCCGAGAGTGGGATTACCCAGTTGTCACCAACTGCCTCGCACATTGATTCAGCTGTCGGGTTGCTCGGGGTGAGCACGGGCGTTCGCAGTGCCAGACACATCATCGCAAGCTGATACGCGTCGGGCGACCTCACGTCGGGGACCATTACGAGCTCTGCCCCAGTGATCTCCTCGACGAGAGCTGCGTCGGACAGCATTCCGAGCCGCTGGCTTACTTGTCGAGGCGTCCGCTCCATAGCGCGTGCGCATTCGACCAACAGGGTTGCATCGGCAGGAGCCACCACGCGCAATGACAGACCGGGCGTACGCGAGACGAAGAATGTGCGCAGCGCGCTTATTGCGAACGCATTTGACCCACTTCGAGAGAGGGATAGTAGACGTCCCGGCTCTCGGGTTCTTGTGGGATACCCCGAAAGGAGCGACGACAAATCAGCGGATGGGATACGTACGGTCCGAGAGGGATCGGGAGTGTCTACGGTTAGATCATTGACGATGAAACGGGTAGTCGCGTCGTCGAGGAGCACTTGCGCCTCCTGCAACCGCTGATCGCTCACCGGTTCGGGCGAAGCGATGAGAACTCGCACGAGTCCTGCTCTTGATTCCTTGAGGTCGTCGACGAACCGCTTCGTGCGCTCGAGCCTTCTTGCGGCTGGGGAGTCAGCGTTTAAGCCTAGGTATGCGTCCAGCGCCCCAACCCCATACACCAAGTCGGTGCCGAGGGCAGACCGAAATGCGCGCTGGAACCGAACATCAAACTCTCGTCCTGCGTTAGTAACGAGCTGGTCCTCGTATTTCATCTGTGCGCCGGGCGCACTGAATGTGGCCAGCACCTGAGGACAAAGCGTCGCACGTCTGCTTAAGGTAGCGAACCGCGAGAGTTCCGAGATGCTTCCCCAGCTGGGCTCGACGCCCAGCCAGGCAGCAACTGTGGACTGAACATCTGTGACCGTGAACGTGATCTGTCGTACGTCTCCACCGGAGGGATCTTCAACGATGACGGCTCGCGACGTCTCGATCGGACGACGCGCGGTGCTGTGGGCTTGTACGGCGCTCGCATGACGGATCACGACAAGCGGAGTATCGACAGGCTGATCTTCGAAGACTTGATAGACGACATGCTCATCGACGAGTGTTTGCAGTAGAGACGAAAGCCTCGGTCCGCCTCGCCGGATTCCGAGGGAGTCACTATGAAGCAGACCGATTGACAAGCCAGCGGAGGCGGCTTCGCGCATTTCCAGCGAAACCTGTCTCAAGAACGCCTCCCGACCTCGCCGACTCTGCCCATCTATGATGACCAGGACATCAACCCTCACCCGTGTTTCGCGGGCGCCGCCGGGATGGAGGAGGTCAGGCGGCGCGACGAAGCGCCGGCTTGTGTCCTCAAGGGCAATTCGGCCTTCGGCGAATTTCGACCTGACGAGGTCGTGGTACCGATCCACTGCAGCTCGGTACGCTACCCGTGCCGATGTCATCCAACCGGGCCCGAAATCCGACCCGGATAACGAAGTCGAAGATGCGAGCATCAGCTGCACCGGTGCCATCGGACCGATCAGTTTAACAGTGGAACCGGTGACAATCTCAAGCCTCAGGCGATACTCGCGGTCGGCGCCCTTGCGTATCCCGTCATAGAAGCCGGCGCTCGAGAGTGCTCTCTCCCGGCGGAACATGATGGCCGGCTCCGTGAGGGTGAGGGCGGTTCCACGGTTGGTCGCAAAAGATAGCTCCTCGGTGGCCCGAGCATGACGCACGATGTTTCCGATACGTCCAGGGTGGGCTTCCAGATCCTGAGCCTGCATCTCGATCCTCTGCGGGTGAGACCAATCATCTGAATCGTGAAAAGTGACGTACTCTCCGGACGCGATGCTGAGTGCTTCATTGCGGCGAACATAAGTGCCGGCATTCACGTCATTCCGGATCACCTGCACCCGTGGGTCTATCGCTTCCAACTTGGAGAAGACATCGTCGTAGTCCGCACCTGAAGCGTCGTCGGTCACGATCAACTCCCAGTCTTGGTAGGTCTGGTCGATGACGGAGCGAACAGCGGTGAAAATCTCCTCTCCAGGGCGCCACGCTGACATGATTACTGAGACCAAAGGGCCACGCGCCTTGCGGTCGGAAGCGGCTGTCAGGCGGCTGAACGGAGAGCCGTCCCCGTCGAGGAGACACACCTCGACCATTCCTGCCGCTCTGTAGGCCTCGTTGAGCTTCTCAAGGAGGCCATCATGAGTACCACCGAATCGAGGGTGTGCGAGCTCAGCCTCGACAACGATCCTGGACCACGAGCCCGGCGCGAGATCCACCGCGATGGAACCCGCGTGCTCGACGCAGTCGAACCGGAGGAGGGTCGAAGCTAGTTGTGGCAGATTCTCTTCACTGAGGCGGTCGCCGTTGACGTGGCGGTAGGCGATGCGGCGTGCGACGGCGGCTTCAACCTCGCTATCGGGAGCGGAACTCAGTGCGTCCAGGAGCATCATGAGGTGCTCTGTCGTGAACATCGCGAGCCGTGCTTCGGACGCTGGATCTTGCTCTAGAAGCAAATCAGTTCTCAGAGCGTTCCAGTCGCACACGCCTGAGGTGAATCGACGGGCGACCAGATCAAGCCCGGCTTTTGAGGGATTCCACTTCGCGAACCTCACCACATCGAGCCGGGTGAGCCCATTGTAGCTCAGCCTGTCCTCTTCATCGGCTGTCGCCGGTGCCGGGAGCTGCTTGATGTGACATAAACCGATCAGTAGGTCTTTACTCAATGTGGCTCCGGTGTAGGTTTCGGCTCGAAGAGCAGTCCCGTGCGCATGTGGCAGATGGAGTGGGTTCACGAGATGAAGCTGTGATACCCCAGTATATTGAACGGCGATGTGCCCATCGTCCTGCTTGGCGCGGGTAAGAGAAGGAGCTGGATGTATGGTGCTTCCAACACCCGAGGAAGCTGTCCGCTTCGACCTCGAAGGCGCCTCCATGCGCTCCAGGTTGCTGGACGGTTCCCTGAACGGCGAAGATCGTGACCGGCTCCTGCTTCGCCTAGATCGCGGCATCGATCTTGGTGCGAGCGCAATACTGCAAGATGCTCAGTTGTACGTCGATCCGCGGGCGGCGCTGCCAACTCCGGCAGGGGTTCGGAATGCGATAAAGGGGTCCCATGCAAACATGCGGCATCACCGCGGCGTGCCTGACTTCCATATTGATAGGCGAGACACTCTGCACTGGATCGAAGTCGGCTCGGTCGCGCTCCCAACGTTCGTCCACCCGACGGGCTCCTCGGTTCTTATCGTCACCTTCCACGGCGTGCTCAACAGGGACAAGTATGTTCTGCCTCGGTTTGAGTGGGTGAACTCCCTGCGGAACCTTGGACACAGCATTCTCTCGTTCGGTGACCCCACGATGGATCTAGAACTCGGTCTTGAAGGCGGATGGTGGCTGGGCACTCCCCTTGTTGATGTGGTCCCACAGATGGCCACTATCGTGTCGCGCGCCATGGAAGAACTCGGCGCGCGAGATCTGGTTCTCGCGGGCTCGTCGATGGGGGGATTTGGCGCTCTTCAACTCGGAGCCTACTTCCCTGAAGCCACGGTGGTCGCCTTCAACCCCCAAACGGACGTCCGCAAATATCACGTCCGACGGGTAACGCGGGTTGCGATGGGATCGGTGTTCGGGGCCGACGCGCCGCCTCACCCGCCACGGGTCAGTGTCCTGGAACGGTATGCCTCGACCGGAATTGTGCCCTCCCGCATCCGCTACGTGGCCAACATTGGTGACCGACATCACAACGAAGAGCATTTCGAGCCCTTTTCCGCGGGCTTGGAGTCCATCCAGCCGGGACGAATCATTCGAACGACTCGCGATGACGGGCCGGGACACGTCAAGATCCCCGCCCCGGCGTTCATCTCCACAGTCCTCGAAGAGCTCGAGCGGCTCAATGCGTCAGCTTGAGGTCGGGCGGTCCGCGGGATCGCTGCGTGCAATGGTGGGAAACTTCTTCACCAGCGTCCCGCAATCAACGCTGTCTTGGTGTCTGTTGTGGCGCACGAGATGATCCTCATCCTTTCCGAAAGCCTTGTCCTGATGGCGATGGTGCGTCTGTAGGTACATGGGCTCTCGGGAGTCGAGAATGACTGGGCGAAGAGCATCGACCTTGTCATGAGGGCCGGCTTCCAAGCCGCTAAGTGCGCCGGACTCCGCATTGAACTCGCCTATATAGGCCTGACCGGCGGAGGGAAGCAGCTGGCGCATGAAACGGAAGTCACGGTGGCGTCCTTGCTCGTAGACGGCAGCGATTCCAAGACCAAACGAGACGGCATAGCCCATATGATCCGCGGACGCGAACGAATCGAGGCTCTCCAGGTAGTCTGCCGCCAGTACGTCGTCGTCGTCTACGCGGAACCAGACGACCGGACCATCGGACCTACCCGCACGAATCATGTCACCCCTGATCATTTCTCGCGGGTCGCATGCTCCTTCCACTTCGTCGAGGAGAAGAAACGGAAACTGCTCGGCGGCTGTCTCGAGACCGGCCCGCCACTGCCGCGGAAGGTCGCTTGAGAAGTGCACGATATGGCGATACTCGAAGCGCTCCGCCCACGTCGCGTACACGGGGAGCGCGAGATTGAGAAATACGTCGCTTCGAAGTCTCATGCGTTCCGCGCTGAAGAGCTTCGGTGCGTAGGCGGCGGCCGAATCCTTGGAAATTCGCCAACTCAGGTCTCCAGGGGAGTGCACACTGAACCGTGTAGACCCGTAGTACTGAGCGCACATCGTTTTCCTCAGATGGCGTTACGGCGTAACGGAACTAATGATTGCTTGAATGCGTAGCGTGAGCCGGGCCAGTTGCCCTCTCGCTTCATCGATAGCGGGAGCTAACTCTGGCAGCCGATCAGGAAGCTGGTCGGCGAAGACATCCAGCTCATCGAAACGTCCGATGAGGGCACCGAGGCCGACAGTATCCATCAGACGGAAAATCTTCCCTGGATCAGCTCCGGACCCGATGGGGTAAGCGCCTTCAGTGGCCCCCATGATCAAGGCATGTGCGCGATCGCTCACCACTGCTAGCGAACGCTGGTAGACGGCCCGAACATGGGCGTCTAGAGAATCGTGGGAGAGGCTCGGGGGAAGCAAGTACTCGCCACCGAGGTCTGCCGCGAGTTGGACTGCCCGCGGGGCATCTCGAGACACCTGTGCGACGGTTACGATCCTCGTCGACGTCACTTGCGCTAGCGATCTGACAGCAGCGATCCAACGCGCATCAGGGTAGGGCCTGTCGAAGCGAAGTGTGACCGCGAGCATCTCGCGAGAAGCAGCCGCGAGCCAGCTCGAGGTCTTCGTGCCAAGCGCGAACGCCCAGTCAGGGTTCACCTCTCCGAAGCCTGCTGCCCGCTGAGAGCCGAAGTCGCGCCACGACACTATGTCCGCGTCACGGAAGGCCGCTCGAAAGTGCACGGCACGTGCCAGCCGTGGCTCCTTAAGCCCGATGCCCGCGGCGATTACCGCACCGCCGGACTTCTTCGCTGCGGCGAGCTCCGCCGTGCGGCGTTTCGTCGGATATCCGGCGTCGTCGGCGCCGGCCAAAGCGATCTCACCAGCATTGAAGATGTGGACAACTGGAGAGGCGAGATCAATCGCACCCACCCATGCTTCCCTATCCGCATACCAGATGTGCCGCTCCCGCAGATCAAGCCCGGCGATGTAATCGGTTGTCTGAGTGCGCCCGACGACGCGAAACATCCGTCGAGGCCCGTCAACAGCTTTCAGGTACGCGTTTCGGAGAGCCGAGTCTCCGAGGTTGTCGTCTTGCCCGGCCGCGTCGACGTGGATCTGCTGAACGGCTTGAACATCCATGAGTACGAAGATACTAGCCGCTCGCCGTTTGACAGGACGTGCCGGTGCCGGCCATCGGGCTCCCGGCCTCCGAAGGTCTCAAGGGTCGGCTCCGGAGGTAGGCTCGACGGGCACTTGATAAACCAGAACACTATCGGCGTCCACGGGTGCCAATCGACGCCAAAGGAGCTCTCGTTGGACGACTGGACTGAACGTGAACGGGCGGCCGGACGCGGTCGCTGTGCGTAGCCGTCCGCTTCGCCGTGCGTTGGCAGCTGCGATGCTGGCGTGTCTCACCTGCATGCTCTTACTGCTGCCCAATGGATCGAGCGCGACCGCGGAGACCAGCGAGTCGCCGTATTTGAACGGGATCGCGTCGACGACATCAGCTGCGGGATTCGTGCATCCCGGCGTCTTCCTTGGCCTTCCTGAGCTCGAGGCAGTTCGTAGGGAGATTGTTGCTGGGGGAAAACCGCAAGCGACCATCTTCGCTTGGTTGAAAAGCACGTCCAACCGCGATCTTGTTGAGCGGAAGCCCGTGTGGGACGTGTACTCGGATGCTCAGAACCGATCCTCGCCATGCGATCCCCATAGTAGCCATGGGTGTGTCATCGATGCGGGATACGGCGGTGAAAAGGGTCGGAACCACACGAATTCAACCAAGCGAGATATCGGAGCACAAATCAACAGCGCCTACACGAACGCTTTGCTCTATTACTACTCCGGGGGCGACGAGTACTACGCCCAAAACGCGGTCAGGACGCTTAATGCGTACGGGCATGTGTTGAAGGGCTTCGCCTCGACCGACGCAAATGGACATGTCGGCGATCTCTTCGCGGCGTGGATGTCGCAGACGCTCGTCCGTGCGGCCGAAATCATCCGATACACCTACGTGCCTACGCCCGGAAGCGAGTCGTTCGATGTGGAGTCGTTCGAGCGGATGTTGAGGACGGCTTTCGTGCCGCGCTTGTGGGAGGGCACTGCGCACATCAACAACTGGCGCACCAGCGCCGCAGAGGGGCTGATGAACATCGGCATCTTTCTGGATGACCGGAACCTTTACGATCGTGCGCTCGCGATCTGGCGCGATGTCACCCCGGCCTACATCTACGTGTTAAGCGATGGGGAGCGGCCGAGCTCCCTTCTCCAAGGGTCGGAAGCTCAGAAGGACTGCTCGTGGATCCATAACTTTTCGCGCGCCTGTAAGAAAGACCCGAAAGTTGAGCCGGGGTTGGTGTACCAGAATGGGCAGAATCAGGAGATCTGTCGGGACATGTGGCATTCGTCGGCCGGTGTTGGAGGCATTATAAATGCCGCTGAAACCGCATACCTTCAGGGTGACGACTTATACGGTGAGGAAGAATCACGTATGATGACTGGTCTTTCATATATGGTACAGATCAGTCGCGGTGTGGAGCATGCAGGGTATCCAGATGACTTCTGCGCGGATGCAGCGGAGTACGGCGGCGTCGGCTCGAGTGGACTCAGCTTTCCAACAGAATGGAAGGATTTCGAACCTTTGTCTGCGGTCGTCGCTTACAACCACTACTTCGAGCGGAAAGGATTAGCTTTTCCCCTGGTAAAGATAGCCGGCTATCATGACACGGGTCCCCACGATCCCGTCGCGGCGTTTATCGATCAGGAACTGTCGGGTCCTCACGACACGAGGGACTACGTCACTTCGTGGCAGGTGCTCACGCATCACGGCGTAGGGGCGGGAGTACCGCCACACGCTCGGCCCCTGACCCGACCTTCCGCTAGTCCATCTGCGGATTGGCTCGGCGCGGCGAGCAAGGCATCTGAAGAATCGATTGGCGGGGCGGTGCGCAACGCCCTCTTATTCGTGTCTCTCATCGCGGTGGTGGCGTTGCTGGCGGCGCAGGGACGGAGGAAGCGCCCCTTAGAGTAGGGCCATGCTTTTCGGACTCGGCATCGCCTCGAGCCGCCCTCTTCCTACCCGCACTTTCGTCTCCCTGACCGGCCCCGAAGGCAACATCGGTGACGCGCTCATCAGGCGTGAGACGCTGCGGTGGGCGCTTGGCACGTCGGACGAACTCGTGGTCTACACCGGTGCCTCACCCGGCAGCTGGCTGCGTCAGCTCGGCGTGCCCGAGGACGCCACGGCGCTGAGGTCGAAGCGCAGCGTGCCCAAGTGGCTGTGGATGCTCGCGACGGCGCCGGCGCGACCGGTACTCGTGTTCGAAGCCGGCGAAGTGCCGCTGCACAAAGGCAACGCCCTGCGCGAGCTGGTCTTCCTCATGGAGACGATCCTGGTCCGGCTCAAACGCGGAGTGGTCGTGCGGCCTCCCCGTGGCATCCGGGCGCCGACGCACCCATCCCTCTGGTTGCACGCACGGGCTGCGCGGCTGTCGCAGATCGCGCTGTGGCGCGACGGGACAAGCGCCGCGCTGGTCAGTGGCACCGACGTCGTGCCGGACATCGGATTCGCCGTCCTTACGAGTGCGCCCGGAGTCTCGGGAGAGCGCAACGAGCTCATCGTGAGCATGCGGGGCGCACGCCCCATGCCCAGCGCTGCATGGGTTCGCGCCGTTCGCGCGACAGCGGATGCAGAGGGACTCCGGATCCGCACGGTCGTGCAGGTGCGCGAAGACGAGGCTCGCGCTCGAGAGCTAGCGCAAGCGCTCGGCGGCGAGTTCGATCCGTGGGGTTCGACAGATCCGGTGACGCAGGAAGCGAAGCTGCGCGAGCGATACCTCCACGCCAGGCTTGTGATCAGCGACCGGATGCATGTGCTCGTGCTCGCCGCGATCGACGGCGCCGTTCCGGCGGAGCTGGCTCCGAACCCGACGGAGAAGATCGCGAACGCATTCGCCACCGTACGCATTCACGACATCACGCTGGATGCGCTGCAGGCCGATGCTGGTCGAATGCAGGAGTTCCTGCAGGCCCAGCTTGATCGGTCGGCGTTCATCGCCGAGCAGATCGGAGCGGCACGGCAGCGACTGGCAGAGGTCGAGCAGCAGATGCGGGCCACGATTCAGGCGGCACGCAGATGAACGGTTCACCGCCCGTGATCGGCGAGGTCCGGCGGGTTCTGTTCCTCTCGCACAGTCACGCGTACGGCGCTTTCCGCGTGGGAAGCCACCATTACGCCAGAGAACTGGCGCGAGCCGGTGCCGACGTAGTGCATCTGTCCACGCCGATCTCCCGCATCCATCGACTCCTCGGGCGGGTCACCGCCGAGGAGGAATCGCCGGTGCCGCGTGGCCCGCATGCCGACGCTGACGGGGTGTCGCACCTCGTCCCACGCACGACCCTGCCGCTGCCGGTCGGACGCTTCTCAGTGGCGCGAGAGCTCAGACGGTACGGGATCGACCCGGCCTTCGATGCGGTGCTCATCGATCAGCCGCTGCTCTGGGACTCGGCTGTACGCGCGCTCGCTCCGCGGCTCGTCTACCGGCCCACCGACCTCTATCCGTCGGGTGTCAAGAATCGGCTGCAGCGCACGATCCGCGACGTGGCCGACGGTGTCGTCGCGACGTCGGAGGTGGTGCTTCGCGAACTCGGCGGCTTCTCGCAGCCGCGCCGGGTCATCGGCAATGGCGTGGACGTGGCGCACTTCACACAAGGGACGCCGGAGAGGGGAGGGCGGCCGCCCGTGTGCGTCTACGCCGGCGCTCTCGATTCGCGCTTCGACTGGCAGCAGCTGAGTGCATGGGCGCTGGCGCATCCCGAGGTGAAGTTCGTCGTGGCCGGACCCTCCCCACAGCCGACGGCGCCCCTGTCCGAGAACATCGAACTCGTCGGAAGCATCGCCTACGACGCGCTTCCTGCTCTGCTGCACGACGCGAGAGTCGGCCTCCTACCCCTCTCGGATGATCCGCTCAATGCCGGCCGCAGCCCCATGAAGCTGCACGAGTACCTCGCGGCAGGTCTCGCTGTCGTTGCACGCGGAACCTCCGTGATCCGATCCGACTCGGCCGCGGGGATGTTCACCTACGACAACGAGGTCGACGCCGGAACTGCGCTCACTCGCGCGCTCGGCAGCGCTTCCCCCAACGCGGGCGGTGTGCGTGTGGCCGCGAACGAGTCATGGCAGATGAAGGCAGGCGAGCTCGCCGCCTTCCTGAACGCCCTTCCGGCCCGCTGACGAGCCGCCGCTGTCAGCGGAGCGCGCGCTCCAGGGCATCCGAGATGATCCGCGCGGTGCGGTCCCAGTCATGCGCTCCTGACGGCGGCGATACCCGGCTCGAGGATTCGGTCGCGACCGTGAGCGCGGCGGCCCACTCCTCAGCATCCCCGGACGAGTCCAACGCCCATCCACGGGCACCGACCACCTCCGCCACAGCCTCGCAGCCGCGCCAGAAGAGCACGGGCACGCCGCACGCCACCGACTCGAGGGCGGGCAGGCCGAAGCCCTCGATCGTCGAGGGCATGACCGTCGCTGCGGCTCCGCGATACAGCGCTGCCAGGCGATCATCGTCCAGGCCGTGCATCCACTCCACGCGCCGTTCGACTCCGAGTTCGGTCGCGCGCACCGTCGCCGCCCCGACCTCGCGCTGCGGCACCACCGCGCGCAGCCGGAGAACCGGCGCCAACGCGAGTGCTCGCAGCACGACATCCAGGTTCTTGTGGGCACGCATGTTGCCCACGTACACGACGTAGGGGTCCGGCCGCACGTCCGCCGGGCCCTCCACGGTGAAAGCGACGGAGCATCCGTTGCCCGCGTCGACCACCTCGACGCTGTCGTCGCGCACCCACTCGCGAATGGCGCGCGCGGAGGTCTGCGACACCGTGAGCACGACGCCGGCCTTGCGCACCGCGTGACGAACCGGGCCGCGGTAGTACGTCTCGAACTTCACGCGCCCGGGCCACGGCGTGTGCAGGTGGATGAGGTCGTGCACGGTGAGGATCTGCCGTGGGGCGCGCACCAGCGCGCCGTAGCCGGGGGAGTAGACCAGCGAGTCGCGGCCGAGCGGTGGCAGCGCGCGGAACGCGTCGAGCGGGGAGTGCGCGTTCCCGCTGAGGCCCAGCGAGCGCCACTCGGGCCGCAGCCGCGGCAGCACCTCACTCGCGTAGCGGCCGATGCCGTGCGATCCGCGATAGCGGTCGTCCACATACAGTCCGGTCATGACGCCGCCCCGGTCGGCCGGACGGTGGCATCCGCGCCGGTCAGCTCGGCGACCCACTCCGCGATGCGCGCGGAGAAGACGCTGGTGTCGAATTCGTGTGCGCGGGCGACGCAGGCATCCGAAGTCGCTCCGACGGCCCTCTCGACGGCCGCGGCCAGCTCGTCGCGCGACCACTCCCTCACGAGCGCGCCCGTGACGCCGTCGACGACGGTCTCGGCGGTGCCGCCGGTCGCGTTCGCCACCACCGGCGTGCCGGCGGCCATCGCCTCGACGGGCATGATGCCGAAGTCCTCGACGGCGGGGAACACCATGGCGAGCGCGTTCTTGTACAGATGAGCGAGGGCGGCAGAAGACGGATCGAGCACGAACGTGACGTTCGCATTGCCATGCGCGGCCGCCATCGCCCGCAGCCGGGACTCCTCGGGGCCGCTGCCCGCCAGTACCACGGGCAGGCCCGACGCCAGCCCCGCCTCGATCACGCGGTCGAGACGCTTGTAGGGCACGAATCGCGAGACGCCGAGCAGATACTCCGCGGGCAGCCCGGCGAGCGCGTGGCGCTCAGCCGGTTGGAGGTCGGCGTGCACGGCGGCGGTGACGGCTGACACGTCGACCGGCGGATGGATGACCGTCGCCTCCTGCTCCCAGGTGTCGGCGATGCGCTGCGCGATGAACGCGCTGTTCGCCGCGATCGCGAGAGGCTCGGCCGCGCGCTTGCGATCGATGGGTTTGAGCAGAGCGGATGCTGCTCGCGCCGCGATTCCGGAGCCTCGGCCGTCGAGCTCGGGCGTCCAGATGTAGCGAGCCGGCGTGTGCGCGTACACGAGCTTCGGCGCCTGCCGCGCTGGACCACCGAACCGCGCGTGGTGTGCGAACACGTGACTGCTGGTGAGCACCCAATCCGCCTCGCGGGTGGGCAGGTGCCGCCACGCGGATGGCATCAAGGGAAGTGCGGCCGCCTTGCTCCGGCGCAGCGGAGTGCGCGCAAGCGCGGTCTCCTGCACGCCCTGGAAGCGGCCGTCGCTGTCGTTCCACAGGCAGAAGCGCTCCGCGTCGGGGAAGACGTCCGAGAGGACTTCGAAGACATTCTCCGAGCCGCCGTGCCGCGAGAGCCACTCGTGCACCAGAATGCCTGACACCTCTCGCACCTCCCTGCTGAGCCCTGAAGATCCTCTCATGGCTGGCGCGGACCCCCCGAGCGATTCGTTCAGACTCCTCGCAAAATCGCGACCTTATTCTTGAACCCATGTGTGGAATCGTCGGATACGTGGGCCCGCGGCCCAGCCAGGACATCCTTCTCGCAGGTCTCGCCCGCCTCGAGTACCGCGGCTACGACTCGGCCGGCATCGCCGTCATCGATGAGCAGGGTGACCTCGGCATGCGCAAGAAGGCCGGCAAGCTCAGCGCGCTGCGCGACTCGCTCGCCGATGCGCCGCTCGCCGACGGCACCACCGGCATCGGCCACACCCGCTGGGCCACGCACGGTGGACCCACCGACGTCAACGCGCACCCGCACCTCGCCGACGACGACAAGCTCGCCGTCATCCACAACGGCATCATCGAGAACTTCGCCGCGCTGCGCGACGAGCTCCTCGGCGAGGGCGTGACCTTCCGCAGCGAGACCGACACCGAGGTCGCCGCGAAGCTGCTGGGGCGCGAGTACCAGGCATCCGGCGACCTGGCATCCGCCTTCCGCGCCGTCGTCAACCGCCTCGAGGGCGCCTTCACCCTGCTCGCCATGCACGAGGACCAGCCCGGACTCGTCGTCGGGGCACGCCGCAACTCCCCGCTGGTGATCGGCCTGGGCGAGGGCGAGAACTTCCTCGGCTCCGACGTCGCCGCCTTCGTCGAGCACACTCGCAACGCGCTCGCCATCGGCCAGGACCAGATCGTCGCCATCACCCCGTCCGCGGTGACCGTCACCGACTTCGAGGGCAACCCCGTCGAGGCGCAGCCGTTCGACGTGTCGTGGGACGCCGCCGCCGCCGAGAAGGGCGGCTGGTCGTCGTTCATGGCCAAGGAGGTCGCCGAGCAGCCCGACGCCGTCGCGAACACCATCCGCGGCCGCGTGCAGGGCGACGCCGTCGTCATCCCCGAGCTCGACGGGCTCGACTCGCTCTTCGTGGGCATCGACCGCGTCATAATCACCGCCTGCGGCACCGCCTCGTACGCGGCGCTGGTGGGCAAGTACGCGCTCGAGCAGTGGGCGCGCGTGCCGGTCGACGTCGAGCTGGCCCACGAGTTCCGCTACCGCGACCCGGTGATCGGCGACTCCACGCTGGTCATCTCCATCAGCCAGTCCGGCGAGACCATGGACACCCTGATGGCCGTGAAGTACGCCCGCGAGCGCGGCGCGCGCACGCTGTCGATCTGCAACACCCAGGGCGCGACGATCCCGCGCGAGTCGGATGCCGTCGTCTACACGCACGCCGGCCCCGAGGTCGCCGTCGCTTCGACCAAGGCGTTCTCCGCGCAGATCACCGCGCTGCTGCTGCTCGGCCTGCACATGGGCCGCGTGCGCGGGACGCTGACTTCTTCTGCAGCTTCGGATGTCGCCGAGTTGCAGGCGCTGCCCGAGAAGATCGCGCAGGTGCTCGCCGAGGAGAACGACCACGTCACGCAGCTCGCGTCGTGGATGGCCGACACCCGCTCGGTGCTCTTCCTCGGCCGGCACGTGGGCTTCCCGATTGCGCTCGAGGGCGCGCTGAAGCTCAAGGAGATCTCGTACATCCACGCCGAGGGCTTCGCCGCCGGTGAGCTCAAGCACGGCCCCATCGCGCTGATCGAGCCCGGCCAGCCGGTGTTCGTGATCGTGCCGTCGCCGCGCCACTCCGCGCTGATCCACTCGAAGGTGGTGTCGAACATCCAGGAGATCCGCGCGCGCGGTGCCCGGGTGATCGTGATCGCCGAAGAGGGGGATGCCGCCGTGCTGCCCTTCGCCGACGAGGTCATCCGCATCCCGCTCGCCGGCCCGATGTTCGAGCCGCTGCTGGCCGTCGTGCCGCTGCAGATCTTCGCCATGGCGCTCGCCACCGCGAAGGGCCTGGACGTCGACCAGCCGCGCAACCTGGCGAAGTCCGTCACCGTGGAGTGACCTGGTCTTTCCGTGCTTTCTCGCGCACGGATGTCGGCTCGAAACACGGATGTCGGCGGGAATGGGCGGATGCTGCTGGCATCCGTTCTTCCCGCCGACATCTGTGCGTGAGCGGCGGAGATCAGTCGCCGATCCGGCGGATCGCGGCGAGGATGGCCGGAACAACCGCCTCCCACTTGTGCACGACGAGCGCGTAGTCGAAGCGCAGGGTCTCGTACCCGAGGGCGGATGCCGCCGCGTCGCGCAGCAGGTCGCTGTGCCGGCGCTCGGCGCTCTGGTGGTTCTCCCTGCCGTCCACCTCGAGGATCAGCCGGCCGCCGACGACGAAGTCGACCCGTCCGACGGTGTTGATCTCGACCTGGCAGTCCAGACGGATGCCGAGCAGATGCAGGCGGAACCGCAGCAGCGATTCCAGGCCGCTCTGCGCGTCGGATCGCGCCAGCTGCAGCATCCACTGCGCGGCGTGCGGAAGCTCGGCGGAGATGCGGCGGCGATCGGATGCCGAGATCAGCCGCTTGTTCCAGGCGGACTCGTACGCGGCGAAGAACTCCTCGGCGGGCAGGCATCGGTACGCGTGGATCAGCGCGGTGGCGACGGATGCCATGCCCACGCTCGCGGTTCCGGGGGAGTGATGCACCGTGCACTCGCACTTCGGATGCGGGTGGCGGCGACCGGCTCGCCCGAGCCAGACGTGCACTTTGTCGTCGGGGTTCGAGAGCACCCAGACCCGATGCCATCGCAGCGCATCGGCGCAGGTCAGCTCACCACCGTGCGCCGCCGCCGTCCGCACCTTCGGGTTCAGGGTGGGAAGTGCGAAGACGCCAGGGCGCACTCGCCGAATGCTGCCCTCGGCGACCGCATCGGCCAGGATGCGCCGGCTGCAGCCGTACTGCTGCAGGAGTGTGCCGCGGGCGACGCCGTCGAAGCGGCCGAGGAGTTCTGCGGGAGTCAGCATCCTCCGAGGGTCCCGCCCGTGGCAGGGCTGCGGGCGGCTGCGGGCGCGGAATGTGGATGGATCCGCGGAGGTGGGTTCTGTGCAGGAGGAGTGGCCGGCATCCGGCATCCGGCATCATTTCGCACAGATGTCGGCGCGATGGACGGATGCCGGCGCGAATCAGCCGATCCTGCCGACATCCGTGATCTGAGCCGACATCCGTGCGGATGGTGTGCACGTGGGCGGTCGCAGGCGGGCGGGCGGGCGGCTGGGGGCGGGCAGACGCCGGCGAGTAGGCTGGCAGGGTGATCATGGGCACGGGCGTCGACCTCGTCGACATCGCACGGTTCGAGCGTTCGGTCACCCGTACGCCGAGGCTGCTGTCGCGGCTGTTCACCGAGTCCGAGCAGCAGCTCAAGCTGAGCTCGCTGGCCGCCCGGTACGCCGCGAAGGAAGCCTTGATCAAGGCGCTCGGCGGCAGCGACGGGGTGTACTGGACCGAGATCGAGATCGGTGCCGAGCCGTCGGGCAAGCCCCTCTTCGTGCTGTACGGCTCGACGGCGGCGGTCGTCGCGGAGCGCGGCATCACCACGCTGCACCTGAGCATGACGCACGACGCGGGCCTCGCCATCGCCTACGTGATCGCCGAGAGGACGGATGCCGCATGACCCTGCCCCGCCACCACGCCGACACCCCCACTTCGCGCCGACACCCCCAGGTGCATGCAGCCGCGGCTGGGGGTCTGGGCGGCAACTGGGGGTCTCGGCGGAGTGCGGGGGGAGGGGTGCGATGACTGCGGGCAATCCGGCCCGGGAGGCATCGGTCGACCTTGGGGCGATCGCCGCGAACGTGCGCCACTTCCGCGACCTCACCGGCGGGCAGGTGATCGGCGTCGTCAAGGCCAACGCCTACGGCCACGGCGCCGTCGAGGTCGCGACCGCCGCGCTCGCCGGCGGGGCCACCCGGCTCGGCACGGCCACGCTCGAGGAGTCGCTCGCCCTGCGCAGAGCCGGCATCACCGCGCCACTGATGGCCTGGCTGCACGGGCCGGGCCAGCGCTTCGACGACGCGGTCGAGGCCGGCATCGAGATCGGCATCTCGTCGTACGGGCAGCTGCTGGCGGCATCCGAGGCCGCCGCGCCGCCGGCATCCGTGCACCTCAAGGTCGACACCGGGCTCTCGCGCAACGGCATCCCGACCGCCGAGCTCGACCACGTGCTCGCCGAGGCCGCGCGACTCGAGCGCATCGGCCGCATCCGCGTGCTCAGCATCTTCAGCCACCTCTCCGGCGCCAGCCGCGACGACGACCTCGCCCAGCTCGCCCGCTACGAGCAGATCGTCCAGCGCGCGGCCGAGCTGGGCGTGCACCCCGAGTTCCGCCACCTCGCCGCGACCGCCGGCGCGATCGACCTGCCCGAGGCGCGGCTCGATGCGGTGCGCATCGGCATCGGCATGTACGGGCTCTCGCCCTTCGCCGACCGCAGCTCGGCCGACCTCGGCCTGCGCCCGGCGATGTCGCTGCGCGCGGCGGTCGCCGCCGTCCGCCGCGTGCCCGCCGGCACCGGAGTCTCGTACGACTACGCCTACCGCTGCGAACGCGAGACGACCCTCGCTCTGGTGCCGCTCGGCTATGCCGACGGAGTGCCGCGCCAGGCGTCCAGCCGCGGCCCGGTGCTGATCAACGGACGCCGCTACCGCGTCGCCGGCCGCATCGCGATGGACCAGTTCGTCGTCGACATGGGCGACGATCGGGTGCGCGAGGGTGACGAGGTGGTGCTGTTCGGCGATCCGCTGGAGGGCGAGCCGAGCGCGACCGAGTGGGCGGATGCCGCCGACACCATCAACTACGAGATCGTCACCCGCATCGGCGATCGCGTGCCGCGCAGGTGGCACTCATGAGCATCGATCCCGCCTTCCTCGGCCGGCACGAGATCCGCACGGCGGACGCCATGGAGAACATCGGCCTGCGCATCGGCGAGCAGCTCGAACCCGGTGATCTGATCGTGCTCACCGGACCGCTCGGCGCCGGCAAGACCACGTTCACGCGCGGCCTCGCGGAGGGGCTCGGCGTGCGCGGTCCGGTGCAGAGCCCCACATTCGTGATCGCCCGCACCCACCCGTCACTGGTCGAGGGTCCGCCGCTCGTGCACGTGGACGCCTACCGGCTGGGCTCGGCCGCAGAGCTCGACGACCTCGACATCGACTTCGTGCGCTCGGTGGTGGTGATCGAGTGGGGCCGGCCGATGGCATCCGCGATCGCCGACGCGTGGTGGGACATCGAGATCGAGCGTCCGGTCGGGGGAGCGGAGGCGCTCGACGACGAGGACCTCGACGCCGACGCGCCGCGCGTCATCACGATCGAGCGCCTCGGCGACTGAGCCTGAGCGCGTGAGAGGGCGTCAGCCGTCGGCGCGACGGCGGTTGAGCGCGGCGACGATGGCATCCGCCGTCTCGGCTCCGGACGCCCCGGATGCCGCCGCCGAGACGTTCTCGGCCTGCACGGCCTGGACGATCTCCGAGCGCTGGATGCGGGTCTCGCGAGGCGCCTTGATGCCGAGGCGCACGCTGTCGCCCTTGACGTCGAGCAGCGTCACCTCGATCTCATCGCCGATCAGCACGCTCTCGCCGATCCGCCTCGTCAACACCAGCATCCGATCAGCCTACCGGCGTCGGGGGCACGAGGCCGGTGACCGCGGGCTGCACCGCGTCGCGCACCACTCCCACTGTCTCGATCGTGAACGCTCCGGACGCTTCGGTGTACGAGAGTACCGGCAGCCCGTCGGTCTGCGCCGACACCATCCGGCGCACAGCCGCCCGCAGCGTCGGCGCGCACACCAGCACGGGCTCGCCGCCCTCGCTCGCCGCCGCCGCGGTGACGGCCTGGCGCACGGAGTCGATCACGGCCTCCATGCGCTGCGGGTCGAACACGATCTGGGGGCCCTCGTCGCCCATGCGCAGGCTCTCGAGCATGGCCTGCTCGAGCAGCGGGTTGATCATGATCACGCGCAGCACGCCGTCCTCCGCGAAGCGCGCGGCGATCGCGGGACCGAGGGCGGCGCGTGCGGCTTCGATGAGACCCTCCGGATCGGCGGATGTTTTCGCGCGCAGCGCGAGGGCCTCGTAGATGCGGCTGAGGTCGTTGATGGGCACACGCTCGGCGAGCAGCCCCTGCAGCACGCGCTGCACCTCGGCGAGCGACAGCAGCGCGGGCGTGAGCTCCTCCACCGCGGCGGGGGAGACCTGCTTGAGCGCGTCGGTGAGCTGGCGCACGTCCTCACGGCTGAGCAGGCGCGCAGCGCCGGCGTGGATCACGCTTGACAGGTGTGTGATGACCACGCTGGCACGGTCGACGACGGTGGCGCCGGCGAGCTCGGCGCTGTGGCGCATCTCCATCGGGATCCACTTGCCCTCGAGGCCGAACACCGGATCGTGCACGGCCGCGCCGGGCAGCGCGTCCAGTCCCGCTCCCAGCGCCAGCAGGCGGCCCTGCGGTACGACGCCGCGGCCGGCCTCGACGCCGGCGATGCGGATGACGTAGGTGGAGGGTGGCAGCTCGATGCTGTCGCGCGTGCGCACCGGAGGTACCACCAGGCCGAGATCCAGCGCGATGCGCCGGCGCAGCGCCTTCACGCGTGCGAGCAGATCGTCGGGCCCGCCGGTGACCAGGTCGACGACGTCGGTGGAGAGCTGGATCTCCAGCGCGTGCACACGCATGCGCTCCATCAGCTCCTCGGGGCTGTCGGTGGAGAGGTTCTCCACCACCGGCTCGGCCGCGGCGGCGGCATCCGCCTGCGTGGCCTTGATGCGCTGCGCAGCGAGGATCAGCAGCGCACCCACCACCATGAACGGCAGCATCGGCATGCCGGGGATGAACGCCATCACGATCGCCGCGCAGCCGGCGATGTTCAGCGCGTTGACCGACTGACCCAGCTGCGCGAACGCGGCGCTGCCCATCTCGGTCTCGGCGTTCGAGCGCGTGACGATCATGCCCGTCGAGACCGCCATCAGCAGCGCCGGGATCTGCGTGACGAGCCCGTCGCCGATGGTCAGCAGGCTGTACGTGCTGACCGACTCGTCGAGCGCCATGCCGTGCGAGACCATGCCGATGGCGATGCCGCCGACGATGTTGATGATGATGATCACCAGGCCGGCAATGGCGTCGCCCTTGACGAACTTCGAGGCGCCGTCCATCGCGCCGTAGAAGTCCGCCTCGGCGGCGACCTCGGCGCGGCGCTCGCGCGCCTGCGCGTCGGTGATGAGACCGGCGTTGAGGTCGGCGTCGATGGCCATCTGCTTGCCGGGCATCGCGTCGAGCGTGAAGCGGGCGCCCACCTCGGCCACGCGCTCGGCGCCCTTGGTGACCACGACGAACTGGATGACGACGAGGATGAGGAACACCACGGCGCCGATGATGAGCGAGCCGCCCACGGCGATCGCGCCGAACGCCTCGATGACCTGGCCTGCATACGCCTCACCGAGCACGAGACGGGTGGACGCCACGTTCAGCCCCAACCGGAACAGCGTGGCCACCAGCAGCAGCGACGGGAACACCGAGAAGTCCAGCGGCTTGCGGATGAACATGGTCGTCAGCAGGATGACCAGCGCGAACAGGATGTTCAGGATGATCAGCAGGTCCAGCAGCAGCGGCGGCACCGGCACGACCAGCAGCATGATGATGCCCACCACGGCGATCGGCACGGCGATCCTGTTCAGCATTCCGCGCATGCGGTCCTCCTTCTCACTTCACGACTCTCACATCACGCCGTCGGCACCGGCATCGAGTGCACGCCGCGGGCCGAGCCGCGCTTGCGCAGCATGTCGACGAACACCAGCACCCGCGCGACGGCGATGTACAGCTCTTCGGGGATCTCCTGACCCAGCTCGCACGCCGCGTGCAGCGCGCGCGCCAGGGGCACGTCGCGCACCATCGGCACGCCCGCCTCGGTGGCCCGCTCGCGGATGCGCTCGGCGACCACGCCCTTGCCCTTCGCGACGACCTTCGGGGCCGACCGGCCGGCCTCGTAGGTCAGCGCCACTGCGACGTGGGTGGGGTTGACCAGCACGACATCCGACCCGCCGACGGCGGCGATCATGCGGTTGCGGCTCATCGCCAGCTGTCTCGAGCGCCGCTGCTGGCGGATCAGCGGGTCGCCCTCGGAGTTCTTGTGCTCGTCGCGCACCTCGCGCTTGGTCATGCGGGTGTGCTTGGTGTTGCGGCGCATCACGACGAACACGTCGATCGCGGCCAGCCCGAGCCCCACCGCGATCGCGACCTGCAGCAGGGTGGCGGTGCCGCCGGCGGCGGTGCCGAGCAAGCGGGTGATCGAATGCGCCCCGCTGACCGAGAGCACCGGGATCAGCGTGGCGATCACCGCCCACAGCGCGACGGCGATGGCCCCGGTCTTCAGCAGCGCCTTCGCGCCCTCCCACAGCGCCTGCATGCCGAAGATGCGCTTCATGCCGTTGACGAGGTTGAACTGCTCGTAGCGTCCGGAGAACTTGCGCATGCGCACGCCGCCCTGCACGGTCGCGCCGACGAGGGTGACCACCACGACGCTCACCAGCAGCGTGCCGAGGGTGGGCAGCACCGACGACAGGCCGAGGCCCAGCACGTGCAGGGCGGATGCCGGCGACGGGTCGCGCATCACCGCCGGCAGCGTGATCAGCTGCTCGGTGCCCGCGGCGGCGCCGGCGCTCATCGCGGCGGGCATGGCGATGGCGGCCGCCGCGATGCCCAGCCACGCGGTGAGGTCCTGGCTGCGCGAGAGGCGGCCTTTCTGCCGTGCCTCTCGCAGGTGCTTCTCGGTGGCCTTCTCACTGCGCTCGCCGCTGTCGCTCATCGCCCCACCCCCTGCATCATGCGCAGCGCGTCGGAGGTGAGCGCGTTGACGATGCCCGGCAGCGCCACGAACGTGAAGCCGGCCAGCACGAGGGTGAGCAGGATCTTGATTGGAAAGCCCATGGCGAAGGCGTTCAGCGCGGGTGCGACGCGGGTGATCAGTCCCAGGCCGGCGTCGGCGAGGAAGAGCACGAGCAGCAGCGGGCCGGCGATCTGCACGGCACCCAGGAACATCTGCACGACCCCGTCGACGAGCATCTCGGCGGGCGAGGCGAGATCGAACACGCCGTCGACCGGCACCGCGTCGAAGCTGCGGGCCAGGCCGCCGAGCACGACCTGGTACCCGCCGGAGGCGAACAGCAGCGCCAGCGCGGTGAGGTGGAACAGGCGGGTGAACTGGGCGCCGTTGATCATGGCCTGCGGGTCGAACCCCTGCGCGAGCTGGAACCCGCCGAACACGTCGATCAGGCTGCCCGCCGCCTGCACGGCCGAGAAGCACACGAACACGAGAAAGCCCAGCACCGCGCCGGTGAGCACCTGCAGCGTCAGCGCGCCGAGGAACCCGGCGGTGTCGAGGTTCACGTACCCGGGAGTGACCACGCCCGACACGGCCAGGGCGAGCGCCATCGCGAGCATCGCCTTGATGCGACGCGGGATCGCACCGTACGAGAACGGCGGGGCGATCATCACGAACGCGGTGATGCGCACCCCGGCGAGCATCGTGGCCTCGAGCCAGGCGAAGTCGATGGGGATGTGCATGTCAGCCGCCGCTCAGCAGCTGCGGGATGCGGTCGAACATCAGGTGCGTGAACTGCACGATCTCCGAGATCATCCAGTTACCCGCGATGAGCAGCGCGAGGCCGACCGCGACGATCTTCGGCACGAACGACAGCGTCACCTCCTGCACCTGCGTGATCGACTGCAGCAGCGAGATGGCGAAGCCCACCACGAGGGCGGTGATCAGCAGGGGAGCGGCGAGCTTTGCGGCCACCAGCAGTCCCTGCGTGCCGATGTCGAGGACGGCCTCGGGGCTCATCCGGCACCTCCGTAGCTCTCCAGCAGGGTGCGGATGATGAGTCCCCACCCGTCGACGAGGATGAACAGCAGGATCTTGAACGGCAGCGAGATCATCACCGGCGGCAGCATCATCATGCCCATCGACATCAGCGCTGCGGCGACGACGAGGTCGATGACCAGGAACGGCACGAAGATGACGAAGCCGATGATGAACGCCGCGCGCAGCTCCGAGATCATGAACGCCGGGATGAGCGTGTGCATGGGCACGCTCTGCGGATCGTCGGGGTTCGGCAGCGCGGCGATGCGGGTGAGCAGCGCGAGATCCTCCTGGCGCGTGAAGCGCAGCATCCAGTCGCGCAGCGGCACCTGACCGACGTCGATCGCCTGCGCGAAGGTCATCGAGCCGTCGACGTACGGCTGCACGGCGACGGTGTTGATGTCGGTGAGCACCGGCCACATGATGAACAGCGACAGGAACAGGGCGAGCCCGGCGAGCACCTGATTCGGCGGGATGGTCGGCAGAGAGAGTGCGTTGCGGGTCATCGCCAGCACGACGAAGATCTTCGTGAACGACGACATCATCAGCAGCAGCGCCGGCGCGATCGACAGCAGCGTGATGCCGAGCAGGGTGAGGATCGACGTAGACGGCGAGCCATCCACGCCGTTGATGTCGATCGTGACGCCCTCGCCGCCGGCGCCTTCTTCGTCGTCAGCGGGCGCGGTGGGCGGGGTGGGGTCCTCGGGGGCGTCGGGGTCGGTGAGGCTCGCTGGCGTCGCGTGAGAGGCGGGTGCGGCGTGAGAGGCGGATGCCGCAGGAGAAGCGGATACCGTGGCGTGCGCTGCGGCATCCGACCACAGCACCGACGCGGCGACGATCAGCAGCGCGCAGAGCAGCAGCACGACACGGCCGCGCCGGGCGAGGGCGCTCATCGCGCGCGTCGCAGGAACTCGGCCGTCTGCCTCCAGGTCTGCGGCGAGAGGATGGATCCGTGCAGCGGATCCGGCGTGCTGGTCTGCTCGGCACGGCGGTCGCGGCGCAGCGCCGGCACCGCGGGTTGCGCCGCCGCGGCGGCGAGGTCGTGCGGCGTCGCCTGCGCCTCAGCGGCGAGCAGCGCGTCGAAGCCGCGCGAGGTGGCATCCGGTGTCGCCGACGCGGCCATGGGCTCGGGCGCGCGACCGGCGAGGTGCACCACGGGTCGCGGCGCGCGCTCGGCGGGCAGCCGCTCGATGAGGTTCACGCCGTTCTCGGTGACGCCGAGCAGGTAGCGGGCGTCGTCGGTCTCGACGACCACCAGCTGCGCCTTGCCGCCCAGCGCGCGGCGGGCGACCACGGTGATCTCGGCCCCGTCCCGACGCTGCTGCATGCGCTTGCCGACGCGGCGCTGCAGGTACCAGAGCAGCCCGAGCACCGCCGCCAGCGAGAGGGCGACGCGCAGCAGCAGGAGCAGCTCGTCCAGTTCAGGCCTCGGCGTTCTCGAGGATGCGGGTGATGCGCACGGCGTAGTCCTGATCGACGACGACGATCTCGCCGTGTGCGATCACGCGGCCGTTCAGCAGCACGTCGGCCGGGGCGCCGGCCGAGCGGTCGAGCTCGACGATGCGGCCCGGCTCGAGGTCGAGCACGTCGCGCACTGACATGCGGGTGCGTCCGATCTCGACGGTGAGGTCCATCTCCACGCCGGCGATGCGCTGCAGCCGGCGCGACGAGGTCGGGCCGGACTGCGGGCTGTGCGTCACGCGCACCGCGAGCCGGCCGATCGTGCGGCCCGCGTCGTCTTGCAGGTCGAACACCTGCGCGGCGGGGTGCGCGAACACCGCCGAGGCGTCGCCGATGGTGGCGGCGTCCAGGCGACCGGCGCCGAGGGCGCCGACGGCGGCCTCGAGCGGGCCCAGCAGCCGGTCGGTGAGCGGTGCGTCGCCGAGTCCGTCGATCAGGGCGCCGGGTTCGAGGATCTGCACGGCCAGCTGGGCGCTGGCCTCGCCGACGTAGCCGACCAGCACCGCGTCGCCGGTGTCGCCCGACGCCTGCGAGGCGACCGCGACCGCGGGAGCGGCGGTGGGCAGGCGAGCGGCGAACGCGGCGGCGACGGCGGACTCGTAGGCGAGGGTGCTGGTCACGGGTGCTCCTGGGCGGGGAAGGACGTCGTCGCGGTGACGACGCAGGCGAGGCGGGCGCCGCTGGTGCCGACGGCGGCGGTGGCGAAAGGCTGGTCGCCGACCATCAGCTCGAGCGGACGGTCGGCGGAGTGCGGCAGGGTGAGCAGGTCGCCTACGGCGAGGTCGAGCACCTCGTGCGGGCGCACCGTGCGCGGCGCGAGGCGCAGCGCGAGCTCGACCGGGGTGCGCTCGACCTGGCGGTCGATGGCTCCCGGGGTGGTGGTTTCGGGAGCGCCGGTGGCGGCGGAGCTCAGCGCGCGCAGGATGACGGATGCCGGCAGCATGACGCTGGCGCCCAGAGCACGGCCCCCGGAGCGGATGGAGAGCAGCGCGACGATCACCGGCTCGTTGGCGGCAGCGACCTGGGTGAACTGCGAGCTGTGCTGGATGCCGGCGATGGTGATGCCCTCGGGCAGCAGCCCGTCGAGCGATCGGGTGAGATGCTCGATCGCGTCGCGCATGACCGCGCCGACCAGCGCCTGCTCGATGTGGGTGAGCGGGCGGCCCTCGGCGGTGTCGACCGGGCGGCCGCCGACCATCTGCACCACCCAGGCGGTGGCAAGGGCGGCGGGGAACTGGATCACCGCACGGGCGTCGGATCCGGGCAGCGCGCACACGACGAGAGTGGTGGCGGGCGGCAGCGATCCGCCGTACTCGTCGTAGGTCTGCATGGTGACCGCTTCGACCGCGACGTGCGAGCGGCCGTGCGTGCGCGCCGACAGCTGCGATCCCCACTGGCGGGCGAACGTCTCGAACGACATCTCGAGGATGCGGGCGTGCTCGCGCGAGAGCGTCGTCGAGCGACCGAAGTCGTACAGCTCGACGTCGCCCTCCGGGCGCACGCTCGAGCGCGCGCTCTCCTCGATCATCACGACCCGGACTATCGGGCGGTGATCGACGCGCGTAAGCAGACGTGCGGATCAGCGGGACGGCGCTTTGGCCTGCAGTCCCGGCAGCAGCTGACGCACCTCCTCATCGGCCTCGGAGAGAACGACCACGTCGACTCGTCTGTTCTTGGCGAGCGCCTGCTCGCTGGTGCCCTTCTCGATGGGGCGGGCGTCGCCGAAGCCCACGGACTGGATGACCCCGGCGGGGATGCCGCACCGCTCGACCAGGTGGCGCAGCACCTGCGTCGCGCGCGCCGACGAGAGCTCCCAGTTCGTCGCGAACGGTGCGACGGACTGGCGGTTGTCGGCGTGCCCCTCCACCGAGATCTCGTTCGGGATGCCGGCGAGCACGCCGCCGAGCGCGTCGAGGGTGTCGGTGGCGACCGCGCTGAGGGCGGTGCTGTTCGTGCCGAAGAAGGTCTCGGCGCTGACCAGGCTGATGGTGAGCCCGCGCGCGTCGATCGTGAAAGTGGCGGCGTCGGCGAGGCCGCGCTGTGCGAGGGCATCGCGGATGCGGTCGCGCAGCGCCGAGAGGTCGTCGAACTCCTTCTGCGCGGCATCCAGCTCGATGTCGGCGAAGCCCTCGCCCTGCTCGTCGAGCAGCTGCGCGGGCACCACCACACCCTGCGAGACGTCGATCTTGTCGCTCTTCTCCTGCCCGAACCCGGTCGCCAGCGACGCGCTCAGCGCGGCGAACTTCTGCTGGTCGACCGACGACATCGCGAACAGCACGATGAACATGCACATCAGCACGGTGATCATGTCGAGGTACGACGCCATCCAGCGCTCATCCGGTCCGCTGTGCCCGTCGGGTTCGATGCGGCGGCGCCGGCGCACGCTCATGAGTTGGCTCCGGCGAACGGCGCCGCGCCGTCGCGGCTTCCGCGGCCCTTCTTGTCGGCCTTGTCCTTGCCGGTCTTCGCGCCCTTGCCATCCGAGATCAGCGCGCCCAGGCGCTCCTCGACGTGCGCGGGCGCCGCCCCCGCCTGCACGGCGAGCATGCCCTCCATCAGCACCGTCATGCGCTCCAGCTCCAGCTCGCCCAGCCGCTGCAGGCGCCCGCCGATCGGCAGCCAGATGAAGTTCGCCGACAGCAGTCCCCACAGCGTGGCGACGAATGCCGCGGCGATCAGCGGCCCCAGGGTGTCGGGTTTGTCGAGCTTCTCGAGCACGTGGGTGAGCGACACGACGGTGCCGATGATGCCCACGGTGGGTGCGAAGCCACCGAGAGTCATGAAGAACCGCGATGCGGTTCGGTTGCGGGCCGCGGCAGAGGCGATCTCGTCTTCGAGCAGGATGCGCAGATCCTCGGCGTCGATGCCGTCGGCGATGCTCTGCAGCGCCTGGCGCAGGAACGGATCCTTCTCGTCGGAGACGCCCTGCTCGAGGGCCAGCAGGCCCTCGGTGCGCGCCTTCTCGGCGTAGCCGACAACGGTGCTGATCACGCTCTGCGCCGTGCGCGGCTCACCGCGGAAAGCGCGCGGCAGCGCTCCGACGGCGTGCAGGAAGTCGCGCAGCGTGCCACTGGCGATGCCGACCGCGATGGTGCCGCCGAAGACGAGCACCATGGGCGCCGGCAGCAGCAGCGCCGTGAACGACGCGCCCTCCATGCTGATCATCGCCAGCAGGGCGCCGAACGCGAGCACGAGTCCGAGGATGAGGCCGATGTCCATCAGCGCTCTCCCGCGCCGAACGCCCACGACAGGCGCGAAGCCTCGGCCAGCACACCGGCGCGGAACGCGGTGATCTGCTCGATGAGGTCTTCCAGGCTCTCCTGCACCACGAAGCGCGCGCCGTCGACCATGATGATCGTGGTGTCAGGCGAGGCCTGCACCCTCTCGATCAGGTCGGGGTTCACCGCGAACCTGCTGCGGTTGAGACGCGTGACGACGATCATGAGCTCCATCCTGGAAGATCGGCCCCGGCGCGAGTCCGGTGCGACGACGGCCCATCCTGGTCCGTCGTCGGGGACTGTCGGCAGTCCCGGCCCGCGCGTTAGCGGCGCGTGGCCTGCGCCCCGCGCTCCGCCGCCCGTCGCAGCCGCAGCGCGCCCACGAAGCCGAGGATCAGGAAGACCGTCGCCACGAGCAGCGCGCCGCGGGTGGCATCCGCGAATCCGCCGGCCAGCGCGTCGATGACCGTCGTCGTCCGGTCGCCGTACGCGCTCGCCTCGCCCTGCGCGCGCAGCTGCGTGATCGTCGTGCCGGCCGACACGCGCGTCGATTCGGCGAGCCGATCGGCGCCCGCCGTGACGCCGGCGCTGTCGAGGGCGGCGGGCAGCGACACCGCCAGCCACACCGACAGCGCGGTGCCCGCCAGTGCGGTGCCCAGCGCCGATCCCACCTGACGCACGGTGCTCTGCGTGGCCGAGCCCTGCCCCGAGACGGCGACGGGGATGTCGCTGAGCACGGTGCCGGTCAGCTGCGCCGAGGCGAGGCCGAGTCCGAGGCCGTAGACGACCAGTGGCAGCGCGATCAGCCAGCCGGGGCTGTCGGCGCGCAGCAGCAGCGCGAGCGCCACCGTGCCGACGATCTCGAGTCCGAGCCCGAGCAGCACCGTGCCGGGGGCGCCGAAGCGAGCGGCGAGGTGGCGGGCGGCGGCTCCGGAGAGGAAGGCGCCGGCGGCCATGGCGGCGAGCACGAGACCGGCGCCCATCACGTCGAGGCCGAGCGCGTTGATGAGATACAGCGGCAGCACGAAGATGATCGCGAACTCGCCGATCGCGACCATCGCGGCGGTGAGGTTGCCCCACGAGAAGGTCGAGAACGAGAACAGCCCGAGATCCAGCAGCGCCTCGCGCTGCACCTTCTCGCGGTGCCGCTCCCACACGACGAAGAGCACGAGCGCGACGACGGCGATGGTCAGCGCCACCGGCACGGCGGAGATGGCGGCATCCTTCGACCAGGTCCAGCCCAGCAGCGTGAGGTCGCTCTTCGGCGTCCACCAGCCCAGGTCCGGGCCCTCGACGACGGCGAACACCAGCGCGCCGAAGCCGATCGCGCTCAGCAGCGCGCCGTCGACGTCGACACCGGGGCGGGTCTTGCGTCCGCGCGTCTCGGGCACCACGATCGCTGCGGCGATGAGCAGGATCGCGCCCATCGGCAGGTTGACCAGGAAGATCCAGTGCCACGAGGCCCACTGCGTCAGCGCGCCGCCGGCGAGCGGGCCGATCGCGGCGGCACCGGAGATGACCGCGCCCCACACGCCGAAGGCGGCCGCGCGGTAGCGGCCGCGGAACACGGCGTTAACGGTCGACAGCGTGGAGGGCATGATGAGCGCCGCGCCCACGGCCTGCACCGCCCGGGCGCCGATGAGCGCTCCTGCGCTCGCCGAGACTGCGGCGAGCAGGCTGCCGCCCATGAAGACGACCAGCCCGGCCAGGAACAGGCGCTTGCGGCCCCAGCGATCGGCGAGGCTGCCGGTCGAGAGCAGCAACGCTGCGAGCACCACCGCGTAGAGGCTGTTGACCCACTGCGCGTCGGTGAGATCGAGGTGCAGGTCGCGGATGATCGCCGGCAGCGCGACGCCGACGATCGTGCCGTCGAGCACGATCAGGCCGAGCCCGATCGAGAGCACCGCCAGCGCGATCCACTCCCGTCGGGTGGGCGCCGCCTCGGCCTTCTCGCCGGTGACTCCGGCGCGGCTGTCTCCAGCGCGGCTGTTCTCGGTGCTCACGCTCTTCTCCTCCTCCACGACCTGCCGCTCTCGATCACACGCCGGCGGTCGCCGCGACGCCCAGGCTACGTGCCCGCGCGGCGGACTCCACGGCGACGGCCTTGCGCAGCGCGACGAAGAACACGATCATCGCGGCGGTGAGCAGAATGTGCCCGAGACCGGCGATGCCGGCGATCATCTTGGTCGACGGCTCGCCCAGCACCGTGAGGGTGCCGTGCCAGACCATCATGGCGGCGGTGAGGATGACACCGGCGTTGTACAGCCAGAAGAACCAGCCGAACAGCTTGGGGCTGCGCGAGAGGGTGAAGACCTTCTCGAGCACGAGCACGATCAGCAGCACGATGAAGCCGAGCGTGAGCAGGTGGGTGTGCACGACGCCGAGCTGCGTGAACGCACCCTCGGTGAAGTCGTTGGCCTTGGTGAACTCGCGGTAGAACAGGCCGGATGCCACGCCGGCGAGCATGTAGGCGAAGGCGGCGGCGACGAGTCTCGTCATGATGTTCCTCTCAGTTGGGATGGGTTCGGATGCCGGCGCGCGGCCGGCCGGTTCAGAGCAGCCCCACCTGCTGGGCGACGTGGATGGCGCGAGAGCGGCTGTCGACGTCGAGCTTGGTGAAGATGTGCGCGATGTGGCTCTTCACCGTCGCCTCGGTGACGAACAGGCTGCGGGCGATCTCGCGGTTCGCCGCGCCGGTGGCCATCAGGCGCAGCACCTCGATCTCGCGCTCGGTGAGCTTGGGCAGCGGGTTGCGCATGCCCTTCAGCACGCGTGCGGCGAGGTCGGGCGACAGGATGGTCTCGCCGGCGTGCGCGCGCCGGATGCCGTCGATGATCACCTCGGGGGCGACGTCCTTGAGCAGGTAGCCGGCCGCTCCGGCCTCGATCGCGCCGAGGATCTCGGCATCACGGTCGAAGGTGGTCAGGATCAGCACGGCCGGGGCGGGGTCGAGGGCGCGCAGCGCGGCGGTGGTGCGGATGCCGTCGATGCCGGCACCCAGCCGCAGATCGCACAGCACCACGTCGGGGTGCAGGTGAGCGGCGAGGGCGATGGCCTCTTCGCCGGTCGCTGCTTCGCCGACCACCTTGAGGGTGTCGGTGTCGAGCACGCTGCGCAGACCGCTGCGCACCACGGGGTGATCGTCGACGAGCAGGACGGTGGTGGTCATGATGTCGGCTCCTGCGGGTCGGGGGACGGGGTGGGCTGGATCGGCACGGACACCGAGATGGCCGTGCCCTCACCGGGGGCGCTCTCGACGTCGAGGGCACCGCCGAGCTCGCGCAGCCGCGCGCGGATGAAGCGCAGCCCGTAGCTCGACGAGCCGGACTCGAGGTCGCGCTCCCAGGCGGAGGTGTCGAAGCCGACGCCGTCGTCGATGATGTCGAGGCGCACCGAGCGGTCGTCGTCGATCAGACTGACCACGACCCGGGACGCCCTGGCATGCAGGCGCACATTGCCCAGCGCCGACTGCGCCGTGCGCAGCAGCGCCACCTCGACGGCGGTGGGCAGCAGGGGCAGATGCTCATCGACATGCAGCTCGGTGCGCAGCCCCGCCTCCTGCTGCGCGCGCTCGAGCATGCGGGCCAGCGCGTCGGCGAGAACGTTCTCGTCGAGCTCGGCGGGTGCCAGCGCGGCGATGATGCGGCGCACATCGCCCAGGCTGTCACCGGCGAGGTTCTCGAGCTGGGTGAGGGTGCGCGCGGCGTCGGCATCCGTGCTGCGTGCGGCACCCGCATGCGCGAGCAGTCGGATCGACGACAGCGCCTGCGCGACCGTGTCGTGGATGTCACGCGAGATGCGGGTGCGCTCGGCGGTCGCGCCGGCCTCGCGCTGCGCAAGGGCGAGCTCGTCCTGCAGGTCGGCCATCTCGTGCTGAGCGCGGGTGAGCGAGGCCACCAGTCGCTCGCGTTCAGCGGCATCGCGCAGCAGCTGCACGTAGCCGCGCGAGATGCCGAACGCGAACACCCCGCCGATCAGCGGACCGAACACGTTCGCGTAGCTGGTGGCGCCGTGGTGCACGATCGGGCCGAGGATGACGACGGCGAGCACCACCGCCGAGAACAGCAGACCCCAGCGCAGCGGCAGCAGGTGCCCGGCGAGCAGCCAGAGCAGGAAAGCCACCCACACGAACTCCGGCGAGACGGCGACCGCGGCGATCCAGACCGCGGCGAAGCCGACGAGCCACCAGATCGCGACCCGCCGGGCGCCGGCGCGCAGCGGCAGCAGCGCCCCCGCGGTGTGCCAGGCGAGGATCGCCACGCCGGCGATGATGGCGGCGGCCACCGGCGTGCCCGCCGCGATCGCGCGGATCACGCCGATCGCGGCGAGCCCGGCGGCGATGACGTGCTGACCGATCTCCATCGCGCGCACGGTGGGCGCCGCCGAGGCCGGCCCCATCCGGTCACCGTGCGTCCGGTCGGGGATCCTGTTCCGGTGCGTGCGGCCGGGGCCGCCCGGTTCCTCACCGGGCGACAGCGGCATGCTCACGAGGCTCATGGGTCGATTCTTCCTGCGAAGCGGTGGCAGGCGAAGAGCCGGGACGGCTCGGCCACCAGATGCGCTCGCCGACCAGGGCGAAGATCGCCGGCACGATCACGGTGCGCACGATGAGCGTGTCGACGATCACGCCGACCCCGACGATCAGGCCGAGCTGTCCGAGGGTCACCAGCGGCAGCACGCCCAGCGCGGCGAACACCGCGGCGAGCACGATGCCGGCGCTGGTGATCACACCGCCGGTGTGGGTGACGGCCTCGACGATCCCGGCGCGCGTGCCGTGCCGGCCGGCCTCGCTGCGTGCGCGGTGCACGAGGAAGATCGTGTAGTCGATGCCCAGCGCCACCAGGAACAGGAACGCCAGCAGCGGCACCTGCAGGTCGAGGGCGTGCTGACCGAGCAGCACGCGGCTCAGCCACGCGCCCGCGCCGATCGCGGCAACCGCGCTGGCGAGGTTGACCAGCAGCAGCAGCACCGGCGCGACGATCGAGCGCAGCAGCACGAGCAGCACGATGAAGCTGACCGCCAGCACGAGCGGTGCGATCAGCAGGAGGTCCTGCTGGTTGCCGGTGCGCGCGTCGAGGTCGGTCGCGACGGCGCCGCCGACGACGGCATCCGCTCCGGGCACGGCGTGCACGGCGTCGCGCAGCTCGGTGATCTGGTCGAGGCTCTCGGTGGTGCTCGGGGCGTACTCGCTGGTGACCATGAGCTTGGTCAGCGACCCGTCCGCGCTCTCGCCGGCGGGATGCGCGCGCACCACGCCCTCCACGTCGTCGATCGCGGTGAGCACGTCGTCGGCGCGGTCGCTGTCGGCGACGACGAGGATCGGCTGTGCTTCTCCGGCGGGGAAGTGCTGCGAGAGCACCTCGAGCCCGGTGGCGGATTCGGACTGCACACGGAACTTCTCGATCTGGTCGAGGCCCACCGAGGTGCCCAGCAGGCCCGTGGCCATGACGGCCAGCAGCGCCACGCCGCCGACGAGGCTGAGCGCGGGGCGCCGCACCACGCGGGTGGCGAGGGCACGCCACGCGCGACCCTGCACGCGGGCCTGGCCCGGGCGGGGCACGAACGGCCAGAACACGCCGCGACCGCAGACCGCCAGCAGCGGCGGCAGCAGGAACAGCACAGCGGTGAGGGCGATCAGCAGGCCGATCGCGCTCGAGACACCCAGGCCGTGCGTGCCGGGGATGACGGCGAGCACGAGCGTGAGCAGGGCCAGCACCACGGTGACGTTCGAGGCGAGGATCGCCGGAGCGGTGCGCCGCCACGCGATGCTCAGCGCACGGCGGTGGTTCTCGGTCTCGAGCAGCTCTTCGCGGTAGCGGGAGATCAGCAGCAGGGCGTAGTTGGTGCCGGCGCCGAAGACGAGCACGCTGATGATGCCCGCGTCGAACTGCAGGTCCCAGGTAGCGCCGGCCGCGGCGGTCATGCGCCCGGCGAGACCGTCGGCGAGCGCGACGACGACGAGCGGGATCAGCCACAGCACGGGGGAGCGGTAGGTGATGATCAGCAGCACGGCGACGATGAGGATGGTCACCAGCAGCAGGGTGAAGTCGGCGCCTTCGAACGCGGATGCCACGTCGGCGCCGAAGGCCGGACCGCCGGTCACCTGCGAGGTGAGCCCATCGATGCGGTGCTCGGCCAGGTCGGCGCGCAGGTCGCCGACCACCTCGGCCGTCGCGGTGTTCGTCTCGCCCACCGTGATCGGGGCGACCAGCAGCGCGGCCTTGCCGTCCTCGCTCACCAGGGGGCCGGTGGCGTCGGCATCCGTGCGCTCGTCGAGCACGGGCAGCAGGTCTTTCAGCCCGGCGAGGTCGGCCTCGCTCAGCGCCGCGCCGTCGTCGCGCGTGGTGACGACGAGCACCGACTGACGGTCGGCGTGGGGGAATTCGTCGAGCAGGGCGCTCGTGCGCGCGGACTCGGAGTCTGTCGGCGCGGAGGCGTTGCCCTCGGGGGCCTTCGCCGAGCCGAACGCGCCGAACAGCAGCACCATCACGAGCAGGACGAGGCCCAGCGACACCCACGCGCCTCGGCGCGAGGTCAGCCGGTCGGAGAAAGAGGGGCGAACCGCAGAATCTGGCATGACATCAACTTCACCAGCGGGGCGCGCGCAGCACATCGCGAGCAAGGGTGAAGTGGGTCTCAGCCGAAAGGATGAGACCCGCCCGACTGCTCACAGTGCTGGCATGGGAATCGTTATTCTCGTCTCAAAGCGCTAAACCTTAATAGCTCCTGCGATACTCGGGTTATGGTTCTCGAAAAGGACGAGCCTGGACGCGGTGCCCGGCCCGCGCACACGGTCGACACGCTGCCGTGGCGTCAGCAGGCGCGCGGCGGTACGCGCGCTGATCGCATGTTGTCTTCGGTGGACACGATGACGCCGCCGATGATCTCGTCGCTCGACTACGTGCCGCCTATCCCGACAATGGTGCTCTCGGAGTCGGCGCTGCTGGCTGTTGCTCAGGCGGATACCGACGCTGAGGGACACTCGGCTGCGATGAGTCGGTTCATGATGCGGACCGAGTCGGTCGCCTCGTCGAAGATCGAGCGCATCACCGCCACTGCGATCGACTTCGCCAAGGCGCTCGCGGGAAATCGATCGAACAGCTCGGCGACGAGCATGGTGGCGGCGAGCACTGCGCTTCATGACCTTGTGACGGGTGTCGCCGACCGCGGACAGTTCTCGCTGGACGGTCTTCTGGCCGCCCACCTCGCCCTGATGCGGGACGACCGTTACGAAGCCGACTACGCGGGACGGCTCAGAGACATGCAGAACTGGATCGGCGGCAGCGACTACTCGCCGCGTGATGCCCTGCATGTGCCGCCGGCGCCAGAACGCGTGCCGGCACTGATGGAGGACCTCATCGAGTACCTGAACCGTGACGATGTTCCGGTGATGGTGCAGGCCGCCATCGGGCACGCGCAGTTCGAGTCGATCCACGCGTTCACCGATGGCAACGGTCGTATCGGCCGTGCTCTCGTCTCGGCCGTGTTTCGGCGCCGCGGCGTGACGCGCAATGCCGTGGTGCCCCTCGCCAGCGGGCTCCTTGCCAAGCGCGACGACTATTTCGCAGCGCTTGGGGACTACCGGCAGGGCGATCCGGCGCCGCTGATCGATCTGTTCGCCCGCTCGGCGCGCGCTGCTGCGGTGTGTTCGCGCGAGTCGATCGCTCGCATCAAAGCGCTGCCCCAGGAGTGGGCAATCGAGCTCCGGCCGCGGGCGGGTTCGGCTGTGGCAGCGCTCATTCCCGCCTTCTACGATCATCCGGTGATGGCTGCAGCCGAGATCGAACAGCGCTCGGGCGCTTCTGAGCAGCAGACTTACCGTGCGATCGCGCAGCTCGCTGAGGCGGGGTTCATCCAGGAGATCACCGGACGCAAGCGAGACCGGGTCTGGGTCGCCGCCGAGCTGCTGGCGGAGCTCGATGACCTGGATCGGCGAATCCAGGGGGAGATGGCCGGCTGATCCGGCAACGCGAGACAGGAGAGCTCCCGGGATTCTCCGGGAGCTCTCCTGTTGAGCAGATCAGATCCGAGACACCTGCGCGTGCCGGATGGATCAGCGCTTGAGGTTGGTGAGCTCCTGCAGCACCTCGTCGCTGGTGGTGATGATGCGCGCGTTCGCCTGGAAGCCGCGCTGCGCGACGATGAGGTTCGTGAACTCCTGCGAGAGGTCGACGTTCGACATCTCCAGCGCGCCGCTGATGATGCCGCCCATGCCGTCCTGGCCCGCCTGGCCGACGCTCGCCTGACCGGAGTTCGCGGTGGGGCGGAACTGCGACGAGCCCGCCTTCTCGAGCCCGCCCGGGTTGGCGAAGCCGGCCAGAGCGATGCGCGCGAGCACCTTCGATTCCCCGTTGCTGAACGTGCCCATCAGGCTGCCGTCCTCGGTGAGCGCGTACGACGACAGAGTGCCGGCGGGGCGGCCGTTCTGTCCCGTGAGGGCCACCGTGTTCACGTCGCTGAAGCTCGTGAGCGCGGAGAGGTCGACCTTCACGCCGTTGGTCGTCTGGAGGGACGAGTCACCGCTCTGCTTGCCGTTCGCGAACGTCAGCGAGGTGCGGGTGCCGTTCGGGTCGGTGACGTCCCAGCCGCCCGCGGTGCGGGTGAAGGTGAGTTGCAGCGCCGACGCCTTGCCGGCGGCGTCGTACACCTGGATGTCGCGGACGAGCTTGTCGCCCTCCTTCGTCTCTGCGGGCAGGTTCCCCGTCGCCGTGGCGGCGTCGGTGCGAACGGCGGGCACCACGGCGCCGACCGGCAGGGCGATGTTGTCCAGCGCCTGCCCGCCGGTGATCACGCCGTCCTGCGCGGTCCAGCCCTGCACGAGCGCGCCGTCCACCGTGGTGAGTCGCCCGGCGGCGTCGAACGAGAACCCGCCGTTACGGGTGTAGAGCGTCTCGCCGCCGCTCTGCACCATGAAGAAGCCGTCGCCCGCGATCATCAGGTCGGTCGGCACGCCGGTCGGCTGCGGAGCGCCGGAGCTGAAGTTGGTGCGGATGCCGGCGAGCTGAACGCCCAGGCCGACCTGCGCCGGGTTCGAGCCGCCGGCATCCGTCCCCGGGCCCATCGAGTTCTTCACGAGCTGCGAGAGCGAGTCCTGGAACTGCGCGGCGGAGGACTTGAAGCCCGCGGTGTTGACGTTGGCGATGTTGTTGCCGGTGACATCGAGCATGGTCTGGTGCGTGCGCAGGCCGGAGATGCCGGCGAAGAGGGAGCGGAGCATGATGCGCCTTTCAGGAAGAGGTGAGGGTGAGGCCGGAGAGGGCGTCGAGCGGCACGGATGCGCCGCCGACGGTGACAAGGGGAACAGGGCCGGCGAACGACACGGCCGACACGGTGCCGGTGTGCGAGGCGCCGTCGGCGTCGACGTACTGCGCCTCGCGTCCGATGAGCGCGGCGGCGGTCTGCCGCATGCTCAGGGCGAAGCTCTCGGACGTCATCGTCGTGAGCTGAGTGAGCTGCTCCATCGAAGCGAGCTGCGTCGTCTGCGCGATCATCTCGTTCGTGTTCATCGGAGAGCTCGGGTCCTGGTTCGACAGCTGGGTGACCAGCAGCTTCAGGAAGACCTCGGAGTCGAGGGTCTTCTTCTGCGTCGTCGGTGGCACGGTGCCGCCGGTCTGCAGACCGCTCGCGGCGGTGATGGAATCCACGGAGGTCATCGTTCTCCTTCCTGTTCAGGCGTAGACATCGATGCGGGTGCTCCCGCTCGAGAGGCGGTCGGTGTGGACGGGGGAGGCGGCGCTCGCTTCCCTGGGCGCGGGCGCCCCCGGTCGGGCAGCGGCGCCGGCCCGCCAGCGGTCGGACGCGCCGCCGTGCGCGTCGCCGCCGGAATGGGCCGGTGTGCGCGCCTGCGGGTCCTGGCGTGCTTGCGCGTCGGGCCGGCTCTGCTCGCCGAAGCGCGGCTGGCTGTCCGTGCCTCGATCATTCAGCGAGTCCTGCGTTGCGACGCTCACCGAGGCACCCGGAGCGGCGACCGCGAGGTCGCGGCGCAGGTCGGCGAGCAGGGTGCGCAGCGCGTCGCGTCCGGCATCCGAGGGCGCGTGCAGCTCGAGTCGGATGCTGCCGCCGGAGATGTGCGCACGCACCGTGACCGGACCGAGGTTCTCGGGCGAGACGGTGAGGGTGATGCTGTGCTCTCCCTCGGCTGAGCGAGCCAGGGCGATCGCGGGCGTGCTGATCTGCGGCAGCAGAGGCGTGCGCGGCGACGCGCTCGCCGGGGCCGCGGCTGGAGTCGGGGTCACGATGTCAGTCGTCGGCGCCGGGCTGACGGGTGCTGCCGCCGGCAGGGCGGTCGGTGGCGTGGAGTCCGCGGCGGGAGCGGTCGGGACAGAAGCTGTGCCGGATGCAGGAGGAATCGCTGCTTCCGGGACGAGCGCGGGCTGCACGGCTGTTTCGGCAGGCCCGGTCGGGACCGTTGCTGTGGTGACGGCGGGGATGCCGGAGGACGACACGGGCCGGCTGTCGAGAGATACTCCGGGTGCGGGAACAGGCAGGGGATGACCGGCCTCTGCGGCTGGCGACGGGGTGGAAACGGATGCGGCCTGCAGCGTCCATCCGGTGCCGCCGGCCAGCTGCTGCGATGCGCCACCGGCCACCGTGCCTTCAGGGGTGGCGACCTTCCGCGCAGTGATCGTCGGCAGCGCGTCCGGCTGCGAAGCGTCTGCCGATGCGGCGACTTCCGGCGGAGCCTCAGGTCTGGCGGCGTCGGCAGGTGCAGCGTCGGCGGAGACAGTCGGTGATATCGCAGGTTCTGCCGGCGTCATCGCAACCGGCGCAGGGGGGACGGCTCCTGCTTTCGGCAGCCGATCAGTCGGGCGCGGGTCTTCGCGCTCCGGCTCGGCGGACGTAGTCCCCGCAGGCGCAGTCTCTGCAGGCGCAGTCTCTGCAGGCGCAGTCTTTGTCGCGGCAAGCGCACTTGGGGCGGGCGCGGTGACGGCGGGCGCGGTGACGGCGGGCTCGGTGACGGCGGGCTCGGTCTCATTGAGCGGAGCGTCTGCCGGCTCCTCCACCGGCGCTGCGTGCGCTGGTGCTCCGAGGAAAGCCGGCGACGCGATCGACACCGCTTCTGCGGTCAGGACTGCGTTCGCCTTCTCGGTCGTCGCCTCGGGCGCGGCATCCGGCATCCGTCCGTCGAGCGTCGCCTCGCTCTGCTGTCGCAGTGCGGCGGCGAAGCCATCACCTCGTCCGGCAGCCGCGCTCGCCGCCGGCACCGCAGCGCTGGCCCCCTGCCCGGCGGTGGGGGTCGGCAGGTTCAGCATGATCATGCTCACGAGGACTGCTCCTCGCCGCGGCGCAGCGCGATCTCATCCAGCTCGATCTGCTCGGCGCGCAGCTCCTCGGCGCGCATCCGCATCTCGTGCGCGGTGGCGAGCCGGTCGAGTCCGCGCACCTCGCGGCGCGTGCCGTCGTGGTGGCTCTTCGCCTCGTCGACGCGCTGCTGCTGCTGCGCGGCGAGCGTCTGCAGATCGGCCAGCATGCTGCGCCCGGCGACCCGGGCCGCGGCCATGGCAGCCAGTGAGCGCACGTCGACGGCATCCGATTCCGTCGCCGCCAGCGCCGCGCGCAGGTGCCGATCGCGCGCTCGGGTCTGATTCGCGTCGATCACCGCGCGGGAGAGTTCCTGCGCGGCCGCGCGCTCCTGGATCGCGCGCACGCGCAGCAGGCCGGCGAGGGAGAACGATCGTGTCACGGTGTGCCTCCGAGGTCGGCGACGAGCTGCTGCAGACGGCGCCACGAGTCCGCGGCGGGGCTGATCTCATCCAGCGGCTGGGTGAGGAAGGCGGAGATGCTCTGCTCGTTGGCCAGCGCAGCATCCACTCGCGGGTTGGCCCCCGGCTGGTATGCCCCGATGTCGATGAGGTCGTTCGCACTGCGCCGCGCCGCGAGCACGGCGCGCAGGGTGCCGGCCTCGGCGCGCTGAGCGGCGGTCGTGATCTTGCCGGCGACGCGGGACACCGAGGCGAGTACGTCGATGGCGGGGTGGTGCCCGGTCAGGGCGAGGGCGCGGTCGAGCACGACGTGCCCGTCGAGGATGGAGCGCACCGCGTCGGCGATCGGCTCGTTGTGGTCGTCGCCGTCGACGAGCACGGTGTAGATGCCGGTGACCGACCCGCCCCGGTCCGTGCCGGCCCGCTCCAGCAGGCCGGCGAGGATCGAGAACGTCGAGGGCGGGTAGCCGCGGGTCGCGGGCGGCTCACCGGCGGACAGGCCGATCTCACGCTGCGCCATCGCCACGCGGGTCAGCGAATCCATCATCAGGATCGCGTGCTGACCGTCATCGCGGAACGCCTCCGCGATGCGGGTCGCAGTGTACGCCGCGCGGATGCGGGCCATCGCGGGCTGGTCGGAGGTTGAGACGACCACCACCGCGCGGGCGAGGCCCTCCGGGCCCAGATCGTCTTCGAGGAACTCGCGCACCTCGCGGCCGCGCTCACCGACGAGGGCGATGACGGTGGCATCCGCTTCGGTGCCGCGCGCGACCATCGACAGCAGCGAGGACTTGCCGACGCCCGACCCGGCGAACAGGCCCACGCGCTGACCGCGGCCCACGCTCACCAGCGTGTCGAGGGCGCGCACACCCAGTGCCATCGGCGTCGCGATGCGATCGCGGCCGAGCACCGAGGGTGGGGCGTGATCGAGGTCGACGAGCGGGGCCTGGATCGGACCCTTGCCGTCGATGGGGCGTCCCAGTCCGTCGAGCACGCGCCCGAGCAGGCCCGCGCCGACAGGCACGCGCAGCGGACCTCCGCGGCCGCGCACGGGCATGCCGATCGTCAGCCCGGTGGTCGCGGCCAGCGGCATGCAGCTCAACCCGTCGGGGCCGGTCGCGACGACCTCCGCCTCGACGCTGTCACCCAGTTCCACCAGGTCGCCGACCGCGCCGTCGATGCCGCGCACCTCGACGCCGAGTCCACGCACGCGCGTCACGCGTCCGCGTCGTTCCGGTCGGGCGGCTTGCAGCACCGCGCCCCAGCGGCTCACGGGGCTTCTCCGTACAGGGCCTCGCGCGCGCGGGCGAGAGCCCCGCCGATCCGCGCGTCGACCAGGCCGTCGTCGAGCACGGTGATCGCATCGCCCGCGGCGAGGTTCTCGTCTGCGGTGAACGTGGCGTGCGCGGGCAGCAGATCGTGTGCGCGCAGCGTCTGCAGGTCGGCGGGGTTGAGCCGCACCTCGGCCGGGGGTCGCCCGTCTGCGGCGGCCAGCGCTCGGCGCAGTGCGCTCACGGCCGAGAAATCGCGGTCGGTCAGCGCCTCGGCGAGGATCGCCTCCGCCAGTTCGATCGCCCGCGCCGAGATCTGCTGCTCGGCGAGAGCGGCCAGGTTCTGGGTGCGGGCGTCCAGCGCTTCGGTCGCGGCCTGGAGTGCGGAAAGGGCGGATGCCAGCGCGCGCTGCGCGGCGGCATCCGCTTCCTCGCGCTGCAGCTGCTGCTGCGCCGCCACCTGCGCCGCCTCCGCGGCCGCCACCCGGAAGCCATCGGCATGACCGTCGGCGTAGCCGCGCCGACGCGCGCGCAACCGCTCGGCGTCGGCGTCGGCGCCACGCAGACGGGGGAACACCGCCGGGGCGAAAGCGTCAGTAGACATACTCGTCCTCGTCGCTGCGCTGCACCGAGATCTCACCGGCGGCCTCCATGCCGCGCAGCATGTGCACGATCTCCGCGCGCGCCTCCTCGACCTGCGAGATGCGCACCGGACCGAGACTGCGCGACTCGAGGTCGAGGTTCTCGCGGTTGCGCTCCGAGACGTTGCGGCGGATGACCTCGGCGATGCCCTCGTTGGCGCCCTTGAGCGCCAGGGCGAGGGTGCGGAGGTCGACACCGCGCAGCACGCGCTGCGCGTCGCGGTCGTCGAGGCGCACGATGTCGGCGAAGGTGAACATGCGCGAGCGGATGTCGTCGGCCAGCGACCGGTCGCGGTTCTCGATGCTCTCCAGCAGCGACTTCTCGATCGCCGCGTCAGAGCGGTTGATGATCTCGACCAGCGGTTCGACACCGCCGAGTCGCTCCGGGGCGTCACGGGCGGCGAGCACGCCGGTGCGGGCCTTGAGCGATTCGGCGACGATGCCGATGGCATCCTGCGTGGCGGTGCCCATCGTCGCGATCGCGTGCGCGACATCGGTGCGCGCGGCTTCGGGCAGCGCGGCGAGCACCGCCGCGGCATGATCGGTCGCGAGATGCGCGAGCACCAGCGCGACGGTCTGCGGCAGCTCGCCGTCGAGCAGACCGGCGATCTGGGCGGGATCGGCCGCGCTGAGGAACTCGAACGCGGAGTTCGATGAGCCGACCCGGCCCAGCAGCGCCGCCGCTCGCTCGGAGCCGAACGACGCCTCCAGCAGCGTCGCTGCGATGTCCCGACCGCCGCGACCGGGCGGCAGGTGCCCGGCGGCGATGCGCTGGAAGTCGCCCAGAGCCTGCGCGGTGGTGGGCGCGTCGAGGCTCTGCAGGCCGATGATCTCGGCGGTGATGGCCTCGGCCTCTGGTTCGGACAGGTGCTTCATCACCTCGATGGCCGCCGCGCGGTCGATGTTCATCAGCACGACCGCCGCCTTCTGGCGTCCGCTCAGCGTCTTCATACGCCCGCCCGATCCGAGAGCAGCGTGCGCAGCAGGTCGGCGGTGCGCTGCGGGTCGCGACGACTGAGCGCCTCGATCTCGCCCCGGCGGCGCTCGAGGCTCATCTGCGCCGGCTCGGTCTCGATCTCCAGCTCGGGGATCAGCTCGGTGGCCGGCGCGAGCGCGGGCTCGGGGGAGGTGACAGTGAGCGGCACGGTCGCCGGCTGCTCGAGCGCGGGGACACCGGCGTAGGCGGCGACCGACGGGGCGCGCTCGCCGAACATCAGCTCGAACTCGTCGGGCGGCTGTGCGCGACGACGCGCGCGCACCAGCAGGAAGATCACCACGGCCAGCAGCGGTGCGGCGATGGCGACCACGATCAGCGCGGTGGTGAGCATGGCCGAACGCTGCTCGGCCTCCGCGGCATCCTTCGCGGCCTTCAGCGCCGCCTGTGCGGCATCCGCGTCGCCCTGGCTGAACGGCACCAGCTCCACGGTCAGCACGTCTCCGCGCGTGCGGTCGATACCCGCCGCCGCGGCCACCAGATCGCTCAGCTGCCCGCTGCCGATCTCGCCGCCGGCATCCGCGTCCACCGCCACCGACACCGACTGACGCGTGATCGACCCGGCCGGGGTCGAGGTGGTCTGCGTCGCCTTGTTGACGACGTTGTTGCGCGTCTCCTCGGTCATCTCGTAGGTGCCCGCGCCGTTCGAGGGCACCGCGATGTTGTCGGGACCCAGCACGCCGCTGCCGCCCTGTGCTCCCGACCCCGTCTCGGTGCGCGTGTGCTCACTCGAGGGCAGCACACCCTCGACGGGCGTGTAGATCTCTTCCAGGCGCTCGTTCACTGAGCGGTCGACGTCGGCGGTGACCGTCACCGTGGCGTTGCCGGCTCCCACCACGCGATCGAGCAGGTCCTGCACGCTCTTGGCCACGCGGGTCTCGTAGTCGCCCGCCTGCCGATCCACCCCGCCGGTCGCGCCGAGCCCGACGGCCGACAGCGTGTGTCCGCTCTGGTCGACGACCGCCACGTTCTCGGGCTTCAGTCCGCTCACCGCGGCGGAGGTGAGGTGCACGATCGCCTCGATCTGGTCGGCGTTGAGCGAACCTCGGCCGGTCTCGACGAACACCGACGCGGTGGGGTCGACGGTCTCCGAGACGAACACGCTCTCCTCGGGGATCGCCAGGCGCACCGAGGCCGCTGACACGCCCTTGAGCGACGAGATCGTCGCGGCGAGCTCGCCCTCGATCGCTCGCTTGTAGGCGACGGACTGCTGGAACTCCGAGGTCGTCACGCCGAGGTCGTCGAGCAGCGAGTAGCCGTCGGTGCTGTCGCTGGGCAGCCCGGCTGCCGCGGCCGACAGGCGCTGGTCGTACACGTCGCCCTCGGGCACGAGCACCGTCGAGCCCCCGTCGGCCAGCTCGTACGACACCGAGGCCGAGCGCAGCTGCTCGACCATCGCGTTGGCATCCGAGGCGCTCAGGCCGGTGAACAGCGGCGTCATCGTGGGCTTGGCGGCCCAGCTGACCAATGCCGCCACGCCCAGCGCGAGCACAGCGAGGCCGATGATCGCGATGGTGCGCTGGGCCATCGTGAATCCGGCGATGGCCTGCCGGGCGCGTTGGAACGCGCTCGTGACGGCGGTGGGCATCAGGCCTGCATCCGCATGATCTCGTTGAACGCGTCGACGCCCTTGTTGCGCACGGCCGCGACCAGCTCGAGCGTCACCGCAGCGCGAGTCGACGCGATCATCGCGGCGTGGATGTCGTCGAGGTCACCGGTGACCGCGGCCACCTTCAGCCCGTCAGCCTGCGACTGCAGTCCGCGCAGCTCGTCGACGGCACTGGTGATGCTGTTCGCGAAGGTGGCGCCGCCGTCGGTCGATGCGCCGGAGACCGGCGAAGGGCGCTCGGTGGAGAGCGCGGAGGAGGGCAGTGCCGAGGCGAGGGCTTCGACGCCCGAGATCGCGGCCATCAGTTGCGTCCGATCTGCAGGGCGGCCTCATAGGCGTTGCGAGCGCGGTCGACGATCCCGGCGCTGGCCTGATAACCGCGCTGGGCCATGATCAGCTGGCTCATCTGATCGCCGAGGTCGATGTCGGGGTAGCGGACGTACCCGTCGGCATCCGCGAGGGGGTGATCCGGCTGGTGCACGAGACGGCCCTCGTCGCTGCCGAGCTCGGTGCCGGCGACGAACACACCGGGCGAGACGGCGCTGTTCTCGACGACCACGTAGCGCTCCTGGAACGCCGGGGCGGCCGGGGTGACGGCGGTGTTGATGTTGGCGATGTTGTCGCTGAGCGCGTCCAGCCACTTGCGGTGCGCGGTCAGGCCGGTGCTGGCGATGCCGATCGTGTCGAAGGTCACGATGAGGTCCTCATGGCGGCGCGCACCGACGCGAAGGACCCGTTGATGGCCTGTGTGGCGAACTGGTAGCGCAGCATCGTGTCGACGCTCGAGAGCGTCTCGGTGTCGAGGTTGACGTTGTTGCCGTTCAGGCGCGTCGGCTCGAGCGACTCGCCGACCGTGGCGGTGGCGGCGCCGCGTCCGGAGCGGACGGCGTCGGCCAGGGCCTGCTCGAACTGCACGCGCTTGGCGTGGTAGTCGGGGGTGTTGACGTTGGCGATGTTGTCGGCGATGGCGCGCTGACGCAGCGAGAGGCTGTCGAGCGCGCTCGAGAGCGCGGAGAGGGTCACAGAGTCGAACACGAACCGGCTTCCATCCGTCGGTGGGTGAGGCCTATCCGTGGCCGATCCTGGTGAGCGCTCCCTGCTCCTGAGGCTCTATCGGCACATCCCGCCCCCGCGTTAGCCACTGGGGGGTCAAAATTTGTCGTATGAGAGCGGTGCCATGCGGCATTTATTGACCCCTCTCGCGCGCCCGTCTCGTGTGGGGGTCAAAATTTGTCGCATGTTGGGGGTGGGATGCGGCATTTTTTGACCCCTCGTGGCGGGGGTCAGCCGGCGACGTCGAGGTACGCGGGGGAGTCGGATGCCGCATCCGGGACCCTGCGCAGCGCCACGAGCTGATGCGCGATCGCATCCTGCTGCCCGCGGATCTCGGCAATGCGCTCCTGCTGCCGCAGCAGCAGGGTGCGCGCGCGGTCGGCGAACTCCTCGGGCATGGGCTCGGCGGGCGGATGCCACGACGCATCGCCCTCGTCGATGCCGGCCAGTTCGCGTTCGAAGCGGTCGAACAGCGACGTCCACGCGGCGGTGTTCATGCGCGAGCGGCACCTCTCACGCCTGCGCGGCGCTCTGGCCGGTGCTCAGTGAATCCGCCGCCGCACGCCACGCCTCGCACAGCGGAGCGACCAGCTCGGCGCAGCTGCGCGTGCGCTCGGGGTCGCGGCCGATATTCGCCCCGATCAGGGTCTGCGTGAGGAACGCGTACAGCGACTGCAGCCCCGCGCTGCCGTCCCAGGCGTCGGTCAGCGACGAACGCAGCTCGGCGATGATCGCCTGCGCGTGCTGCAGCTGCACGTTCGCCTCGTTCCAGTCCCCGCGCCGCTGTGCGGCCTCGCCGCGTTCGATATCCAGCAGCAGCCGGTCGTACAGCATCGTCACGAGGCGCTCGGGCGCGGCGGACAGGACGGCGAGTTCGCGGTAGCGCTGCTGCGCCTTCAGTGCGGCGTTCATGATCCGGATCCGTTCTGCTTCGGCGTCAGCGCCGCCAGCTGCGAGGAGAGGTAGGAGGACTGCGACTGCATGCGCGACAGCTGCACCTCGAGCTGGGCGTAGGTGCGCTCGAGGGTCGCCTTGCGCTGCGCGAGGCGCACATCCCAGCGTCCGATCTGCTCGCCGATGGCGTCGACCTCGCCCTGCTGGCCGGTGATGCGCGCGGTGAGCAGCCCGTCGTGCTTGTCGGAGTAAGTCTCGGCCACGTCCTGCACGCGCTCGACGACACCGGCGAACAGCCGGGCGACTCGGTCGGGATCCTCGGCCAGCGCGGCGGTGTACTTCGCCTGGTCGAACGACAGCACGCCATGACGGTCGACCGAGATGCCGATGCTCGAGGGCGAGACGTCGTCGACGGGGTACTGCACGGCATCGGCAAGCGCGCGTCGCAGTGCCCGCACCGTGCTGTCGCCGGTGAACACGCCGAGCGTGGTGTTCTCTCCGGCACCGCTGGGCACGGTGGCAGTGGAGCCGTTGTCGATGCGGGTGAGCAGCGAGGCGAGCTGCGAGATCAGATCGCCGGACGCCTTGGCCTGTGCCGACGCGTCGCGGGTGACCCCGATCGTGACGGGATCTGCGGGCTTGGCGGTCACGGTGACGTTCACGCCGGTGAAGAGGTCTGCGAAGGTGCCGGTCGACGATGTGACGACCTGCTCGGCGGCTGTGCCGGCCCACAGCCGGATCTGCGCGTCGGCGCCGGTCGTGATGGTCGCCGCCCCCGGCTCGGTAGCGAGGTCGGTGGAGGCGCCGGCGTCGACGGACGCCATATCACCGCGATCCACCCGGAACGCCCCGGCGGCACCGGTCTCGGTGGCCGACAGCTGCAGACGGTAGAGAGGCGCTCCCTCGGCATCCGTTCCGGCGGAGACAGCACGGGCAGTGATACCGAAACCCGCCGCCGTGATCGCCTTCGCAACGTCCTGAGGGGAGGAGGAGGTCGCAGTCACCTCCACTTTTTCACCGGTGGAGTTCTGCAGCGTGAGCACCGGCGGCTCGTCGGGCCAGGCCGCGTACGCGGCGGTGACGACGGAGTGTCGCTGGGCGACGCGATCGACGACGATCTCGGCGGTGACCGGTTCGGCGTCCTTGGTCGCGGAGACGCTGACGCCGGATGCCGATGACGAGGTGGCGAAGCGCGCCATGGCCCCGGGTGCGAGGGCCGCTTTCGCCTTGGTGGCGATGTCCTGCAGTGAGGAGTTCAGCGACTGCAGGTTCGAGATGATGACGCCCTTGTCGGTCATCTTCGATCTCAGAAGATTGCGGGGGATGGCGTTGACGTCCATCAACGACTTGATGAGCTCGGTGGTGTTCAGGCCCGACACCAGACCGTCGAGTGCGATTCCCATGGGAGCCTTTCCGGAGCGGGGCGAGACATCCGGGTGGGGACCAGAAGGGTCCCCACCCGGATGCCGTCAGGATCAGCGCAGCAGCTGCAGAACGCCCTGGTTGGCCTGGTTGGCCTGGGCCAGCATGGCGGTGCCGGCCTGCGACAGGATGTTCTTCGCGGTGAACTTGACCATCTCGGACGCCATGTCGGTGTCGCGGATGCGGCTCTCGGCAGCCGACAGGTTCTCGGCCGACACGTTGAGCGAGTTGATCGTCGACTCGAAGCGGTTCTGGATCGCACCGAGGTCGGCGCGAGCAGCCGAGACGTTCGTGATCGCCGCGTCCAGCTTCTGGATCGAGAGCTTCGCGGCTCCAGCGGACGAGAAGTCCAGACCGCCGGTGACGGGGGCGCCGGCGGTGATGGTCGTCACGTTGTCCGAAGTGGAGGTAGCCGCGTCAACCGTCGCGCCGTCGTTCGCGCGCACCGTGTAGCCCGTTGCGACGCCGTTCGCGTCCTTCACGACAGTCGCAGTGAACGACTGTGAGAAGTTGGCGTCCGCGTTCAGCGCGGCGACGAGGTCGTCGCCGTTGGTGATGGTCTTGCCGGTGAGATCGACGGTCACCGTCTTCTCGACGGCAGTGCCGGTACCGGCACTGAACGAGAAGGAGTCCATGCCATCGATGGCGCCCGACGTGGTGTCATCGAAATCGAACCGGGTGCCGGTCGCAGCCAGGGTGCCGTTCTTCAGATCAGCTGCAAGCGTCTTCACGTTCGCTGACGTGAGGTTGACGCTGATCTGGCTTGCGTCATCCCCATTTGCGCCGACCTGGAAGGACAGGCCCGACTTCGAGCCATCCAGCAGGTTGATGCCGTTGAAGTTGGTCGAGTCCGAGATACGCGTCAGCTCGTCAAGGAGCTGACCGGCCTCCTTCGCGATCGCGCCGCGCGACTCCGTGTTGTTCGAGTCGTTACCGGCCTGCACCGCGAGGTCGCGCACGCGCTGCAGGATGGAGTGGACCTCGGTCAGGGCGCCTTCTGCGGTCTGGATGACCGAGATGCCGTCCTGGGCGTTGCGTGCCGCGACGTTCAGACCGCCGACCTGCGCACGCAGGCCCTCGGAGATCGCCAGGCCGGCCGCGTCGTCGGCAGCGCGGTTGATGCGCAGACCGCTCGAGAGCTTCTCGAGCGACTTCGACAGGTCGTTCTGCGTCGACGACAGGTTGCGGTAGGCGTTGAGCGCCGACACGTTGGTGTTGATCTGCATACCCATTTTGTGTTCCTCCGTGATGGGATTCGTGCGAAGCCCGTCCGTGGGCTTCACCGTCACCTATCGGCGGATGAACGCGGGTCGTTAGTCGTCAGGTGGCGACGGGCTCCGGCGCTGCCAGAGCGCGGGCGATGCGCGCCCCGCCGGTCTCGGCGATGCGGCTGAAGAAGCCCTCGCGGACCGACGTCGACACCCGCGATGTCGTCGGCGCCTCCGCGCCGTCGCGGTAGTAGCGCTCGAGCGCGTCGCGCAGCAGGCGCACTGCCTCGGCGCGCTGCTGCGACACGGCGGAGTGCGAGACGCCCAGCTGCTCGGCGATGTCCTTGACCGGCCGCTCCTCGAGGTACACGGCGTGCACGATCAGCCGCATCCGCTCGGGCAGGGCCTGGATGGCGTGCTCGAGCACGGTGCGCCGCTCGGCGACCACCGCCGACTCCTCGGGCAGCGGCAGGTGTGAGGCGATCTCGGCCTCGTACGCCTCGTCGAGGGTGGTGACCGTGCGCGACGCGTCGGCGAGAGCGCCGAACACCTCCTCCTGCGCGACCCCCATCGCCGTGGCGATCTCGGTCACCGTGGCGGTGCGCCCCAGCGCTGCCGAGAGGCTGTCCTGCACGGCGGTGGTCTCTTTGATGCGTCGACGGATGCCACGCGAGGCCCAGTCCATCGAGCGCATCTCGTCGGCGAATGCGCCCAGGATGCGGCGGCGCGCGTACGCGCCGAACGGCACTCCCAGCGACGGGTCGTAGGCGTCCGCGGCGGTGACCAGGGCCAGCGCACCCGCCGACGCGAGATCCTCGCGCGACACGTGCGTCGCGCGCGCGTGCGTCTCAGAGGCGAGGTAACCCACCAATGGCAGATTCTGCTCGATGAGGCGATTGCGCTCGTCACGCGTCGTCGTCATGGCGTGGCCTTTCCCGTACGAATACCGGGGCTGAACAGCCCCCATATGGTCGGTCCCCCCCTACCACGCTCTGAATATTAGCGGCATGGGGAGAAATCCCCATAGCACTCGGATAACAATTCATCTGTGGCGGTCGATAGCTAGAGGCTGACCGGTCGCTCGGCCGTACGGCCACTGGGGATGAGAGCACTGGGGAAGAGGACCAATGGGAGCCAACGAATTGTCCATCCAGCTGTGGCGTGAGCGCGAACTGCTCGAGCTGCTGCTGTTCAAGCTCGAGGAGCAGGAGCTGCTACTCGCGGCGGGCCGTTCGCGCTGGATGAAGTACGCGACACGCGAGATCGAGCAGGTGCTGGAAGGGCTGCGGGCGGCGGGGATCGCCCGTGTCGTGGAGGCCGAGTCCGTCGCAGCGGAGTGGGGCGCGCCGGAAGGCGCCGGCATCCGCCAGCTCATCGAGGCCGCCCCGGAAGGCGCCTGGCCCGAGATCCTCACCGAGCACCTGCGCGCCGTGACCGCGCTCACCGACGAGATCGGCCGGCTGCGCGACGTGAACGCCGAGCAGCTGCACGCGGTCATGCGCGCCACCCAGGAGACCATCGCCGGCCTCGGAGACGAGACCGGCGAGTACGACACGCACGGCGATCGGGCTCGCGACAGCTCGGCCCGGATCATCGACACGGAGATGTGAGGCACCATGTCCACCTTCAGCGGTCTGGGAACCGCCGCCAGTGCGCTGGCCGCCGCCCGACGGGGCATGGACGTCGTCGGTCAGAACATCGCCAACCAGGCAACCGAGGGCTATACGCGTCAGCGGGTGAGCACGTCTGCGATCGCCGCCGTCGCCCAGTCGGGCAGGTTCAGCATGGGGGCTCTGCCGGGGCACGGGGTCGCGGTCGATGGGATCGTGCGGCTGGGTGACGCGCTGCTGGATGCCCGCGTTCGCGACACGTCCGCCGCGGCAGGGTTCTGGTCGACCAGGGCGCTCGCCGCGACCACGGCCGAGAAGGCTCTGGCCGAGCCCGGCGCGCAGGGACTCTCGGCCCGGTTCACGCAGTTCTGGAGCAGCTGGCAGGACGTCGGCAACGCGCCCGATTCCGGTGCCGCCGGCGCGGTGGTGCTCGAATCGGCGACCGAGCTCGTCGCGCACATCGCCGACGGCTATCGTGCCGTGGCGGCCCAGTGGAGCGACGCGCGCACCTCCGCCGAGCGCACCGTCAGTCAGGTCAACGCGACCGCGACCCAGATCGCCGCACTGAACGGCGAGATCCGCGACGCGCTCGCCGCCGGACGGTCGGCTAACGAGCTGATCGACCGACGCGACACACTCGTGCAGACGGCCGCCCGTCTCGTCGGCGCTCGCGGCACGCTGGAAGCAGACGGCACCATGACGGTGCGCGTCGACGGCAACGCCCTCGTCGCCGGCGGTGACGCACGCGCGCTGCGGATCGACGGTCCGAACGCGATCGATCAGGCGGGTCGCCTGACGGTGTCGTGGGTGGGCGCTTCCGCCGACGACGAATTCGCCGCATCGATCGGCGGGGGCGAGCTGGGTGGCCTGCTCAGCGTGCTCGCTCCGGCCCAGGACGGCGGCACGCTCGCCGGGCTCGCCGATGCCTACAACGAGGTCGCCCGCACGCTCGCGAAGGATGTGAACGCGCAGCACAGCGCCGGCGTCACGGGCACGGGCCAGAACGGCGGCGACTTCTTCTCTCTCGCGGCCGACGGTCCGGCCGCCCTCGGTCTCCGTCTGGCCGTCCGGTCGGCATCCGAGCTCGCTCTCGCCGCGCGTGACGCCGGCGCGCTCGACGCCGGCAACGCCGATGCGATCTCTCAGATCGGCCGCAGCGTGACCGGACCGGATGCCGCGTGGGCCGACGCCGTGTCGGGTTTCGCCGTCGCCACCGCCGGTGACATCCAGCGCGCCCGCGTGTCGGAGGTGGCCTCCGTCGCCGCGATCGGCGCGCAGCGCTCGGTCGCCGGCGTCGACGGCGACGAGGAGACGATCAGCCTGCTGACGTACCAGACCGCCTACCAGGCCGCCGCGCGCGTCCTCACGGCCGTCGACGAATCGCTCGACGTGCTCATCAACCGCACCGGCCTGGTCGGCCGATAGGAGGCGAAGATGATCTCGCGAGTCACGGCGTCGTCGATGGCGCAGACGTCCATGCGCCAGCTGCAGGCGAATCTGTCCGAGCTGGCCCGCCTGCAGGAGCAGGCGACCTCTCAGCGCGCGTTCCTCGCGCCGTCCGACGATCCGACGGCGGCGACCACCGCGATGCGCGTGCACGCCGAGCAGCGGCGCACCGAGCAGTACGCGCGCAACGCCAACGACGGCCTGGCGTGGCTGACCGCCGCGGACTCCGCCATCACCGCGAGCACGACGCTGCTCGCGCGCGCCCGCAACCTCACGGTGCAGGGCGCCAACGACGGCGCCCTCGACCCGGTGGCGAAGGAGGCGATCGCCGTCGAGCTCGAGGGCATCCGCGACGAGCTGCTCGCGCAGGCGAACACGCGGGTGCTGGGCCGCTCGGTGTTCGCCGGCACCTCCGACACCGCCGCGTTCACCGAGCAGGGGGCATACAGCGGCGTTCCGGACTCCGAGGTGGTGCGCCGGGTGTCGGATGGCACGTCGATCCGAGTGGATGCCGACGGCGCCGCCGTCTTCGGCGTCGGGAAGGCTTCGGTGTTCACGCTGATCGATGACATCGTGAAGGATCTTCGCGCGGGCGAGAACGTGGGCCCGCGATTGAACGAGATCGACGATCGGCGCACGGCTATGCTCAGTGCGCAGGGCGCCGTCGGCGCCCGGCAGTCCCAGATGGAGCGCGCGAAGGAGGCGACGTTGCAGGACTCGGTATCGCTCGAGGCCCGACGCGCCGCCGTCGAGGATGTGGACTCGGTGGAGGTGCTCGTGCGCCTGCAGGCGCAGGAGCTGGTCTATCGCTCGGCTCTGGCCGTCACCGGACGGGTGCTGCAGCCATCGCTCATGGAGTTCCTGCGATGAGCGCGGTGCTCGACTTCATCGCCGCCCCACCCGGCTTCGAGCCGCACACCCGCTTCACGCTCGACCCGGTCGACGGCGCGGACGGCCTGTTCTCACTAGGCGCCATCGACGACGACGCCCTGCGGCTGTACCTGCTCGATCCGCAGCATGTCGTCGCCGGCTATGCGCCGACGCTGTCAGACGAGCAGGCCGGGCAGCTGGGCCTGACTGCGCCGGATGACGCCATGCTGCTCGTCGTCGCCAACCCGGGCAGCGACGGGGTGCACGTGAATCTGCTCGCGCCCATCGTCGCGAACCGCGCGACCGGGGTGGCGGCACAGCTGATCCTGGAGGGCCAGGACTACCCGCTGCGCGCCGCGCTGGGCTGATTTCCACAAAGAAGTCGTCTTCTGCGCCCGGTTCCGGGTAGTGTCGGCTCTGCTGGTGTCGCAGACTCCGACCGTCGTACGCCGACGGGACGAGGATGCGTCGGCCTCGAGGGGAGGCCGGTCTCGGAAGGGGAGACGTGCACCGGTTCACGGGGGGACCGTCGGGCAGACGATGCTGCCCGAAAACGCTGTAGGGGAGCAATGTCTGGTTTCGCTGTACCGTCCAAGACCGCCGTCATCGTCGAAGACGATCCCGACGTCCGCGATCTGCTGGACGAGGTGTTCTGTGCGGCCGGGTTCCGCACCGTCCTCGCCACCACCGGTTTCGAGGGGGTCGCAGCCGTGCAGGAGCACGACCCCGTGATCACCACACTCGACGTCAACCTGCCGGGCATCGACGGGTTCGAAGCCGTGCGTCGCATCCGCAAGACGAGCGACACCTACATCATCATGCTCTCCGCGCTCGCCGAGGAATCCGACATCGTGCTGGGTCTCAGCTCAGGAGCGGATGACTACGTCACCAAGCCGTTCCGACCGCGCGAGCTGCGCGCGCGCATCGAGGCGTTCATGCGTCGGCCGCGCCGTCTGGAGCGCGACGCGTTCGCCGATTCCGGACCGATCACGCCGATTCGGCTGGTCCCCGACCCCGAGAACTCGGATGCCGAGGACTCGGCGGCGCACGAGGTGCCCGGCGCTCCGGAGGTGGCGGTGGCCGCTCGCAATCCCGGCGCGGATGCCGCGATCGTCGCGATCGGCGACGGCAACGCCGAGTGGATCAGCCACCGCGACCTCAGCCTGGATCTCGCCACGCACACCGTGCTGGTCGCACAGCGTGAGGTCGAGCTCACACCGACCGAGTTCGACCTGCTCGCGACCCTGCTGGAGTCCAAGCGCCGGGTGCGCAGCAAGTCCGATCTCGCGCTCGTCCTGCGCGGGGAGGCGTTCGGGTCGTCGTACTACGTCGGCGAACCCGACAAGCGCGCCATCGAGGCGCACATCGCGAACCTGCGCCGCAAGCTCGGCGACAGCAGCAGCGAGCCCAATTACATCGAGACGGTCCGCGGGGTCGGCTACCGTCTCACCCCGCAGTCGGACGCCATCGCCGCATTCGGCTGACGCCGCCCCCGGTGGACGCGGCCCCGCCCGATCAGGGCTTCGCGTCGTCCTCCTCGACGACCTGCCACGGCGAGCGGTCGTGGTCGAGGACGCCGTCCGAAGGCAGCTCTCCCTGCGTCCACCACTTCGCCTGGAAGGGCGTGCCCTGATACAGCACGCGTGCGCCCTTCTGATACACCGTCGCGGCCTTCCACTCCGGGTACGTGCCGGCAGCCGCGGTGGGCAGGGCGAACGGCTCGTCATCGGGCATCACCGGGCCGACCAGCACCCAGGAGGTCTGATCGGGGCCGGGCGTCGGATCGTCCGGCTCAGGGCCGCCGAGCACCCACCACTTCGCGGCGTAGACGTAGCCGTGCCACACCACTCTGACGCCCGACGAGTAGCCGGCATCCGGTGACCAGATCGGGTAGGGGCTCGTCTCGGAATCGTCTCGAACCGGCCGCGCGGCCTCCGGTTCTGCGGTCTGCACGGCGGGCGCGCCGCGGAAGCCGGCGGCGAGCGCGCCGGCGAAGGTGCGCTCATTCTGATCGACGCCGCTGCAGGCGTCGGAGACGACCGTGACGTCGGGGTAGTTCTGTCCGCAGGTGCGGTCACGGTTGATCGACCACATCGACAGGCGGGCCATCCTGTTCTGCTGCGCGAATGCGTTCAGCCGTTCCGCGTCGCGCAGGGTGAACACCTCGTCGCGCACGTCGTTCTGCCCGATCATCGGCGTCGCGCCGATCAGCGACCATGCGCTGCCGCCGGGCAGATCCAGGCCCCGGTCGGCGTACACGCGCGTGAGCTGGTCGTGCACCGCCTCGAGGGCGTCGATCGACGCCGCGGACATCGATCGACCGCCCAGATCAGTGCCGTAGTCCATCGTCATCGCGTTCACCCCGGCGATGCTCACCCCGCCGTCGATGAGGATGCGCACCGCTTCGATCCCGTCGGCGGTGAGGCCGTCCAGGGCGACCGGCAGCGTCACCCACACGTCGAGCCGGTCGCCGGTGCGCTCGCGTGCCGCCTGCAGGCGTGCGATGGCTTCCGCGCGCCGCACGCCGGCCGCGCGATCCGAGAGGTTTCCCGCCTCGAGATCGAGGTCCATCGTGCTCACGCCGTATCGGTCGAGCACCGCCGCGTACGCGATCTGCAGGGACGCCACGTTCTCGCACGCGCTGGCGAGCTCCGTGTTGAGTGCGCCGCCGAACGACACGGCCACATGCGCGCCGGCGCGTCGCATCCGGTCCACGCGCCGATCGAGGTCGAGCTCGCGTCCGGCAGCAGTGAGGTCGTATGCGCTTCCCCAGGTCGGCAAGCATGATTCGGCGTCCTCCGCGACGACGAACGACAGCAGCACCGTGCCGTTCACGCTCTCGTCGACCGTGGTGGCGGCTGCGCCATGCACGGCGGTGACATCGAAGTAGCCCCCGAACCAGCGCGGCCCGGCGGGGGTCTGCACCTCAGGACGCGTGGAGGAGAGGTACCAGGGCACGCCGGCGGCCGCCCCGATGGTGAGGGCGAGGACGAGGACGCCCACCAGCACACGCCAGGGGGAGAGGCGCTTGCCGGGGTGGCGAGTGGAGGGGCTCATCGCGAACCGCCCGTCTTCTCGAGCGGACGAGGCGGCGCGGCATCCGACGGCGCTGTGCGTCGCGCGGTCGACAGCGACCCGCGCGCGGCGAGCGGGCGCCGGGACTGGGAACCCGCGTTCTGCGGCGTGCCGGGGGCGGCGTGGCCCTCGTGCAGCGCCACGCGCCAATCGCGGCCGGCATCCGTGGCGGCGTCGTCGTGACCGGACTGCTCGATGTCCACCCACATCCAGTCGGTGAGCCCGACCCATACGTCCACGACCGAGGCGCGCACGCCGATGTTGCCCAGCACCGCCCACAGCGCACAGACGGCGTTGATCGCGGAGAAGGCGAACGTGCCCCAGGCGCCGTCCACGAAGCTGCGCCAGCCCACCAGCGCCGAGAAGGCGACGATGAGGTACGGGGCCACGATGTACAGCAGCGGCGAGCTCGTGCGGTCCTTCACCTTCGGGGTGCGGGCGAAGGGGATCTTGCGTCCGGTGAGGCCCTGCTGCACGGACTTCAGCACTCCGGCGAGGTTCACCGGCAGCAGGATCAGGTTGAACCCGTAGATGCGGAAGATGTCGGTGCGCTTGTACCCGCAGTAGTGCAGATCGCTCGCCATCGCGAGGAAGTAGGGCAGGGCGCCCAGCAGGATGAACGGGCTGACCAGCCTGCTGTCGTACGGGTACGCGAGCAGGAAGATCAGGCCGATGCTCGCCCACGCGATGGACGCCATGTAGTTCAGCCGCAGCGTCACCTCACCGAATGAGAGCGGCTTGTGCGCGCGGCGCATCTCTCGCACCCGCTGCCACATCTTGGGCAGGATCAGCAGACCGCCGTTCGCCCAGCGGCGACGCTGCACGATCAGCGAACCCCAGTCCGGAGGGGTCGCGCTGTAGCTCAGTCGCTCGGGGTAGTTCACGAGCTTCCAGCCGAACACCGTCAGATCGACGCTCGACTCGGTGTCCTCGATGACCGTGCGATCCTGCACGTAGCGGCGCACCTCGAGCCCGTCGACGCTCTCGATCTCGAGGATGTCGTCGAGCGCCTCCATGCGGATGACGGCGTTCGCCCCCACCCAGAAGGTCGCGTTGTGGTACGTCATGCCCTGGTGCAGCAGGTGCTGCACATCGGTGGTCGCGCCGGCGAGGCGCTCGATGCGGCTGGGTGCGTTGCGGAACGACGAGTACGGCGTCTGCGCCACCGCGACGGTGGAGTTCTCGGGCTGCTCGAGGAAGTGCACCAGGCGCAGGCAGTAGTCGCGCAGCAGCACCGAGTCGGCGTCGAGGGTGAGCACGAAATCCGAGTAGGGCACCTCGATGTCGGCGCGCCCACCGCCGGCGGCGGGGCGGAGCATGAGGCCGTCAGGGGTCTTGTGCTCGATGAAGCGGCCGCCGAGAAGTCCGATGTACGAGTTGAGGTTCATGGCCTTGTTCGCCTCGTGCGACAGCGACGCGTAGCGCTTGCGCTCGAAGGACGTCAGCTCGGCCGAGAAGATCCAGGTGAGGCGGCGGTACAGCTCGCGCATGCGCTGCGTCGGCAGCCCTTCGCCCTCTGCGTACGCGGCTTCGAGCGCACCGGCGGTCGTCTCGAGGTCGTCGGCGAGGCCGAGCAGCACCTCCTCGACGAAGAAGTCGTCGACGTGGTCATCGCGCCGCTCATCGGCAGCGAGGTCGTGCAGCCAGTCGATGGCGAAGCGGTACTGCGCGATGAGATCGGGCAGTCGAGCGGGGTCGTTCTTCTGCGCAAGCATCAGACCGTTCTGGCGGGCTTCGAACCTGGTCATCGCCGCGGCGATCACCTCGTGAACGCTGCGCAGCTCTGCCTCGATGGCGGCAGCCATGCCGCGGGTCTCCTTGAGCCTGGCATCGGCGGCCTCGTCGCCCGGCTGCGGCGCGTCGTCGATGAGCAGCACGACGCGCAATGCGGGATACTCCTGCAGCGCGGCCGACCACAGCGTCTTGCGGATCACCTCGGGTTCCTCCGCGTACGAGGGCACGAGCACCGTGAGCGGCCGATGGTCGGGGCTGAAGTGCCGGTCCAGCTCCGCGCGGGCAGCGCGGCGGTGCTTGCGGAACCGCTCGAAGGCACCGTGCCGTGCGACGAGGTACATCAGGGCCGAGAAGGTGAGGAAGGTCACCACTGTGACGTACGACAGGCCCTCGAGCATGCGCCCCACGGTGTCGAACTCGCCGGCGAAGAACAGGGTGATCGCGACGGAGAGCACGTACAGCGCCCACATCGTGACGGTGAGCCAGATCGCGGCGCGACTGGCGATGAGCTTGGTCGTGGAGGGCCGGGGATGCACCGCGGGCAGCGGCGCGTGCGTGCGCTCGGTGCCCCACTGGCGTCGCCGTCCGGTCTTCCTGTCCCGCATCGCGCCTCCCGGCACACGACCCGGGCTCAAGCCGTCCCTGCGCGGGCCACCCTGACGGGGCGGCGCATGGCTGACGACGATGGCGTCCAATGGACGGGTTCGTCGTCGGAGACGGGGCGGCGCCTCCGGGCGGGCGACGATCCACTCCGATCGTAGAGCAGGCGAGAGCGGCGGATGCCGGGATGACGGCGATCTTCGACTAATCTTGCGCGAGACTTCAGCGACCGCACTGAAAGGGACGACGACCATGCACCGCACGTCCTCGGTCTGGCGGTGGCAGCTGATCTTCACCGGCAGCATCGTGAGCGTGGTGGTGGCCGTGGCGGCGCTGCTGCCGAGGGTGTTCACGCATCCCCTCTTCGTCGCCGGGATCGCGCTGGTGATCGTCGTCACCCTGGTGACGTTCCTGATCCCCTGGCAGCGGGTGCGTCCGGGGTGGATCGCCGTGGTGCCCTTCGCCGACCTCATCGCGATCGCGTTGACGGCGGCAGTGACGGACCTGCGCATCGGGTTCCTGTGGGTCATCCCGGTCGCCTGGATCGCGACCTACTACTCGGGTTGGGTGGTCGCGGCCGCTGTCGCGACCATCAGCGTCAGCCTGGTGGCCATCGCCGGCGCCCAGGGCCCGATCGCCGAAGCGACGATGCGGGTCGTGGTGACGATGCTCGCGCTGGGCTTCCTGGGCACCAGCATCCGCATCGGCGCGGTGCGCGGCCGCGCCGCACGCCGTCTGCTGCGTCGGCAGTCGCAGCAGACCCGACGTGCCGCCGATCGTGCCGCCGCGCACGAGCGGCGCGTCACCCAGATCATCGACGCGCTCGACACCGCCCTCGTCGCCATCTCGGCCCGCGGCGTGATCGTGAAGATGAACGAGGCCTATCGCGAGCTCTACGGACGCGACCGGCACGGGGCGCGCCTTCCCGCGCCGGCGGTGGAGTACGACGACCACCGCGGCGAGCCGCTGGTGCCCACCGCGACGACCCTCGCTCGCGCGGCCCGCGGCGAGCGGCTGGACGGCGAGCGGGTCTGGCTCTACGACGCATCCGGGCGCTGGCGCGCGCTGCAGGTGACGACCCAGCCGATCGCCTCGGTCGACGAGGACGGCGAGACGACGCTGCTGATCATCGACGACATCACCGAACAGCTCGAGGCGGGGGAGGAGCGCCGCAAGGTGGCCGCCATCGTCTCGCACGAGCTGCGCAACCCGCTCACCGCCATCCTCGGTCACGTCGACCTGCTGCTCGATCGCGACGATCTGCCCGAGCGCGTCCGACGCCAGCTCGAGACCGTGGCGAATGCCAGCGAACGCATGCAACGGCTGGTCACCTCGGCGCTGGAATCGACGCGTCCGACGGTGCGGCCGGAGCGGGTCGATCTCAGCGTGCTCGCCCGCGCGGCCGTGGAGCTGTTCCTGCCCACCGCGGCAGCAAAGAACCTCACGCTCACGGTGGTCGGCATGGATGCGCTGGTCGTCTCGGGCGACGCGTTCCGACTCCGTCAAGCGCTCGACAACGTGCTCAGCAACGCCGTGAAGTACACGCCCGCGGGCGGCCGGGTGTCGGTGCGCCTGGGCATCGCCGACGACGACGCGGCGGAGCTGCTGGTCAGCGACACCGGCGTCGGCATAGCCCCGGATGATCTCGGACGACTCTTCGAGCCGTACTTCCGCGCCCCCGAGGCCGTGCGCAGCGGAGTGCCCGGCACCGGCCTCGGGCTCGGCATCGTCCGCGAGATCCTCACCGCGCACGGCGGTGAGCTGTGCGTGACCAGCGAGCGCGGGGTCGGCACGAGAGTGCGGATGCTGCTGCCGCGCGGACCGGCGGTCGTGAACGCCCGCGCGCTCGTGGCCGCCGGCGCCGACGCAACCAACGCACCCTCCGAGGAGTCCCTATGATCAGCACGATCCTCGACGCGGGCGGCGACGTCGTGAACGTGCACGTCGGTCTTCCGCAGACCATCATCGTGATGGTCAGCCTCGCCACCGCGATGGTGTTCGGTCTCGCGGTGCTGCGCCGCCCGTCGTCGGCCACCACAGCATGGGGGATCGCCTTCGGCATCGGGCTGCTCGCGACGTACGTGTGGGCTGCCGCGGAGCAGGCGGGTCTCGGCCCGCTACGCGCTCTCGCCTCCGGACTGATGCTGGCGTTCGAGCCGCTGGTGTGGCTCGGGCTGCGCCTGTTCGCCGGGCGTCGGGTGCCCTGGTTCGAGGCCGGGGCCTTCGTCATCATGGTCCCCACGGCGCTGGCGCTGTCGGCGGCAACAGAGGCGTTCTCCCTCGTGTTCAGCCTGGCCTTCGCCTGCGGAGGCGTGTTCGCGGGGCTGATCGCGATCGACCTCGCACGGCTGCGCATCCCGTCACGCGATGTCACGCTGCCGCTGCTGCTGGTCAGCGGGGCCTTCGCGATCGCCGCCGCTCTCAACCTCGCCTGGCGGGTGATCGGACCGGTCGCCGATGCGGGTGAGCAGATCTCGGTGCTGCGGGAGGTGAACGGGGTGGGGACGATGGTCACCAGCGTGTGCGCAGCGGTGACCATCCTGCTGCTGGTGCGCTCCGACACGTCGGGCGGGCTGGGCGGCGACGCCGGCCCGCACGGGAGTGCGCTGCACCGCGGCGAGGATGCCCTGCGCGAGCGCTTCGCGCGCATTCGCGCCCGCCACGACGCGAGCTGGTCGTTGCTGGACGTGCGGCTGGACGACCCGGGCGATCTGCGGGAGGCGTCCGGCCAGTCGGACTTCGCCGCGATCGTGCAGCGCTTCCGCACTGCTGTGGTCGAGGCGCTGCCGCCCTCGGCGGACATCGTGCGCGGCGACGGCACGCAGCTGCTCGCGCTCGTTCCCGGCAACGAGCGGACGGTCGAGCATCACGTGCGAACGGCGCTCGAGCGCGTCTCGTCCGTCGACGAACAGGACGAGCTGTCGGTCATCCGGGTTTCGGCCAGTATCGGGTGGGCGACCGTGCTCGAGAGCGACTTCGATCTGGACACGCTCACCGCGCTCGCCGCGACCCGGGCCGACAACGCACGCAGCCAGGGCGGCGACCGCTGGGAGTCCGGGGGACAGAGCACGGTGACCACGACCATCACCATCGCCTGACTCCACCGTCGCCGTCGCCCGAGCGCCACTACTCTGGAAGGGTGATCCTCGCCGTCGACACCTCACTGGGCACGGCCGTCGCCGTCATCGACGCCGACGGGCGCGCCGTCGCCGAGGCCGCCACCGACGACCCGCTGGGGCACGCCGAAGTGATCGGCGATCTGCTGGCCGAGGTCGCGCGGCCGGAGATCACGCACGTCGTCGCCGGGATGGGGCCGGGGCCATTCACCGGTCTGCGCATCGGCATCGCCGCCGCGCGCGCCTTCGCGCTCGGCCGCGGCATCCCGCTCCTCCCGGTGCCCAGCCACTACGCCGTGGCGCTCGAGATCGAGAACGAGGAGGCCTTCGCCGTGGTCACGGACGCGCGGCGGCGCGAGATCGCCGTGAGCGTGTTCCAGGGGACGGATGCCGACGGCATCCCGCAGCTGCGCACGCCGACCCGCCTCGAGAAGCGCGGCACGAGCATCGCCGAGCCGGTGCACGAGGTGACCGCCCTGTCCGCGGTGGCCCTCGCGCGCGTCGGGGCGAGGGCGATCGTGGCGGGACGCGCCCTCGCCGACGCGGAGCCGCTGTACCTGCGCTCGCCGGATGTCGTGCAGCCCGGCGCCCCGAAGCGGGTGAGCGCATGAGCCTGCGCACCGCTCACCTCGACGACCTGACTGCGATCATGCTGCTCGAGCGCCGCAGCTTCCCCGCCGACGCGTGGAGCGAGCAGACGATGGGCACCGAGATCGCCAGCATCCATAACGTCTACCTGGTCGATGTCGAGGGCGAGCGCATCGTCGGCTACGGCGGGGTGCGCGCTCTGCAGGGCGGGCGCGACGCCGACATCCAGACCATCGCGCTGGAACCCGAGGCGCGCGGCGGCGGACGCGGACGCGCACTTCTGCGCGCCCTCATCACCGCGGCCGTCGAGCGCGGCGCCCAGGAGCTGTTCCTCGAGGTGCGCGACGACAATGACGTCGCGCAGGCGCTGTACCGCTCCGAGGGCTTCACCGAGCTCGGTCGCCGCCCGCGCTACTACCAGCCGGGCGATGTCGACGCCGTGGTGATGCGGCTCGACCTGCGCACCTGGGCGGATGCCGCCTCACATGAAACGCAGGAGAACACGCGGAACGCAGGGGCGGATGCCGAATCAGCTCCTGAGATTCAGGTGAAGTCCGACAATCCGGATGCCGTGGGTCGGGATGCCGGGGAGGGCCGCTCATGACGGGCCCCCTGGTGCTCGGCATCGAGACGAGCTGCGACGAGACCGGCATCGGGATCGTGCGCGGTCGGCAGCTGCTGTCGAACACGATCGCCTCGAGCATGGACGAGCACGCCCGCTACGGGGGCGTCGTTCCCGAGGTCGCCGCCCGCGCGCACCTCGAGGCACTGCAGCCGACGATCGAACGCGCGCTCGCCGAGGCGAAGGTCGCGCTCCACGATCTCGACGCGATCGCGGTGACCAGCGGGCCGGGCCTGGCCGGGGCTCTCATGGTGGGGGTCGGCGCCGCGAAGGGGCTGGCCGTCTCGCTCGGCAAGCCGCTGTACGCGGTCAACCACCTCGTCGGCCACATCGCCGCCGACATCCTCACCTCCGACGAGCGCGCCACCGCCCCGCTGGAGTACCCGACCATCGCCCTGCTCGTCTCGGGAGGGCACACCTCCCTGCTGCACGTGCGCGATCTCACCACCGACGTCGAGCTGCTGGGCGAGACCGTCGACGACGCCGCCGGCGAGGCCTTCGACAAGGTGGCCCGGCTGCTCGGACTGCCGTATCCGGGCGGGCCGCAGATCGACCGCGCCGCGGCCGAGGGTGATCCCAGTGCGATCCGCTTCCCGCGCGGGCTGTCGAAGGCCTCCGATATGGCCAAGCACCGCTACGACTTCTCGTTCTCGGGTCTGAAGACCGCCGTCGCGCGCTGGGTCGAGCGGGCCGAATCGAACGGCGAAGAGGTGCCGGTCGCGGATGTCGCCGCCAGCTTCCGTGAGGCGGTCGTGGACGTGCTCGTGACGAAGGCGCTCGCCGCGTGCGCCGATCGCGGTGTGCCACGGCTGCTGCTGGGCGGCGGAGTGATCGCCAACCGGCGACTGCGTGACGTCGCGCTCGCGCGGGCCGCGGACGCCGGCGTCGCCGTGCGCATCCCGCCCCTGTCGCTGTGCACCGACAACGGGGCGATGATCGCCGGGCTCGCCGCCGAGCTGATCTCCAGCGGCCGCACCCCGTCGACCCTCGCGTTCGGCGCGGACTCCACCCTCCCGGTGACCGAGATCCAGGTGAGCCCGTCATGAGCGAGCCCCGCATCGAGCAGCCCACCCCCGAGGTCGCCCGACCCGACGCGGACGCCGCGCTGCCCGGTGGGCGGAAGGACTACGGTCGGCTGCCGACCGGACCGGTTCCGGTCGAGCAGACGGCGCGACACGCGGACGCCGAAGAGCAGCCGGTCTACGAATGGGCGCCGACCACCGACACGCTGCCGGTCGACGACACGAGACTCGCGCCCTGGGCCTTGATCGCCGCGATCGTCGCGCTCGCCACGTCGATGTTCGTGGGATGGGGCATCCCGGTCGCCATCATCTCGGTGATCGCGGCGATCATGTCACTGCGACGGCCCGTGGAGAACCGCGAGGTGGCCGTGTGGGCGCTGGTGCTGGGGTTGTTCGCGACGCTGTGCAGCGCGGGCTGGCTGCTGTGGGCGGCGATGCAGTTAGAGAATCTGGGGTGACGGATGCTGAGCGAGGCGGAAGGCTCACGACGACGTGAGCTGCAGGGGAAGGCCTACACCGCCGGCGGCGGGCTGACCGACGCCGAAGCGCGCGAGCTGCGCGACCTGGACGCCGGGCACAGTGCGGCCTCCGCCTCGGTCCCGCCGGCTGAAGAGCGCCCAGAGCAGGCGGCGATGCCAGAGCGCCCCGGCGGCGCGGCATCCGCTCTGCCGGACGAGCCGGACGAGCCGGACGAGCCGGACGATCCGGACGCACTGGACGCACCGGTCGAGCGGAACGCACCGGGCGAGCCGCACGAGACCTCCGCCCCACCGCGCCGCCGGCGGCTGCCCGCGGTGCTGCTCTCGGCAGCGGTCGCGCTGGTGCTGGGCCTCGGCGTCGGATGGCTGCTGTTCCAGCGCGGGGACGCAACTCCCGCGATGACCGCGGAGCAGACCGAGGTCATGGTCGAGCTCGAGAAGACGAAGACGTTCGATGCGGGATCGGTCGTCTTCGTCGGCGAGAGGTACGGGGTGTCCGCCTGGCGGGCCACTGCCCAGGACGGCGCGCAGAACTGCCTCGCGCTGCACGTCGACGACCGCCAGCAGCACAACTGCATGCCCCCGCCCGACGGCGAGGAGACCTTCCCACAGCCGGTGAACGCGTCGATCGGCAGCGCCGACGGCAAGTGGATGTACTGGGCCATGATCGCCGAGGACCTCTCCGGCCGCGAGCACGTGCTCATCCAGCGCCACGGCATGGGGGTCGAAGGTGACTGGACGAGCGAGTACACGCCCGACGAGCTGATCTACGCGCAGACGCTGGTCGATCGCGGGGTCGAACCCGGATCGCTCTACATCGTCGGCTACGACGGGCAGACGCCCGTGTTCCTGTCGCAGTTCGACGAGCGCTGCGTGTACGTCGTCGACAGGGAGAGCATGGACGTCGCCCAGGCGTGCGACGCCTCGCAGGGCGAGACGCTCTCACTGACTGTCGGCGACACGGTCTACCAGGTGCAGGAGAGCGGCAATCGCGGGCCGGTGCTGACGATTCTGCGCACCGCGCCGTCGGTCGTCTGCGATGTCGACTCGGGCTACTGCGCGTCTGTCGACGACAAGACCGGTGAGGTGGGCGGCTGATCAGACGCGATCGGCGAGGATCGCCACCCGCCCGGCGCTCGTGCGGGTGAGGATCAGCGTCGCCTCGGCGGCGCCCTTCAACGTGAGCTTGCGGCGGAACGCGGCCGGGTCGATGTCCATGCCGCGCTTCTTGATCTCCAGCCGCCCGACGTCGGCCGCGCGCAGGGCGGCGTTGATCGTCTTGACGTGCGCCGGCAGCACCTCGCGCACCCGGAACGACTGCACGAACGGCGACGTGAGCGCCGCGTCGCCGGTGAGATAGGCGATCTTCGCATCGAGCATTCCCGCCTCCAGCATCCGGGCGGCGTCGCCGACCAGGCGCGCGCGGATGACGGCGCCGTCGGGCTCGTGGAGGAACGCGCCCAGCTCGCGCACGGGCTCGTCGCCGGCATCCGTCACTCCGGTGAGCTCGTGTGTCTCCCCGCCGCGCATGACCAGTGCCGCGCGCCGGATGCCGGGGCGGGCGAGCCCCCCGCTCCACAGCACCAGCTCCACCACGCTGCCGTCGGCGCTGACCCACTGCGCCTCGACATCGTCGGGGATCAGCTCGCGGTCCAGGCCCGGACCCAGCTTGATGCCCGTCGGATGCCGGCGCGCCACTTCAAAGCACCAGTCCAGCGACGGAGACCAGTCGGCAGCGGCGGTGCGGGTGGTCTCGGCGTGCCCGGCGGTGCGGCGAGCCGGGTCGAGCCAGATCGCCGTCTGCTCGCTGCGGACCGTGCCGAGGTAGTCCTCGGCGGTGGCGTGCTGCACGGTTGCCGCGAACGGCGCGAGGTTGTACGCCGCGATTGCGGCGGTGACCTCGTCCGCGTCGACCGCGCTCACCTCGAGACCGGCGCCCGCGAAGGCGAGGCTGTCGCCGCCGATACCGCAGCCTAGGTCGGCCACCTCGCCGATGCCGGCGCGGCGCAGGCGCCCGGCGTGCAGGGCGGCCACCTTCAGACGCGTGGCCTGCTCGAGACCGGCGCGGGTGAACAGCATCCGGTCGGCGAGCTCGCCGAACTTCGCGCGCGCCTTCACCCGCAGGCGGGCCTGGCCGACGACCGCGGAGACGAGGTCGGGGGAGTGGCCGGCAGCGCGCAGCCGCGAGACCGCGCGGGCGACGTCGGCGGTCTGCTCGACGGATCCCACCTCGTCGAGCAGGGCGAGACCCTCGCGCGTGAGCAGGGCGGTCAGCTCGGACATCTCCACCCCTTCAGCCTACGGCGCAGCGCGTCAGAGCTGGCACTCGCATTGCATGAGTGCCAGCCCTCGTCCTACACTGGAGTTAGCACCCTCACCTCGAGAGTGCTAACAGTCTTCTGATCTCAGTCACGAAAGAAGAGGTACACCGTGTCGGTTTCCATCAAGCCGCTCGAGGACCGCATCGTCATCCAGCAGGTCGAGGCAGAGCAGACCACCGCAAGCGGTCTGGTCATCCCCGACACCGCCAAGGAGAAGCCCCAGGAGGGCGAGGTCGTGGCAGTCGGCCCCGGCCGCATCGACGACAACGGCAACCGGGTTCCGCTCGACGTCGCCGTGGGCGACCGCGTTCTGTACAGCAAGTACGGCGGAACCGAGGTGAAGTTCGGCGCTGACGAGTACCTCGTGCTCTCGGCGCGCGACGTGCTCGCCGTCGTCGTCCGCTGACGCGGTTCGACACAGCTCCCAGAGGGTCCGGATGCCACGGCATCCGGACCCTCTGTCGTGCCGCCCCTATCCGCCTCACCGGTCACCCCCGATTCCCCCCGCGACGAACCCGCAGACCCCGGGTCGGCTCCCGATGCCGCATCGAGTGCCGAGTCGCACACTCGGATCAAGCGCAACGCGGCGCTCTTCGAACAAGGGGACATCGATCATGGCTTTGGACGACAACGTCAACCTTCTCGGTACGCAGGTGAACACCGGGATGGACAACGTCGGGAACGACAACTCCGACAACTCCGTGAGGGACGACTCGGACAACTCGGTGCGGGACAACTCCGACAACTCGGACAACTCGGTCGACGACAGCTCGACGAACGACTCGAACAACGACAGCTCCGACAACTCGGACAACTCGGACAACTCCGACAACTCGGACAACTCGGACAACTCCGACAACTCGGACAACTCCGACAACTCAGTCGATGACAGCTCGACGAACGACTCGTACAACGACAACTCCGACAACTCCGACAACTCGGACAACTCCGACAACTCGACGAACGACTCGTACAACGACAACTCGGACAACTCCGACAACTCGGACAACTCCGACAACTCGGACAACTCCGACAACTCGGACAACTCGGACAACTCGGACAACTCGACGAACGACTCGTACAACGACAACTCCGACAACTCCGACCGCTCGTGGCGCGACAACTCCGACCACTCCGTGACCGATTCGTACAACACGCTGTACGACAACTCGGTGACCACCGGTGTGCGGCAGTACAACTCCGGCTTCGGGGACGTGAGCATCGGCGCCGGCGGCGGCAGCATGGGCGCGATGGCGGGTATGGGAGGCGGCGGCACGCTTCACATCGACGGTCGTACGACGCTCAACGACCAGTCCGTCAACCAGAGCATCTCCACGGCTTCCTCGGGCGGCGCGGCAGCGGCGGCGGCGGACGGCGGCGCTGAGTCGTTGGCTTCCGAGCAGATGCCGGGCTCCGGCTCCGGATCCGGCGGCGATTCCTCCGGTGGCAATGTCACGCAGACGTTCAGCCAGAACAGCGTGATCGCCTCCGGTGACGGGTCGCAGGCGGCCGGCGGCGACGCGACGATCCACAACATCACCACGAACACCACGATGGGCGACGTGTGGACCGGCAACACGTGGACGACAGATTCGTTCAACGAGGACTTCTCCGAGAACTGGTCGATCAACGACTCGTTCCAGGACGACTCGATGACCGACAACTCGACGCACTGGAGCGCCAACGAGTCCTTCCAGGACAACTCCGCGACCGACAACTCCCAGGACTGGGACGTCACGGAGTCGTACGAGGACAACTCCATGACTGCCGACATGGACGTCGACATGACGAGCAGCAACGTCGACAGCCCCTTCGGAGACGGGAACGACTTGAGCTTCTGAGTACACTCGGATGCCCTGCCTGTCCGGCCGTCGTCTTGGACGGTGGCGGCCGGACACACCAGATGACCACTCCGATTCGGAGGACACGACATGCCGGGTGAGGAATCGTTCGCAGATGACCAACTGGGGACGGCAGAGGGGATCGACGGTGCCGTCGACCCGTTCGGCGACGACATCTTCACCCGCGAGATCGTGAACATCTCCGAATCGGATTGGGATCTGGACACGAACGAGCTCTGGGGGGATGCTGTGGATACCACGGACCCGGGTGCGGACGCATCCGGCGGGGAGCTCTTCGGCTGATCCGCGACGATCCGGCGAGGAACTGGGGAGCTCGTGCAGGACCAACACGCGAACGGCACACAGCAGATCGCCGGCGTCATCCGTGACGCCGGCGATCTCGCCGTGTCCGCGGGCAGGACGGACCTGGCCGCACGGCTGTCTCAGGCCGGGGAGCGGCTGACCGATCCGGCGATCCGGGTGATCGTCGTCGGCGAGTTCAAGCAGGGCAAGAGCAAGCTCATCAACGCCCTCGTCAACGCCCCCGCCTGCCCCGTCGACGACGACGTCGCGACCACCGTGCCGACGACGGTCGGCTACGCCGCAGAGCCCTCCGCCTGGGTCACCGAGAAGCCGGCGGCCGCGGGCGCGGCGCCGTCACGGCGGCGGATCGAGCTCGACGAGCTGACGAACTGGGTCTCGGAGCGCGGGAACCCCGGCAATGAGCGCGACATCCTCTCGGCCGAGGTGCTGCTGCCACGCGAGATCCTGCGCGGTGGGCTGCAGCTGGTCGATTCCCCGGGTGTGGGCGGGCTGGAGTCGGCGAACTTCCTCGCCACGCTGTCGGCGCTCAGCTCGGCGCACGCGGTGCTGCTCGTCTCCGACGCCTCGCAGGAGTACACCGAACCCGAGCTGCAGTTCCTGCGCCACGCGATGCGCATCTCGCCCAACGTCGCGGCGGTGCTCGCCAAGACCGACCTGTATCCGGACTGGCGCACCATCGAGCAGATCGATCGCGCGCACCTCACCGAAGACGGCGATGTGCCGCTGTTCTCGGTCTCGAGCGACCTGCGCCTGCTCGCGGCCGAGCTGCAGGACCGCGCCCTCAACGACGAGTCCGGATTCCCCGCGCTCGTGGCCCATCTGCGCCGGGAGGTGCTGGGACGGGCCGAGAGCATCCACCAGCGTGGAGCGGTGCATGACCTCATGTCCGTCGTCGATCAGCTGGGCATCTCGTTGCACGCTGAGCTGAACGCCCTGCAGCACCCCGAGGACACTCCGCGCATGATCGCCGAACTCGAGGCGGCCAAGGCCAAGGCCGACGAGTTCCGCGGGCGCTCGGCCCGCTGGCAGGTGACCCTCTCAGACGGGATCGCCGATCTCGTCGCCGACATGGAGCACGACGTGCGCGACCGGCTGCGCAAGGTGCAGCGCGAGGCCGAGCAGGCCATCGATGAGGGCGACCCCGGGCCCATCTGGGATCAGATCAGGGAGTGGCTCGAGCAGCGGGTCACCGCCGCGGTGTCGGAGACCTTCGTGTGGACCGACGAGCGCTCGCGGTGGCTGGCCGAGGAGGTGGCCGAGCTGTTCAGCAAGGACGAGTCCGAGATCCCGATCGTCGACGTGTCGGACATCGGCGGGGTGCTCGACCCCGTCGACGACATCGCCGGACTGGATGCCGGTCAGCTCAGCGCCGGGGAGAAGATCTACATCGGGGTGCGCGGATCGTACGGTGGCGTGCTGATGGTGGGCCTGGCGACCGGACTGATCGGCATGGCGCTGATCAACCCGCTCTCGCTGCTGGCCGGTGTGCTGGTCGGCCGCCGCGCGTACCGCGAGGACATGGGCAACCGCCTCTCCCGGCGCCAGCAGGAGGCGAAGATGATCGTGCGCCGCTACATCGACGAGGTCACCTTCCAGGTCGGCAAGCAGCTGAAGGACCGGCTGCGTCTGGTGCAGCGCGGCGCGCGCGATCACTTCGGATCACTCGCGGAGGAGCTGCACAGCTCCCTGTCGGACGCCCTGCTGAAGGCGCGCCAGGCGGCATCCGGGTTCACCGCTACACGGGATCAGCGGGTGCAGCAGCTGCAGAAGCGCATCGACGAGCTCGAGCGGGTGCGGCGGGAGATCCCCGCACTGCCCGAGCATGCCGCGGTCTCGGCTCGATTCGCGCCGCGTGCCGTCACCGCGGGTTCCCGCGACCGGGGCCCACGATGACCGACGCGGTGATCGACGAGACCCTCGATCTGCTGCGCGTCGCGCGCGAGGTCTACAGTGCCGACCGAGCCGCGATCCGGCTGATCGACCAGCTCGAGGTGCGACTGGGTGAACCGCTGCGACTGGCCATCGCCGGCATGGTCAAGGCGGGGAAGTCGACGCTGCTCAATGCGATGCTCGGCGAGCGGATCGCGGCCACCGACACGGGGGAGTGCACGCGCATCGTCACCTGGTACCGCCACTCGGTGACGCCCTCGATCACCATGCACCTCACGGGCGGTGCGTCGGCGCGCATGCCGATCCGCCGCTCGAGCGGACTGCTCGCGTTCGACCTGGGCGGACGCGGCGCCGACGAGATCGACTGGATCGACGTCGGCTGGCCGCTGGAGGGGCTGTCCTCGGCGATCCTCATCGACACACCGGGTATCGCATCGCTGTCGGCAGAGGTCGCCGCGCGCACCGAGCGCTTCCTCACCTCCGACGACGCCGCCTCATCGGCGGACGCGGTGATCTACCTGCTGCGTCACCTGCACGGCGCCGACGTGAAGTTCCTGCAGGCGTTCCGTGACACGGCCGCCGGCGCCGCGCAGAGCGTGTGCGCGGTGGCCGTCCTCTCCCGCGCCGACGAGGTCGGCTCGGGACGCATCGACTCGCTGCTCTCGGCGCGTCGGGTCGCCCTGCGGTACGAGCGCGATGGCGACCTGGCGGCGCTGGCGCTGCGGGTCATCCCCGTCGCGGGCCTGCTCGCCGAGGGTGCGCGCACGCTGCGCGAGAGCGAGTTCATCGCTCTGAGAGAGCTCGCGGAGCTCGCACGCGCCGACCGTGAGGCGCTGCTCGTCTCGGCAGACCGCTTCGTGCGCCCCAGTTCGGCGACCGGTCTCAGCGAGAGCGTCCGCCAAGAGCTCCTGACGCGCTTCGGCATCTTCGGCGTGCGCTTGGCGACCGCGCTGATCCGCGCCGGCGCGCACACCTCCTCCGCCCTCTCGGAGAGCCTGGTCGAGCAGAGCGGCGTGCGCGAGCTGCAGGACTTCGTGCGCGCGCAGCTGCTTCCGCGCGCGCCGGTGCTCAAAGCGCGCGGTGTGGTCATGCAGGTGCAGGCGCTGCTGCGTCGGTCGCCGCGGGAGGGCAGCGAACGCGTCGAGGCCCGCATCGAGCGGTTCGCCGCGTCGGCGCACGCGCTGCGGGAGCTCGAGCTGCTGGCTCTGGCCCGCTCCCGCGGACTGCCCGTGCCACCCGAGCACCGCACCGCCGCGGAGCGCATCCTGGGTGGGCAGGGGCCGGACCCGCGTGCCCGCCTGGGCCTGGACGCAGGGGCGACGGATGCCGACGTCGCGGCGGCGGCGTCATCGCTCGTCGATCGATGGCGGATGCTGGCGGCCGGCCCGCTGGCCTCGCGGGAGACGACCGCGGTGTGCGGCGCCGTGGTGCGCAGCCTCGAGGAGGTTCTCGCCACGGGCGAGGTCGGCTCAGCGGGCAGCGCCGTCCGCGCGCTGCAGTCCGCGCCGGACGTCCACATGACGAGCCGACCAGGCGACGGCCCCGGGCATGACGGCGGCGAGCAGGGCGAGCAGGACGAGCGCCGCCTGCGCCGAGAGAAGTGGCTGCAGCACCGCTCCCTTCGCTCCCAACGCCACCCACTCCGGTGAGAGCAGCACCAGCAGCGCCTGCACCACCAGCGTGGCGAGCTGCCACCAGCGCACGTTGCCGCGCCGGCCCATGAACGACACCAGCATGGTGATCTGCGCTGCCACCAGGGTGACCGCTGCTGCGAAGAACACCCAGAAGACGATGTCGGCCGCGGAGTCATAGGTCGACGCGCTGCGTCCGGCGGTGATGGACTCGGCGTTGTCCGCGATGAGCGGCAGCAGGTCCTTGCGGATGACGAACAGGTACACGGCGGCGAAGGCGCCGACGGCGAAGCTGAGCACCCACAGCAGCAGGCTCAGACGCACCGAGAACGGCGGCGGCACCTTGACCACCACCGGTGGTGCGTAGGGGCTGGCAAGCGCGGGCCGCTCCGGGCGGCGCTTGGCGCTGAACGGCTCGACGATGCCGGCGGCCTCCGTGGCGGAGGGCGCCGGCAGCGCAGAGCGGGACCGTTCAATCATCGTCGAGCGCGGCGTCGACCGGCTGGTCCTCGAGCGTCGCCGCGGCGGCATCCGCCTCGTACGAGTCGCTCGTGCCCGAGGTCATGTCGCTCTCGAGCACGTCGGCCGGTTCGGGGACGTCGGCGGGAGCGGATGCGGGCGCGGCCGCCTCCACCGGTGCGGCCGCCTCCACCGGTGCGGCTTCGGCCGGTGCCGGCTCCACAGCTTCCGGCGCGGCCGGTGCCGGGTCGGTCGGTGCCGGGTCGGCCGGCGCATCGTCGGTGGGCGCGGGTGCGGCATCCGGGGCGGGCAGCGGTGCGGCGTCCTCGCCGGGAACGGCGGGAGGTGCGCCGTCGGGACTCTCGCCGACCTGATTGAAGCTGCCGTCGTACTCCTCGTTGCCGACCGACACATCGCCCATGGTCACGTCGACGTCAGAGTCCACGACAGCGACGTCGTCGCCGGCGGCGACGGCGTTGTCGCCGGAGGCGAGCACCGCGTCCTGGTCGAACAGCTGCGTGACATCCCCGCCTTCGGTCCAGATGTTCTGGTTGACCGATTGATCCACGAGCGTCGAGCGGGCATCGATCGCGGTGTTCTGCTCGATGGTGGTGGTGTACTGCTGGACCATCCGCACGATCTCACCGACCGGCCCGCCACCACCGCCGCCTCCCGAGGGCGGTGCCCAGTCCTGATGGTGCACGTGGTGCACCACATCCGGGCGGTCCACGATCACGGGGCGCACGGCCGCGACATCGGCCATGCCGACACCAGCGAGACCGTGCTGGTCGAGAACGGGCTGCGGATCCGCCGCGAACTCCGCGGCGGCCTCCGGGTCGTGCAGCAGACTGAGGATGAATGCGATCAGCGCGTCCGCGATGGTCTCGATCGGTGAAGTCATCAGCAGTCCCCTTCAACGCGTGCCGGATCGGCCGTGCCGCCCCGCCCTTCTGGTGTGAAGTCGGGGAGCCTGAACGCGATGCTAGGACGGCGCCGGACCCGTGGCATCGGGGGATCCCCCGATAGTGCGCCGCCGATCTACGGGGGTTGCGTGCGGGGAGTGGGCGGCGCTCTCGTCGGTCCCCAGCAGCGTGCGCAGCCGTGCCAGCATCTCGGATCGCGTCTGCACTCCCAGTCGGCGCCGGATGTGCGCGATGTGGTGCTCGGCGGTACGCGGGGAGATGAAGATCTTCGCTCCGATCTCCGCGTACGTCTTCCCCTGCAGCACGAGCCGGGCCACCTCGATCTCGCGGTCGCTGAGCACGTCGAGCTGTGCGGAGCCATCGTCGGCGGGCGCTGCTGCGGTGTCGACGCGCGCCGCCGTACTGGGATGCAGATCGCGGGCGCAGGCGAGCAGCTGAGCGGCCACCCGCCGGTCGGCGCTGCGTGCAGCACCGTGACCGGCGAGACGGGCGGCGTCCCAGAGCAGGCCCACGGCCGCCAGCGACTTCGCCGCGGACACGACCGCCGACGCGTCAACCGTGCCGGCCAGCACCTCGGTCCAGACCCGCCCTGCGCGCGCCATCCCGGTCGCGACCCGGCTGTGCGGCGCTTCGGCGACGAGGGCTTTCGCGTGCGGAGCGAGCAGCGCGGGACTGCTGGTGAGAATGCCCTGCTGCACACCGAGCCAGTGCACGTGCGCCGACCACAGCGGCGGCTCGCCCAGCCCGCGCACCAGCTCGAGGGCCCGATCCCGCTGCGGCGCCACACGGGCCGCATCACCGAGCTGGCTGGCGGCGACGATGAGCTCGCCGAGCGGATGCAGCAGATAGATGTCGGGATCGACTCTCAGCAGTGCACCTCGTGCGCGCTGCCACGCCGCCTTCAGCGCTGTCGCGTCGTCCTGACGCCGGGCGACCGCCACGTGCACGGCATGCCGGAGCACCGCGTCGCGCGGTGACCACGCGCGCTCGTCTTCCGCCTGCACCAGCAGCTGCAGCGCACGGGCCGGCTGCGCGCGCTGCACGCACACCCATGCCGCCCACAGCAGCAGGCGGCGACGCGCCCAGCGGCCGCCGTGACGTCGTTCGGCGGCGCCGATCAGGACCTCGGCGGCTGCAACGGGGCGTCCGAGGTTCAGCGCGACGATCGCAGCGATGACCGCCGGCGGCTCGCAGAGCGCGTCGTCGGCGCCAGTCGCGCTGTACAGGTCGGCCGCACGCAGGAGCTCGGCCAGGCAGGACTCGTCGACGTCGGGAGCGAGAGTGCGGCGCAGACCGCTGCGCAGCAGCTCGGCCGCCACGCTCATCGTCGTGGCAGCACCCGGTGGCGCGCCCGCGAGCGTGCCGTTGTCGGTGTCAGCGCCGGTGTCAGCCTGCGGGCGCGCGCCAGGGGGACGACCAGCGCCGAGGGCAGCCACGTCGGCGTCCGCGAGACTCAGGCTCTGCTCCGAAGTCGTCGTGGTCGCGGGTGCCGTCGTCGATGAGGTCGGCGTCGTCGCCGACGCGGCGGCGGCGGCGCGCCGATAGCCGGCATCCGCTCTCGCCAGCATTCCGCGGGCCGACCACACAGCGGCAGACAGGCGCAGCGCGTGGCCCTGCAGAAACCGGGGATCGTCGTCGACGGCGGCATCGAGGATCGCCGCGCACGCATCCAGCCGACCGTCGGCCCACGCGGCGCGCGCCCGGCGTTCGGCTGAGCGGGCCGGCGCAGCACCGCACTGGATTGCCGCATCGTAGAGCGCGGCGGCACGGGCCGGGGAGGAGGCGAGCAGCCGGTCCGCACGCGCCTCGAGAGCGTCGGCGACGAGCGGACTGCGCAGTCTGCGAAGCTCGACGGGCTGGTCGACGGTGTCGGGCAGTGCCGCGCTCAGCGCTATCAGCCGGTGTGCCGGCAGAAACCGGCGCACCGCCGTGCGGATGATGGGGGCGGTGTCCCCGCCGCGCAGCAGCAGACCCTCGGCATAGCCGCGCAGAAGGAGGTCGTCGCGTGCGGCCGCGTCGTGGCGTCGGTCAGGCTCGGAGGTATCCGCCGTGGCGGCCTCGGCGTTCGTCTGGGCATCCGGCAGCGCCCCCGCGAGCGGACCAGCGATGCAGATGCGCTCGACGGCGAGCTGCAGCGCGGCATCGACCGTGTCCAGTCGGTGCGCCACGAGCTCCGCCATGGCGCGCTGCAGCTCGTGATGGGCGGGATCGTCGGCGCAGTCGCGGGGGTCGTGATGCTGCAGCGCGGCGATCACCAGCCACGCCACGCCGGCCGTGTCGCGCAGGATGTGATCCACGCACTCCGGTGCCATCGGCCGCTGCAGCGCGTCGAGATGGTCGAGCAGATCCGATCGCGAGACGTGTCCCAGCACGATGGACGGGGTGTCCCTCTCGAGCATCCGCACGACCGCCTGCGCGCCCGGCGGCAGCGGTCCCGGGCGGGTGGTCGCGATCAGCGCCGCACGCGGGTCGGCGGCGCGTTCACCGAGGGTGATCAGCGCGCGGTCGTCCAGCAGGTGCAGGTCGTCCACGAGCAGGACGTCCTCCGCCGGCACGCCGGCCAGATCGTCGACAGCGGTGGTGAGCAGGGTGCGCCGGCGGGGATGCTCGACGAGCGCGCGCAGACGATGCAGGGCGAGCGATTTCCCGGCGCCGGCGGCGCCGACCACCACGACCCGGGGCGTCTGGGCCGGCATGGTCTCCAGGGCGGGCCGGGCATGCCGTTCCCACGCCAGCAACGGCGCCGGCATCGCCGTACTGCGTTCTGGGGATGCCGTGGACATGGGTCAGGCCGCGTCGGCGAGCGGTTCCGCAGTGGCTGAATGCTCTGAGGTCGGAGGGGTCGGCTCGACGGTCGGCTGAGGGGCGGGCGCGGATGCGGTCGACGGGTCTTCCACGGGCTCGGACGCCGAAGCCGGTGCGTGATCGCTGGTCGCCTGATCCGCCGGCTCGGCCTCGGGCGCCGGCGCTGCTGTCGGCTGGGCCTCGGGCGCCTGATCTGCGGTCGACTGGGGCCCAGGCGTGCTCTCCACCGCTGACGGGGAAGAGGGGGCGGTGGGTGCCGGCGTCGGGACCGACGGCTGAGGGCGCGTGGATGACGAGCCCGTGCCACCCGTCTGCGGCGCGGTGGGCTGAGGTGGGGGAACCGGAGGGGAGGGTCGCTGCGCAGCAGGCAGCGCTGCCCGCGAGGAGGGGGCGGTGCTGAATCCCGACGCCGCACGGCGCACTCCGACGTCGTCGCCGGCATCCGCTCGGGACCCGTCGGCTGCCGCGCTGGTCGGCTCGTCCATGGTGGTGGCTCCGAAGACCATGCCACCGGCGATGAGCACGCCCGCCACGACCAACATCGCCGCCGCACCGTAGGGCACTCGTGCGCCGCGCAACCCCGCGAGCAGCCCTGCCAGCAGCGGCACGCGCTCGGGGGCAGCCACCTCAGGCGGCACGACGGCAGCGCGCGCCCGCCGGCGGTCAGCGGTGCGCTCCCAGGCGATCAGTCCCGCACCGAGCGCAGTCGCGAACTGCGGGTCCTTCGGCATCGTGAGAGGGCGGTCCATCCGCCGCGAGAGAGTCTGGGCGACCAGAGGCAGTTGTGCGCCGCCGCCGACCAGCACGATCTCGTCGAGCTGGTCGGCGCGCACACCGGCATCGTCGAGCGCGCCCTCCAGGGTGTCGACCGTGCGCTCGATCACGGGTGCAGCGAGGTCCTCGAGCTCGGCGCGGGTCAACCGCACGTGCGCCTCGCGGCCATGCAGCCGCAGCGCGACGGCCGCATCCGAACGTCGGGAGAGTTCCTCCTTGGCGGCCGCCACCGAGGCGCGCGACGCCACGAGCTCATCCGCACTGCCGGGGCGGCGCGTTCCGCCGCCGCTCAGCGAGATGACGTGCTGCAGCAGCGAGAGATCCAGATCTGCTGCTCCGACGGGCAGCACGCAGGGCGGGCCGGCCAGGGCAGCACCGTCGAGCACACTCGCCTCGAAGGTCTCGCCACCGAGGTCGTACACTGCGATCGCCCGCGAGCGTCCGCTGCTCGCGGCATGACGCGCCGCCGCGTACCCGGCGGGGACCAGCAGCACGTCGCCCAGGGCGGCATGCTGAAGCGCGGCGCGCAGGGTCTGGATGCGGTGCCCGCGCCACCCGGTGGGGTGGGCCAGGGCGATGCATCCGGGAATCACGCCGTACTGCGCGACCACGACCGCCACCGCCCAGCGCACCATCCGCGTCACCAGCTCCTCAGCCGGCACGGCGAAGCCGCCGACCACGACCGGCGCCCGATCGCCGACGCGGGAGAAGAAGTCGCGCACCAGCCGCTCCGGCTGGGCCGCGCCGCGCCGTTCGGCCTCGTCGCCGAAGAGCACGTCACCGTCCTCGGCGATGAACGCGCCGGCGCTCACGTGGTCGCGATCGGCTCCGAGTCTCAGGTGACTCGTGATCGCCTCGTCTTCCGCTCCCGCCGAGACCAGAACCGCCTGTAGGCGGGTCTGTCCTGCGTCGAGGGCGAGCAGCAGCTCCGCTGTGCCCATCGTGATTCGCCGTCTTCCCCAGAATTCAGCCGTGAGTACCGCCCATGCTAGAGCGAGCGGCGAGCGGATGGAAGAGGCGGCGGTCGCTAGGCTGAGTCGGTGAGCACGAAGAGCGCGGGCGCCGCGTACACCGTCTGCGCCTACCTGCTGTGGGGCGTGCTGCCGCTGTACTTCCTCGCGCTCGCGCCCACGGGCGCATGGGAGATCGTCGCGTGGCGCGTGCTGCTCTCCTTCGTCTTCTGCCTCATCCTGCTCACCGTGATGCGGGGGTGGCCGGCGCTCGTCTCCGTCATCCGCCAGCCCCGCCTGCTCGGCTGGACGGCACTGGCCGGCGTGCTCATCTACGTCAACTGGCAGACCTTCGTGATCGGCACGCTGACCGGGCACGTCATCGAGACGAGTCTCGGCTACTTCATCAACCCGATCTTCACGGTGCTGCTGGGCGTGTTCGTGCTGCGCGAGCGCATCCGTCGGCTGCAGTGGATCGCGATCGGCGTCGCCGCGCTCGCCGTCGTGGTCATCGTCGTCGCGTACGGCGCCTTCCCCTGGATCGCCCTGACCCTCACCGCGTCCTTCGGCATCTACGGACTGGTGAAGAAGCAGATCGGCGCGGCAGTGGATGCCACCAGCGGACTCACGCTGGAATCGTTCTGGCTGATCCCGATCGCCGCGGTGACCCTCATCGTGGTCGCGCAGACCGACGGCATCACCTTCGGGCAGGTCTCGCCGCTGCACACCGCCCTGGTCGCCGGAGCGGGAATCGCCACCGCGGTGCCGCTGCTGCTGTTCGCCGCCGGCACCCGCCGGATCGATCTCAGCCTGGTGGGGATGTTCCAGTTCATCACCCCCGTCATGCAGTTCGTGGTGGGGTGGGCCCTGCTGGGCGAGCCCATGCCGCTGGAGCGCTGGATCGGCTTCATCATCGTGTGGATCGCGATCGTCGTCTTCGTGGTCGATCTCATGCTGCAGAAGGGGCGCCGGCGGCGCACGGCACCGGCTCAGCTGGTGTGAGCGCATCGTTAGCCGACCGAGACAGAACCCGGCTCCCCGACCCAATAGGGTGAGAATCACCCGAAGTGGATTTCCACGTTCAGTTACGCAAGGGAGCAACATGAACGCAATGAAGGGCTCGCGTCCGGCGAGGATCTTCGCGGCGGCTGCGATGGTCAGCGCCTCCGCACTCATCATCGCGGGCTGCAGCAGCACGCCCGCAGACAAGCCCAGCGACAAGCCCGGGGGTGAGAAGCCGGCCGCCGCGGACCTCACCCTGAAGCTCGGATCGCTGCTGCCCGTCTCGGGCCAGCTGGCGTTCCTCGGTGCTCCGATGGAGGCCGGTGTCACTCTCGCCGTCTCGCAGATCAACGACGCCGACGCCGGCGTGCAGGTCGAGCTGACCAACGCCGACGAGGGCGACCTCGACAACAAGGCGTACGAGACCTCGATCACCAAGCTGCAGAGCGCCGGCATCACCGCCATGATCGGCGCAGCATCGTCGTCGGTGTCGAAGCTCATCCTCGACAGCAACGTCGGGGCGGGCATCGTGACCGTCTCGCCGTCGAACACCTCGGCGGACTTCACCGGCCTCAGCCCCATGTACTTCCGCACCGCCCCCAGCGACAACCTGCAGGGCGAGGTGCTCGGCAACCAGATCGCCGAAGACGGCAACACGACTCTCGGCATCATCTACCAGAACGACCCGTACGGCACCGGCCTCGCCGAGGCCATCAAGAGCACGTTCGAGTCCGCCGGCGGCAAGGTCGTCGCCGAGGCGTCGTACAACCAGGGCGACGGCCAGTACAACGCGCAGGTGCAGACCGTCGCGGCCGCCAAGCCCGACGCAGTGGCCATCGTCTCGTACGAGCAGTTCAAGACGATCGCCCCGCTGCTCGGCAACGCGGGCGTCGACACCGGCAAGCTGTACATGGTCGACGGCAACCTCTCGAACTACGGCAAGGACAACCTGCCGATCAAGCTCGAGGGCTCGAAGGGCACCCGCGCGGGGGCCGAGCTTCCCGAGGACTTCCTCGAGCAGCTGAACGAGGTCTGGACCAAGGCCGGCAACGACAAGATCAACGACGTCACCTACTCGGCCGAGGCCTACGACGCCACGATCCTCGTCGCACTGGCTGCGCTCGAGGCGCGCTCCGTCGAGGGCAAGGACATCGCGGCGAAGATGCGTGAGGTCTCCGGCGGCGAGGGCGACGGTGAGAAGTGCACCTCGTTCGAGGAGTGCGCGAAGATCATCAACGACGGCGGCACCGCTGACTACGAGGGCCTGTCCGGCTCGGTCACGTTCGACGAGAACAACGACCCGAAGGGCGCGGCCATCGGCGTGTACGAGTACGGCGCCGACAACAACAACACCCGCATCAAGTAAGTCGCGGGGGAAGGCCCCGGATGCCGCTCGGCATCCGGGGCCTTCTGCGTGTCAGGGCGCGGGTGTCTGGGCACGAGTGCGTGCGGGGAGCCGGATGCTGGTCATGAGGCGCGTGTGGCCACCATATGGCTCCTCGCGACGTGCCGCGCGCGCGGCAACCGCCCTGCGTCAGGCGGCGTCCTGGCCCAGCGTGCCCAGGTAGAGCCCGATGACCTTCGGGTCGTTCAGCAGATCGCGTCCGGAGCCCTCGTAGGCGTCGCGGCCCTGGTCGAGCACGTAGCCGCGGTCGCAGATCTGCAGGCAGCGGCGTGCGTTCTGCTCGACCATGATCGTCGTCACGCCCGCCTTGTTGATGTCCGACACCCGGATGAACGCGTCATCCTGACGCACCGGCGACAGGCCGGCGGACGGCTCGTCCAGCAGCAGCACCGACGGGTTCATCATGAGCGCGCGCGACATCGCCACCATCTGGCGCTCACCACCCGAGAGCGAGCCGGCGCGCTGGTTCAGCCGCTTGCCGAGCTCGGCGAAGATGCCGGTGACGAACTCCAGGCGCTCGTCGTAGATCTTCGGGTTCTGGTACAGCCCCATCTGCAGGTTCTCGGCGATCGTCAGCGAGGGGAAGACGTTGTTCGTCTGCGGCACGAACCCCACACCCTTCGCCACGAGCTTGTCGGCCTTCAGACCGAGGATGCTGGACCCGTTGACGGTGATGTCGCCGTCGCGGACCTGCACCATGCCGAAGATCGACTTCAGCAGTGTGGACTTGCCGGCGCCGTTGGGGCCGATGATGCCGATCAGCTCACCCTGACGCGCGACGAGGTTCGCCCCGTTGAGGATGTTCACGCCAGGGAGGTACCCCGCGTGGACGTTCTTCAGCTCGACGACGACGTCGGTGGCTGAGTGTGTCACGGAACTGGCATCCATCACTTCTTCTCCTCTTCGGCCTCGGCGTCCAGCTCGGCCTCCGCCTCGGCTTCGATCTTCTCCCGCATGCGCGTGGCGGATGCCGCAGCGCCGGAGTCGACCACCGAGATGCGGCCGGTGACCGCCCCCAGGTCGACGTCCTGGTGCGCACCGAGGTACGCGTCGACGACGGCCGGATCCTCCATCACCGTCTCGGGCGGCCCCTCGGCGACTACGCGGCCCTCTGCCATGACCACCACCCAGTCGGCGATGTGGCGCACCATGTGCATGTCGTGCTCGACGAAGAGCACCGTCATGCCGCGATCCTTCAGGCCGAGGATGTGATCGAGCAGCGACTGCGTCAGCGCGGGGTTGACCCCGGCCATCGGCTCGTCCAGCATCACCAGCTGCGGGTCGCTCATCAGTGCGCGCGCCATCTCGAGCAGCTTGCGCTGCCCGCCCGACAGTGAGGCGGCGAAGTCCTTCTCCTTGGTATCCAGCTTGAACAGCGTCAGCAGCTCACGAGCCTTCTGCTCGATCTCGACTTCCTTCTTCTTCCAGATGCCGGGGATCAGGCTCTGCCAGAACTTCTCGCCGGGCTGGTCGGGCGAGCCGAGCTTCATGTTCTCGAGCACGGTCAGCAGCGACAGCGCCTTGGTCAGCTGGAAGGTGCGCACCTGGCCCATCCGCGCGACCTTGAACGAGGGGATGCCGGCGAGGTTCTTGCCGTCGTACTCCCACGTTCCGCTGTTGGGCTTGTCGAAGCCGCACAGCAGATTGAACAGCGTCGTCTTGCCGGCGCCGTTCGGCCCGATCAGCGCCGTGATCGCGCCGCGCGGGATCTCGAGGTGGTCGACGCTGACCGCGGTGAGGCCGCCGAAGCGCCGCTCCACGCCGTCGACCACGAGGATCGGGTCGGTCTTGGCGACACCAGGCGCAGCCGGTCCCTTCGCCAGACCCGTGGCCTTGGCTCGTCTGCCCGGGGCGGATGCCGCAGTCGCGGCATCCAGGGGCTCGTTCTCACTTGGCAAAGGTCATCTCCCTCTTGTCTCCGAGGATGCCCTGTGGGCGGTAGATCACGATGAGCATGAGGGCCACACCCGCGAGGATCCAGCGGACGATCTCCGCCTGCGATGACGTCATCGGCAGGTAGCCTGCGCTGGCCATCTGCGGCAGCAAGTTGCCGAGGAACGCGAACAGGACCCAGAACAGCACGGCGCCCAGCGTCGGGCCGAACACGGTGGCCGCGCCGCCGAGCAGCAGCACGGTCCACAGGAAGAAGGTCAGCGACGTCGAGTAGCTGCCCGGCACCACGGCCGAGGGCAGCACGAACACGATGCCACCGGCGGCGCCGATCACACCGCCGACCACGAGCGCCTGCATCTTGTAGGCGAACACGTTCTTGCCGAGCGAGCGCACAGCGTCCTCGTCCTCGCGGATGCCCTTGAGCACCCGACCCCACGGGCTGCGCATGAGCGCCCACACCAGCAGGATCGACAGGGCCAGCAGGATGAGACCGAACAGGATGTTCCACAGCTCGGTCGCGTTGTAGGTCCACGGGCCGAAGCCGTAGGTGCCCTCGGGGATCGGGTTCGCGGCGCGGAAGCCCGCGTGGTAGCCGGTGCGGCCGCCGGCAGCTCCCGTGACGTCCTCGAACAGCCGGGTGAGGAACAGCAGCCGCACGACCTCGGCCGTCGCGATGGTCGCGATGGCGAGGTAGTCGGCGCGCAAGCGCAGGGTCGGGATGCCGAGCAGCAGCGCGAACACCGCACCGCCGGCGAGGCCGATGAGCATGCCCAGCCACCACGGCGCGCCGAAGGTGAGCACGGGGATCGCGTAGCCGTAGGCGCCGACGGCCATGAAGGCCGCCATGCCGAAGTTGAGCAGACCCGCGTAGCCGAAGTGCACCGCGAGACCCGTCGCCGCCAGCGCATAGGCGATCGTGACCGGGCTGAGGAGGTAGACGGCGGTGTTGCCGAAGATCGATCCGAAGTCCATGCGTCAGCCCAGCCTTTCCTTGCGACCGAACAGACCCTGCGGCCTGACCAGCAGGATGACGACCAGCGCGACCAGCGCGGTGGCGTACTTGAGATCGGACGGCACACCCAGCAGCGTCGAGACCTCCACCGCGATGCCCACGATGAGCGAGCCGACCAGCGCGCCGATCGCCGAGCCGAGACCGCCGAGGGTGATCGCGGTGAAGATCAGCAGCAGCATCTGCATGCCCATGTCCCACTTCACGCCCGGGCGGAAGTACGCCCACAGGATGCCGGACAGCGCGGCCAGCGAGCCTGCGACGATCCAGACGATGCGCACCACACGGTCGACGTCGATGCCCGAGGCCGCGGCGAGCTGCGGGTTGTCGGAGATGGCCCGGGTGGCCTTTCCGATGCGTGTGCGCGTGAGGAAGTAGGCCATGCCGAGGATCGCGGCCAGGCTGATGGCCATGCCGATCAGGTCGATGTACGACAGCTGGATCGGGCCGAGCTCCAGCGGCGCGGGGCTCGCGCCGGGCAGCTGAGCGGTGTCGCCGCCGATGAGGAACTGCAGCACATAGCGCAGCGCCAGCGAGAGCCCGATGCTGACGATCAGCAGCTGCACGATGCCGAGGCCACGTCGGCGCAGCGGGCGCCAGATGCCGGCATCCATCGCCCAGCCCAGCGCTCCACCGCCGATCACCGCGGCGATGATGCCCGCCCACAGCGGCAGGTTCCACAGCGACGTGAACAGAACCACGACCACGCCGCCCCAGGTGACCATCTCGCCGTGTGCGAAGTTCGACAGCCGTGTGGTGCCGTAGATGAGAGCCGCTCCCATCGAGGCGAGGCCGAGCAGCAGGCCGAAGTTGATGCCGCCGACGGTGCGCGAGATCAGCTGGTCGAGGAACGAGACGGTGATCCGCTCGCCCTGGCCGAGGAAGAGGTTGATGATCTTCGTCCCGGTCAGTCCGAACTCCGCCTCGAACGAGCCGCTTGTCCCCTCGACGGGCTCGACGCCGTCGGGCAGCTGCGTGGCGTCGACGATGACGCCCTTCGGCAGCGAGTCCTCATCGACCGAGAGGGTGTACTTCTCCTTCTCGGGTACGTAGAGGCGCCACTTGCCGTCGGCGTCGGTCTTGGTCTCGTCCTTGAAGCCGTTGCCCTCGACGCTGATCCCGACCCCGTCCAGCGGCTCGCCCTTGTAGGACATGTTGCCGGCGAAGTAGAAGTCGGTGATCTCCTGGCCGTCATCGGTGGTGTCGGCCCATGCTGATCCGGCGGGTATGCCGAGCACGAGGAAAGCTGTCAGCAGTGCCGCGAGCAACGCGATCACCCCGTGCTGAGGGCGCCGAAGCGCCACTGTTCTCAGTCCCACGCATCCTCCACATCGAGTGCCTGCGAGCGGCTTCGGGTCGCCGGTCGTCATGGACGTCGCACTGAGCGTATCCCGCAGGAGCCGGAATGCGCACCTCCGGCGGCCGCGCGCCGCGCGGGCGACCTCTCAGCGAGCGGCGCTTAGAATCGATAGGCGGGTCTGGCCCGTCGGCCGCAGACGTCCCCGCGCACTCGTCATTCGACCGCGCCACCCGGCGCAGAGGAGCCAGTTTCCATGCAGCAGCACGACCCGTTCGGATTCACCGGGCTCACCTATGACGATGTGCTCCTGCTGCCGGGTCACACCGACGTGATCCCCAGCGAGGCCGACACGTCGTCGCACATCACCCGCCGCATCTCGGTCGCCACGCCCCTGCTCTCCAGCGCGATGGACACCGTCACCGAGGCCCGCATGGCGATCGCCATGGCACGCGAGGGCGGGATCGGCATCCTGCATCGCAACCTCTCGATCGCCGACCAGGCCGCGCAGGTCGACCGCGTCAAGCGCAGCGAGTCGGGGATGATCACCGACCCGATCACCACGACCGCCGACGCGACCGTCGAAGAGGTCGACAACCTCTGCGCGCGCTACCGCATCTCGGGTCTTCCCGTCGTGGATGAGCAGAACCACCTCGTGGGCATCATCACCAACCGCGACATGCGCTTCGTGTCGGGTTTCGAGCGCCAGACCACGCGGGTGCGCGACGTGATGACCAGCGAGAACCTCGTCACCGCGCCGGTGGGCGTGGCCGCGGGTGATGTCATCGCGCTGTTCGCCAAGCACCGTGTCGAGAAGCTGCCCCTGATCGACGAGGACGGGACCCTCGCGGGCCTGATCACCATCAAGGACTTCGACAAGAGCGAGAAGTACCCGCTGGCCACCAAGGACGACCAGGGCCGGCTGCGCGTCGGCGCCGCGATCGGCTTCTTCGGCGACGCGTGGGAGCGCGCCGAGGCGCTGCGCGACGCGGGCGTCGACGTGCTGGTGGTCGATACCGCCAACGGGCAGTCGCAGGGCGTGATCGACCTGGTCAAGCGACTCAAGGCCGACGAGTCGTTCGCGCACATCGACGTGATCGGCGGCAACGTCGCGACCCGCGAGGGCGCGCAGGCGCTGGTGGATGCGGGCGTCGACGCCGTCAAGGTGGGCGTGGGCCCCGGCTCGATCTGCACCACCCGCGTCGTCGCGGGTGTCGGCGTGCCGCAGGTGACCGCGGTGTACGAGGCGTCGCTCGCGGCGGGTCCGGCCGGTGTGCCGGTGATCGCCGACGGCGGGCTGCAGTACTCCGGCGACATCGCCAAGGCGCTGGTGGCCGGAGCGGATGCCGTGATGCTCGGGTCGCTCCTGGCGGGCACCGACGAGTCGCCGGGCGAGATCGTCTTCCAGTCCGGCAAGCAGTTCAAGCAGTACCGCGGCATGGGCTCGCTGGGCGCGATGCAGACCCGCGGCAAGCAGACCTCGTACTCGAAGGACCGCTACTTCCAGGCCGACGTGCCCAACGACGACAAGCTGATCCCCGAGGGCATCGAGGGTCAGGTGCCCTACCGCGGGCCGGTCTCGGCCGTGGCGTACCAGCTGGTCGGCGGACTGCGCCAGTCGATGTTCTACGTCGGCGCGCGCACGATCGAGGAGCTCAAGCAGCGCGGCCGGTTCGTGCGCATCACGGCCGCCGGCCTGAAGGAGTCGCACCCGCACGACGTGCAGATCGTCGTCGAGGCGCCCAACTACAAGAAGTAGGCCGCGAGCCTTTCTCTGTCGACCGGCGCGCTGCGCGCGCGCCACTAGAGTGACCGCATGGGTCCAGGGTCGAGTTCTCTCACGCGCGGTCAGGTGTCCCGCTACGCCATCGGCTCCCTCGGCACGGGCGGTTTCGCGACCCTGCCCGGCCTCGTGCTCGTCTACTACCTCACCGACTCGCTGGGGGTGACCGCGCTGGCGGCGGGCGGGATCGTCACCGCCGCGAAGGTGTGGGACGTGCTGATCGACCCGGTGATCGGCGGGATGAGCGACACCGCGCTCGCGCGCACCGGATCGCGCCGCCGGCTCATGCTCATCGGCGCGATCGGGTTGCCGATCTTCTTCATCCTGACCTTCGCCGCCCCGGCGGGTGCGGGGCCGGTGGCGTCCGGTCTCTGGGTGCTTGTCGCGTTCATGCTCGCAGCGACATGCTTCAGCCTCTTCCAGGTGCCGTACATCGCCCTGCCCGCCGAGCTCACCGACGAGTACCGCGAGCGCACCCGGCTGCTCAGCTGGCGCGTGGTGCTGCTGACTGTCGCGATCCTGCTGTTCGGCGCGGGCGGGCCGGAGATCCGCGGCATGTTCCCGGACGACCCGTTGCTGGGCTACCTCATCATGGCGGCCGTCGCGGCGGTGCTGCTGGGAGCCGGGCTGCTCATAGCATCCACCGTCGCGCCGACGCGTCCTCCGCTGCCCGTGCGCCCGGGTGCCTCGATCGGCATGCACTATCGCGACGGGGTGACCGTGCTGCGCGAGAGCCAGCCCTTCCGCGCGCTGCTGGGCACCTTCATGCTGCAGGGCCTGGCCACCGGACTCATGCTCGCCGCCGCGCAGTTCGTCGCGCGCTGGGTACTCGGCGACGAGGATGCCGTCACGCCCTTGTTTGTCGCCCTGATTGCACCCGCGCTGCTGATGGCGCCGGTGTGGAAGCGCATCGCCGACCGGATCGGCAAGGAGCGCGGCTTCCGAGTCGCCAGCGCCCTCTTCCTCGTCGCCACGGTCGTGCTGGCGCTGATGGTGTGGATGCCGGGGTGGTGGATCCTCGCGCCTGTGGCGCTCGCCGGCGCCGCCTACGCTGGAATGCAGACCCTGCCGATGGCCATGCTGCCCGATGTCATCGCCCACGATCGCACCGCGAGCGGAGGAGAGAACCGCTCGGGCGTGTTCAGCGGCGTGTGGACCGCGGGCGAGACCACCGGCATGGCGCTCGGGGCGACTGTGCTCTCGATCGTGCTCGCGCTGACCGGCTACATCGAGACCACCGCGGACGTCGAGGTGTCGCAGCCGGGTGCCGCAGTGACCGGCATCGCGATCGCCTTCAGCCTGCTGCCGGCCGTGCTCATGCTCGCCAGCCTGGTCGTGCTCGCACGCTACCGGCTGCGCGAGCACGACATCGTCGGGACGTCGGCGTGAGCAGCGCGGATCCGCGCGTTCCGTCGCCGCGCCTCGACGGACACACGGATGCCGTGCTCGAGCGGCTGCGCGCGCTGCGCGCCGGCGACGCGCCGACCCACGGCGGCCGCGTGCTGTCGTACGTGTACGACAGCGGGATGGCCGAGCTCGACGAGCTGGCCGACGCCGCGGCGCGCGTCGCCCGGCCGCTGAACGGACTCGACCCCACCGTGTTCCCCTCGATCGCCGCGATGGAGCGCGATCTGATCGGCTTCGCCCGCCGGATGCTGCACGGCGACCGCTCGGTCGTCGGCACGGTCACCAGCGGGGGGACAGAGAGCTGCCTGCTCGCCGTGAAGACCGCCCGCGATCTGTGGCGCCTCGATCGGCGGGCCGGCGACCGGCACAACGAGCGCTTGCCGGGGAGCCGGCCGCGTATCGTCGCGCCCGCGAGCGCGCATGCGGCCTTCCGCAAGGCCGCACAGCTGTTCGACCTCGCGTTCGACGCCGTGCCGTGCGGCGCGGACGGCGCGGTGGCGGCATCCGACCTCATCGCGCGTCTCGACGACGACGTCGCGCTCGTGGTCGTCTCGGCACCCGCCTATCCCACGGGCGTGCTCGATCCGATCGCGGAGGTCGCGGCTGCGGCATCCGCTCGCGCCATCGCGTGCCACGTCGACGCGTGCTTCGGCGGCTTCGTGCTGCCGTGGTGGCGCGACGTGCCGCGATGGGACTTCCGCGTGCGCGGGGTCACGAGCATCTCGGCCGATCTGCACAAGTTCGGCTATGCGCCCAAGGGTGTCTCGGTGCTGCTGCACCGCGGCCGCCGGCGCCAGCGCGCGCAGTTCTTCGCGACGACGGACTGGGCGGGCTATCCGGTCGTGAATCCGACTCTGCTCGGCTCCCGCTCGGCATCGCCGCTCGCGGCGGCCTGGGCGATCACGCAGCATCTCGGCGACTCCGGCTACGCGGGCCTGACCGCGTCGATCCACCGGGTCGCTGTGGCCGTGACGGATGCCGTCGCCGGCATCCGAGGGCTGCGCGTGCTCGGCGATCCGGTCGGGCCGGCCATCGCGGTGGTCGCCGACCTCGGCGTCCCGGCCGACCAGCGCGTGGATCCGCACCGCCTCGCCGACGCGCTGATGGCATACGGCTGGAAGATCCAGCACCAGCCCGGACTCGTGCAGCGCGACGGCACGCGACTGCCGCACAGCGCCCACCTCACGCTCACCCCGGTGCTGGAGCAGAGGGTCGACGAGTTCACCGGCGCGCTCACCGCGGCGGCGGACGAGGTGCGCGGGAAGCGCCCGGCGGATGCTCGGATGCTGGTCGCCGCGTTGCGCGTCCTGGGATACGGCGAGGGCGGGCGGGTGCCAGGGCCGACGTCCGCCTGGCTGCTGCTGCGCCTCGCCGGCGCGGGCCGGGTTGCCGCCGATCGGCCGATGTCGCTGCTGATGTCGCTCATCGAGCAGCTGCCGCACCCGGTCGCCGAGGCCCTGCTCACCGAGCTGCTCGCCCGGCTGTCCGAGCCCTGACGCTCGCGGCGCGTGGGACCCGTCCGCCCCGCAGGTTTTCCCCGGGTGAAGGTGATTCATCCGAGGAAGGATGCCGGCGGCTGCATCCATCCTTCCCTCGTGCGTTCTCCTTCGCCCGATGAATTGCGGCTCGGGGGAGGCGCCGTCACCGGCGCCGGGCCAGGTGCAGACCCTGCGCGATCGCGTTCAGCAGGGTCTCCTGCACATAGCGCCGGTCGAACATGACCTGCTGGTAGTCGAAGCGCAGCACCGTGTAGCCGAGCAGTGCCAGGCGGGCGTCCTGCCGCAGATCACGCCGGCGGTCCTTCGCATCCTGATGGAACTCGAACCCGTCGAGCTGCACCACGAGCCGATCGCCGATGAGGGCGTCGACCAGATGCCCGTCGATCAGCACCTGCTGTCGCACCTCGACGCCGCAGCTGCGGGCGATCGCGACGAAAGCCGTCTCGATGCCGGAGTCCGACAGCGCACCGACGCGCTCGAGCACCTGACCTGCGGCCGGCGTTCCCCAGTGCGTGCGCCGCAGCTGCGAGAGGGTCACCGCGCCTCCGCGCAGCGCGGATTCCCACACGGCGGTGGCTGCGGACAGCTCGAGACATCGCGCGGTGTGGAACAGCACGTTCAGCAGCGGCTCGTCCGTGGTGAACCGCGTCACCGGCAGCGGGCCGCGTGCCCAGTGCGCTTTCACCCCCTGCCGCTTCGTGCGACAGGCGCTGGAGGGCAGGGCGACGTGCGCGGTTCCATCCGTCTCCGGCGTCCACAGCCCGTGCTCGCGGGTGGCCGAGACGCACGTGACGCGACCGCTGACCGATGCCGCCGCCCGACGCGCAGGCGAGCATTCCGCACTGACCACCCACGACCTGTGCACGCGCTCGATCACACCGCGATCCACGGCGACACGGACCTCATAGGCCGAGTAGCCCGCGTCGCGCAGCTGCGAGCTGTGCGCGACGCCGCGGTGCTGGCTCATCCACTTCGCGATCGGGGTCTTCATGACGCCCGATCCTGCCCGTCGCCGGCATCCGCGTGGTGTTCGATGCGCGCGGATGTGCACAACCTGTGCCGAACCACGTGCTGTGCAGGAACACCGACGCCGGAGTGCTCAGCCGGCATGATTCACCCGGGGAAGGTGATCCACCGAGGGAAGGACGCCCGCCGCAAGCATCCTTCCCTCGCGCGTTCTCCGTCGCCGGATGAAAACACCGGCGGATGAAAACACGGGCGGCGGGCCCCACCCGGCCTGGCCCACGGAACTCCGCACACCTCCCGGGTAGGCTGGACGAGTGAGCATGGACATCGAGATCGGCCGAGGCAAGCGCGCGCGTCGCGCGTACACGTTCGACGACATCGCGGTGGTCCCGTCGCGGCGCACCCGCAACCCCGCCGACGTGTCGACGACCTGGACGATCGACGCGTTCTCGTTCGACATCCCCGTGCTGGGAGCACCGATGGACTCGGTGGTCAGCCCGGCGACAGCCATCGCGCTCGGCAAGCTGGGCGGTCTGGGCGTGCTCGATCTCGAGGGCCTGTGGACGCGCTACGACGACCCGCAGCCCATGCTCGACGAGATCGCCGCGCTGCCCGCCGAGCGAGCGACCGTGCGCATGCAGCAGCTGTATGCCGAGCCGATCAAGCCCGAGCTGGTGACCCGGCGCATCGCCGAGATCCGCGAGGCCGGGGTCACCGTCGCCGGATCGCTCACGCCGCAGCGCACCCAGGAGCTGTACGAGACCGTCGTCGCCGCGGGCGTCGACCTGTTCGTGATCCGCGGCACCACCGTGTCGGCCGAGCACGTCTCCAGCGCGCTCGAGCCGCTGAACCTGAAGAAGTTCATCTACGACCTCGACGTCCCGGTCATCGTCGGCGGTGCCTCCACGTACACGGCCGCGCTGCACCTCATGCGCACGGGAGCTGCAGGCGTGCTCGTCGGCTTCGGCGGGGGAGCGGCGTCCACCACGCGCGTCACCCTCGGCATCCACGCCCCGATGGCGACGGCCGTCTCGGACGTCGCCGCCGCGCGCCGCGACTACCTCGACGAGTCGGGCGGCCGCTACGTGCACGTGATCGCCGACGGCGGCGTGGGCACGTCGGGAGACATGGTCAAGGCGCTCGCGATGGGAGCGGATGCCGTGATGCTGGGCGTCGCGCTGTCGCGCGCGACGGACGCGCCCGGTCAGGGCTTCCACTGGGGCGCCGAGGCGCACCACCCCGAACTGCCCCGCGGGCGGCGCGTCGCCGTCGAGCGCGTGGCCGACCTCGAGCAGATCCTCTTCGGCCCCGCCCCGGTCGCCGACGGCACGGCGAACCTCATCGGCGCGCTGCGAAAGTCGATGGCGACCACCGGATACTCCGACCTGAAGGAGTTCCAGCGGGTCGAGGTCGTGCTCGCCCCCTACGAGCTGGGATGACCGCCCCGCAGCCGGTCGCGGCACCGCAGTTCCCGCCCACGCTGCGCGAGGTGATGCTCCGGGGACGGTGGATCGGCGTGCTCGTGCTGTGCCTCGTCGTCGCCGGAGTGTTCGCGTGGCTCGGGCAGTGGCAGCTCTCCCGCGCGGTCGACACCGATCCGCTGCCGCCGGGCGCGACCGAGCAGGTGCGTCCCCTCGACGAGGTTGTCCAGCCCGGGCAGTACCTGCCTGAACCGCTGGGCGGGCAGAAGGTGACCGCGCGCGGCACCTGGGTACCCGAGGACTTCATCGTCATCTCGTCGCGCTTCAACGACGGTGCGGAGGGCTACTGGGTCACCGGGCAGCTGCGGGTCGCCGAGCGCACCTCCCTCGCTGTCGCGCTCGGCTGGGCGCCGACGCGCGAGAAGGCGGATGCCGTCGCCGCCGCCCTCACCCGCCAGGGCGCGGTCGAGGTGTCTCTGACCGGGCGGCTGATCGACGACGAGGGCGTTGAGCTTCCCCCCGGCGATGACGTGCACGAGCTGACGCGGATGTCTCCGGCCGCGCTGCTCGGCCGCTGGCACGACATCGCCCAGCTGGACGTGTACCGCCCGTTCCTGGCATCCCTCGACGCCCCGCAGGGCCTGGTCGACATCCACTCGCCGGCCCCCGAGACGACTTCGCCGATCAACTGGCTGAACATCTTCTACGCCGCCGAGTGGGCGATCTTCGCCGGTTTCGCGTTCTATCTCTGGTACCGCCTCGCCCGCGACGCGTGGGAGCGCGAGGTGGAGGAGTTCGAGGACGCCCGCGGCTGAGCGACGCGGCGGTGGCCGGCAGGTGAAGAGCGTTCGAATCCTCTTGCCGGATGTCGGCGGTCGGGCCTATGGTCACTGTCATGCGTGCGCCTCTCGTGCACGCGGCGGTGGCCCCACGAGGTCCGCCGGCCCATCCTGACCGAGGAGACAGCGTCCATGATGTCCACCCCCGCTGACGGGAACCGGAAGGTTCCCATCGCACTGCACAGGAAGCGGGGGCGCATTGCGGCGCTCGCGCTGACGACCGCCTTCACGATGAGCATGGGTTCGCTCATCGCCGCTCCCGCCTTCGCGAACACCGCCGGCACCGGTGTCGTCATCAATGAGGCCTACCTGTCCGGCGGCAGCGCCGGCGCCGCGTTCAAGAACAAATTCATCGAGCTGTACAACCCGACCGACAAGGATGTCGTCCTCGACGGGATGTCGCTGCAGTACCGCTCGGCGACGGGCACGGGCGCGTCCAACAGCTTCGTCGCGCTCAAGGGCACCATCAAGGCCGGCGGCTACTTCCTCGTGCAGGCGAACAGCAACGGCACTGCCGGCGCCGACCTGCCCACGCCCGACCAGACCAGCACGCTGACGCCCAGCGGCACGACCGGCACGATCGCGCTCGTGCAGGGCACCACCGCTGCCACCCTGCCGGTCGGCGACGCGGCCGGCGCCGACGGCATCATCGACCTGCTCGGGTACGGCAAGTCGAACACCTTCGAAGGTGCGACCGCCGGGGCACCCGCGGGCAACACCGACGTCAAGTCCCTGAACCGCACCGACGGCAAGGACACCGACGTCAACAACGCGGACTTCACCCTGTCGGCCGCCATCACGCCCACCAACTCCGGCAGCCAGGGCGGCGGCACCGACCCCGATCCCACAGACCCGGGTACCGAACCCGGTGAGAAGCTCAGCATCGCCGAGGTGCAGGGCACGACCGACGTCTCGCCGTACAAGGGCAGGACCGTCACCGTGGAAGGAGTCATCACCGCCGACTACCGCACGGGCGGATACAAGGGCATCGTGATCCAGACCGCCGGTTCCGGCGGCGCGGAGGACAAGACGCCCGGCGCCTCGGACGGCGTGTTCGTCTTCCTCGACGGCAAGAGCGTGCCGGGCGAGATCGGCGACCTCGTGTCGGTCACGGGTGTCGTGGACGAGTACTTCAACCAGACCCAGATCGCGCCGGCAGCGGCATCCGGTGTCACGCTCGTCACCGCGGGCGTCGGAGCGCCCGAGCCCACGCCGCTGCCCACGGATGTGGTGGGCTCCGCGCGTGAGGCGTACGAGAGCATGCTCGTGCTGCCCACCGGCGAGTACCTCGTCGCCTCCAGCCACCAGCTGTTCACCTACGGCACGCTGTGGCTGAACCCGGGTGAGCTGAACGTGAAGGGCACCGAGCTCGAGCGGCCCGGGCCAGAGGCGGATGCCATCGCCGCGGCGAACCGCGCCGACCGGATCCTGCTCGACGACGGCTACAGCATCCAGGTGTCCAACAAGGACCACCCGAACGACCAGCCGTACTTCACCAAGGACGTCGTGGTGCGCAACGGCGACGCGGTGGACTTCGGCGGCAAGGGCATGGTGCTGCAGTACGGGTTCGACGACTGGCGTCTGCAGCCGGTGAAGCCGCTGGACAGTGGCTCGCCCGCCGATGAGAAGCTCGCCTTCACGTCGAAGAACCCGCGCCCCGAGGTGCCCTCCGTGGGCGGCGACGTGAAGATCGCGTCGTTCAACGTCTACAACTACTTCACCACGCTGACCAGCGAGAACCCCGACGCTCGTGGGGCGAAGACCGCAGCGGAGTTCGCCATCCAGAAGTCGAAGATCGTGGCGGCGATCAACCGCCTCGACGCCGACGTGGTGTCGCTGATGGAGATCGAGAACTCGGTCAAGCTCGGAGATCCCGCCGACACCGCGCTCGCCGACCTGGTCGACGGGCTCAACGCGGCAGCCGGGGCGGGCGTGTGGGACTACGTGCCCACGCCGAAGTCGCTGCAGAACGCGGCGACCACCGACTTCATCACCAACGCGATCATCTACAAGCCCGCCGAGGTCACGCCGGAAGGCGCAGCCGAGACGATCGACGACGAGACCGTGTGGGGCAACGCACGTGAGCCCATCGCTCAGGCGTTCGACGCCGACGGGCGCACGGTCACCGTCGTCGCCAACCACTTCAAGTCGAAGTCGGGCAGCGGCACGCAGCCGGCCGACGGACAGGGGTTCTTCAACGCAGACCGCGTGAAGCAGGCGGAATCGCTGCTGGCGTTCACCGAGCGGCTGAAGAAGACGCACGGCGGCGACATGCTGCTGATCGGCGACTTCAACGCCTACGGGCATGAGGACCCGATCGACGTGTTCACCTCGAAGGGCTGGGTCGACACCGTTCCCGCGCACTCGCCGGGCAGTTACACCTACACCTTCGACGGTGAGCTCGGCTCGCTCGACCACGTGATCGCCTCGCCCTCGCTGGCGCCGTCGATCACCGGCGCCGATGCCTGGACGATCAACTCGCCCGAGTGGAGCGACCGCGGCTACGCCTACGGCGCGACCGAAACTGGCACGCCCTTCCGTTCGAGCGACCACGACCCGATCCTCGTCGGAGTCTCGTCGACCGTGCCACCGGTGAGCATCGACATCGCCACGATCAACGACTTCCACGGGCGCATCGAGGCCGACGGCGCCAGCGCGGGAGCCGCGGTGCTCGCCGGCGCCGTCGCCCAGGTGCGGAAGGAGAACCCGAACACGATCTTCGCCGCCGCGGGCGACCTGATCGGCGCGTCGACGTTCACCTCGTTCATCCAGAACGACGAGCCGACCATCGACGCGCTCAACCTCGCGGGCCTCGACGTGAGCGCGGCGGGCAACCACGAGTTCGACCAGGGCTGGGTGGATCTGCGCGACCGCGTGCAGGACCGCGCGGACTGGGAGTACATCGCCGCCAACGTCTTCCTCACCGAGACCGGACAGCCCGCGCTGGCCCCGGCCTGGGTGAAGGAGCTCGACGGAGTGCGGGTCGGGTTCGTCGGTGCCGTCACCGAGGACCTGCCCTCGCTCGTCTCTCCGGACGGCATCGCGGATCTCGAGGTGCGCAGCATCGTCGACTCCGTGAACGCGGTGGCCGACGACCTGCGCGACGGCGACCCCGCCAACGGCGAGGCCGATGTGGTGATCCTGCTGGTGCACGAGGGCGCGACCACGGTCGAGCTCGACAGCATCACCCCTGACACCCCGCTGGGCGAGATCGTCTACGGCGTCGACGGGGACGTGGATGCCATCGTCTCGGCGCACACTCACCTCGCCTACAACCACGTGATCGACGGGCGACCGGTCGTCTCAGCCGGTCAATACGGCGAGAACCTCGGCGTGATGAACCTGCAGGTCGACCGCGACTCGAAGGAGCTGCTGTCGATCAAGAACGAGATCCGCCCGCTGGCCAGCAAGGTCGACGACAAGTGGGTCGCGAACTACCCGGCGGTGCCCGGCGTGCAGGCGATCGTCGACGAGGCCAAGGCCGAGGCCGACGTGCTCGGCGCGGTCAAGGTGGGCGACATCACCGCCGACTTCAACCGCGCACGTCAGAGCGACGGCAAGACCGAGAACCGCGGCGGGGAGTCGACGATCGGCAACTTCGTCGCGGATGTGCAGCAGTGGGCCACCGGCGCGGACATCGCGCTGATGAACCCGGGCGGCATCCGCGCCAACCTCACGTACGCATCGAGCGGGGCCGGCGACCCCGACGGCAACGTGACCTACCGCGAAGCGGCGACGGTGCAGCCGTTCGCCAACACGCTGGTCACGCTGCAGCTCACGGGTGCGCAGGTGAAGAAGGTGCTCGAAGAGCAGTGGCAGCCGGCCGGCGCGAGCCGTCCGTTCCTCAAGCTCGGCGTCTCGAAGGGGCTGTCGTACACCTACGACCCGACCGCGGCGCAGGGGGAGCGGATCACGTCCATCACGCTGAACGGCGCACCGATCGATTCGCAGGCGTCGTACGCGGTGGTGGCGAACTCGTTCCTCGCCGCCGGCGGCGACAACTTCGTCTCGTTCCGCGAGGGCACGGCGAAGAAGGACACCGGCAAGATCGACCTGCAGTCGATGGTGGACTGGTTCTCGGAGAACGGCACTGCCACGCCGGATCTGACCCAGCGCGCCGTCGGCGCCTCGTTCAGCCCCGCCCCGGATGCCGACGGGTACCGCGTCGGCGACCAGGTGACAGTCGCGCTGTCGTCGCTCGCGTTCAGCACCAGCGAGCAGAAGCCGACCGAGGTGTCGTTCTCGCTCGGTGACACGGTGCTCGGCACCGCGACGGTGGACCCGGCAGTGGTCGACACGCTCGACGAGGCAGGACGGGCGACCTTCGAGTTCACCGTTCCCGACGGCGCCGCGGGGCAGCCGCTGGTCGCGACGCCGAACGTCGGCGGCCCGGTCACGCTGCCGTTCCTCGTCGCCGACGGGGGAGGCGAGCCCGGCCCGTTCCAGGGCGCGATCGAGCTCGGTTCGTCGAAGGTCAGCGCAGGGAGCAAGCTCGCCGTCCGCGGCACCGGCTTCGAGCCGGGTGAGACGGTGACGGTCGAGCTGCAGCCGAAGAAGGGCACCTCGATCGCACTCGGCACGGTGGTGGTCGGCGACGACGGCAGCTTCGCCGCGTCGCTCACGGTGCCCAAGGCCACGCAGCCCGGCAAGTACACGCTCGCCGTCTCGCAGGCCGACGGGGATGCCGCGACCGCGACCGTGCACGTGAACCGTGCCGGCGGGGTCAAGGCGATCGTCGAGCAGATCGTCGACTGGATCTGGAACCTGTTGCGCGGATGGTGGTGACACCCCACTCACCGTGACGTGGCGGGGGCCGTCGGGATCGACCCCGACGGCCCTCGCCGCGCCCGCCGTGCCCGCCTTCCCCGGCGGGCGGCGCCCGTCGGGGCGACGGCTAGAATGGAGGGCATGCCCGAGCCCAGAGTCGCCAGCTTCCCGGCGATCCGCGGAGCGCTGAAGTTCTATCAGATCGCCTCGATCATCACCGGCGTCATGCTACTGCTGCTCGTGACCGAGATGGTGCTGAAGTACACGCCGATCCATCTCGAACTCTTCCTCGGCGGATCCGGCGGCTTCCTCTGGTTCGCCGAGGTCGTCGAGACCGCCGAAGGACTCGAGTCCACCGGCGACGGCTTCAACATCTCCCTCGGCATCCTCGTCGCCCACGGCTGGTTCTACGTCGTGTACCTCTTCGCCTGCTTCCGGATGTGGAGCCTGATGCGCTGGCGGTTCCCGCGATTCATCCTGCTCGCGCTCGGCGGCGTCGTGCCCCTGCTGTCGTTCTTCATGGAGACGCGCGTCGCGCGCGACGTGAAGGCCTACCTCGCCCATCGCGAGGCGACCGAGTCGTCACCCGACGCCGCCGCCGCGAACACCACCCCGGAAGGTGCCCGTTGACCGAGCAGACCGAGACCCAGCAGCGCCCCGCGCTCGTCGTCGACTTCGGCGCGCAGTACGCCCAGCTCATCGCCCGCCGCGTACGCGAGGCGGGCGTCTACAGCGAGATCGTGCCGCACACCGCGACCGCGGAGGAGATCGCGGCGAAGAACCCGGTCGCGCTGATCCTCTCCGGCGGGCCCTCCTCGGTGTACGAGGACGGCGCGCCGAAGCTCGACCCGGGCGTCTTCGATCTCGGGGTGCCCACCCTCGGCATCTGCTACGGCTTCCAGTACATGGCGCAGACCCTCGGCGGTGAGGTGGCCAACACCGGCCTGCGCGAGTACGGCGCCACCGACGCGCAGATCCCCGACAACGACAGCACACTGCTGGCCGGACAGCCCGCTGAGCAGAACGTGTGGATGAGCCACGGAGACCAGGTCTCGCGTGCGCCCGAGGGCTTCGAGGTGCTCGCCACCACCAACGCCACCAAGGTCGCCGCGTTCGCCGACGAGCAGCGCCGGATGTACGGCGTGCAGTGGCATCCCGAGGTCAAGCACTCCGACCACGGCCAGACGATCATCGAGAACTTCCTGCACAAGGGCGCCGGCCTGCCCGCCGACTGGAACAGCGACAACGTGATCGCCGAGCAGATCGAGCGCATCCGCGAGCAGGTCGGCGACGCCCGTGTCATCTCGGCCCTCTCCGGTGGGGTCGACTCCGCGGTCTCCACCGCCCTCGTGCACAAGGCCATCGGCGATCAGCTGACGGCCGTGTTCGTCGACCACGGCCTGCTGCGCAAGGGCGAGCGGGAGCAGGTCGAGAAGGACTACGTCGAATCGACCGGCGTGCGCTTGATCACCGTCGATGCGGTCGACACCTTCCTGGGCCACCTCGCCGGGGTGACCGATCCCGAGACCAAGCGCAAGATCATCGGCCGCGAGTTCATCCGTGCGTTCGAGCAGGTGCAGCGCGACCTCGTGGAAGAGGCGAAGGCCACCGGCGGGGCCCCGGTGAAGTTCCTCGTGCAGGGCACCCTGTACCCCGACGTGGTCGAGTCCGGCGGCGGAGCCGGAACGGCGAACATCAAGTCGCATCACAACGTCGGTGGCCTGCCGGAGGACCTCGACTTCGAGCTCGTCGAGCCGCTGCGCGCGCTGTTCAAGGACGAGGTCCGTGCGATCGGCCGCGAGCTCGGCATCCCCGAGGCGATCGTCGGCCGCCAGCCGTTCCCCGGTCCCGGCCTCGGCATCCGCATCATCGGCGAGGTGACGCTCGAGCGCCTCGAGATCCTGCGCGAAGCAGACGCGATCGCCCGCGAGGAGCTCACCAGGGCCGGCCTCGACCAGACCATCTGGCAATGCCCGGTCGTGCTGCTCGCCGACGTGCGCTCGGTGGGCGTGCAGGGCGATGGCCGCACCTACGGTCACCCGATCGTGCTGCGCCCCGTCTCCAGCGAGGACGCCATGACCGCCGACTGGACGCGCCTGCCGTACGACGTGCTCGCCCGCATCTCCAACCGCATCACCAACGAGGTGCGCGAGGTCAACCGAGTGGTGCTTGACGTCACGTCGAAGCCACCGGCGACCATCGAGTGGGAGTGAGAGAAGGGGCCGCGAGCGCGGCCCCTTCTTCGTTGTGCGGGCAGCGGGTGCAGGCGACGCTCCCTGCACGCGCTCAGGCCCGCCTGCAGACGCGAACACGGCCGCTGCCCGAGGGCAGCGGCCGTGTCCGTTGGGGCGCTGAGGGTCAGGCGCGGCGACGGTCGCCGCGGCCGACGATGAGGCCGTAGATCAGCAGCACGATGATCGAGCCGCCGATCGCGAGCAGCCAGGTGCCGAGGTCGAAGAACTCCTCGAGTCCGCGGCCGAACAGCATGCCTCCGATCCAGCCGCCGAGCAGTGCGCCGACGATGCCGAGCAGGAGGGTCACGATCCAGCCGCCACCCTGCTTGCCGGGGAGGATCAGCTTCGCGATCGCACCGGCGATGAGGCCGAGGAGAAGAAATCCGAGGAAGCCCATGTGAGTCTCCGTTCTCTGAGTGATGCCGGGGGTTCCCGGGTACATCCAGCCTGCCCGATCGCTATGAATTTCGGTCATCCCCTTGTGCGCGGCCATCGGATGCGGTAAAAAACGCGCCGCACAGCGAAAAGGGCCGCCCTCCGAGGAGGACGACCCTTTCCGAGACCGGTGCGGCTCAGCGGATCCGCATCAGTTGTTGCCACGCAGGATCGCGAGGATGCGCAGGATCTCGACGTACAGCCACACCACGGTGACCATGATGCCGAAGGCGCCGAGCCAGCCGTACTTGCGCGGGGCGCCGTTGCGCACGCCCTGCTGGATCTGGTCGAAGTCCATCACCAGGGAGTAGGCCGCCATCAGCACGACCAGCACGCCGATGACGACGCCGAGCGGGATGCCGAACACCTTGGTGCTGTACAGGCCGAAGGTGAGCTCGGAGTTCAGCACGCCGGTCGCCATCAGAATGAGGTTCAGCACCTGGAACACCAGGTAGCCGACCATCGCGATGAGGACGACCTTGGTCATCTTCGCCGAGGCGCGCACCTTGCCGCTGGCGAACAGGGCAAGGGTGACACCGACGACGGCGACCGTCGCGAGCGTGGCCTGCACGACGACGCCGGGCCAGATCAGCTCGAAGAACGCCGAGATGCCGCCGACGAAGAGGCCCTCGAACGCGGCGTAGCCGAAGATCAGCGCGGGGCGCACCTTCTTGCGCGATGTGAAGGTGACGATCATGGCGAGCACGAAGCCGCCGAGCGCGCCGACGATCCACGGCAGCATGTTCGCGGTGCCGGTCGCCTGCGCGCCGGACATCGTCCACATCCAGCCGACGAGCGCGGTGACGAGGAGGATGCCGAACAGGCCGGCGGTCTTCCAGACGGTGTCCTCGACGCTCATCCGGTCGGTCTCGATAGCGCCGGCCGGGGGAGCGGCGTACATGCCCTCGAGGCGGGCGTTCGCCGCGGCATCCATTCCGGGATGCGCGAACGAGCCGGCCTGCGCGGCGCCCGGGGCGGGCGGGGGCGCGTACGTGCCCTGTGGCGCACCGGGATAGGTCGCGACCTTGCGCGGGTCCTGCTGCTGGAAAGCAGGGTTGTTGAATGCGAAATTGCTCATGGTGGCCTCTACTCCCGAGGGATCGGTCAACTCTTGCCTCAACGATAGCCGCGCGACCCTATGAACAGGGTGCTTTACGCTGAAAGCGTGCCCAGGAGATCACCGCTCGTCATCGGGCATCGCGGCGCCCCCGGGTACCGCCCGGAGCACAGCCGCTCCTCGTACGAACTCGCCCTCGCGATGGGCGTCGACGCGGTCGAACCGGACGTCGTCGCCACCAAGGACGGCGTGCTCGTGCTGCGGCACGAGAACGAGATCTCGGGCACCACGGATGTCGCCGATCATCCCGAGTTCGCCGACCGGCGCACGACAAAGCGCATCGACGGCGCGGATCTGACCGGGTGGTTCACCGAGGACTTCACCTGGGACGAGCTGGCGACGCTGCGCACGCGCGAGCGGCTGCCGCGGATCCGCCGCTCGAGCGCCACCTTCGACGACGCCCAGCCGATCCTGCGACTGACCGATCTGCTCGACCTGGTGCGTGCGGGATCCGAGGAGCACGGGCGCGAGATCGGCATCGTCCTCGAGATCAAGCACGCCACCTACTTCCAGAGCATCGGGCTCGACCTCGCGCCGCTCATCGAACGGGATCTGCGCGCGGGCGGCTGGGCCGACGGCGAGCTGCCGCTGATCATCGAATGCTTCGAATCGACGATCCTCGAACGCCTCCGTACCGTCGGCATCGCGGCATCCTTCGTGTACCTCATCGAGGCATCCGGCACGCCCTACGACCTCGTCGCGGCGCTGGGCGACGCGGCCCCACGCTATGCCGACGTGGTCACGCCCGCAGGGCTCGACCGGCTCGTCGGACGCGTGGACGGCATCAGCGTCAGCAAGAAGATGCTGCTGGCATCCGGGAGCACGCTCGTCGCGGACGCGCATGCGCGCGGTCTGCGCGTGTTCACGTGGACGTGCCGCCCCGAGAACGCCTTCCTCGACCGGCGGTTCCGCACCGGAGGCGGCAAGGCCGCCTTCGGGGACTTCGAGGGGGAGTGGCAGGCGATCGCCGACACCGGTCTCGATGGCGTGTTCGTCGACCATCCGGACCTCGGCGTCGCTTTCTTCCGTTGAGCGGGATGCGTCCGCCAGGCGGATTCATCCGGGGAAGGCGATTCATCCGCGGAAGGACGAAAGCACGCCCATCCGTCCTTCGCTCGCGCGTTCGCCTTCGCTCGGTGAAACCCCCTAGGCTCGCCTCATGATGGGTGTGGTCGCGGAGGGGGTCCGGCGGTCGTTCGGCGGGGTGCACGCGGTGGTGGATGCCACCTTCCGTGCGGAACCGGGGCGGATCACCGGTCTGGTGGGACCGAACGGGGCGGGCAAGACGACGCTGCTGCTGATGCTGGCGTCGCTGCTGGCGCCGGACGGCGGGCGCATCAGCATCGACGGCGCCGATCCCGTGCGCGACCCGGCAGCGGTGCGCAAGGTGCTCGGATGGATGCCGGATGCGCTGGGCGCCTGGCCCTCGCTCACCGCGCGGGAGAGCATCGTGACCACCGCGCGCCTGCACGACATGAGCACCGCCGATGCCGCGGCTCGGGCGGACGAGCTGCTGGCGCTGGTGGGACTCGCCGAGCTCGCCACAGCGCCGGCGCGGGTGCTCTCGCGCGGGCAGAAGCAGAAGCTCGGTCTCGCTCGGGCCCTCGTGCATCGTCCGCGGGTGCTGCTGCTCGACGAGCCGGCATCCGGTCTCGATCCGGAGGCCCGCGTGCAGCTGCGTGTGCTGCTGCGCGGTCTCGCCGCCGCGGGCACGACCATCCTCATCTCCAGCCACGTGCTCTCGGAGCTGGAGGAGGTGGTCGACGACACCGTCTTCCTCGTCTCGGGATCGGTGGTGACGCCGTCAGCCGCGCCCGCCGCGCGCACCTATCGTGTGCGTCTCGCCGGCTCCCCGGCTCCTGCTGTACGCGTCGCCGCGGCGCTGGAGCTGGCACCGGAGCGGGTCGGGATCGACCGGGGCGATGCGCTGGTGGCGCTCGCCGATGAGGCATCCGCCGTCGACGCGCTGCGCCGCATGGTCGCCGCTGGGCTGGCGGTGCTGGAGTTCGCACCGGCGCAGAGCGCACTCGAGGAATCCTTCCTGGCCCTGCGGCATCCGTCGGCTCCGCTCACCCCGGCAGCCCCGCCGGCACCGACCACGCCGCCGGCACCGCCCACGTACCAGGACGGAGCCGCGTCGTGAGCATCTCGCGCATCGTCACCATCGCCCGCCTCGAGCTGACGCAGCGCCTGCGCAGCGTCGGCTGGTACGTGCTGCTGGGCATCTTCGCCCTGCTGCTGCTCGGCATCACGGCCCTGTCGTTCCTGGTGTTCTCGGGCAACGACATGCCCGGGGCGGGCGTGTTCTCGATCGTCGTGAACTTCGTGCTGCTGCTGGTCGTGCTGGTCTCGCCGACGCTGAGCGGCAACGCCATCAACGGCGATCGAGAAGCCGCGACGCTCGCGCCGATCCAGGTCACCGCCGCCACCACCGGCGACATCATGCTCGGCAAGCTGCTCGCTGCGGTCGCCACGGGATGCGCATTCCTGCTCATCTCCGTGCCGTTCCTCGCGATCGGCGTCCTCGGCGGCGGCGTCTCTGCGGGAATGTTCGCCGTGTCGCTGCTCGTGCTGCTGGCCGAGATCATCCTCGTCGCCGCGATCGGGGTGGGACTGAGCGGCCTGATCGCCCGGCCGCTGTTCTCGATCGCGGCGACCTACCTGGCCGTCGCCGCGCTCGTGATCGGCACGCTGATCGCCTTCGGGCTCGGTGGCGCGGCGATCCGCACGTCGGTGACGAACTACGAGCGGCCGTGGGACGACACGACCGGCGAGCCGATCTGCGATCAGTGGCAGGAGGTCACTTACGAGCAGCCGCGCTTCGACCTGGTGTGGGGCATCCTGGCCGCGAACCCGTTCGTCGTCCTCGCCGACGCCACCCCGACGACCTTCGTCGACGGCTATCCCCAGGACATGTTCGGCCAGATCAAGGTCGGCGTTCGTCTGGCCCAGCGCACCCCCGAGGGGGAGCGGTGGGACGCCTGCGAGCCCGGGTTCTCGGCGGGCGAGACCCCGGAGGAGCTGACGAAGGACTCGGTGCCCAGCTGGTTCGTCGGGCTCGGTCTGCAGGCGCTCATCGCCGCGGGGCTGTTCGCGGGGGCCTGGTCGCGCACCCGCACCCCTGCCCGCCGTCTGCCACCGGGCACCCGCATCGCCTGATCGGCCGGCTGGCGCTGCTCAGGAGCGGCGGCGCACGCGACGCCCGGTGAGCAGCTGCGATGACAGCCGCAGCGGCAGCGAGCGATCGCCCTCGGCCCACGGCCGCCGGGTGGACGCGCCCAGCACCGCGTCGAGCTCGGCCATGGTCATGGTGGTGACCGGCCCGTTGACGAGCACGCTCCAGCCGGTGGCGGCGAGGCTCTCGTGGTGGTCGACCTCGAATGCGACCAGCTCGCGGCTCGAGGGCAGCGCACTGAGCGGACCCTCGGGATCGGTGCGGATGACGATGTCGCGGCCGTCGGTGAGGAAGTTGACCGGGATGATCTGCACCCGCCCGTCGGCGACGAATCCGATCCGGCCCACCGTGGTCGTCCGCAGCAGTTCGATGCACTCCTGCTCGGTCAGCGGCGTCATCATCGCAGTCACCGTCCCTCCGCTCTCCTCGAGCGTACCCCCGACGTCGGATGCCCGGAATAGACTCGAATGGACATGACCGACGTCCCTCTCATCGTTCCCGCACCCTCCGGCTCGCGCCCCTCCGACAGCCGCGACGCGCTGCTCGACGGGCTGAACCCGCAGCAGCTCGAAGCCGTCACCTACCGCGGGCAGGCGCTGCTGATCGTCGCCGGCGCGGGTTCGGGCAAGACCAGTGTGCTCACCCGCCGCATCGCGCTGCTGCTGCGCGAGCGCGAGGCCTGGCCCAGCCAGATCCTCGCCATCACGTTCACGAACAAGGCCGCGGCGGAGATGCGCGAGCGCGTCGCAGCGCTCGTCGGCGACGTCGCCCGCGGCATGTGGATCTCGACGTTCCACTCGGCCTGCGTGCGGATCCTGCGCCGCGAGGCGGAGCAGTTCGGCTTCACCAAGTCCTTCACGATCTACGACTCCGGCGACTCGCGCGCGCTGCTGAAGCGTCTGGTGAAGGAGCACGAGGCCGACGCGTACGGGCTCACCCCCGGTGCTGTGCAGTCGCGCATCTCGAAGCTGAAGAACGAGTTGACGGATGCCGAGGGCTTCGCCCGACAGGCCAACCTCAGCGACCCGGCCGAGCGGAAGTTCGCCGATATCTTCACCGACTATCAGCGGGCGCTGCAGAAGGCGAACGCCTTCGACTTCGACGACCTCATCGGCCAGACGGTGTACCTGTTCCGCGCGTTCCCGCAGGTCGCCGACGTGTACCGGCGGCGCTTCCGGCACATCCTCGTGGACGAGTACCAGGACACCAACCACGCCCAATACGCGCTGATTCACGAGCTCACGCGCCCGGTGTCCGGTGAGAGCGCCGAGCCCGACGGGTTCGAGATGAACGGCATGATGATCTTCGAACCCGACCCTTCGACAGGCTCAGGGACCCATTCGACAGGCTCGGCGACCCATTCGACGGGAGCCGCCGGCGCGTCGCTGACGGTGGTCGGCGACTCCGACCAGTCCATCTACGCGTTCCGCGGAGCCGACATCCGCAACATCAGCGAGTTCGAGCGAGACTTCCCCGGCGCGAAGGTCGTGCTGCTCGAGCAGAACTACCGCTCCACGCAGAACATCCTGTCGGCGGCGAACGCCGTGATCGGCAACAACTTCGACCGCAAGGCGAAGAACCTGTGGAGCGACCGCGGCCCGGGTGAGAAGATCATCGGCTTCACCGGGTACTCGCAGCACGACGAGGCGCAGTTCGTCGCCGACGAGGTCGAGTCGCTGCGCCGCTCCGGCGTGCCGTACTCCGAGATGGCGGTCTTCTACCGCACCAACTCGCAGTCGCGAGCGCTCGAGGAGATCTTCATCCGCGCGGCGGTGCCGTACAAGATCATGGGCGGCACCAAGTTCTACGAGCGGGCGGAGATCAAGGACGCCCTGGCCTATCTGGTCGCGGTCGCCAACCCCGCCGACGAGATGGCCGTGCGCCGCATCCTCAACCGTCCCCGCCGCGGTATCGGCGACGTGACCGAGACCGCCATCGCGCGGTTCGCCGACGAGAACTCGCTCAGCTTCCGCGACGCGCTGCGCAACGCCCCCCTGCTCGGGGTCGGGCCGAAGATCCAGGCCGCGATCACCCGGCTGGACCAGGTGCTCGACGAGGCCGCCGAGATCCTCACGCCGTCTTCCGGAGAGGTGCCGGCGGCGACGTCCGTCGCCGAGGGGCTCACGCTGCTGCTCAATCAGAGCGGCTACTTCGACATGCTGCGTGCCAGCCGCGACCCGCAGGACGAGGCGCGGCTGGAGAACCTCGACGAATTCGTCGCCGTCGCCCGCGACTTCGCGCGGAACAACCCGGACGGGACGATCGCGGACTTCCTCACCGAGGTCGCCCTCGTCTCGGATGCCGACGACCTCGACGATGAATCGGGTTCGGTGTCGCTGATGACCATGCACACGGCGAAGGGCCTCGAGTACGACGCGGTGTTCGTCACCGGCGTCGAGGAGGACCTCATCCCGCACCGCATCTCCGCGGGCGAGCCGGGCGGTCCGCAGGAGGAGCGGCGGCTGTTCTACGTCGGCATCACCCGCGCGCGCAAGCGCCTGCACCTCTCGCTCGCGATGACCCGCGCGCAGTTCGGTGAGGTGTCGGTGGCGATGCCCAGCCGCTTCCTGCAGGAGATCCCGGGCGATCTCATCGACTGGCGCCAGTCGCCGGGCGATGTGAACTCGCGCGGCGGGATGCAGTCGCGCGCCCTCAATGCGCGCCGGGCGGGCGGGTTCGGCGGCTCCGGGCGCAGCAACGACCCGTTCGCGCCGAAGTCCCTTCCGAAGGGGGCGGGTCTCAAGCCGCTGGCCACCGCGATGGACCGCTTCCCCAACAAGGTCACCGGCAAGGTGCGCGACAACGGCGATCTTCAGCTGACCTCAGGGGACCGGATCCGGCACGACGATTTCGGCGAGGGGCGCGTCGAGGCGGTCACCGGCGAGGGCGCCAAGCGCATCGCGCACGTCCGGTTCGACAGCGCCGGACAGAAGAAGCTGCTCATCAAGATCGCCCCGATCACCAAGCTCTGAGCACACGCTCGCCCGGTCGAGCGTGCGGTTAGGCTGGCAGATATGGCCCTCTTCTCACGCCGCAGGAAGTCCGTCGACCAGCCCGACGCCGCGCCCGTCGACTCCGCCGAGAACTCCGGATCCGACGAACCCCAGCGCGACGAGCTGGCCAGCGACGCGCCGCTGACCGCGCCGTCCGAGCCGGTCCCCGAGGTGAGCATCTCGGTGCAGGCGTTCCGCGGAGTGGGCGCGGACGCCGGACCCGAGGTCAGCCTGCCCGACGAGAGCGGGGCGATCCCCGAGCCGGATGCCGCCGACGCGACACCCGGGCGCTCCAGCTCGCCGTCCGCCACGGGACTGCCCAGCGAGCAGCCCGGCGCGGGGCAGAACGGCCAGCAGGCCGTTCCGCGCCTGCCGCTGGCCGCCGCGCTGCCCCCCGAGCAGATCCACACCGTGGAGGGGCTGAACGACAACGTCCTGCTGCGCGAGGCGCTCGCCGAACTGCAGGACGGCGCGACCAACGAGCAGCTGCTGGGCGTCATGCGCCAGTCGCTGCAGGGTCACCTCTACCTGCGCGTGCACGGCGACGCCCGCGAGCAGATCAGTGCGGGCAAGCCCCTCTCGGTCGGGGTCGTGCGTGACGGCGACCGCTCGTTCATGCTCGCCTACAGCTCCGGCCGGGCGCTGCGCGACTCGGTGCAGGGCGCGGAGGACGCTGCCGCCACCTCGGCGATCGCACAGCCGGTCACCGCGATCTACCAGCAGGTCGTCAGCGGCGGGTTCAACGGCATCATCCTCGACAACTCCTCCGCGCCGCACCGCGCGGTCTTCCCGACGGAGCTGCTGCAGAAGGCGCTCGAACAGGGGGATGAGGACATGGCGGTGAAGACGGCCCTGGCCGCACCGCGCGACGAGCAGACCCCGGTGCGCGTTGCCGAGGCGCTCGCGCGCACGCGCAGCTGGGTTGCCGTGAACGACGGCGGCAACGGCCAGCCGGTCGGCATCGCCGAGGCGCACGCCACCGACGGACGCCGCTTCCTGCAGGTGTTCTCGCACCCGCTGGAGGTGGTCGCGCTGGGTCGCAAGGACCAGCCCATGCCGTTCCAGCCCGAGCAGCTGGCGAAGATCCTCAGCGAGCACAGCGAGATCGCCGGCATCCTCGTCGACATCGCCGGCCCGTCGCTCGCGATCGAGCGCGACGCGCTCAGCGCCGTGCTGGTGCTGGCGGTCGAACTCGGCGACGACTGAACCGACCGCATAGTCGGCCCCGCCGGCCGCCGCCAGCCCCTGTGCCCTCGCGCACGGACGGCCTAATGTCGGAGCATGGCCTCTGAGCGAGTGAAGCTGACCGTGCAGGACGGCGACGGCGAGCGCGTCGTGCAGCTGTCGAGCCCGAACAAGGTGGTCTGGCCCGTCGACGACGGGGAGGGGATCACCAAGGCGGAGTACGCCGATTACGTGCAGCAGGTGTCCACGCCGTTCCTCGCCGCCAACGGCGACCGGCCGGTGTCGCTGGAGCGGTACCGGGACGGCATCCGGGGTGAGCAGTTCTTCTCGAAGAATCCGCCCAAGGGCACTCCCGATTTCGTCGACGCGGTGATGTGCACCTACAACAGCGGGCGCCGGCATCCGCAGATCGTGCTGAACCGTCCCAGCGCGATCGTCTGGGCCGTGCAGATGAACACGGTGGTGTTCCACCCGTGGGCGTCGCTGGCCGCCGACACCGACAACCCGGTCGAGCTGCGCATCGATCTGGACCCGCAGCCCGGCACGGGCATCGAACAGGCGATCCCCGCCGCGCACGCGCTGCGCGAGGTGCTGCGCGAAGCGGGCCTGAACCCGTTCATCAAGACCAGCGGAAACCGCGGGCTGCACGTGTTCAGCCCGATCGTGCCGGAGTGGGAGTTCCTCGTGGTGCGTCACGCCGTGATCGCTGCCGGACGCGAGCTGGAGCGCCGGATGCCGGATCGGGTGACGACCAACTGGTGGAAGGAGGAGCGCGGTGAGCGGGTCTTCGTCGACTTCAACCAGGCCAACCGCGACCGCACGATCGCCGGAGCGTACAGTCCGCGCGCTAAGGTCAACGCGCCGGTGTCGACCCCGCTGCACTGGGACGAGGTGGACGATGTGGACCCCCGCCGGTTCACCGTGCGCACCATCCCCGCGCGTCTGGCCGAGGTCGGCGACCCGTGGGCGGACATGCAGAAGGCGCCGGGCCGGATCGACACGCTGCTGCAGTGGTGGGAGCGGGATCTGCAGGACGGGCTGGGCGAGCTGCCCTTCCCGCCGGAGTTCCCGAAGATGCCGGGCGAGCCGCCGCGCGTGCAGCCGAGCAAGATGGTCGCCGGGAACTGGGACGAGAACGGCGAAGCCATCGCGCACTGATCGCGCCCGCCGGGGCGCCCGCCGTCGGGCCGCTACTCGATGACGTCCGCGAGGTCGTACCCGGCCACGGTCTCCAGCTGCGCGTAGCTGCACGAGCGCGCGTCGCGGTCGGGGCGCCAGCGCTCGAACTGCACGGTATGGCGGAACCGGTCGCCCTCGAGCTGGTCGTAGCGCACCTCCAGCACGCGCTCCGGCCGCAGCCGCACGAAGGTCATGTCCTTCGCGCCGCTGAAGCGCGAGCGCTCGCTCTCACCGGTCACCGCCGCACCGGCATCGTCGCGCTCGACCAGCGGCGCGAGCTCGTCGACCAGCCGGCGCCGCATGGCATCCGTCCACGCCGCGACCCCGCCGACCTGATGCAGCACCCCGGCGTCGTCGTAGAGACCCACCAGCAGCGATCCCACGCCGGAGCCGCTCTTGTGCACCCGGTAGCCGAGCGCGACGACGTCGGCGGTGCGCGCGTGCTTGATCTTCAGCAGCGCGCGCTTGCCGGGCGCGTACGGGTCGTCGAGCGGCTTGGCGACGACGCCGTCGAGTCCCGCGCCCTCGAACTCCGCCAGCCAGCGGCGAGCGAGATCGGCATCCTCGGTGGTGCGGGTCAGATGCAGCGGGTCGCGCATCCCCTCCATCAGTCGTTCCAGGCGCGCCCGGCGCTCCCGGAACGGGCGCTGCTGCAGGTCGTCGTCGCCCTCGACGAGCAGATCGAAGGCGATGAACATCGCCGGGGTCTCGGCCGCCAGCTTCGCCACTCGCGATGCGGCGGGATGGATGCGCTGACTCAGCGCCTCCCAGTCCAGCCGCTGGGCGCCCGCGGGGCCGGTGGCCACCACGATCTCCCCGTCGAGCAGGCACGGCCCGGGCAGCAGCGCCCCGAGCCGCTCGACCAGCTCGGGAAAGTACCGGGTCAGCGGCTTCGCGCCGCGCGAGCCGATCTCGAGGGTCTCGCCGTCCCACGCGATCAGGCCCCGGAAACCGTCCCACTTCGGCTCGTACAGCAGGGGCCGCTTGGCGGGATCCGGGATGGCCGGCACGGCCTTGGCGAGCATGGGCGAGGGGATGTCGTACATGCAGCGGTCCTCTCCGGTGCGTCAGAACAGATCGGTCAGGGAGTGCGGCAGGCGCGCATCGCGCAGCGCCGTGCGCGCCGCGAGCCAGCCCGCCATGCCGTTCACGCCGGGGCCGGGCGGCGTCGACGCCGACGACAGGTACACGCCGCGCATGGGCGTGCGCCAGGGCGTCGGCGAGATCATCGGCCGTTTGAACGCCTGCAGGACGGTGAACGCCCCGCCGTACACGTCGCCGCCGATCTCCGCGGCGTTGAGCATCTCGCGTGCGGAGGCGGGCACGGCGCGGCTGGCGAGGATGCGATCGCGGAAGCCCGGTGCGAAGCGCTCCACCTGGCGGGTGATCAGCTCGGTGGCGTCGAGGTCGGAGCCTGCCGGCACGTGGATGTACGCCCAGAGCACCGCCTTGCCGGCGGGGGCTCGCGTCTCGTCGAGCACCGACGGCTGCACGGCAAGCACGTACGGCCGCTCGCTCACCCTGCCGCGGGCGACCGCGTTCTCGCTGGCCCACACCTCGTCGCGGGTGCCGCCGACGTGCACGGTGGGCGAGCGCCGCACCAGCGGATTGGTCCAGGGGATGGGCCCGTCCAGCGCGAAGTCCACCTTCGCCGCCGCGGCTCCGTAGCGGTACGCCCGCACCGCGCGCGCGTACCCGGCGGGCACATCGGGATGGGTGAGCGCGAGGCGCGGCGATGTGTCCAGGAACAGCAGGTCGCCGCGAGCGGGATCGCCCCAGTCCAGCGCGCCGAGGTCGCGCACCTGCTCGCCCGTGCGCACCGTGCCGCCGTGCGCCTGCAGATCGGCGATGAGCGCATCCGCGATCTGCTGCGCGCCGCCGCGCGGGTACACCCATCCGCCGGCGTGCCCGTGCGCCATCAGCAGCAGACCCGCCGCCGCCGAGCCCAGCGACGGCATCCGGGTGTTCGCGTGCGCCATCACCCCGGACAGCAGCGCGGCCCCCGCCTCGGTGCGCAGGGTGAGGCGGGAGAACTCGGTGCCCTGCTCCAGCATCCGGGTGGCGTAGCGTGCAGCGGTGATCGGATGGGAGGGCATGCGCAGCAGCTGATGTCCGGTGAAGTCCACCACCCCGTCGATGTGCCGGGCGAGCGGGCGGGCCAGGGCGAGCCAGGCGCGCTCATCGGCGCCCAGCCCGCGGGCCGTGCGCTCGACGTCGCGCCACGCGATCGCCGCCCGGCCGTCGTCGAGCGGATGCGCGTAGGAGATCTCCGGTGTGATCCACTGCACGCGCTCGTGCAGGCCGAACGCGCGGAAGATCGGGGAGCTGAGGGCCGCCGGATGCACCGCGGAGCAGATGTCGTAGATGAAGCCGGGCAGCGGGCCGGGCGCGGTGCGGATGCCGCCGCCGAGCGTGTCGGCGCCCTCGATCACCTCGACCCGGTAGCCCGCGCGTGCCAGTGCCACCGCGGCGACCAGTCCGTTCGGACCGCTGCCGATCACCGTCGCCCGTGCCATGCGGCCAGTCTGGCATGCGGCTCCGCGCGCCAGAGGGGGCTTGCGGGATGAGAGAATCGATGTGATGAACGAAGTACAGGGTCCGACCCCCGCAGGAACCTCCCGACCGTACCGATCGCTCGCGGAGGCGCTGCGTGCGCACCGCATCCCCGTCGAGAACCACGAGTTCATCGCGGCGGTGACGGATGCCGTCGGCATCAGCAGCTACATCGACCGCGGACGCTACATCGAGGCCATCCGCCGCTCCCCGGGCGCGCCGCTGCACATCGGCCGCAGCTACATCAACGGCTTCGAAGCCGACGAGCAGGTGAGCGTCGCCGGCCGCGTGCTGCCGCTGCTGCCCAGCGAGGGCCGTGCGCCGTACTTCTACGTGCACCAGCCCAGCGCCGTGCCCGCCGCTTCGGCATCCGCCCGCGCCGCGCGCACCCGCGCGTCGGCACCGCGTGCGGCATCCCGCCCGGCGCCGGAGCCGCGCGCCGCGCGCGCGACCGACCTCAGCCAGCGCGACTACGGCGTGTGCGACACCTGCTTCATGGTGAAGAACGCCGCTGGCCGCTGCGGCTGCGACGAGTGAGGCCGCGCGGCTGACACCGCCGGATGCTCAGGAGAGCTGGGCCTGCACGCGCCGTGACATCTCGGCGATCGGCATCGAGCGCGGGAAGACCGCCACGACGACGTCATCCGCGGCGCCGGGCGCGGCGTCCGGAAGCACCCCGTACCGGCGCCGCACATCGTCGAGCGCGTCGTGCAGCACGCTCACCGGCACCTTCCTGCCGCGCAGCAGCTGACGCAGCACGTGATTGTGCACGGCCGTGATGAGCGCCGAGAACCCGACCGCATCGATCGGGGCGATGCCCGGCAGCGCGCCGCGCAGGTACTCATCGAACAGCCGCTCGTACCGGAACACGGTGACGATCTCGCGGTCGCGCAGCACCGGCACCTTCCGCACGATCTGATAGCGCCGCCGAGCGAGCTCGGGATCGCGAGCGAAGTGCGAGAAGACGCGCTCGGACGCCTCGCATACGGCCGTCCACGGGTCGTCGTGCGGCTCCGCGAGGAACGCCCGCAGCTCGTCGAGCAGCGCCTCGTGATCGGTGAACACGACATCCTCCTTGCCGCCGAACTGACGGAAGAAGGTGGAGCGCGAGACGCCCGCGGCCTTCGCGATCTGCTCGACCGACGTGGCCTCGAAGCCCTGCTCGGCGAAGAGGTCGATCGCCGCGGCGACGACGCCGGTGCGGACCTCGGTCGGATGCTGCATAGGGGAGAGCCTAGACCCCGCGGTCGGGGCGGTGCCGTCAGCGGTAGTAGGCTGTGGGATCGGGTCGATCGGTGATCGACACCCGACAGAACTGTCGCGTCCCATCCGCCGCAACCAGCGAAGGACTGCACTGTGGATCTCTACGAGTACCAGGCACGAGACCTTTTCGAATCCTACGGAGTGCCGGTTCTCGCCGGCATCGTCGCCGACACCCCCGAGGAGGTGAAGGCAGCGGCCGAGAAACTCGGTGGAGTGGTGGTCGTCAAGGCCCAGGTGAAGACCGGAGGCCGTGGCAAGGCCGGCGGCGTCAAGGTCGCCAAGACCCCCGACGAGGCGTACGAGGCGGCGAAGGCGATCCTCGGTCTCGACATCAAGGGCCACGTCGTCAAGCGCGTCATGGTCGCGGCGGGCGCCCGCATCGCCGAGGAGTTCTACTTCTCGGTGCTGCTCGACCGCGCCAACCGCTCGTACCTGTCGCTGTGCAGCGTCGAGGGCGGCATGGAGATCGAGCAGCTCGCGGTCGAGAAGCCCGAGGCGCTCGCGCGCGTCGAGGTGAACCCGCTGACCGGCATCGACAAGGCCAAGGCCGTCGAGATCGCCCGGGCGGCGAACTTCCCGGAGGACCTCATCGAGAAGGTCTCCGACGTCTTCGTCAAGCTGTACGAGGTCTACAAGGGCGAGGACGCCACGCTCGTCGAGGTGAACCCTCTCGTGCGCACCGAGGATGGCGAGATCATCGCCCTCGACGGCAAGGTCACGCTCGACGAGAACGCGTCCGAGATCCGTCACCCCGAGCACGAGGCCCTCGCCGACAAGGGCGCGGAGAACCCGCTCGAGGCGAAGGCCAAGGCATCCGGTCTGAACTACGTCAAGCTCGACGGCCAGGTCGGCGTCATCGGCAACGGCGCGGGACTGGTCATGTCCACGCTCGACGTCGTCGCCTACGCCGGCGAGAAGCACGGCGGCGTGAAGCCGGCGAACTTCCTCGACATCGGCGGCGGCGCCTCGGCCACGGTCATGGCCGCCGGTCTCGACGTCATCCTCGGCGACGAGCAGGTCAAGAGCGTCTTCGTGAACGTCTTCGGCGGCATCACCTCGTGCGTCGCCGTCGCAGAGGGCATCGTCAAGGCCCTCGAGATCCTCGGCGACGCCGCCACCAAGCCGCTCGTGGTGCGCCTCGACGGCAACCAGGTCGAGGAGGGCCGCGAGATCCTCGCGGCGGCGAACCACCCGCTGGTCACCCTCGCGGCCACCATGGACGAAGGCGCCGACAAGGCCGCCGAGCTGGCGAACGCCTGACGCGCCGGAAGGAATCACAGACATGTCGATCTTCATCAACAAGGACTCCAAGGTCATCGTCCAGGGCATCACCGGCGGCGAGGGCACCAAGCACACCGCCCTGATGCTCAAGGCGGGCACGAACATCGTCGGCGGCGTGAACGCGCGCAAGGCCGGCACCACCGTCTCGCACACCGACAAGGACGGCAACCCGGTCGACCTGCCCGTGTTCGGCTCGGTCGCCGAGGCCATGGAGAAGACCGGGGCCGACGTCTCGATCGCCTTCGTGCCCGGTGCCTTCACCAAGGACGCCATGGTCGAGGCCATCGACGCGGAGATCCCGCTGCTCGTGGTCATCACCGAGGGCGTCCCCGTCGGCGACAGCGCCGAGGCGTGGGCGTACGCCACCGAGAAGGGCAACAAGACCCGCATCATCGGACCGAACTGCCCGGGCATCATCACGCCCGGCGAGTCCCTGGTGGGCATCACCCCGGCGAACATCACCGGCAAGGGCCCGATCGGGCTCGTGTCGAAGTCGGGCACGCTCACCTACCAGATGATGTTCGAGCTGCGCGACCTCGGCTTCTCGACCGCCATCGGCATCGGCGGAGACCCGGTCATCGGCACCACGCACATCGACGCGCTCGCCGCGTTCGAGGCCGACCCCGAGACCAAGGCCATCGTCATGATCGGCGAGATCGGCGGCGACGCCGAGGAGCGTGCGGCCGACTACATCAAGGCGAACGTCACCAAGCCGGTCGTCGGCTACGTCGCCGGCTTCACCGCCCCCGAGGGCAAGACCATGGGCCATGCCGGCGCCATCGTCTCGGGCTCGGCGGGCACCGCGCAGGCGAAGAAGGAGGCCCTCGAGGCCGCCGGCGTCAAGGTCGGCAAGACGCCCTCCGAGACCGCCGATCTGATGCGCGCCATCGTCGAGGCGCTCTGATCGGATAGACTGAACGACGAAGGCCCCGGGCTCCACCCCGGGGCCTTCGTCATGTCCGGCCGATGGACCTGCGTCTCAGCGGGTCAGGGCCTCAGCGCGCGAGCGAGCCGCCGTCGACGGGCAGCGTGACGCCGGTGATGAACCCGGCGGCGTCGGAGAGCAGGAACGCGGTGGCCTCGGCGATGTCCTCGGGATCGCCCAGCCGGCGCATCGGCACCTCGTCGGCATAGCGCTGCCGCGATTCCGCGGGCAGCGACGCCAGCGCCGCCGTGAGCACCGGTCCCGGCGCGACCGCGTTGATGCGGATGCCGGCGGCGGCGTTCTCGGCCGCGGCCGACATGGTCAGCGACACCACGCCGTGCTTGGCGGCGCCGTAGGGCGTCAACTGCGACGTCGACTGCAGGCCGGCGATGGAGGCGATGTTCACGATCGCGCCGGCGCCCTGCGCCGTCATCCGCTCGAGCTCGGCCCGCATGCAGTGGAAGGTTCCGGTCAGCGTCACCGCGATGGTGCGCTGCCACTCGGCGTCGCTGATCTGCTGCAGGGGCCGGGGCGGCGCACCGAGCCCGGCGTTGTTCACCGCCAGGTCGAGGCCGCCGTGCTCGTCGACGGCGCGCTGCACGAGCGCGCGCACCTCGGCATCATCGGCGACGTTCGCGTGCTGGTAGACCGCGGTGCCGCCCGCGCCGACGATGAGCTCCACGGTCTCGGCGCCGGCGGTGTCATCCACGTCCGACACGACGACGCGCGCGCCCTCCGCAGCCAGCTTCACGGCGATGGCTCGGCCGATCCCGGCTCCCGCGGCGGTGACGAGTGCGCTCTTGTTCTCGAACAGCATGATGTTCCTCTCGTATCGGACAGCTTCTGGACCGGGTCAGCTGAAGAGCATCTCGATCGGCCCGCGGGCGAAGAAGACCAGGAAGCCCGCGCCCACGACCCACAGCAGCGGGCTGACCAGGCGGGCGCGGCCGGAGAGTGACTGGATGAGCACCCAGCTCACGAAGCCCGCCCCGATGCCGTTCGCGATCGAGTAGGTCAGCGGCATGACGGTGACGGTGAGGAACACCGGCATGAGCACCCGGAAATCGCTGAAGTCGATGTGCCTGATCTGCGCCATCATCATCGCGCCCACGATGATCAGGGCGGCGGCGGCGATCTCGGTGGGCACGATCGAGGTCAGGGGCGTCAGGAACATCGCGATGAGGAACACCACACCCGTGACGACGTTGGCGAACCCGGTGCGTGCCCCCTCGCCGATGCCGGCGCCCGACTCGATGAAGACGGTGCTGGACGACGACGAGGTCGCGCCACCGGCGATGGCACCGAAGCCCTCCACGACGAGTGCGGACTTGATGCGCGGGAAGTCGCCCTTCGCGTCGGCGAGGTCGGCCTCCTTGGCCAGGCCGGTCATGGTGCCCATGGCGTCGAAGAAGTTCGTGAACAGCAGGGTGAAGACGATCATCACGATCGCGACGGCGCTGACGCGGCCGAAGTCGAAGGTGAAGTCGACCTTGCCGAGCAGGCTGAGGTCCGGCAGGCTCACCGGTGAGCCGGTCAGCGCCGGCACCGTGAGCCCCCACCCGCCGGGATTCACGACCGCGCCGGACTCGTCGAAGGCTCGCGGACCGATGTGCCAGATGGCCTCGACGATGACGGCGAGCACCGTGCCGAAGACGAGGCCGATCAGCATGCCGCCCTTGATCCGCAGCGCGACGAGGATCGCCGTGACGATGAGGGTGACGACGAACAGCAGAGTGGGGACGGTCGCCACCGAGCCGGCGACGCCGAGCCCGACCGGGGGAGAAGCCGCCCCGGTGGCTGAGACGAAGCCGGCGTTGACGAATCCGATGAAGGCGATGAAGAGCCCGATGCCGACCGTGATCGCGATCTTCAGCTGGAACGGCACGGCGTCGAAGATCGCCTTGCGCAGGCCGGTGGCGGCCAGCAGCACGATCAGCGCGCCGTTGATCATCACCAGTGCCATCGCCTCCGGCCAGGTGACCTGACCGACGACGCTGAAGGCGACGAAGGCGTTGATGCCCAGGCCGGCGGCGAACGCGAACGGCAGGCGGCTGATCACACCGAACAGGATGGTCATGACGCCGGCGGTCAGCGCGGTCGCGGCTCCCACGGCGTTGAAGTCGAGCACGGCGCCGGACACGTCGGGCTTGCCCGACAGGATGATCGGGTTGAGGATGACGATGTACGCCATCGTGACGAACGTGACCAGACCACCGCGGATCTCCGCCGCGAAGCTCGATCCTCGCTTCGTGATCTCGAAGTAGCGGTCGAGCGCGTTGCGGGGCTCGGTGTCGGTGTGCGCAGGGGCGGCATGAGTCATCGGGGGGACCTCCGGAGAGAATCTACCGTGTTCGCTGTTCCGCGCGTGCCCGCGACGAAGCCCGGGGGCGCGCGCGTAGGCTCGAGTCGTCATGCATCGTGTCATCGTCGTGCTCCTCGCCGCCCTCGACGCCGCCGTCGCGGCGGCCGTGGGTCTGGCCGCCGTGCTCGCCCCTTTCACGCTGCTGTGGGTGCTGGCGTTCGGCCTGCAGGCCGACTGGGGCTCGCTGTGGCCGGTCAGCGGCACGCTCTGGCAGTTCGGGCACGGCGTCCCTCTCGAGGTCGCCCTGCCGGATCAGCTCGTGCGCGAGCTGGGGATCGCCCCCGAAGCCGCGCGCTTCGGCCTGTCGGTGCCGCCACTGGCGCTGCTGCTGTTCACCCTGCTCTTCTCGGCGCGATCCGGGCGCGGCGCTGCCGCGGCCGGCAGCTGGCCGGCCGGCGTCGCGTCGGGCGTCGTCGTGTTCGCGCTGATCAGCGCGGGGGTGGCCGCCACCGGCGCCACGGACGTGCTGCGCGCGCCGCTGTGGGCGGCGATCCTGCTGCCGACCGCGGTGTACGCGGTCGGTGCTCTCTCCGGCGCGCTGACGCGCGCGTGGACGGAGGGAGACGACGGCCTGATCGACCGGCTGCACGATCTCGTGGACGGCCTCGGCGACTGGGCTCCGGTGCTGCCGGAGTCGCTGCGCGGCGCGACTGTGGTGTCCGTGGCGCTGGTGGGTGCTTCCGCCGTCGCCATCGCGGCGTCGACCGCCCTGCGCGGCGGAGAGGTGGTCGCGCTGTTCGAGGCGGCGCACGTCGACGCCCTCGGCGCGGGCATGCTGACCCTCGCGCACCTCGCCTATCTGCCGACGCTGCTCGTCTGGGCCGCCAGCTGGCTCGCCGGCCCTGGCTTCGCCGTCGGCACGGGAACCGCAGTGTCGCCCGCCGGTACCGAGCTGGGAGTCGTGCCCGGCCTGCCGGTGTTCGGGCTGATGCCGGCGAACGCGTCGTTCTGGATGCTGGTGTGCGTGCTCGTGCCGATCGGCTGCGGCGCGCTGGCGGGCTGGATGGTGCGCTCGCGTCTGGTCTGGGAGGGAACCGCTGCGCCTGCCGCTCCTCGCGCGGTGCTCGCCGTGGCCATCGCGGGGTTCTCCGCCGCTGCTGCGGCGGCTGCCGCGGCGCTCGCATCCGGCGCGATCGGACCGGGACGCCTCGCCCACACCGGCCCTGCTCCCGGCTCGTTCGCGCTGGCCGTCGGCATCGAGGTGCTCATCGGCGCCGGCATCCTGCTGCTCGCGCCCCGGCATCGCGACGAGCTGGCCGAGGAGCGCGTCGACCGCTGGAACGAGGAGATGGCGGGGCTCCGGGCGCCGGTAGACTGACCGGGTGCTGACGCTCGCCGTTCTCATCTCCGGTACCGGCTCGAACCTCCGAGCCCTGCTCGAGGCCGCGAGCCACCCGGATTTCCCCGCGCGGGTCATCGTCGTCGGGGCGGATCGGGATGCTGCCGGTCTCGCGCACGCCGAGGAGTTCGGCATCCCCACCTTCACCGTGCCCTACACTGCGTATCCCAGCCGGGAGGAATGGGGCCGCGAGCTGGCGACGCAGCTGGACGCCTGGGAGCCGGATCTCATCGTGCTCAGCGGGCTCATGCGCCTGCTGCCGGCGGAGGTCGTCGAGCGCTACGCCCCGCGCATCATCAACACGCACCCCGCCCATCTGCCGGAGTTCCCCGGCGCGCACGGCGTGCGCGATGCGCTCGCGGCGGGCGTCAGCGAGACCGGCGCCAGCATCATCGTGATCGACGACGGCGTCGACAGCGGTCCGATCCTCGCCCAGGAGCGTGTGCCCGTGCTCCCCGGCGACACCGAGTCCACCCTGCACGACCGCATCAAGCCCGTCGAGCGGCGTCTGCTCATCGACGTCGTTCAGCGCATCGCCACCGGCGAGCTCGCACTGTCCCGCTGAACCCGATCCCTCGCCCCGAAGGAGCAATCCCATGGCCGGCCCCCGCCTCGACCCCTCGCTGTACCGCGACCGCGACCTGGTGCGCATCACCCGCGCGCTCGTGTCGGTGAGCGACAAGTCCGGCCTGCTCGAGCTGGCTGAGGCGCTCGCCGCCGCCGGCGTCGAGATCGTCTCGACCGGATCCACCGCGCAGACCATCCGCGACGCCGGGCACGAGGTGACCGACGTCGCCACCGTCACCGGCGTCGCCGAGATGCTCGACGGGCGCGTGAAGACCCTGCACCCGAAGGTGCACGGCGGCCTGCTCGCCGACCTGCGGCTGGAGGATCACGAGCGGCAGCTGGCGGAGCTCGGCATCGACCCGTTCGAGCTGGTGGTCGTCAACCTGTACCCGTTCGTCGAGACCGTGGCATCCGGTGCCGAACCGGATGCCATCGTCGAGCAGATCGACATCGGCGGACCGGCTATGGTCCGTGCGGCGGCCAAGAACCACGCGAATGTGGCGATCGTCGTCTCGCCCGAGTCGTACCCCGCGATCATCGAGGCCGTCGAGGCGGGCGGCACCGACCTCGCCCAGCGCCGCGAGCTCGCCGCACGCGCGTTCGCGCACACCGCCAACTACGACTCCGCCGTCGCACAGTGGTTCTCGGAGGGCACCCTCGCCGAGGGCGTCGACCTGCCCGCGCACCTCACCGTCAAGGCCGAGCGCCTGGCGACGCTGCGCTACGGCGAGAACTCCCACCAGCGCGGCGCGATCTACACGCGCGCGGGCGGTCACGGCATCGCGCAGGCCAAGCAGCTGCAGGGCAAGGAGATGTCGTACAACAACTACGTCGACGCCGACGCCGCGCTGCGCGCCGCATACGACATGGTGCTGCCCGCGGTGGCCATCATCAAGCACGCGAACCCGTGCGGCATCGCCACCACGGCCCCGAACGCACTCGACCCGATCGCCAGCGCGCACCTGCGCGCCCACGAATGCGACCCCGTGTCGGCGTACGGCGGGGTCATCGCCGCGAACGGCACCGTCACGCTGAAGATGGCGGAGAACCTGAAGGACATCTTCACCGAGGTGATCGTCGCACCAGACTTCGAGCCGGCCGCGCTGGAGGTGTTCAAGGCGAAGAAGAACCTGCGCCTGCTGCAGCTGCCGGCGGACTGGCGGCAGGAGCGCATGGACGTGCGGCTCGTGTCGGGTGGCCTGCTGCTGCAGGACGCCGACCTGTTCCCGGACGACATCGTCTCGGTCGCCAAGAACTGGCAGCTGGTCTCGGGCGAGCACCCCGACGACGCCGAGATGGAGAACCTCATCTTCGCGTGGAAGGCGTGCCGTGCCGTGAAGTCCAACGCCATCGTGCTCGCCAAGGACAACGCCACCGTCGGAGTGGGCATGGGACAGGTGAACCGGGTGGACTCCTGCCGGCTGGCCGTCGAGCGCGCCGGCGGCCGAGCGGCCGGGTCGGTCGCCGCCTCGGACGCGTTCTTCCCCTTCGCCGACGGGGCGCAGGTGCTCATCGACGCCGGGGTCACGGCGATCGTCCAGCCCGGCGGCTCCGTGCGCGATGACGAGGTCGTGGACGCTGCCCGCAAGGCCGGCGTGACGATGTTCTTCACCGGGGAACGCCACTTCTTCCACTGACGCCCGGCTCGCAGGCGCGCCCGCGAGTCCTCCGCTCAGGCGGTCGCCGAGCTGAGCAGAATGCTCGTCTCGCTGTCGCGGATGCCGTCGATGCCGCGGATCACGCCGAGGATCTCGTCGAAGGATGCCAGGCTGTCGCAGCTGATCTCGGCGACCAGGTCCCACCGGCCGTTGGTGGTGTGCAGGGCGGCGATCTGCGGCACTCCGCGCAGGCTGCGGATCACCTCGCGGGTGTTGCGGCCCTCGACGGCGATGAGCGTGATGGCGCGCACGACCGACGCGGCCGCGGGGTCGCGCACCCGCACCGAGAAGCCGACGATCACCCCGCTCTCGGTGAGCCGGCGCAGCCGGCTGTCGACGGTCGCCCGCGTGACGCCGAGGGCGCGGGCGAGCTGGACCACCGGCTCGCGGCCGTTGGCGCGCAGCAGCGAGAGCAGACGGCGATCCAGATCATCCACGCGGCACATCCCGAGAGCACATGGGCACAATGTAATGACACAGTGCGCATAAGTGCTAATCCCTGCGCGTCATGATCCATCATGCTGATTGAAAGTGCGAGTGCGCGCTCCGTAGGGTGGAAGGACAAGAGCAGAGGGAGAGGATGGACATGGTCCGTTTCGTCGATGTGGCGAACATGCGCCGCTGGTTGATCGAGACCGGCATCGAGCGCGCGATCACGGGGATCGCCGAGACGCTGGTCGAGGACTTCCGCCGCTGGGAGCAGTTCGACAAGACCTCGCGCGTGGCCAGTCACTCCGACATCGGGGTGATCGAGCTGATGCCGGCCAGCGACGGCCGCCAGTACGGCTTCAAGTACGTCAACGGACACCCCGCCAATCCCGCACGCGGACTGCAGACGGTAACCGCGTTCGGTGTGCTCGCCGACGTCGACAGCGGCTATCCCACGCTGTGGAGCGAGATGACGATCCTCACCGCGCTGCGCACCGCGGCGACCTCCGCGATGGCGGCGCGCGTGCTCGCACCGGCGGACGCGACGACGATGGCGATGATCGGCACCGGCAGCCAGGCGGAGTTCCAGGCGCTGGCGTTCCGCGCCCTGCTGGGCATCGATCGGCTGCGCGTGTGGGACATCGACCCGGGCGCGCTGGACGTGCTCGAGGCGAATCTGCGCCCGCTGGGCTTCGACATCGTCCGTGCCGGCAGCGCACGCGAAGCGGTCGAGGGCGCGCACATCATCACCACGTGCACCGCCGACAAGGCCAACGCCACCGTCCTCACCGACGACATGGTCGCCCCCGGCGTGCACATCAACGCGATCGGCGGCGACTGCCCCGGCAAGACGGAGCTCGACGTGCGCATCCTGCACCGCGCCGACATCTTCGTCGAGTACCCACCGCAGACCCGAATCGAGGGCGAGATCCAGCAGCTCGACGACGAGCACCCCGTGATCGAGCTGTGGCGGGTGCTGCGCGGGGAGGCGCCCGGTCGCACCTCGCCCGAGCAGATCACCGTGTTCGACTCGGTCGGCTTCGCCATCGAGGACTTCTCAGCCCTGCGCTACCTCGATGCCGCTCTCGACGGCTCGGACCACTTCACCGAGGTCGACCTGATCGCCGACCCCGCCGACCCCAAGGACCTCTTCGCGCTCGTCGCCGAGGGCGCGTCGGTGCGGAGCCGGGTGTGAGAGCAGTGTCGGCGCAGGCGCCGAACGCGGTGGTGCTGATCCGCCCGCATCATTTCCGGCCGAACCCGCAGACCGCGGCCGACAACACCTTCCAGCGCATCGCCGACCACGACGTGTCCCGCGCCGCGTACGAGGCGTGCACGCGGCTGGCCGAGATCCTGCGCGCGGAGGGCGTGCGCGTGCACCTGTTCGAGGACGAGACCAAGACGCGCCCCGACAGCGTGTTCCCGAACAACTGGTTCTCCACGCACGCTGGCGGGCGCATCGCCGTGTACCCCATGTACGCGGTGAACCGGCGCGGCGAGCGACGGCAGGATGTCATCGAGATGCTGAAGTCCGCGTATCGCGTGCAGGAGGTCATCGACTACTCCGGTCTCGAGGCGGACGAGCTGTTCCTCGAGGGCACCGGGGCGATGGTGCTCGACCATGTCTCGCGCATCGCGTACGCCGCGCGCTCGCTGCGCTGCGAGCCGGTGCTCGTGGAGCGCTTCTGCACGGTGTTCGGCTACGAGCCCGTCGTGTTCGATGCGGTCGACACCGACGGCGTGCCGATCTACCACACGAACGTGATGATGTGCATCGGCACGGACTTCGCCCTCGTCGGACTGGATGCCATCGTCCCCGACGCCCGCCGCGCCGAGGTCGCGCAGCGCATCCGCGACAGCGGTCGCGTCGTCATCCCGCTCACCGCGGCGCAGGTAGCCTCCTACGCCGGTAACGCAATCGAGCTGCGCAGCGGGGACGGGGAGCGCCTGCTGGTCATCTCCGAGACGGGGTATCGCAGCCTCGACGACGAGCAGAAGCGGATGCTGGCGGCGTCCTGCCGGGTGCTGCCTGTCGACGTGTCGCCGATCGAGCTGGCGGGTGGATCGGTGCGGTGCATGATCGCGGGCATCCACCTGGATGCCCGCGAGCCGGCGTCCGCCGTGATGTCCGATTCCCGCCAGCCGAGCATCGCGGAGCGTGCCAGAGTGGAGGCATGACCGCCCCCGCCGCGACCGGCTTCGATGAGCGCTACCGCGCCATCAGCGCCAAGGACACCCGCTTCGACGGGCAGTTCGTCACGGCCGTGCGCTCGACCGGCATCTACTGCCGACCCAGCTGCCCCGCGCGCACCCCACGGCGCGAGAACGTCACCTTCTATCCCACCAGCGCCGCCGCGCACGAGGCGGGCTACCGGGCCTGCAAGCGCTGCCTTCCCGAGGCCGCACCCGGCTCGCCGGCGTGGGATCTGCGGGGCGATGCCGCCGCGCGTGCCATGCGCCTGATCGCGGCCGGGGTGGTGGAGCGCGAGGGCGTACCCGGACTGGCGCACCGGCTGGGCTACTCGACGCGGCATCTCACACGCGTGCTCACCGCCGAACTCGGCGCCGGGCCGCTCGCGCTCGCGCGGGCGCACCGCGCGCACACCGCCCGGATGCTGCTGGTCGGCACCGACCTGCCGGTCGCCGACGTGGCCTTCTCCGCCGGCTTCGCGAGTGTCCGGCAGTGCAACGACACCATCCGCGAGGTGTTCGAGATGACCCCGCTGCAGCTGCGCGCCACGCGCCGTTCGACACGCGCAGGCATCCGATCCGACGACGCGGATGCCGCTGCCCCGGGGATCATCGATCTGCTGCTGCCGCACCGCGCGCCCATCGACACCGCGGGCGTGTTCTCGTGGATGGCGGCACGCGCGCTGCCCGGAGTCGAGCGCGCCGCCCCCGACTCCTTCGCCCGGTATCTGCGGATGCCGGGGGGACCGGCGCACTTCGAGATCAGACGCACCACCGCGGGCCGGCTGCGGCTGCGCGCCCGGCTCAGCCGCCTGTCCGATCTCGCCCCGCTGGTGGCGATCGCAAGACGGCTGTTCGACCTCGACGCCGACCCCGCGGCGGTGGACGAGGCGCTGAGCGCGCACCCCGCGCTCGCGCCACTGGTGGCGGCCGTGCCCGGCATCCGCGTGCCCGGCGCCGCTGATCCGCACGAGATGCTCATCCGCGCGATGATCGGCCAGCAGATCACGGTCGCGGCGGCGCGCACGGCACTCACCGCCCTCGCCGTCGAGCTGGGCGAGCGCACCGCCGACGGCGGGCTGCTCTTTCCCACGATGGCCGCGATCGCCGAGCGCGGTGCCGAGGTGCTGCGCGGTCCCGCCGCCCGCATCCGCGCCGTCACCGGCGCGGCGGCCGCCCTCGCCGGCGGCGACCTCACCCTCACGGTCGGCGATGACGCCGTCGAGCAGCGGGCCGCGCTGCTCGCGCGAGCGGGCATCGGGCCGTGGACGGCGGACTACGTGCGCATGCGCGTGATCGGCGACCCGGATGTCTTCCTGCCCGGCGATGTCGCCGTGCGCGCCGGCGCGGCCGCCGTGGGACTTCCCGCCGAACCCGCTGCGCTCACCGCGTGGGCGCAGCAGCATGCGCCGTGGCGCAGCTACCTCACCGCCCATCTCTGGCGCGCCGCCCCCGTGCGCGCGACCCGTCGCCCCCGCACCACCGGCAAGGAGCCGTCATGACCGCCGCCATCCAGACCATCGACACCCCCGACGGAGCCCTCACGATCCTCGCCGACGGCGCGGGGCGCGTGCTCGCCTCGGGATGGACCAGCGACCAGGCAGCCCTGCTCGCCCGGGTCCACCCGCAGCTGCGCCCGGAGTGCGTCTCGCCGGGGCGGACGGATGCCGCCGACGCCGCTCGGGCCTACTACGCCGGCGACGTGCACGCGATCGACGCCGTGACGGTGCATCAGCGCGGCACGGCGCTGCAGAGCGCAGGCTGGGCGCAGCTGCGGCGCATCGCCCCCGGTCACCCGCTGAGCTATGCGCAGTTCGCCGCCGCGCTGGGCAGTCCTCAGGCGGTGCGCGCGGCAGCGTCCATCTGCGCCCGCAACGCGCCGGCGCTGTTCGTGCCCTGTCACCGGGTGCTGCGCGCGGACGGATCGCTCGGCGGCTTCGCGTGGGGACTCGACGTGAAGCAGAGCCTGCTGGCGCGGGAGGGCCGCGACGCCTGATCCTGGATCACCCGTGCGCAGCGCCGCGGTGACGCCGCGCGCAGTCGACATGCCGTCCGGTGCTTGCGATGACCGCGAGAGCAGGAATAGGCTCGAAGGCTGTCGCGCCGACCGGGCGACGAGGCCGAGCGCCGGAGGGCATCATGATCACGACGACGTACATCGCTCCCCGCACGCGCGCTCTGCACGTGCGCGCCTAGCGTCCCCGCGCGGCCCTCGCCGCGCCCCGCACACAGCGGATGCCATCGGCATCCGCACACCACTTCGTCGCCCCTCACGCAACCGAGAGTCATGTCTGCACCTTCGTCATCGTCGTCGCTGTCCACGCCCGCCGCGCTCTGGCGGCTGAAGCCCTTCGTCCAGCCGATCATCGGCCGCCTCATCGGCGGTGCGCTCAGCGCGCTCGGCGCCGCCGTCATCGCGCTGATGATCCCGATCGTCCTCGAACAGGTGGTGCAGGGCTTCGCCGACGCCGATGCGGCCGCGGGGCCGCTGCCGTTCGTGCTGGCCGGCGCGTTCGCCGTGCTCGCGCTCGGCCTCGGCGAGGCGGCGATGGTGTGGCTGCGCCGCTGGTTCGTGCTCACCCCGGCGACCGAGGTCGAGTATCAGATGCGTGCCGAGCTGTACTCGCGGCTGCAGGGTCTGCCCGTCGCGTTCCACGACCGCTGGCAGTCCGGTCAGCTGCTGAGCCGCATGATGCAGGACATCAACATCATCCGGCGCTGGCTCGCGTTCGGTCTGATCCTGCTCGTGGTCAACATCCTCACCATCATGATCGGCGCGGTGCTGCTGTTCCGCTGGCACTGGCTGCTCGGCGTGATCTTCCTCGTGACCGGCATGCCGATGTGGATCCAGGGGTACCTGTTCGAGAAGCGCTACGGCGCCCTCTCCCGCCGCAGCCAGGACCAGGCGGGAGATCTCGCGACCAGCGTCGAGGAGAGCGTGCACGGCATCCGCGTGCTCAAGGCCTTCGGCCGCGGCAAGCACGCGCTGAGCAGGTTCAGCCGGCAGGCCGAGACGCTGCGCGAGACCGAGCTGAGCAAAGCCAGGGCGGTCGGTGAGATCTGGTTCTGGCTCGACCTCATGCCGCAGGTCGCGTTCGGCGTCAGCCTCATCGCCGGCATCTGGCTGATCGCGAACGGCGCGATCGACGTACCGCAGCTGTTCGCGTTCTTCGCGATGGCGACGGTGCTGCGCTGGCCCATCGAGTCCATCGGCTTCCTGTTCTCGTTCATGCTGGATGCGCGCACCGCCACCGACCGCGTGTTCGAGATCTTCCAGGAGGAGAACACGATCGCCGACCCCGCCCACCCGGTGCGCATCGCCGAGCCTCGCGGCGCGCTCGCCTTCGAGGGAGCGCACTTCCGCTATCAGGACGCAGGTCCCGCGGAGCGGGACCTGCTCGACGGGATCGACCTCGTGCTGCGCCCCGGCGAAACCATGGCGCTGGTCGGTCTGACCGGCTCGGGCAAGACCACGCTGACCACTCTGCCCGCGCGACTGTACGACGTCACCGGCGGGCGCGTCACGCTCGACGGCGTGGATGTGCGCGACCTCGAGCTGTCCGAGCTGCGTCGGCACGTCGCCATGGCCTTCGAGGACGCCACGCTGTTCTCCGCCTCAGTGCGCGAGAACGTGCTGCTCGGCCGCGCCGACCTCGACATCCACGGCGAGGAGGGCGAGCGCGTGCTGCGCGAGGCCCTGCAGGTCGCGCAGGCGGGCTTCGTCGACGCGCTGCCCGACGGGGTGGAGACCATCATCGGCGAGGAGGGGCTGAGTCTGTCCGGTGGACAGCGGCAGCGCCTCGCGCTCGCGCGCGCGGTCGCCGCCGACCCGAAGGTGCTCGTGCTGGACGACCCGCTGTCGGCGCTGGATGTCGACACCGAGGCGCTCGTCGAGGAGGCCCTGCGGCACGTGCTCGCCGACACGACCGCCCTGGTGGTCGCGCACCGGCCCTCGACGGTCGCGTTGGCCGACCGGGTCGCGCTGCTCGAGAAGGGGCGCATCAGCGCCGTCGGCACGCACTCCGAGCTGCTCGCGCGCAGCGCCCACTACCGGCACGTGATCTCGAGCCTGGCCGCCGAGCAGGCCGAGCAGACCGCGCGCACCGGAGCCATCGACATCATCACCGACGCTTCGGCAGGCTCAGCGACCCAGATGAACGATGAGGAGGTGCAGGCATGAGCATCGCCGGCACACAGGGCGAGGACCGCTCCGACTACACCCGCGCCGAGAGCCGCGCGATCCGCCAGCGCTCGCTGCGCCTGCTCGGCTCGCTGATCGAGCCGCTGCGGCTGCGGATCGTCATCGCCGCGCTCGTGCTCGTCGTCTCGACCGCGTTGCAGGTCGCCGGGCCGCTCATCATCGGCATCGCGCTGGACCGCGCCCTGCCGCAGCTGCTGCAGACCGCGGACTGGATGCCGGCCATCCTGGTGACCGTCGTCTTCCTGCTCGCCGGCATCATCGGCTCCGCGCTGATCGGGCTGTACGTCGTGCTCGCGGCGCGCATCACGCAGGCCGTGCTGCTCGACCTGCGCAAGCGCATCTTCCTGCACACCCAGCGACTCAGTCTCGAGTTCCACGAGTCGTACACCTCCGGCCGCATCATCTCGCGCCAGACCAGCGACCTCGACTCGATCCGCGAGCTGCTCGACGGCGGGCTCAACAACCTCGTCTCCGGTGTGCTGTTCGGGGTGTTCACCTTCATCGCGCTGGTGATCGCCGACTGGCGCTCTGGCGTCGTGCTCGCGCTCGCCGGCGTGCCCCTGGTGCTGCTCATGCGCTGGTTCTACAACCGCTCGCAGCTGGTCTACCGGGAATCGCGAGTGATCAGCGCGAAGGTGATCGTGCAGTTCGTCGAGACGATGACGGGCATCCGCGCGGTGAAGTCGTTCCGCAAGGAGCCGCGCAACGAGGTCGCGTTCCGGCAGGTCGCGGGCGACTACCGCGACGTGAACCGTCGTTCCATGGTGCTCTTCGGCACCTTCGAGCCGGGGCTCATGGGCGTGGCGGCGCTGACCCTCGCGTCGGTGGTGCTGTGGGGCGGCCTGCGCGTGGCCGACGGCGCCATCGGCGTCGGCGTGCTGCTGGCCAGCGTGCTGTACGTGCGCAACTTCTTCGCGCCCATGCAGGAGATCGCGATGTTCCTGAACTCCTACCAGTCCGCCACGGCGGCGCTCGAGAAGGTGTCGGGCGTGCTGGAGGAGCAACCCACGGTGCCCGACCCTGAGAAGCCGGTCGACCTGTGGGAGTCGCGCGGAGCGATCCGCTTCGAAGCGGTCACCTTCGGTTACAACGGCGACAAGACGATCCTGCCCGACTTCACGCTCGACATCCCCGCCGGGCAGACGGTGGCGCTGGTGGGCACGACCGGAGCGGGCAAGTCGACGCTGGCCAAGCTCGTGTCGCGCTTCTACGATCCCACCGAGGGGCGGGTGACGCTCGACGGTGTGGACCTGCGGATGCTGCATCCGAAGGACCTGCGTCGCGCGATCGTCATGGTCACCCAGGAGGCGTATCTGTTCAGCGGCACGGTCGCGGACAACATCGCGCTCGGGCGTCCGGATGCCACGATGGACGAGATCCGCGCGGCCGCGCGAGCGGTCGGCGCGGACGAGTTCATCTCGGCGCTGCCCGACGGCTACGCCACCGACGTGAACAAGCGCGGCGGCCGCGTCTCGGCCGGCCAGCGCCAGCTGATCTCGTTCGCCCGCGCCTTCCTCGCCGATCCGGCGGTGCTCATCCTCGACGAGGCGACCGCCTCGCTCGACATCCCCTCCGAGCGGCTCATCCAGGAGGCGCTGCAGACGCTGCTCGCCGATCGCACCGCGATCATCATCGCGCACCGGCTCTCCACCGTCGCCATTGCCGATCGGGTGCTGGTGATGGAGCACGGGCGGATCATCGAGGACGACACGCCCGCCGCGCTGATCGGCGGCACCGGGAAGTTCGCGCAGCTGCACGCGGCCTGGCAGGAGACCCTCGTCTGAGGCGAGAATGGTGTGGTGGAACCGATCTGGGCGGCGCTGACCGAGCTGTGGTGGATCCCGCCCGTCGTCGTCAGCGGCGGGGCCACGGGCTATCTCGTCAAACGGAGGCGCAGCTCGATGAACGGGAGACGGCTGGGATACGACGCCGCGCGGCTCGAGCTGCGTCAGGCGCAGCGGGATGCCCGCGCTGCGGCCGACATGGCCCGCATCGCGCGGGCGGAGGCGGCGCGGGTCGCCGCCGATCGCACGGCATCGCGGGCGGATGCCGAGGCGGTGGCATCCGCCCGCCGTGCCCTGCGTGAGGCGCAGCGTGCTGCGCGTGCCGCGGCGGCGCAGGTCAAAGCCAGCCGGGTGCGGCTCTCGATCGAGCGCTCCGCGCTGAGCTCAGGCGGCACGCCGCCGCTGGAGCGCACCCGTGCACGGCACGACGCGGTGCTCGCCAGGTGGATGGAGTACGAGACCGACCCCGCCCGCGTGATCGCCTACCCGCAGATGAGCGACGGGCGCCGACCCGCGACCGCCGCCTTCCTGGATGCGCTGCAGCGCGCCCGCGATGCCCGGCCGTCCGCGGAGCACCGGATGACGGCGGAGGAATTCAGCGCGTACCGCCGGGCCGTGGACGACCTCGAGCGCGCGTTCGAGATCGCCGAGCGTGCGGCGCGCGGGCAGGCCGTGCAGCCGGAGCTGCCGGATGCGCTGTGGGATGCCGCACGCACGGTCGTGCTGCGCACCTCCGACAGCATGGTCGCCTGGACCCAGCGGTGGCGCCGCGAGCGCTGACTGCGCTCGCGCGACAGCTCAGTCCGAGACACGCACCTGACCGACGACCTCGCCGTACTCGGTCTCGCCGACCGGCTCGAAGCCCATCCGGCGGAAGAACGCCTCCGGCCCGGCCTCGCCGGCCTCGTAGATGACGTTCACATGGTCGACGCCGCGCCGCCTGGCCTCTTCGATCAGCGCCTCGACCGCGAAGCGGCCCACACCGCGGCGCTGATCGTCGGCGTCCACGTTGATGCGCCACAGCACGCTGCGGAAGTGCTCTTCCGGGGTGTCGGCGTCGAAGCTCGCGCTGACGAACCCCACCACCTCGTCACCGTCGAGAACGACGCGCTGCCAGGAGGTCTGCGGGTTCACCACGGTCGCGGCGATGCCGTACGACACCGGCGCGAGGAACTGCTCCTGCCCGGGCTTGAGCGACAGGTTGTTCACGGCGACGATCGTCGCGGCGGAGAGTTCGACCATGCGCAGTTCCGACATGCCCCCAGGCTAGCCCCTCGACACCCCTCCCTGTCCACCGTGACGGCCGCCCGCTCCGGAATGGCCGCGAGCAGACTCGGGTATCTTGGTATCGAGATAAATCTGCCCTCGCGAACGGAGATCCGGTGACCGACGACGCCATCATCTACACCTATACGGACGAGGCACCCGCGCTGGCGACAGCGTCGTTCCTGCCCATCGTCAAGGCCTTCACCGGACAGGCGGGCATCGAGGTGGAGACCAGGGACATCTCGCTCGCCGGTCGCATCCTCGCCGCCTTCCCGCAGAAGCTCACCCCCGAGCAGCAGGTCGGCGACGCGCTGGCGGAGCTGGGCGGGCTGGCCACGCTGCCCGAGGCCAACATCATCAAGCTGCCCAACATCTCGGCATCCATCCCGCAGCTGAAGGCGGCCATCGCCGAGCTGCAGCAGCAGGGCTACGACGTGCCGGACTACCCGGACGAGCCGCAGTCGCTCGAGCAGAAGGACATCCGCGCCCGCTACGACCGCATCAAAGGGTCGGCCGTCAACCCGGTGCTGCGTGAGGGCAACAGCGACCGGCGTGCTCCGCTCGCCGTGAAGAACTACGCCAAGAAGCACCCGCACCGCAACAAGCCCTTCGCCGCGGGATCGAAGACGCGCGTGGCGACGATGGGTCACGACGACTTCAAGAGCAACGAGCGCTCGTGGGTCGCCGCGCACGACGAGGTGCTGAGCTTCCAGCACGTCGCCGCCGACGGCACCATCACGGTGCTGAAGGAGGGGCTGAAGGTGCTGCCGCGCGAGATCGTCGACGCGACGTTCCTGTCGGCCGCGCAGCTCGACGCCTTCCTCGCCGAGACGCTCGAGCAGGCGAAGTCCGACGACGTGCTCTACTCCGTGCACCTGAAGGCCACGATGATGAAGGTCAGCGACCCGATCATCTTCGGCCACGTCGTCAAGGCGTTCTTCAAGGACGTGTTCGCCCAGTACGGCGACCGCCTCGCCGCAGCGGGCCTGAGCGCCAACGACGGTCTGGGCTCCATCCTCGCCGGCCTGTCCGGCATCGCCGGCGGCGAGGAGATCGCCGCGGCCTTCGAGCGCGCGCTCGCCGACGGCCCGCGCCTGTCGTACGTCAACTCCGACAAGGGCATCACCAACCTGCACGTCCCCAGCGACGTGATCGTCGACGCGTCGATGCCAGCGCTCGTGCGCAACGGCGGCAAGCTCTGGGGCCGTGACGGCGGCGAAGACGACACCATCGCCGTCATCCCGGACTCGTCGTACGCGGGCGTGTACCAGGCCGTGATCGACGACGTCATCGCGAACGGGCCGCTCGATCCCGCCACGATCGGCACCGTGCCGAACGTCGGGCTGATGGCGCAGGCGGCCGAGGAGTACGGCAGCCACGACAAGACGTTCGAGATCGCATCCGACGGCGTCGTGCAGGTGCTCGACAGCGAGGGCGACGTGCTCATCGAGCACACGGTCGGTGCGGGGGACATCTGGCGCGCCACGCAGACCAAGCACATCCCCGTCATGGACTGGGTGAAGCTGGCCGTCACCCGTGCCCGCGCGACCGGGGCGCCCGCGGTGTTCTGGCTCGACGCCAACCGCTCGCACGACGCGCAGATCATCGCGAAGGTGCACCAGGGACTCGCCACGCTCGACACCACGGGGCTGACGATCACGATCCTCGCCCCCGAGGAGGCCACCCGCTACACGCTCGCGCGCATGCGTCACGGCCTCGACACCATCTCGGTGACCGGCAACGTGCTGCGCGACTACCTCACCGACCTGTTCCCGATCCTCGAGGTGGGCACGAGCGCCAAGATGCTCTCGATCGTCCCGCTGCTCGCGGGTGGCGGCCTGTTCGAGACCGGCGCGGGCGGCTCCGCGCCCAAGCACGTGCAGCAGCTGGTGGGGGAGAACTACCTGCGCTGGGACTCGCTGGGCGAGTTCTTCGCGCTGGCGGCCTCGCTCGAGCACTTCGCCGACCGCACCGGCAACGAGAAGGCGCGCGTCCTCGCCGAGACGCTGGATGCCGCCACCGGCACCTTCCTCGAGGAGGACCGCTCGCCCGGCCGCGCGCTCGGCACGATCGACAACCGCGGCAGCCACTTCTACCTCGGCCTGTACTGGGCGCAGGAGCTGGCCCGGCAGACGAAGGACGCCGACCTGGCGGCCGCGTTCGCGCCGGTCGCCGAGACGCTCGCGGCGAACGAGCAGAAGATCGTCGAGGAGCTGAACGCCGTGCAGGGGCATCCGGTCGACATCGGCGGCTACTACCGTCCCGATGCCGAGAAGGTGGATGCCGCCATGCGTCCGTCTGCGACGCTGAACGGCGTGATCGACGCCCTCTGAGCGCATACGCGAAGGGGCCGGATGCTGATCAGCATCCGGCCCCTTTCGCGTCTGTCCGCGCGGCTCTGCGCCGCTCCGCGCGGCGGGGAGCGCAGGTCAGTCGTGCACCCAGACCTCGGTGCCCTTGGTCGCCCACTCGTACACGAAGCGCGCCGAGTCGATGCTCATGTTCACGCAGCCGTGGCTCATCGGCGTGCCGAAGTTGCTGTGCCAGTAGGTGCCGTGCAGCGCCTCATCGCCGTTGAAGTAGGAGATGAAGGGGACGTTCTCGGTGACGTACTTGCTGCCGTCGGCGTTGCTGCCGCGCATGTCCTGGGTGCGCAGCTGCGCGTAGACGCGGAAGCGGCCCTTGTCGGTGGGGGTGGCGCCGGCCCCGGTGGAGACCGCCCACGATTTGACGAGCTTCTCGTTCTCGTACAGGTAGGTGCGCTGCTCGCTGAGATCGACCTCGACCCGGCGGAACAGGTTGGTCGCCTCGAACGGGGTGGAGGTCACCGGCAGCGCGAAAGCCGCCTCTCCCTGCGCGAGCTTCTCGGCGAAGCCGGCGGCGGTGGCCGAGGTGTCGCCCAGCACGCGGCCGTCCAGACCCTCGGTGAGGGCCTTCAGCACCTTGCCGTCGGAGTCGACGATGTTGCGCGCGTTGACCGGTTCGCGGTTCACGAGCTCGGGCAGGGTGTCCACGACGGACTGGATGCCGGCCGCGTCCGCGGAGATCTCGAAGCGTCCATCGACCGGGGCGACCGTCAGCCACCCGGCGGCGACCTCAGGGGCGACCGGCACGGTGCGCTCGTCGCCGACGTAGAAGCCGATGGTCGAGAGCATGCCGTTGAGCTTCTCGACGGTGCCGGCAGCCAGGTCGTCGGTGATCTCGGCCGGCACCTCGGTGGCGTCACCCGAGAAGCGGAACGAGTCCTGCCCGGCGGCGAGGGCCATGGTGAACTGCTCCGCGAGCGCGTCCACGGAGATTCCCGTTCCGGCTACAGCGGGAGTCGCCGTATACGCCTTCGCGGTGTCATCGAACACGACGGTCGCATCGGTGGGGGCGGTGAAGCTGGCGGGCACGGCCGCGCGCAGCGTCCGGTCCGCGGCGGTCGGGTCGAGGGTGACCTCCGCGGTGATCGGATCGCCCATCCACGCCCCGAGGTTCCACATCGGGCGCTCGCTGAAGGCCTGCTCGGTGAGGCCGCTCGCGTCGACCGCGGCGCCGAGATCGGCCCCATCGACGCGTGCGCCGTCACCGGCACCCGTCAGCTCCACCTCGGTGGCCGCGACGCGCGCGTTGATCGCCTCGGCAGCCATCCCGGGAGTCATGAACCCGACCGGAACGCCCGCGACGGTCGTGCCGGGGGCGATGAGCACCAGCGAGGCCGCGGCGGCCGCCAGGGCGAGAGCGCCGGTGCCCAGACCGATCCACAACCCCAGGCGGCGCCGACGGGGGGCGGGCTCTGTCGGCGCCCATTCCATGTGCTGGCTGTCGCCGTCCGATGAGTCGGTGCTCGACTGGCCGGTGCCCGGTCCGGAGATCAGGTCGGTCACGGACTCACCCCCCTAGGTACAGCGTGACGTGTCTTTTCATGGTACGGGACAGGGGGTGACGGGGCGGCGACATCCGCCCTCTGCAGCACGGCGAGCAATAACGTTTCGGTAAAGCGGTCGCTGGCCTCGGCTTGCGGGTCACAGGTTCGTAAGGTCTACTAACAAACATGACCCTTCCGGACGGCCCCGCGCCGGCGCCGCTCGTGTTCGGCGAGGCGCAGCGGCTGCGGTCGGCGGGGAAGGTGCTGCCCGAGCAGGCCCGCGCGCACAACCGCGCGCTCGTGCTGCAGACGCTGTACCACCGCGGGGGTCTGAGCCGTGCCGACCTGGCGCGCGAGACCGGCCTGACCCGCGTGACGATCTCGGATCTCGTGGCCGAGTGCATCGCCGACGGGATCGTGGTCGAGACCGGTGTGCGCGCGGCGTCCGGCCCGGGCAAGCCCGCGGTCCTGCTGGACATCGACCGAGCCGGCCACCACATCATCGGCGTGGACCTGTCGGGCACGCAGGCGTTCCACGGGGCCGTGCTCGATCTGGACGGGCAGGTGCTGGAGCGGTACTCGATCGCCCTGCCCGAGCGCGCCGATCCGGAGCAGGCCTACGCGGCAGTGCGCGATCTCGTGCAACAGCTGGTGCGCAGCGCGCAGCAGCCGATCCTGGGGATCGGGATCGGCAGTCCCGGCCTTGTGCGGCCGGACGGATTCGTCGTCAGCGCGCCGAATCTCAGCTGGACCGATATGCCGCTCGAGCAGCGTCTGCACGAAGAGCTGGCGCTGCCGGTGCTGGTGCGCAACGACGCGAACGCCGCCGTGCTGGCGGAGTACACCTTCGGCTCCGGCGGCAGCGACCTGATGCTCGTGCGGATCGGTCGAGGAGTGGGCGCGGGCGTGATCACCGGCGGTCGGCAGGTGCTGGGCAGTCGCTTCGCCGCGGGCGAGATCGGCCACGTCGTCATCGACGCCGATGCCGGTCCGCTGTGCGTGTGCGGACGGCACGGCTGCCTGGAGGCCTGGGTGAATGCACCGCGGCTGCGCGAACTGCTGGCCGCGGCACCTGATCGCGGCGAGGTGATCCTGGAGTCCGCAGGCGCCCGACTGGGCAGCGCGGTCGCGCCCATCGTCGCGGCCCTCGACCTCGCCGAGGTGGTGCTCGCCGCACCGGCGGAGCTGCTGACCGACGCGTTCGTCCGCTCCGCCGCCACGTCGCTGCACGCGCACACCCTGCCGGGCGTCTTCGCGAATGTGCGCGTGCGTCCGACCGCGCAGCAGGATATCGTCCTGCGCGGCGCGGCCGTGATGGTGCTGCACGCACAGCTGGGGGTGTCGTGACCGCTCACCGCGCCCCGATGAGAGAATCGAGCTGCGCGGGGATTCCTCCCATCGCTGCGAACCGCGCTGCCCTGCTCGGCGCCGGCTCCGCCCCCGGACACCCCCACCGTCGCACCGTCTGCGAACCCGCCGCGCCCGAGCGCGCGGCCGCACACCGAGAAGGAGATCCCCGCACATGGCTGAAGTCGTGATCCTGGACAGCAAGGCCGCCGCCGGCGCGCTCGTCGCCGACGAGATCGTTCGCCTCATCGACGAGCTGCCCAGCCCGGTGCTCGGACTCGCCACGGGTTCCACTCCGCTGCCGGTGTACGAGGCGCTGCGCGAGCGTCTCAGCGGCCGGGACGTCTCGCACGTGCGCGGCTTCGCGCTCGACGAGTACGTGGGGCTCGACCCGGCGCACCCCGAGAGCTACCGCTCGGTGATCAGCCGCGAGGTCATCGAGCCGCTGGGTCTCGACCCGGAGCTGATCCGCGTGCCGGCGGGAGCCATCGAGACAATCGAACACGCCGGGCGCGACTACGAGCAGGAGATCATCGAAGCCGGCGGGGTCGACCTGCAGATCCTCGGGATCGGCACCGACGGGCACATCGGCTTCAACGAGCCGGGCTCGTCATTCGCGTCCATCACGCGCATCAAGACGCTCACCGAGCGCACCCGGCAGGACAACGCGCGCTTCTTCGACTCGATCGACGACGTGCCGCGGCACTGCATCACGCAGGGGCTCGGCACGATCCTGCGCGCACGCCACCTCGTGCTGCTGGCCTTCGGCGCAGGCAAGGCGGCCGCCGTCGCCGCTGCCGTCGAAGGGCCCCTCAGCGCACGAGTGCCCGCGTCGGCGATCCAGCTGCATCCGCACGTCACGGTCGTGCTCGACGAGGCCGCCGCGGCGGAGCTCGCGCTGACCGACTACTACCGGCACAGCTGGAACAACAAGCCGTCCTGGCAGGGCATCTGACCCTCGGTCGTGCTTGGGGCCGGCCGGCCTCTCGTCAGCCGGTCGGGCGGTCAGCCCCAGGCGATCGGCAGCAGATGCTCGGTGCTCAGCGGCGCGAGCGGCACGCTCGTGCTGTCGCCGGGCTCGAGCCAGCGCAGCTCGGCCAGCTCGGCCTGCACGACGACCTCGTGCGCCTCGGCGTGCAGCGCGAAGGCGTCCGCGACGACGCGATGATCGGGTTCGTTGGCCGCTGCCGACACGAAGGTGCCCAGCGGGCGCAGGCGGCTCTCGTCGACTCGCAGCGCGAGCTCCTCGTCGAGCTCGCGGACGAGCGTCTGTGCGGGCGTCTCGCCCGGTTCGGGCTTGCCGCCGGGCTGCATGAAGCGGCTGGTGCCGCGCTTGCGGACGACCAGCGCGCGCCCGGCGCCGTCGACGATCACCGCGGCGCTCACGCGGATGTCAGGCACTGTGGAACACCTTCCCGGGATTGAGGATTCCCTGCGGATCGAACACCCGCACGATCTGCCGCTGGATCTCCCACTGGTCCTCGCCGAGCTCCTCGGCGAGCCACCGGCTCTTCAGCACGCCGATGCCGTGTTCGCCGGTGAGCGTGCCGCCCAACCGCACCGCCGCGCGGAACAGGGCGTCGGCGGCGGCCCAGATGTGCGCGGGCACCTGCTCGCCTTCGAAGATGAAGTTCGGATGCAGGTTGCCGTCGCCCGCGTGCGCGACGGTGGGGATGCGCACCTGGAACTCCCGCTCGATGCGCGCGATCTCATCGAACATCGCCGCCATCGCGCTGCGCGGCACCGCCACATCCTCGATCAGGGTCGTGCCGAGCGACGCCATCGCCGGGTGCATCGAGCGCCGGATCGCCAGCAGGCGCTCTCCCTCGGCCGCGTCGTCGGTCTCGGTCACCGTGGCGCCGGCGCCCTCGAGCACGGCGACGATCTCTGCCGCCTCCGTGCGCGCGGCGGGGCCGTCGGTCTGGATGGTGAGCTGCGCGGTGCCGGCGGGCGGCTCGGGCAGTGCCAGCAGCGCGTGCACGGCTGCCAGCGAGGTGGCATCCATGAGCTCCATGATCGCGGGCTGGACGCCGGCGGCCGTGACGGCGGCTGAGCCCGCCGCCGCAGCCCGCACGGTGGGGAAGGCGGCCACGATCGTGCACACCGGACCCGGCACGCGACGGCGCAGCTTGAGCGTCGCCCCGACGATCACCCCCAGCAGCGCTTCCGAGCCGATCACGAGCGAGGTGAGGTCCAGCCCGGTGACGCCCTTCACGGTGCGGTGGCCCAGACGCAGCATCCGCCCGTCCGCGAGCACCAGATCGACCCCGAGCACCGCGTCGCGCACCACGCCGTACTTCGCGCACAGCAGGCCCCCCGCGCCCGTGGCGATGTTGCCGCCGACGGTGGAGATGTCGCGGCTGGCCGGATCGGGAGGCCACCACAGGTCGTGCGCGGCGAGCAGGGCGTTCAGCTCGCCGTTGAGGATGCCGGGCTCGACGACGGCGATGAGATCGTCGGGACGCACCTCGAGCACCCGGTTCAGTCCGACGGTGGAGAGCACGATCTCGCCGGGACCGGCGTTGGCCGCTCCCGCCAGCCCGGTGCCGGCGCCGCGCACCACGACCGGCGTACCGGTCTGGGACGCGAGCCGCATCGTCCGCTGCACGTCGTCGACGGACTGCGCGTGCACGACTGCCAGGGGAGCGCCGGGGGAGCGGTGCCCACTGCGGTCGGCGCGAGCGGCCTCGAGCGACGCCGTGGAGGTGTCCACGCGCTCGCCGAGCGCCTCGCGCAGACGCTCGAGCACGGTCATCGGCGCCGCCGGCTCAGCCCAGCGCGCGGCGACCGGCGACGACTCCGGATGCCACCGCGACGACGGCGAAGGCGACGCCCAGCCACGCCTGGCCCATCGACCACCACGCCAGCGTCACGCCGACGTAGATGAGCACCTCCACCAGCGCGCGCAGGAACGGATGAAGTCGCAGCACCGGCCTGGGGGAGAGGAAGAGCGCCCAGATCAGCAGCACGAGCAGCGGTGCGCCGATGCCGACCACGATGTTCCATGGGAACGCCCATGCGCCGAACCCCCACAGCGCGAGCGTGGCGAGGGCCGCCAGCAGCACCAGCACGCGGACGATGTCGAGAGGCGTGACGGCAGGACGCTGGACGCCGGGTTCGGTGGCGGAGTGCGACGACATGCCCCCAGTCTATTCGCGGCGCCCGACGCCGTGCTCGGGCTCACTCGCTGTGGCTGTCCGCCTGCCGCGACGCGTCGGCGGCGGTGGAATCCGCGGAGGAGGAGGGCGCAGAGTCGGCTGTCGGGGAGGACTCCGAGCCGGACGGGCCTTCTGCGCCCGGTGCGAGGATCGGAGCGTCAGCCGCCGGATCCTGCGACTCGTCTGCGGGCGGCACCGGAGCCGGTGAGGGCGAGGGCGTCGGAGTCGGAGTCGGCGCGGGGGAGGGGGTGGGAGTGGATTCGGGGCGCGGGCTGGATTCCGGCGTGGGGCGCGGGGCCGGTGCGGTTTGCACGGGGTGCGCGGTGTCGGCAGGGCGCGAGGGCGCAGGGGCCGGCACGCGCGGCGGCACGATGACGCCCGAGCGATGCCGCTCAGGGTGCCGCTCTGCGTGCCGCGACGCCGGGGGCGACGGCGGGACGGGGCGGCGCTCGTCGATCATCTCGAAGACCATCGGACGCTCGACGGCCATCGATTCGTCTGGCGTGACCTCAGAGGCGATCGCCGAGGAGGCGGGCTCCAGCACGCGCGGTCCCGCTGCGCTCGCGCCGGCACGCGGACCGGCGTCGCTCGCGGACAGCATGCCTGGCACGACAGCCGATGCCGCCAGCGCTCCGGCGACGACGAGCGCCGCGGAGCCGGCGCCGACCAGCGCGCCGATGCCGGAGATGCGTCGCGCCCGGCCGCCGCCCGTGCTGGGCGCTTCGCCGGTGCGTGCGAGATGCGCGGATGCCGCCATCGCGGTGCCCTCCGCCGACGCGCCCATCGGCTGCTGCGCGGCAGGGCCCGCTCCGTCAGCCGCGACGAGTGCGACCGGCCCGGTGCGCAGGGCGACGGGCCCGGTGACCACGGGAACGGTACCGGTGAGCGTGCTGAGCGGCCCGGTGAGTGGGCCGGTGTGCGCGTCGGGCTGGGCGATCACGGACTTCGGCATCGGCGGTACGGCGAGAGGCGCCGCCGCGGACGCGCTCGATGTCGCCGAGCGGTAGCGTGCGGCGCCGGAGCAGCCGAGCACGAGCGGGAGCAGGATGCTGGTGAGCCGATCGGGTGCGAGGGCGGAGGCGGGAGCATCGGCGGAGCGCGTGCGCAGCCAGGTCTCGCGCAGCGCGTCCCACGCCTGGGCATCCAGCTGCGCCACCGCGCCGGGGCGGACCCCCAGCAGCGGCGCGGCCGCCGTCGGCATCAGAGGCTCGACGCGCGTGTACCACAGCACCTCCTGCCAGCGGTGCGACAGCATCCGGAACGCTGCGGCGATGCCCTCGCCGTCCCTCGCCTCGGCACCCTCTGCGGAATCGACGGTGGTCGCGCCTTCGGCGCGCGGGTGGGCATCGGCATCCGCGGTGTTGCGCACACCGGCGAGCAGGTGCGCGCGGAACGAGCCGTTCGGGCCCGCACCGCGTCGGATCGCACGATGGATGCGAGTGAACGCCTCCTGCACGAGCTGCTCGGCGTCCTCCCCACGCGCGATCGCGCGCGCCGCGAGGACACCGGCGGTGTGGTGCCGCCGCCAGAGCTCGCCGAACGCCGCGGTATCGCCCATCCTGGCGCGCAGGACGAGATCCGCATCGGCCACCGGGCGGCCGGAGCTCGCGGTCCTCACGTCTGTCCTCCCGATGGGAACGCTCTCAGGGAAACGGGCGCGGCATCCCTCACGCGCCCGGTCCATTCTCACGCGGAACGGCGAAGACCGCTACGAATGTGCGGAATCCACAAGATCGCTCCGGCAGCATCGCGGCGTCGTTTGTGCGCACCCCATGACGTGGCCGCGGCGCGCCGGTCATCGCCGGGGGGTGGTGCCCACCCACACGCCCTGCACCGCGAGCGCGGCGTCGAGCAGCACCGCATCCGCCGTGAAGCCCGGCTGCAGCAGGCCAAGCGTGCGCTCGTACCCGACGGCGCGCGCCGGCGTCGTCGTCAGCGCGCGCACGGCCTCGGCCAGAGGAACGCCCGCCTCCACCGCCCGCCGCAGCGCCACGTCCTGGGTGAGGGTCGATCCGGCGATCGAGCCCGTGTGGTCGGCACGCGCCACGCCGTCGGTGACCGTCACCTTCACCGCCCCCAGGTCGTAATGGCCGTCGGCGCTGCCGGCGGCGGCCATGGCATCCGTGATCAGCGCCACGCGGCCGGGGGCGACGTCGAAGAGCAGCTTGATGATGTGCGGGTCGAGGTGGATGTTGTCGGCGATGCCCTCGAGGATCACCTGGTGGTCGGCCGCGGCGATGAGCACCGGACCCGGCGCGCGGTGATGGATGCCGTTCATCGCGTTGAACGCGTGCGTGAGGATCGAGGCGCCCGCCTCGAACGCCTGCCGGGCGACGGCCGCGTCGGCATCGGTGTGCCCCACCGCGGCGGCCGCGCCGGCGGCGACGACCATCCGCACCGCCTCCATCCCGCCAGGCAGCTCGGGTGCGATCGTGACCTGGCGGACGGTGCCACGCCCCGCCTCGAGCAGCCGGGCGACGTCGGCGGGCTGCGGGTGGCGCAGCAGGGAGGGCTCGTGCGCGCCGTGGTGTCCGGGATCGAGGAACGGACCCTCCAGGTGGCTGCCGAGGATCTCGGCATCCGCTTCGCTCAGCTCGGCGATCATCGCGACCTGCGCGGCGAGCTCGTCGATCGTCGCGGTCACCAGCGAGATGACCGCACGCGTCGTGCCGTGCGCACGGTGCATCTCACGACCGACGCGGATGGCCTGGACGCCGTCGTCGTAGGCGGCACCCGCGCCGCCGTGGCCGTGGATGTCGATGAACCCGGGGGTCAGCAGCGCGTCGGACCCCGCCGCGGCGGCGGCGTCGATCACGTCGTCGGCGGGCTGCCAGTCCGAGCCCGTGCCACGGGCGACGACCAGGCCGTCCTCGAAGCGCACCCATCCGCCGTCGACGAGCGTGCCGTCGCCGTCGGCGATGCGGGCGGAGTGGATGACCCGCGAGCCGCGGTGATCGGTGGTCGGTGTCATCTGTGCGCTCCAGGGATCTCGTCGGCGGGATGGAAGATGAGGAAGGACGATGAACAAAACCTATCGCGCGGTGAGCGGAATGTGACGTCCTCGATCTCGGTCGCGGCGCCACCCATCCGGTAAGCTTCTTGCGTCGCGACTGGCGTCTGGGTGGGTCACCACCGGGGAGCGGCCTCAGAGAAATCGACCGCGCGCCTGGGCCGATGAGGAACACCCCTATTTCCCGTGTGAACAGGAGACCGTCATGACCGACCGCTACTTCGACGCCCCGCTCGCCGAGGTCGACCCCGAGATAGCCGAGGTGCTCGAGCGCGAGCTGAAGCGCCAGCAGACCTTCCTCGAGATGATCGCCTCCGAGAACTTCGTGCCCGTGTCGGTGCTGCAGTCGCAGGGCTCGGTGCTCACGAACAAGTACGCCGAGGGCTACCCGGGCCGGCGCTACTACGGCGGATGCGAAGAGGTCGACGTCGCCGAGGAACTCGCGATCTCGCGGGCGAAGGCGCTGTTCGGCGCGGAGTTCGCCAACGTGCAGCCGCACTCCGGCGCGACCGCCAACGCGGCGGTGCTGCACGCCATCGCCCGCCCCGGCGACACGCTGCTCGGCCTCTCGCTCGACCAGGGCGGGCACCTCACCCACGGCATGAAGATCAACTTCTCGGGCCGGCTGTACGACATCGTCGCGTACGGCGTCGACCCCGAGACCTCGACCATCGACATGGACGAGGTGCGCCGTCTCGCCCTCGAGCACAAGCCGAAGGTGATCATCGCCGGCTGGTCGGCGTATCCGCGCACGCTCGACTTCGCCGCCTTCCGCGCCATCGCCGACGAGGTCGGCGCGCTCCTCTGGGTCGACATGGCGCACTTCGCCGGCCTGGTGGCCGCGGGCGTGCACCCCAACCCGGTGCCGCACGCGCACGTCGTGTCGTCGACCGTGCACAAGACCATCGGCGGCCCCCGTTCGGGCTTCATCCTCACCAACGACGCCGACATCGCGAAGAAGATCAACTCCGCGGTGTTCCCCGGTCAGCAGGGCGGACCGCTCATGCACGTGATCGCCGCGAAGGCGACCGCGTTCAAGATCGCCGGCACGCCGGAGTTCAAGGAGCGCCAGGAGCGCGTGCTGCGCGGTGCGTCGATCATCGCCGAGCGGCTCTCGCAGCAGGACGTGAAGGACGCCGGCGTGGCCGTGCGCTCGGGCGGAACCGACGTGCACCTCGTGCTCGTCGACCTGCGCGATGCCGAGATCGACGGCAAGCAGGCCGAGGACCTGCTGCACGAGATCCACATCACGGTGAACCGCAACGCGGTGCCGAACGACCCGCGTCCGCCGATGGTCACCTCCGGGCTGCGGATCGGCACGCCGGCGCTCGCGACGCGCGGCTTCGGCGACGCGGAGTTCACCGAGGTCGCCGACGTGATCGCCCTGGCGCTGCAGCCGGGCGCCGACATCGAGGCGCTGCGCGCCCGGGTGGACGCGCTCGCGGCATCCTTCCCCCTCTACCCGACCCTCCAGCAGTAACCCCTCCCCCCTCCCCTTGTCATGAGGGGTCAAAAAGTGCGGGGTGGCAACGCTCCCATGCGACATTTTCTGACCCCTCATGGGGGAGGAGGGGCGTGAAAGGACCGTGATGACCGCGAAGATCCTCGACGGCAAGGTCGCTGCGGCGGCGATCAAGGAAGAGCTGCGCGAGCGCGTGGCTGCGCTGCGCGAACGCGGCGTCATCCCCGGCATCGCCACCGTGCTGGTCGGAGCGGACCCCGCCTCGCAGCTGTACGTCGGCATGAAGCACCGCCAGTCCGAGGCGATCGGCATGAACTCGATCCAGCGCGAGCTGCCGGCCGACGCCACGCAGCAGCAGGTCGAGGCGCTGATCGACGAGCTCAACGCCGACGACACCTGCCACGGCTACATCGTGCAGCTGCCGCTGCCGAAGCACCTCGACACCGACGCGATCCTCGAGCGGATCGACCCCGCCAAGGACGCCGACGGCCTGCATCCGACCAACCTGGGCCGGCTCGTGCTGAACGTCAACGGTCCGATCCACACTCCGTTGCCCTGCACCCCCCGCGGCGTGATCGAGCTGCTGCTGCGCAACGACTACGACCTCGCCGGCAAGCACGTCGTCGTGGTGGGCCGGGGCGTGACGATCGGACGCCCGATGGGGCTGCTGCTCACCCGCCGCACCATCAACGCCACGGTCACCCAGGTGCACACCGGCACCCCGGACATGTCGCCGTATCTGCGTCAGGCCGACGTGATCGTCGCCGGCGCCGGGGTCAAGCACCTCATCCGCGCCGAGGACGTGAAGCCCGGAGCCGCCGTGCTCGACGTGGGCGTCACCCGCGAGGACGATCCTGAGACCGGCAAGTCGAAGGTCTACGGCGACGTGCACCCTGATGTCGCGGAGGTCGCCGGCTTCATCTCGCCGAACCCCGGCGGTGTCGGCCCGATGACCGTCGCGCTGCTCATGACCAACGTCGTCGAGGCGGCCGAGCGGGCTCTGCCCGCCGCCTGAGCGTCAGATCAGCGCGCGGGTTGCCCCGACGCGAGGAACTCAGGCGTCCGCGCCGAGTCGACCCCGGATGCCGGTGATGCGGGCGTGCTCGTCGAACTCGAAGGTCGCGGTTCCGCTGGCATCCGTCACCTCCGCGGCCGAGAACGCGTCGTCGGTCCAGGTCAGCTGCCACCCGGCGAGGCGGGCGAGGTCCCACACCGAGGCGCGCCCGTCGGCGAGGGCGAGCCCGGACAGGATGCGCGGCAGCGCCGCGGCGGCATCCGCCACCGTCAACGACGTGAACGGATCCTCCAGCAGCAGCACCGCCCGCGCCTCGCCGACAGTGGCGGCGTAGAACGACGAGAATCCGGTGATCTCGACGGCCGCGCCGCCGATCGCCCGCGCGAGGTCGTCCATCCACACGGACAGGTCATCGCCGATGTCTTCGGGGAAGGCCACCTCGCCCTCGGTGAGCTCGCGGATGCCGTGCTCGGCGCCATAGGCGCGCAGCGCCTCCGTGATGCCGGTGCGATCGCCCTGCGGCAGTGCCCACGACCACATCATCGATCGGGGACCGGGGGCGATGGACGCGACCAGATGCGGCGTCGCGACCACCGTGCGGCTCGGATCCTCCACGGCGCTGAAGGTGAATGTCCCGGCATCCAGGTCGGCATCCCAGCGGTGCTCTCCGAGTGCCTCGGTCGCGGTGCGCAGCTGATCCTGACGAAGGGCGGTGAACAGGGCCGCGCGATCGGCCAGCGCGCGCAGGGTCTCGAAGGTCATGCGTCCAGTCTGACCGTGGATGCTGTGCGGCTCCAAAGCGTCGGCCGTGAGATCGCTATGGTCGAAGCATCACCGGAACGAAGGAGTCTCCGCCATGCACACCACGCCGGCCCGGACCGAGAAGCGCAGCATCATGCGCCCCGTGAACCGCTTTCTCGAGCGATGGGTGCCCTCCGCGCTCACCTTCGCGATCGTGCTGACCCTCGTGGTCGCGGTGCTCGCGATGACGCTGACGCGGACGAACCCGGTCGACGTCGTGAAGGGCTGGGGCGACGGGCTGGCCGGCCTGCTGGCGTTCATGACGCAGATGTCACTGATCCTGCTGCTGGGGTACATGCTCGCCAACACGCGACCGGTCCGGCGTCTGCTGCGCGGACTGGCTCGCGTGCCGCACAACGCCGCGACGGCGTACGTGTTCGTGTTCGTCGTCGCCGCCGTTGCGAGCCTGATCACCTGGGGTCTGGGGCTGATCGTGGGCACGCTGCTCGCCCGCGAGATCGCCGTGCAGGCGCGTGAGCGCGGCATGCGGGTGCACTTCCCGCTGCTGGTCGCGGCGGGATACTCGGGTTTCGTGGTGTGGCACATGGGCTACTCCGGGTCTGGTCCGCTGACGGCCGCGACGCCCGACTCGTTCCTCGCCGAGAGCCTGGGCGGCGAGGTCGTGCCGGTGTCGCAGACCATCTTCTCCAGCTGGAACATGCTGGCGGCGCTCGGCGTCATCGTGGTGTGCGCGCTGCTGTTCCTGCTCATCCGGCCGCGCTCCGGCGACCCCGTCTACGAACTGCCGGTGCACGTGGGCGCGGAGGTGGATGACGAGGCGGATGACGAGGTCGTGACCCCCGCGGACCGCATCGACGCCTCCCGCGTGCTCACCCTCGTGCTGGGCCTGTGCCTGGTGGCCTACCTGGTGGTGCACTTCGCCCAGGGCGGCACGCTGACGCTCGACATCGTGAACTGGTCGTTCCTCGCGCTCATCCTCCTGCTCGTGCGCAGCCCGTTCGAGCTGATCCACCTCACCAAGCGCGCGGCGTCGAACGTCGGCGAGATCCTGCTGCAGTTCCCGCTGTACGCCGGCATCCTCGGCATCATGTCGACCTCGGGGCTCATCACGCTCTTCTCGAACGCGTTCGTCTCGATTGCGACGCCCGTCACGTTCGGCGTGCTGGCGCTGCTCTCGGCCGGCATCGTGAACTTCTTCGTCCCCTCGGGCGGCGGGCAGTTCGCGGTGCAGGGCCCGATCATGCTCGATGCGGCGAACCAGCTGGGCGTGGATCCGTCGATCGCGATCATGGCGGTCGCCTACGGCGATCAGTGGACGAACATGATCCAGCCGTTCTGGGCCCTGCCGGTCCTGGCGATCGCCGGACTGAAGATGCGCGACATCCTCGGGTACACGTTCGTCACGCTGCTCGGCTCCGGGGTGGTGATGGCGGCGGCACTGCTGCTCGTGAGCCTGTGAGTCTGCGCGATCAGGCGGTGACGGATGCCGCCTCGACGCGTCCCATCCGCCACACGCTGGGGATGAGCATGGTGCCCAGCGCGACCACGGCGTAGACGATCGCCGAGCCGACCAGCAGCGCGGTCGTGTCGACTCGCCCGATCAGCCATCCGAACGCCAGCGTCCCGAGCGGCATGGCGACGAAGCTGGCGAGCATGTCGTAGCTGGCCACGCGGGAGAGCTTGTCGCCGGGGATCTGCTCCATCTCGGTGACGTTCCAGCCGGTGTTGAAGATCTCCACCCCGGCGCCCGCGAGGAACGCCGCGACGGCGACCAGCGCCGCGTGCGGGTACAGCCCGAGCATGGTCAGCGGGATCGCCAGGGCGGTCACCGCGAGCATGCCCCAGCGCAGCGGACGCCGCAGCGGCAGCCACATCAGCAGCAGGGTCATCACCAGGATGCCGGCGCCTTCGGCGCTGACCACCCAGCCCCATCCGGCGATGCCCAGGCGCGGGTCGTTCTTGGCGATGAACGGCCCAGCCACACCCCACGCGCCGATGTGGATGGCGTTGAGCAGCATGAACGCCAGGCAGATGCTCCACATCCACGTGCGCGACCAGAACTCGCCCCACCCGGTGCGCAGGTCCCGGAAGAAGCTCGCGTCGGACGGCGACGGCGCGGGAAGGCGCACCATCGCCAGCAGCACGATGGCCACGAGCCAGCCCACGATCTGCACCGACATCGCCCACGCGGGGCCCGCCGAGGCGACGAGCACGCCGGCGATGATGGGCCCGCCGATGGTGGTGGCCGAGCGCACGAACGAGAGCATGGCGTTGGCCTGCTGCAGATGCGCAGGAGTGGTCAGCTGCGGGATGATGCCCTGCATCGCCGGCATCACGAACGCCGTCGACGCGCCGGTGACCGCCGAGAGCGCGGCGAGCAGCGGCACGGTCGCGTTGCTGCTGAACAGCAGGGCCACCATCGCTCCGACCGACAGGATGTCGAGCACGTAGCAGCTCTGGATCACCGCTGCACGCGGGAGCCGATCGGCGACCACGCCGCCGAAGACGAGGAAGACGACGTTGGCGACCGTGAAGACCGTCAGCACAGTGGCCAGCGCGGCGGGGGAGTTGTCGATGGCGAGCACCGCGAACGCGAGCGCGATCGACGACATCGATCCGCCGATCATGGTGATGGTGCGGGCAAGGAAGAACCACCGGAAACCGGGATCCTGCAGCGCACCGAGGGCGCGGCTCATGACAGCGTCAGTACGTGTCGGTGTCGTCGGCCCCGGATGCCGGGATGAACCGCGCCGCAAGCGCCTCGGCACCCCGAGCGAGGATCGTGACATCCGCCCCGGCGGAGAGGAAATGCGCGCCGGCGGCGAGGTAGGCGCCCGCGCCGGCCGGGTCGAAGGCGTTCACGCCGACCTTCTTGCCGGCATCCGTCACCGCGGTGAACACCCGGTGCACGGCGTCGAGCACGTCGGGGTGCGACTGCTGACCGGGCACGCCCATGGAGGCGGCGAGGTCGGCCGGGCCGACCAGCACGCCGTCGACACCGTCGACTGCCGCGATGTCGGCTGCTGCGGCGACAGCATCCGCCGATTCGATCTGCACGAGCAGCGACACGGTCTCGGACGCGTTCGGCACGTAACCGCTCACGCGGCCCCACCGGCCGCTGCGGGCCAGCCCCGAGCCGACGCCGCGCACGCCCTCGGGCGGGTAGCGCACGGCGGCCACCGCCGCCTGCGCCTGCGCAGCCGAGCCGACCATCGGCACGAGCAGGTTCTGCGCGCCCGTGTCGAGCACCTGCTTTATGATGACGGGGTCGTTCACCGGCACGCGCACCACGGTCGGCACGCGATACGCCGCGATCACCTGCAGTTGCTGCTGCACGGTGACGACGGTGTTCGGGCCGTGCTCCATGTCGATCAGCAGCCAGTCCACACCCGAGCCGGCGCAGATCTCCGCGTTCAGCGTCGTGCCGGTGCTCAGCCACATTCCCACCAGGGGGCGGTCGGCGCGGGCGAGCGCGTCGCGGAAGGTGGGCTCTAGACGAAGCGGCATGCGATGGTTCCCATCTCGCGGTAGTCGCACAGCACCTCGTCGCCGCGCTCGACCCACATGGGTCGTGTGAACGATCCTGCCAGGATGATCTCGCCCGCCTCCAGCCGTGCGCCGTGCTGGTGGAACTTGTTCGCCAGCCATGCCACGCCCGTCGCCGGGTGACCGAGCACGCCGGCCGCGACGCCGGTCTCCTCGATCTCGCCGTTCTTCGACAGCACCCCTGGCACCCAGCGCAGGTCGATCTCGTCCGGGCGCAGGTGCACGTCGCCGAGCACCATCGCACCGTAGGCGGCGTTGTCGCTGATGGTGTCGACGATCGTGCGCCCCTCCAGCTCGATGTGCGAGTTGAGCACCTCCAGTGCCGGCACAGCGTAGTCGATCGCCGCGAGCGCGTCGTCGAGCGTGCAGTCCGGCCCTTCCAGGGGCGTCTTCAGCACGAACGCCAGTTCGACCTCGATGCGCACGTTCGAGAAGCGCTCGACGGGGATCTCGGCGCCCGAGCGGTAGACGGTGTCGTCGAACATCACGCCGTAGTCGGGCTCGCTGATGCCGGTCGCCTGCTGCATCGCCTTGGAGGTGAGGCCGATCTTGCGCCCCACCAGCCGGCGCCCGGCGGCGATCTGCGAGTCGCGCCACACACCCTGAATCGCATAGGAGTCCTCGACCGTGGCATCCGGATACCGCGCGGTGATGCGCGGCATCACGGTGCGCGTCCGCTCGGCGTCGGCGAGCTCGGCCGCCAGCGCGGCGATCGTCTCGGCGGGCAGGGTCACAGCTGGTGTCCGAGCTTGTACTCGCCCTGCTTCCACTCCGGCATCGACTTCTCGCCCTCCTCGGGACGGGTGTACGAGAAGCCGTCCGCGCCGATCGTGACCGCCATCTCGCTGCGGTCGGTGCGCGCGATGACCGGCTGCGGGTTGCCGTCCAGGTCGAGCACGAGGCTGGCATCGGTGTACCACGACGGCACGACGGGGTTGCCCCACCAGTCGCGGCGCTGGTTGTCGTGCACGTCCCACGTGACGACGGGGTTGTCGGGGTCGCCGGTGTAGTAGTCCTGCGTGTAGATCTCCACGCGGTGGCCGTCGGGATCGCGCAGGTACAGGTAGAAGGCGTTGCTCACGCCGTGGCGGCCCGGGCCGCGCTCGATGGCATCCGACCTGCGCAGCGCGCCGAGCTTGTCGCAGATGGCGAGGATGTTGTGCTTCTCGTGCGTGGCGAACGCGACGTGATGCATGCGCGGGCCGTCGCCGCCGGTCGCGGCGGTGTCGTGCACGGTGGGCTTGCGGCGCATCCACGCGGCGTAGACGGTGCCCTGCTCGTCCTGGATGTCCTCGGTGACGCGGAAGCCGAGGTCCTGGTAGTGGCGCACGGCGCGCGGGACGTCCGGGGTGACCTGGTTGAAGTGGTCCAGGCGCACGAGCTCGCCGGGGGTGTGCAGGTCGTAGCGCCAGGAGAGGCGCTCGACGTGGGTGGTCTCGAAGAAGAACTCGTACGGGAAGCCGAGCGGGTCGACCACGCGCACGGAGTCGCCGATGCCCTTCACGAAGCCGCCGGCCTCGCGGCGCACGTCGCAGCCGAGCTCGGTGTAGAACGCGACGGCCTTGTCGAGGTCGGCGGCAGAGCGCACGCGGTACGAGAAGGCCGCGACGGCGGCCACCGGGCCCTTGCGCAGCACGAGGTTGTGGTGGATGAACTCCTCGGTCGAGCGCAGGTAGATCGCCTCGTCGTCCTCCTCGGTGACGTACAGTCCGAGCACGTCCACGTAGAACTGCCGGGAGGCGGCGAGGTCGGTGACGACGAGCTCCATGTACGCGCAGCGCAGGATGTCGGGGGGCGAGGCCTGCGGGGTGGCGACCGGGTTCTCGGCCTGGATCGGGGCCTCGGCGCTCACGTAGTAGCCCGAGGAGGTGAGGGTCATGTCGTCGCGGTTGGTCATCTCAGCGTCCTTGCTTGTCAATTTCTTCGAACCGCCCCCCGCTCCGGTATCAGTTGGTGCCGCCTGATCAGGTTTCCAGCGGCACGAACTCATACCGGAGCGAGAAGCGGGGGTGGGGAGGGGCGGGGTCAGCGGGGGTCCGGGTCGTCGAGGTCGGTGGCCCCGTGATCCTGCTGCTTGCCGAAGGTGGGATTGTGCGGGGCCCCGAGCGTGATGTGCACGCTCTGCTGGTCGGTGTAGAAGTCGATCGACCGGTAGCCGCCCTCGTGCCCGAGACCGGATGCCTTCACGCCGCCGAACGGGGTGCGCAGGTCGCGCACGTTGTTGGAGTTCAGCCACACCATGCCGGCCTCGACCGCGCCGGCGAAGTTGTGCCCGCGGCGCAGGTCGTTCGTCCACACGTAGGCGGCCAGGCCGTAGGCGGTGTTGTTCGCCAGGGCGAGGGCCTCCTCCTCGGTGTCGAAGGGCGTGATCGCGACGACCGGGCCGAAGATCTCCTCCTGGAAGATGCGGGCGTCGGGGGAGACGTCGGCGAAGACCGTCGGTACGACGAAGTTGCCCGTCTCGAAGCCGTCCGGGCGCCCGCCGCCGGCGACCAGGCGCGCCTCGTCCCTGCCGATCTCGACGTAGCTCATCACCTTGGCGTAGTGCTCGGGGTGCACGAGCGCGCCGACCTCGGTGTCGGGGTCATGCGGATACCCCACGCGGATGCGCGTGGCCTGCGCGGCGTAGCGCTCGACGAACTCGTCGTAGATCGAGCGCTCGACGAGGATGCGCGAGCCGGCCGTGCAGCGCTCGCCGTTCAGCGAGAAGACACCGAAGATGCAGGCGTCGATGGCGACGTCGAGGTCCGCGTCGGCGAAGACCACGGCGGGGCTCTTGCCGCCCAGCTCCATCGACAGGCCCTTGAGGAACGGAGCGGCGTTGCGGAAGATCAGCTGCCCGGTGCTGCTCTCACCGGTGAAGGAGATGAGCGGCACGTCGGGGTGCTTGACCAGCGCGTCGCCGGCGTCTTCGCCGAGGCCGTTGACGAGGTTGAACACGCCCTTCGGCAGCCCGGCCTCTTCGAAGATGCCGGCCCACAGCGACGCCGACAGCGGGGTGAACTCGGCGGGCTTGAGCACGACGGTGTTTCCCGTGGCGAGGGCGGGGCCGAGCTTCCACGACTCGAGCATGAACGGGGTGTTCCACGGGGTGATGAGTCCGGCCACGCCGATCGGCTTGCGGTTGACGTAGTTCATCTGCTTGCCCGGCACCTTGAAGGCGTCGTCGGCTTGCGCGACGATGAGGTCGGCGAAGAAGCGGAAGTTCTCGGCCGCACGTCGCGCCTGCCCCAGGGCCTGAGTGATGGGCAGGCCGGAGTCGAACGACTCCAGCTCGGCCAGTCGGGCATCACGCGACTCGACGATGTCGGCGATGCGGTGCAGCACGCGGGAGCGCTCGCGCGGCAGCATCCGGGGCCACGGGCCCTCTTCGAACGCGCGCTTGGCAGCGGCGACGGCGCGCTCGATGTCGGCCTTCTTGCCGGCCGCGGCGCGCACGTAGGTCTCGTTGGTGACGGGGTTGAGCACCTCGAACGTGTCGCCGTCGGTCGAGTCGACGAACTCGCCGTCGATGTAGTGCTGGATCTTCTCGGGCAGGTCGGCGGGGGTGTAGACGTCGGTCATCATCGTCCTTCTTCGCGGGGGTGGGGATGCCGGGCAGCCAGGAACGCGTCCAGGGTGCGCCAGCGATGGTCTCGGGCTGCCAGCTCGATCGCGAGCGGTTCGGCGCCGTCGCGGATCAGCTGCAGGATCTGGGCGTGCTCCTCCACCGAATGCCGGGCGCGCCCGGGCACGAAGGCGAAGGTGGAGTCGCGGATGCCGGAGAGCCGGCCCCAGCCGCGGTGCACGAGGTCCAGGATGTGCGGGTTGGGGCACGGCTCGAACAGCACGGCGTGGAACTGCTGGTTGAGCTGGGTGAAGCGATGCGCGTCGAAGTGGTCGAGCAGCTGTCGCATCCGCTCGTTGATGCGCTCGGCGCGATCGAGCGTCTCGGCGTCGAGCAGGGGAGCGGACAGCGCGGTGGCCGAGCCCTCCACCAGCCCCAGGGTCTGCATGGTGTGCGCGTACTCGTCCTCGTCCATGAGCGAGACGTGCGCACCGACGTTGCGCTCATAGGTGACCAGGCCCTCGGCCTCGAGCCGGCGGATGGCCTCGCGCACCGGCACGACGCTCATGTGCAGCTCGCGCGCGATCGCGCCGAGCACCAGGCGGTAGCCGGGTACGTAGGCGTGCGAGGCGATGCGTCCGCGCAGCCAGCTGTAGGCCTGCTCGGATTTGCTGCTCTCGCGCACCACGGTGGTCATCCTCGTGCTCCGGGCCGGGCGTCGTAGCGCGCACGCCATTCGGCGTTCATCGGGAACAGCCCGTCGACCGGATGCCCGGCCGCGACCTGCTCGGCGATCCACGCGTCCTCGTCCTCCTGCGCAAGCGCCGCGTCGGCGACCTCCTCGGCCAGGCCGACCGGGATCACGATGACGCCGTCGCCGTCGCCGACGATGACGTCGCCGGGCTGCACGGTCGCGCCGCCGCATCCGATGGTCACATCGAACTCCCACGGCACGTGCCGCCGGCCGAGCACGGACGGGTGCGCGCCCTGGGAGAAGACCGGCAAGCCGATCTCGGCGACGGCGTCGTAGTCGCGCACGCCGCCGTCGGTGACGACGCCGGCCGCGCCACGGGTCTTCGCGCGCAGGGCGAGGATGTCGCCGAGGGTGCCGGTGCTGGCATCCCCGCGCGCCTCGATCACGATGATCTCTCCCTCGCCGACGGCGTCGAAGGCGCGCTTCTGGGCGTTGTACCCGCCGCCGTGGCTCTTGAACAGGTCCTCGCGGGCGGGGACGAAGCGCAGGGTCTTGGCGGTGCCGACGATCTTGGCGCCGGGCAGGTTCGCCGAGAGCCCGTCGATGAAGCAGGAGTGCAGGCCGCGCTTGCGAAGCTGGCTGGACAACCCGGCGGTCGGCGCCGCCATCAGCTTGCTGCGCAGCTCGTCGGACAGACCCACTTCCCCCTGCCCTTCCGAAGAGGGGTCAGAAAGTGTCGGGTGGGCGGGGCTGGATGCGGCATTTTTTGACCCCTCTTCCGGGGGGAGGCCGGCCAGGGCGCGAGATCCCCAGGCCTCGGCGCGCTGCAGGTCGTCGACGCCGGGCAGCGAGCCCAGTGCGGGGTCGAAGGGCACCTGGCCCTGGATGACGGTCGTGCGCAGGCGCCCCGAAGACGGCGCACCCTCGGCATCCGGGGCGTCCACCTCGATCTCGACGACATCGCCCGGCACGATCACGCTCGAGCCGGCCGGCGTCCCGGTGAGGATGACGTCGCCGGTCTCGAGGGTGAAGTGCTGCGACAGGTCGGCGACGAGCTGGGGAAGTGGGAAAAGCAGGCCGGCGGTGGTGTCGTCCTGGGCGAGCTCGCCGTTGACCCAGGCACGTACCCGCAGCGCCGCGGGGTCCACCCGAGACGCGTCGATGAGCTCGGGTCCGAGCGGCGTGTAGCCGTCGCCGCCCTTGGACCGCACGTTCGAGCCCTTGTCGTTGGCACGCAGGTCGTAGAGGCCGAGGTCGTTGGCCGCGGTGATGGATGCCACGTGCGCCCACGCCTGCTCGACCGCCACCCGACGCGCGGGTGCGCCGATGATCAGCGCGATCTCACCCTCGAAGGCGAGCAGCTCGGTGCCCGCGGGACGCTCGACGACCCCGTCGGTGCCGGCGAGGGAGCTGGCCGGCTTGAAGAAGTAGGAGGGGGCGACCGGGCGCCGTCCGCGCTGGTCCGCGCGGGAGACGTAGTTCAGGTGGATCGCGATGATCTTGCCGGGGCGTGCGAGCTCGGTCATAGGGCGCCTCCTTGCCGGTTTCACACGAGGGAAGCGCCGGCTGCCGGCGTCCCTTGTGCGTCGTATTCGAAATCGTATATGATCCTGCTGCGGGTGGCAAGCATCCGATTCCACCCCCGACAGAGTCGTCAGAAGGAGCATCATGAGCGATCAGCCAGGCCGTTCCCGGGCCTCAGCCGCCCAACCGGGCTTCACCCCCACCGGGACCATCGCAAGCCACGACGACCGCCGCCGCGTCGTGTTCGCCACCGTCGTCGGCACCACGGTCGAGTGGTACGACTTCTTCATCTACGCGTTCGCGGCCGCGACGGTGTTCGCCGCGCTGTTCTTCGAGCCGATGGGCAAGGAGTTCGCGCAGATCGTCGCGTTCTTCACCGTCGGCGTGAGCTTCCTCTTCCGGCCACTGGGCGCATTCCTCGCCGGCCACTTCGGCGACCGGATCGGGCGCCGCCCGATGCTCGTCATCACCCTGCTCGTCATGGGGGCCGCCACCACGCTGGTCGGCGTGCTGCCCACGCACGCTGCGATCGGCGTGTGGGCGCCCATCCTGCTGATCGTGCTGCGCGTGCTGCAGGGCATCTCCGCGGGCGGCGAGTGGGGCGGCGCCGTGCTGATGGCGGTCGAGCACGCGCCGCGGCACAAGCGCGGCCTGTTCGGCGCGTCGCCGCAGATCGGCGTGCCGATCGGCCTGCTGCTGGCCTCGATGATGCTCGCGCTGATGGCGCAGATCGCGCCAGGCGACGCATTCCTCGAGTGGGGCTGGCGCGTGCCGTTCCTGCTGTCGATCCTGCTGATCGGCGTCGGCTACTGGGTGCGTCGCCGCGTCTCGGAGAGCCCGGTGTTCGCCGAGATCGCCGAGCGCAAGGAGGAGACCCGGATGCCGATCGTGCAGCTGCTGCGTCACCACGCGCCGCTGGTGCTGATCGCCGCGCTCGTGTTCGCCGGCAACAACGCCGTGGGCTACATGACCACCGGCGGCTACATGCAGCGCTACGCCACGGCCACCCCCGGGCCGATCGAGCTCGACACCTCGGCGGTGTTCTGGGTGGTCGCGCTCTCGGGTGTGACCTGGCTGATCTCCACCTGGTTCGCCGGCTGGATCAGCGACCGCATCGGCCGGCGCAACACCTACATCGCGGGATGGCTGCTGCAGCTGGTGGGCGTGTTCCTGCTCTTCCCGCTCACGAACATCGGCACCGTGGCGTCGCTCGCCGTCGCCCTCGTCGTGCTCACGATCGGGCTCGGCCTGACCTACGGCCCGCAGGCGGCGCTGTACGCCGAGCTCTTCCCCGCGTCCATCCGCTTCTCCGGCGTGTCGATCTCGTACGCGATCGGGGCGATCCTCGGCGGTGCGTTCTCGCCGCTGATCGCGCAGGCGATCTTCCAGGCGACCGGCGAGACCATGGGCATCACCTGGTACCTGGCCGGCATGACCGCGATCGGTCTGATCGCGACGCTGCTGCTGCGCGACCGCAGCGGCATCCCGCTCGGGCCCGAGCACGAGGCCGAGCAGGCGAAGAGCCCGATCCACGGCCTGACGAAGGCCTGACACCGCTCGCCGCGCCGGCCGCCGTCATCCCCCGAGAGCCTCGCGGATGACGGCGGCCGAGCGCTGCAGTCGCGCGGCGATCTCGGCATCCGAGAACCGCGACGCGACGTGCACGACGGCGAGGGCCGCCGGGCGCGCCCCGCGCAGCGGCAGCGGCACGGCGACCGATCTCAGGTTGGGGATGACCTCGTCGTGGCTGAGCGCGTAGCCGCCCTCTCTCACCTGCGCGACCTCGGCGCGCAGGTCGGGGTCGAGCTCGGGCCGGTCGTGCTCGCGCAGCTGCGCGAGGATCGCCTTTCCCGGTGCGCCGGAGCTGACCGGATGCCGGGTGCCGGGCCGCTGGGCGACATTCGCGACGGTATGACGCGGCTCGACGCTGGTCAGTGTGATCACCTCGTCGCCGTCCAGCACCGCGAGGAACGCGGTGAGGCCCAGCTCGTTGGCGACCGCGGTCAGCTCGGGCAGGGCCTCGGCCTGCAGATCGTGCGCGACCCCGGCGGCGAGGGCGGCCATCCGCGGGCCGAGGGCGGCGAGGCCGGAGGCGTCGCGAGCGACGAGCCGATGATCTTCGAGGGTGCGCAGCAGGCGGTAGGCGACGGAGCGGTGCACCTCCAGGCGCGCGGCCAGGTCGTCGATCGACAGCGGTCCGTCCGCGAGGATCTCGAGGATCCGGATGCCGCGGCTGAGCGTCTGCGAGGCGGGGGCGGCAGTCATCTGTGGCTCCTGATCTCTTGTGGCACAGCAATGCTTCGTATACGATCTGTTCAATAGTAGAACGCTGTGTTCGAATATAGAACACAGAAGGGAATCAATGACGATGCAGTTCCACCACCACGGCTACGTGTCGCGAGACCCCCGGGTGCAGCCCGCAGCCGGCCTGGGCCTCGACCGCTCCACCGAGCTGCCCGACGAGATGGACGTGCTCATCGTCGGCTCCGGCCCTGCCGGGATGCTGCTGGCCGCCCAGATGTCGCAGTACCCGGAGGTGAACACGCGCCTCATCGAGAAGCGCGACGGCCGCCTCGTGCTCGGCCAGGCCGACGGCATCCAGCCCCGCAGCGTGGAGACCTTTCAGGCGTTCGGGTTCGCTGAGCGGATCATGGCCGAGGCGTACAACATCGGATGGATGAACTTCTGGGGGCCCGACCCCGAGAACCGGCAGAACATCATCCGCACCGCGCGCACCGCGGACTATGCCTACGACATCTGCGAGTTCCCGCATCTCATCGTCAACCAGGCACGCGTGCTGGACTACTTCGCCGAGGCCGCCGCAGACGGGCCGGGCCGCATCGTGCCCGATTACGGCATCGAGTTCGCAGGGCTCACCGTGCACGACGAGGGCGAGTACCCCGTCGAGGTGCGGGTGAAGGACGCGGGCGGGGAGCGCACGGTCCGCGCGAAGTACGTCGTCGGATGCGATGGTGCGCGCAGCGGGGTGCGCACGGCCATCGGCCGCAAGCACGTCGGCGACATCTCCGCGCACGCGTGGGGCGTCATGGACGTGCTGGTGAACACCGACTTCCCCGACTGGCGGACCAAGTGCGCCATCAACGCCGAGGCGGGCAACATCCTGCACATCCCTCGCGAGGGCGGCTACCTCAGCCGGATGTACATCGACCTCGGCGCGGTCGCCGCCGATGACGATCACCGCGTGCGGCAGACGCCGATCGAGGAGATCATCCGCCGGGCGAACGAGATCCTGCACCCGTACTCGATCGACGTGAAGGACGTCGCCTGGCACAGCGTCTACGAGGTCGGCCACCGCGTGACCGACGGGTTCGACGACGTCATCGACGGGTCCGGCCGCACGCCGCGCGTCTTCCTCACCGGCGACGCCTGCCACACGCACAGTGCGAAGGCCGGTCAGGGCATGAACGTGTCGATGCAGGACGGCTTCAACCTCGGCTGGAAGCTCGGATCCGTGCTCACCGGACGCAGCCCGGAGGCGCTGCTGGCCACCTACGGCGCCGAGCGCAAGCCGGTCGCGCAGCAGCTGATCGATTTCGACCGGGAGTGGTCGAGTCTGATGGCACGCAAGCCCGAGGAGATCTCCGACCCGCAGGAGCTTGCCACCTTCTACCTGGGCACCGCCGAGTTCCCATCGGGGTTCATGACGCAGTACACGTCGTCGATGATCACCGGCTCCGACGCACACCAGAACCTCGCCGCCGGCTTCCCGCTCGGCAAGCGCTTCAAGTCGGCCGAGGTCACCCGCGTCTGCGACGGCAACGTCGTGCATCTCGGCCATCACGCCCGCGCCGACGGGCGGTGGCGGGTGTACGCGTTCGGTGACGCCTCCGGCGAGCGGCTGAACGCGTGGGCAGCGCAGGCGGCGGAGGTCTTCGCCCGCTTCACGCCAGCGGATGCCGACGTCGACGCGGTCTTCGACGTGAAGGGCATTCACCAGGGCTCGTACGAGGACGCGGAGGTGACCGCGGCTCCGCAGCTGTTCGCCCCGAAGACCGGGCCGCTCGGGCTCACCGACTGGGAGAAGCTCCACGCGTCCGCACCCAGCAAGTGGAATGCGACCGACATCTTCGAGGCGCGTGAGCTCTCGCGCGACGGTGTGGTCGTCGTGGTGCGTCCGGACCAGTATGTGGCGGCGATCCTGCCGCTGGACGGCGTCGACGAGCTGGCGGCGTTCTTCGAAGGGGCACTGCTGCCGGCATCCTGAGGCTCGCCTCACGCCGGCATCCGTTCCCGTCCACCCGGAACGCAGGAGCCCACCCGGAACGCAGGAGCCGATCTCGCATCGGCTCCTGCGTTCCGTGCGTTCTCCGGTGATCGCGCAGCGCCGGTTCCGACGCCGCGCATGACACGTGTCACGCCGAGGTCGTGACACTGCCCTCCGGATGCCGTTGCGCTGAGCGGCCACGCTGGAGGCATGCTCACCGCCACCACGACCTCACCCGGCCCCCCGCCGGTCGTCCACACGTCGCATGCTGAGACGACCCGAACCGCCTCCACGCACCCGATCGCGATCGAGCTGCGCGGCGTCCGGCGCCACTTCGGCTCGGGCGCGCAGCGCGTGCGCGCAGTGGACGGCCTCGATCTCACCATCCGCCGCGGCGAGGTGGTCGCGCTGCTCGGACCCAACGGCGCCGGCAAGACCACCACGCTCGACATGCTGCTCGGCCTCAGCGTCCCCAGCGAGGGCACCGTGCGAGTGCAGGGCATGCCACCCGCCCGCGCGGCACGGGGCGGAGCGATCGCGGCGGTGCTGCAGACCGGCGGTCTGCTGGGCGATCTCACCGTCGGCGAGACCGTGCACCTCATCGCCTCGCTGCATGGAGCGGCGGCGGTCGCCCGGATCCCGTCCGCCCTGGCACAGGCCGATCTCACCGCGCTCGCGCGCCGTCGGGTGGCGAAGTGCTCAGGCGGCGAGCAGCAGCGCGTGAAGTTCGCGCTCGCCCTGGTCGCCGATCCCGGCATCCTCGTGCTCGACGAGCCGACCGCGGGCATGGACGTCACCGCGCGCCGTCGCTTCTGGGATGTGATGCGCGCGGATGCCGATGCCGGGCGCACCATCGTCTTCGCCACCCACTACCTCGAGGAGGCCGAGCAGTTCGCCCGCCGCACGGTGGTGATGCACCGCGGACGCATCGTCGCCGACGCCCCGACCGCACAGCTGCGAGCCGGTCTCGGCGCGCGGCGGGTGGCGGCGACCCTTCCCGGCGGCGGTGCCGACGGCATCGTGCGGGGGTTGCGCATGCGGGCGGATGTCAGCGAGCTGCGTGTGGATGCGGCGCGGCTCACGCTGCGCGCGCTGGATTCGGATGCCGTCGCCGCGGCGCTGCTGGCCGCCGGTTGCCGCGACCTGGAGATCGCCGCGCCCACGCTCGAGACCGCCTTCACCGCTCTCACGGAGGACTGAGATGACCATCGCCACAACCGCGCGCAAGCGCCTCTCGCTCACGATGCTGCGCCTCGAGGGCCTTCGGCAGCTGCGCAACCCCTACACGCTCGCCTTCACCCTCGCCATGCCGGTCGTGATGTACCTGCTGTTCGGTGCGTCCGCCGACTATGCCGACCTCTCGGCCGGCAACGGCAACGTGTCGTTCTACGTGATGGCGTCGATGGCCGCCTACGGCACGGCGGTCGCGATGAGCTCGCTCACCTCGCTGGCCGCCGCCGAGGCGCAGCAGGGCTGGGGACGCCAGCTGGCGATGACCCCGCTGAGCACGGCCGGATACGCCCTGATCAAGCTGCTCACCGCACTCGGGTTCGCTGTGCTGGCCCTGTTCGCCGTATTCACCGCCGGCCTGCTCACCGGTGCCCAGGCCGAAGAGAGCTGGCGCTGGGCTGCGGTGGCGGGCATCATCCTGCTCACCGGCACCATGTTCGGACTGTACGGGCTGGGCGTCGGGCTGTTCTTCAACGCCGATTCCTCTGCCGCGCTCGCGTCGATCTCGATGACGTTCTTCGCCTTCTTCGGCAACGTGTTCATGCCGCTGGACGGCGTCATGCTCGACCTCGCCCGCCTGACCCCGCTGTACGGTTTCGTCGCGCTCAGCCGCTGGCCGCTCACCGACGGCACTCTGACCACCGGGCAGACCGACCCGCTGTGGGCCGTGCTGCTGAACATCGTCGTCTGGCTGGCAGTGTTCGCCGTGCTGGTGCTGGCCGGGGCGCGGCGTTCGCGCCGGCGGCGGTGAGCGGCGGCGGTGAGCGGCGGCGATGGGCAGCGGTGCGGCCATGAGCGCGACGCGGCGGATCAGTAGGTTGGAGTCATGACTGCGCATCCGGGACAGATCGAGCGTCTCGCCGTGTCCTCGCACTGGGATCGCTACGGCTGGCTCATGGCGGTCGTCTGGATGATCTTCCTGGCGTACCCGGTGATCGCCCTGCTGCGCTCCGGCGCTGCGCAGGGGTGGATCGCGACCGGGTGGGTGGCGCTGATCGTGTTCGCGGCGATGTACGTCATCGGCTTCGTGCGCGGCAGTCGCGGCGGCGGCGGCCTCGGCTCGCCACCGGTACCCGGACAGTGGACCTTCTTCGCCGTCCTCGTCGTGTGCGCCGGGCTGTCGGTGCCTGCGGAGGGCCCGATCGCGCTGAGCTTCCTGCCGTTCATCATGTCGTTCGCCTCGTACGGGCTCACCCGGGCAGCGCATTGGATCACCTCGGTCACCGCGGTGCTGATCACGGCCGCCTGCATCTTCCTGCTGCCCGGCGGCACATCGTACTTCGCGCTGCTGGTGGTGGTGACGCTGCTGGGCGTGGTCAACACCGTGTCGACGTGGCTGATCATCCGCTCGGCGCAGGCCGAGCGTCTGGGGATCGAGCTCGCCACGAGCGAGGGGCGCGAGGCGCTCGCGCGCGATGTGCACGACCTCATCGGGCACTCGCTCACGGTCGTGCAGCTGAAGTCCCAGCTCGCCGCGCGGCTGGTCGACGCCGATCCCGAGCGGGCGAAGGCCGAGCTCGCTGCCATCACCGCCCTGACCGGCGAGGCGCTCGACGCGGCCCGCGCCACCGTCGCGGGCGCGCGCAGCGCCACCCTCGACGAGCAGCTGGCGCGCAGCGGCGAGGCGCTGGCCGCCGGGGGAGTCGCGCTGCAGGTCGAGGGCGCGTCTGACGCGCTCTCACCCGCCCAGGCGCTGACGGCAAGCTGGATTCTGCGCGAGTCCACCACCAACGTGCTGCGGCACAGTGCCGCACGGCGGGCGCGGGTGACGGTGGCGCCGGGGCGGCTCGTCATCGAGGACGACGGCCGCGGACTCGATGGCGGCGAGACCGCGGTGTCGGAGGGCAGCGGCATCCGCGGCATGCGTGAGCGCGCTGCGGCCGCCGGGGCGGTGTTCGGCATCGGTCCGGCCGCGGGGGCGGGCACGCGGGTGGAGGTGCGGTGGTGACTCGGATGCCGTCCGGCGCGCCGGGTGCCGGCATCCGGCTGCTCGTCGCCGACGACCAGGCACTCGTGCGCGGCGCACTCGCCGCCCTGCTCGAGCTGGAACCCGACATCGAGGTGGTCGGCGCCGCCGCAGACGGCGAGGAGGCGCTGGAACTGGCGGCCGCCCTCACACCGGACGTCTGCCTGATGGACATCCAGATGCCCGGGATCGACGGCATCGAGGCCACCCGTCGTCTGCGCGCGGCGAGCCCGGCCACCCGGGTGCTGATCGTGACGACGTTCGCCCGGCCCGGCTACCTGCGCGACGCGCTGGATGCCGGCGCCAGCGGATTCATGGTGAAGGACGCCCCCGCCGAGCAGCTCGCCGACGCCGTGCGTCGCACGCACGCCGGACTGCGCGTGCTCGATCCGGCGCTCGCCGAGAAGAGCCTGTTCGAGGGCGCGAACCCGCTCAGCGATCGGGAGCGGCAGGTGCTGCGGCTGGCTGCCGACGGCAGATCCGCGGCGGCGGTGGCATCCGAGGTGTTCCTGTCAGCGGGCACGGTGCGCAACCACCTCTCGGCGGCGATCGGCAAGACCGGTGCGCGCAACCGTGCGCAAGCGGTGCGCATCGCGCAGGACAAGGGCTGGATCTGAGCCGTCGATCGCAGCCGGTGCCGACGACGCCGGATCAGGAGTTCACGCGGATGATCTCCTCCTGGTACGGCGCGATGACCTTGCCCGAGATGCGCAAGTCCAGCACCAGGAAGCTCCGCTGCGAGACCGGCTCCACCGCCCAGGCGCGCAGCCGCTCGAGATCGTCGAGGGTGCGCACCACGACGCCCTCAGCGCCGACCGCCGCCGCGAAGGCGGCGAAGTCGACCTCGGGGATGAGCATCGGCGCCTCGGCCAGACCCTTCAGGCCGTACAGGTTGACCTCGGCACCGTAGGCGGCGTCATTCCAGATCACGGCGACACCTCGGCCGGCCGCCGCGCGCACTGCGGACTCCAGGTCGGCGATCGCCATCAGCCCACCGCCGTCGCCGGAGGTGAGCACGATGGTCTGCTCAGGCCGGGCGCGGCTCGCACCGACGACGCTTGGCCAGCCCTGACCGATGGACTGGAACGCGGTGCCGACCATCATCATGCGATCGGGCGCGGCCACGGGCCAGTACATGTTCGCCCAGCCGATGAAGTGCCCGCCGTCCGAGACGACCACGCGGTCCTCGGGCAGCATTTCGGCGAGGCGCCGGGCCGCCGAGCGCGGGTCGAGGCGGCCGTCGCGGGCGATGTCGTCGCCGGAGTCGTAGGCGCGGGCGGATGCCACGTCGACGCTCTCCCGCCACGGACTGCTCGGAACTCCGGAGTTCTCGCCATCGACGGGCCGGTCCGACGGCGTGTCGGCGTCGTTCGCGCCCGGTTCTCCGGAGTTCTGCATCCGCGAGACCAGCGCCTCGGCGGCGAGACGCGCATCCGCGCGCACGAACCCGCCCACATGGGCATGGGTGGCGGCCGGCGTGACGTCGATCTGGAAGACGCGGGTCCCCGGCGCGAACAGCGCGCCGAAACGCATCGTGAACTGGTTGAGTGAGGCGCCGAACACGACCGCCACGTCGGCGTCGCGGATCAGCTCCATCGCGCCCTCGGCCCCGAAGCCGCCGGTCACGCCGAGGTCGTAGCGGGTGTCGGGGAAGATCCCGCGGCCGAGCGCGGTGGATGCCGTCAGCGCGCCGGTCGCCTCGGCCAGCGCTCCCAGCGCCGCACCCGCGCCCGAGAGCCATGCACCGCGACCGGCCAGCAGGAAGGGCCGCTTCGCTGTGCGCAGTGCGTCCGCGATCTCATCCAGCATCCCCTCGGCGAACTCGCCGCGCGGCGCGAGCGGAACGGGCAGGCGTGGCGCGGGTGCCGCCGGTACCGATCCGGCCTCGAGCGCGGCGACGTCATAGGGGATCGCGAGCACCACCGGCACCCGATACGTCAGCGCGTGCTCGATCGCGATGACCGTGGTCGCGGCGGCGTCGGTGCGACCAGTGGTGTACGTGCGAGCCCCGACAGCGGATGCCATCGCGATCTGATCGACATCCCAGGGGCGCGGCCCGGAGGTGGGCTCGTCGCCGACGACCAGCACGAGCGGCACGTGCGCCTGCACCGCCTCCGCAAGGGCCGTGAGCGTATTCGTGAACCCCGCGCCATAGGTCGAGGTCGCAGCGGCGATGCGGCCCGATGCCCGGAAATGAGCGTCCGCGGCGACGACGGCGCCCTGCTCGTGGCGCACCGCCGTGAACACGGCATCCGTCTGCGTCTCGAGAGCATCGAGGAAGTACGCGTTGCCGTTGCCCATCACCCCGAACACGTGGTCGATGTGCTGCGCGAGGGTGTGGGCGACATGAGCGGAGACGGAGGGCATGCGGAAGCGCCTTTCAGACAGGGAACGGAGGGATCCGTATGTGTCTCGCGGCTGCCGCGTCATCGCGCAGTGCTTCGTGCCCCTTTTTCGAGCATCGGCCGCCACCGGCCGGACGCCTCGATTCTAGCCGTGGATCGCGTGCTCGGCCGCCAGCTCGACGGTCGTCGCCGTGCGGTCGGCCAGCCGGATCGAGGTCACCGACTCGGGCGGCAGCGGCGTCCATCCGGCACCGGCCACGCCGGTCGAGCCGACACTGATCGTGCCGTCGGCGCCGGTGCGCCAGCGCAGCGCGAAGTAGTCCTCGTTGTGCTCGCTGGGCAGGACGTCGGCGAGCGGCGCGAGACGCGACAGATCGTGATCGGTGAGGATGCTGGTGGCGTTGGCATGCACGACGACGAGCTCCTCGTCGTCGAGCAGCAGCGCGTTCAGGCTGGCCAGCGGGAACAGCTCGCGCAGCAGCCGCGCAGTGCGGGTGGCGGCCTCGTGCAGCGTGACACCGTCGGCGAGGTGCTCGCGGATCAGCGCGAAGTACATCTCGCTGTCGGTGCTGCCGGTCAGCGCGGCGACGCTGGCGGGGGAGAGCAGCGCGCGCAGCCGCTCCAGAGGCTTGATCGTGCCGTTGTGCGCGAAAGCGATGCCATCGACCTCGAAGGGATGCGCATTGCAGTCGAGCACGGGAAGGCCCGCCGTGGCCCAGCGCAGGTGCACCATGGCGGCGCGCGAAGAACTGTCCAGGGCGCGGTCGAAGCCCGGGTCGCCGATGGCGGAGTGCGCCGACTTGTGCACCTCCGGTGCCGCGTCAGGGCGCGCAACTCCCGCCCAGCCCCACCCGTCGCCATGCAGGCGCGCGAGGGAGAGCAGGCTCTCCACCCCGTCCGCGCCGAGCTCCTCGCGCGCGGTGGATTGCTCGGGAGCGACGAAGGCGAACAGGCGGCACATGATGAAGACGACCTCGGGTATCGATGGGTGCGGAGCGCGGCGGGCGACGCGATCACATCCTTCGTTTCTACCCCATGTGCGCCTGTCACAGGGCGGAATCCGTTCACTCGGCTTCTTCGGATGTAACACAATGGAGAAGTGACTGAGGCTGCGATCGAGCGCGAGACGCTCACCTGGGACGGATTCGGCGATGCGACGCGAGACCTCGCGCGCGAGATCATCGACAGCGGCTTCGCGCCGGAGGTGGTCGTCGCGATCGCCCGCGGCGGTCTGCTGCCCGCCGGTGCGATCGCGTACGGGCTCGGCGCGAAGAACTGCGGCGCGATCAACATGGAGTTCTACACGGGCATCGGCACGGTGCTCGACGCCCCTGAGGTGCTGCCGCCCGAGCTCGACATGGAGTACCTGGACGGGCGGCGCGTGCTGCTCGTCGACGACGTCGCCGACTCGGGACGCACCCTCGCGCTCGCCGTACAGCTGCTGAAGGAGAAGGGCGCCGACGTGCGCTCGGTCACCATCTACACCAAGCCGTCGACGATCATCCAGCCCGACTACGCCTGGAAGGACACCGATCTCTGGATCAACTTCCCGTGGTCGTTCAAGGGCACCGTCGTCGAGGAGGACCAGGGTCTGCCGCCCTCGGCGTGACGCTCTTCGAGTGCGCTCAGCCGCGCAGCAGCGACCTCAGCGATTGGACCGTGTCGGCCTCGCCGGCCGTCTTGTCGGTGCGATAGCCCTTCACCCGCGCGAAGCGCAGGGCGATGCCGCCGGGATACCGCGGTGAGCGCTGCACGCCGTCGATCGCGATCTCGACGACGGTCTCGGGCCGCAGGAAGACGGTGCTCGCCGTGCGGCGGGTCTGGAGCGCGGGGAAGTTCTCGGTCTGCCAGCGCAGCAGCTCGTCAGTGAGACCTTTGAACGTCTTGCCGACCATGACGAATCCGCCCGGCTCGCCGAACTCGCCCTCGGGATCCCGGGCTCCCAGGTGCAGGTTCGACAGCATCCCGGTCCGCCGGCCCGAGCCCCACTCGGCGCCGAGCACGACGAGGTCGTAGGTGAGTACTGGTTTCACCTTCACCCAGGACTTGCCACGGCGCCCGGCCGTGTACGTCGATTCGAGTGCTTTGACCAGCACGCCCTCATGTCCGGCCGCGAGCGCGTCGCGCGAGAGTCGCTCGGCCTCCGCGGCATCGTCGGTGACGACGCCCGGCATCCGCCAGTCGCCGGCGACGCGCTCGAGCTCTGCCAGTCGCACGCTGAGCGGCTCGTCGATGAGGTCGCGGCCGTCGACGTGCAGGATGTCGAAGAACCACGGGCGCAGCGCGATCTCACGTGCGACGTCGGCGCCGAAGCGCGACATCGTCTCCTGGAACGGTCGTGGCCCGCCGTCCTCATCGAGTGACAGCGTCTCGCCGTCGAGGATCACATCGTGCGCAGGAAGTGCGCGCACGATCTCGACCAGCTCCGGCACGCGGTGGGTGACATCGGCGAGGCTGCGGGTGTAGACGCCCACCTCGTCGCCGTGCCGGTGCACCTGGATGCGCGCCCCGTCGAGCTTGTACTCCACCGACGCGCGCCCGGTGATCTCCAGCGCCGCGGTCGGTGTGCCCGCGGTCGAGGCGAGCATCGGCATCACCGGTCGCCCGACGGCATCGAGATCGTCCTCACCGCCGGTCAGCGCGACGACGGCAGTCTCGCCCAGGTCGCCGGAGAGCATCGCCGCGCGCCGCACCGACGCGACCGGCCGCTCCGAGGCGCGGGCGATCGCCTCGTGCAGCACGCCGCTGAGCGCGCCGGTGCGCAGCTCGCCCATCATCGCCCGCGAGAGCAGCTGCCATTCGGCCGCAGTGCACTGTGCGGCGAGCCGCTGCAGCAGGTTCTGCCGCGCAGCGGTCGAGCCGGCCCCCGAAGTCGCGGCAAGGGCATCCAACGACTGATCGACGTCCGCGATCGTGAGTGTCGGAGTCTCGGCGTGTGCGACGTCGAGACCGCCCAGCGTGCGCCAGCCGACACCGATCCGTCCCTGCCGGGGCGCGGCCAGCAGCAACCCGACCAGCGGACGCAGCTCTTCGGGCGACGCGGACGCCAGCAGCCGCGCGAGCACATCGATCTTGGCGAGGCGGGACGACGTGGCGGCGACCTCATCGGTCGCTGCGAGCAGCTCGGAGAGCATCATCCCGGCATCCTCGCATCCACCGCCGACATGACCGGAGGGGGTTGCGCAGGTGTCGCTCGGTACAGGGTCGTCGCCGGCGCGGATCACCGCCCGCGGAACTCGGGCTTGCGCTTCTGCTGGAACGCGGCGAAGCCCTCGCGGTAGTCGTCGGTGTCGCAGAGGGCGGCCTGTGCGGCGTTCTCGATGTCGATCGATTCCCACAGGGCCAGACGCTCATCGCGGATGCGGGCGATCAGGCGCTTGCTGGCGAGGAACGCCGCCGTCGCGCCGCGGGCGGCGGTGCGCGCGGCATCCTCGGTCGCCGGCTGCACCTCGTCGTCGGGGAAGACGCGCGAGAAGAGACCGGATGCCACCGCCTCACCGCCCGACATCAGCCGACCGGTGTAGATGAGGTCGAGGGTCTTGTGCGGGCCGAGGCGCTCCGCGAACAGGGCGTGGCCGCCGGAGTCGAGGGTCGCACCGAGAGCTGCGAACGGCGAGCCGATCTTCGCCGACTCGGCGACGTAGACCACATCGGTGACGATGAGCAGGCCGAGCCCGACACCGAGGCACGCCCCGTGGGCGGCGGCGAAAGTGGGGGCGGGGAACGCCGCCATGCGCTTCAGCAGCGGGGTGACGATGCCGCCGAGGTAGCCGATGACGTCGTCGTCACGCGGGTCGACTCCGGAGATGTCGCGACCGGCGCAGAACGCCCGTCCCTCGCCGCGAAGCACCAGCGCGCGCGCGCCGGCGTCCTCGGCCTCGTCGTACGCGGCGTGCAGCCCGTGCAGGGCCTGCTCATCGAGCGCATTGAGACGTTCCGGCGCGTTCAGCGTGATGTGAGCGACGTCGTCGTCGATGCGGATGTCGATCATGCGCACTCCTTGAAATCTGGTTCCCGTCGAAGGCTCACACGTCGTAGTCCACGACGAGCCGATCACTGGTCGGGTGGGACTGGCAGGTGAGGACGTACCCGCGCTCGATCTCGTCCGGTTCGAGCGCGTAGTTCTCGGTCATCGTCACGCTGCCCTCGAGCACCCGTGCCCGACACGTGCCGCACACCCCTCCAGAGCAGGCGTATGGGGCATCCGGCCGCACGCGCAGCGCGGCATTCAGCACCGATTCATGCGCGTCGACCGGGCTCTGCACGCTCGATGAGACACCGTCGAGGTTGATCTCGATGCGGTACGCCTTCTCGCCCGCCCGCACCTCGACCCGGCGGGGCCCCCGCTCGGCGGCAGCGTCGCCGGTGGTGAACAGCTCGAAGCGCACGTGCTCCTTGGGCACCCCCAGGTCGGCGAGCACCTCGCGGCACAGATCCACGAGTGCGAACGGGCCGCACAGGAACCACTCGTCGACCGTCGACGGCAGGATCAGCGACTCCAGGATGGTGCGCAGCTTCTGCTCGTCGATGCGGCCGGAGAGCAGGGGGGCCGTGCGCTGCTCACGGGAGAGCACGTGGTGCAGCACGAGCCGGGTCGGGTAGCGGTCCTTGAGGTCGGCGAGATCCTCGAGGAACATCACGTCGCTGGTCGACCGGTTCGTGTACAGCAGGGTGAAGCGCGTGGTGTCGGATGCCGTGAGCAGGGTGCGCGCGAGCGCCATCATCGGCGTGATGCCTGAACCGGCAGCGATGCCGACGACGTGCGTGCCCTCCAGCTCGTCGAGGCCCGAGGTGAAGGTGCCCTGCGGGCTCATCACGTCGATCTGGAATCCGGGGGTGAGCTCGGTCTGCGCCCACGTGGAGAACAGCCCGCCCTCGTCGCGCTTGACCGCGACGCTGAGGCTTGTTGCACCATCGCGCACCGGCGCGGGCGGCCGGCACAGCGAGTACGAGCGGCGCACCTCGGTGCCGTCCAGCTGCACGCGCAGGGCGACGTACTGTCCGGGCAGGTACGCGTAGTCGTCGGCGAGATCGGCCGGGACGGCGAAGGTCACCTCGATCGCGTCATCCGTGAGGCGACGCACGTTCGAAACCGTCAGGGCGTGGAACCGCGCGCGATGCCGGTCGGCGACGAGCGGCGGTGCGCTCTCGTCATGCGCAGTGGCGGGTGGCATCCGGAACAGCGGCATCAGATCACCTTGAAGTGGTCGAAGGGCTCGAGGCACGCGCGGCACTCGAACAGCGCCTTGCACGAGGTCGAGCCGAAGCGCGAGACCTCCCGCGTGTCGAGCGAGCCGCACCGCGGGCACTTCACGGACAGGCGCACGGTGAGCGGTCCCTGAACCTGTCGAAGGGCCGCGCGGCCGGACGGTGGTGCGATGCCGTACTCGACGAGCTTTCGCTTGCCGTCCTCGCTCATCCAGTCGGTCGTCCAGGCCGGGGAGAGCACGAGGCGCACCTCGACGTCGCCGAAGCCGTCGGCTGTCAGGGCGAGGATGATGTCGTCGCGGATGGCATCCATCGCCGGGCATCCGGAATAGGTCGGGGTGATGTCGACGGTGACGCGCTCGCCGTCCACTCGCACGTCGCGCAGCACCCCGAGATCGTCGATCGTGAGCACCGGGATCTCCGGGTCGGTGACGGTGGCCGCGACCTCACGCGCGCGGACAGCGCGGGCGCTGATCGTCACCATGTCGCCCCCGGATGCCGTCGAGCGAGCACCTGCATCTCGGCGAGCAGGTGACCGAACGGGGTCGCGTGCGAGCCGCGGCGACCGCCGGCGCGGGATGCCTTCGCGTCGGGCCTCGTGAGGTCGGCTTCGGCGAAGACGGTGTCGATGACGGCGTCGAACCCGGCCCGCAGCGTCGAGGGTCGCACGGCGACGCCCGCGAGCCGATCGATGAGCGGCTCGTCGCGGAACAGCTCATCGACGTACGGCCACATGTCGCCGAGCGCGCGGATCATCTTCTCGCGGGAGAGCTCGGTGCCGCCGGCCAGGCGCAGCACCCACTGCACGGCGTGGTCGCGGTGGTAGTCGACCTCTTTCAGCGACTTCGCGGCGATCGCGGCGAACGTCTCATCGGTCGAGGCGCGCAGCACCGAGTACAGCTCGTACATGTACGCCGACGCGATCAGCTGCCGGGCGATCGTCTGCGCGAAGTCGCCGTTGGGCTGCTCGACCAGCCATGAGCTGCGGAACTCGGGCTCGTCGCGCAAGTACGCCAGGTCGTCCTCGGTGCGACCGTCCCACGAGCCGGCGTAACGCAGCAGCGAGCGCGCATGGCCGAGCAGGTCGAGGGCGATGTTGCCGAGGGCGACGTCCTCCTCGAGTTCGGGGGCGCGCGAGATCCACGCGCCGAGCTGCTGCGAGAGGACCAGCGCGTCGTCGCCGAGCCAGATTGCGTACTCGGCGAGGTCGGCGGACGCCGCCCGCGCGTCGCCGCCGGAGAGCTCGGATGCCAGGTGCAGCTCCTCGACGGACACATGGACGTCGTCGGCGCCGCCCTGAGCTTGTCGGGCGCCGCCCTGAGCTTGTCGGGCGTCGCCCTGAGCTTGTCGGGCGTCGCCCTGAGCTTGTCGAAGGGTCATAGGTGAGGCACCCCCTCGGATGCCGTGTAGTACTTGGCGTGGCGGTAGTTCTTGCCCGCGGAGGTCTCGAAGTAGGCGCCCTTGGCATCTGGATCGCTGGTGGTGATGGCATCCGCCGGGACGACCCAGATCGACACCCCCTCGCCGCGGCGCGTGTAGAGGTCTCGCGCGTTGCGAACGGCCATCTCGGCATCCGGAGCCAGCAGCGACCCGACGTGCACGTGACTCAGGCCTCGGTTGGCGCGCACGAACACCTCCCAGAGGGGCCATTCGCTCTGCTGGCTCATGACGCCATCCCTTCGACAGGTTCAGGGGCCCGGACAGGCTCAGGAGACCACGTTCCGGCCTGCTTGCGGGCGTACTCCGCGGCGGCTTCGCGCACCCACGCGCCCTCGTCGTGTGCCGTGCGGCGGCGCTCGAGGCGTTCGGCGTTGCACGGCCCGTTGCCCTTCAGCACCTCGAAGAACTCGTCCCAGTCGATCTCGCCCATGTCGTACTGCTGGGTAGCGTCGTTCCACCTCAGATCGGGGTCGGGCAGGGTGATCCCGAGGATCTCGGCCTGCGGCACGAGCATTCCGACGAAGCGCTGACGCAGGTCGTCGTTGGAGAAGCGCTTGATCTTCCACTTCATCGACTGCGCGGAGTTCGGCGACTGGTCATCCGGCGGGCCGAACATGGCCAGGCTCGGCCAGTACCACCGGTTCACGGCATCCTGCGCCATCTCGCGCTGCTCGACGGTGCCCTGCATGAGGGTGAGCAGGATCTCGAACCCCTGCCGCTGGTGGAACGACTCCTCCTTGCAGATGCGCACCATCGCGCGTCCGTACGGTCCGTACGACGCGCGGCACAGCGGCACCTGGTTGACGATCGCGGCGCCGTCGACGAGCCAGCCGATCGCCCCCATGTCCGCCCAGGTCGGCGTCGGGTAGTTGAAGATCGACGAGTACTTCGCCCTGCCGTCGATGAGCTGCCGCATCATCTCGTCGCGCGTGATGCCGAGGGTCTGGGCGGCGGAGTAGAGATAGAGTCCGTGGCCGGCTTCGTCCTGCACCTTGGCCATCAGGATGGCCTTGCGCTTGAGACTCGGTGCGCGGGTGATCCAGTTGCCCTCGGGCTGCATGCCGATGATCTCGGAGTGCGCGTGCTGGGAGATCTGCCGGATGAGGGTCTTGCGGTACGCCTCGGGCATCCAGTCGCGCGGCTCGATGCGCTGCTCGTTCGCGACGAGCTCGTCGAAGCGTCGCTCCTCGTCTGAGATGTCGCCGTCGACGAGGGAGAGGTCTGCGGGGCTGGTCATCATCGACTCCATCGGTTTACTGACCGTTCGGTAGGTAATTCTCGCATGCGGGAGTCGGGCGGGCAAGGCGGGTTGTCAGCGAGCGCGGCGCAGCAGGGTGAGCAGCGCCTGTCCGTATGCCTCGGCGGGTTCGGGATGCTCGAAGCGCATCCGCTCACCGGCGATCTCGATCTCGACGACGAACGCGTCGGGCAGCCGCTGCAACGAGCGGAACGTGCCGCGCAGCAGCTCGCGCAGCTGGTCCTCGCGTGGCAACCATACCGCCTCCGACAGCTGCACGGCGTCGAGCGCCCACTCGGTGGTGCCGTTGAAGGCGAGGTCGGTGCCCGACGGCGTGAGGCGCGCCTCGATCGTCATCTCACTGACATTGAAGATGTCGGCTTCGGCCTCGAGCTCGATCTCCTCGGGCAGGTCGAGGGCGAAGCGATCACCGCTGGCCGGATGCCAGACGAGACCGTTCTCGCGCAGGTTCACGGCCAGTTCGCGGCTGATCATGTCTCTACGGTAGGTGACCGGGGGATGCATCGGGACGCGGCGTCGGGAGGCGGGGGTGGTGTCGGCGGTGTGCGGCAGAGTGGATGCCATGGCCTCATCGACCTCGACCGACATCCGTGATGCCGCGCTCGCCGCGCTGCGCGAGCTGGTCGGGCGCCCCGACGCGACGTTCCACGACGGGCAGTACGAGGCCATCGAGGCGCTGGTCGCCGAGCACCGCCGGGCGCTCGTGGTGCAGCGCACCGGGTGGGGCAAGTCGGCGGTGTACTTCGTCGCTACGCTGCTGCTGCGCCGGCAGGGCGCGGGGCCGACCGTGCTCGTCTCGCCGCTGCTGGCGCTGATGCGCGACCAGATCGCGGCGGCCGAGCGAGCCGGTGTGCGGGCCGTAGCGATCAACTCGACCAACGCGCATGAATGGGCCGACGTGATCGCCCGGCTCGACCGCGACGAGGTCGACGTGCTGCTCGTGTCGCCCGAGCGGCTGAACAACCCGGCGTTCCGTGAGAACCAGCTCCCGGCGCTGGTGCGGCGGATCGGCATGCTCGTGGTCGACGAGGCGCACTGCATCAGCGACTGGGGGCACGACTTCCGCCCCGACTACCGGCGCCTGCGCGAGCTGATCGCCGAGATGCCGACCGGGGTGCCGGTGCTTGCCACCACCGCGACGGCGAACAGCCGGGTGGTCGCCGATGTGGCGGAGCAGCTCGGCGGCAGGGGCGGACCGGCGGATGCCGGGGTTCTGACGATCCGTGGACCGTTGGCTCGCGCATCCCTCCGCCTCGGCGTGCTGCAGCTGCCCGGCTCCGCTCAGCGACTGGCCTGGCTGCTCAGCCATCTGAACGATCTGCCCGGCTCGGGCATCATCTACGCGCTCACGGTCTCGGCCGCGGTCGACACTGCCCGGCTGCTGCGCGAGCAGGGGCATGAGGTGCGCGCGTACACCGGGCAGACGGATGCGGAGGAGCGCGAGCAATCCGAGGGGATGCTGAAGCGCAACGAGGTCAAGGCGCTCGTCGCCACCAGCGCGCTGGGCATGGGCTTCGACAAGCCCGACCTCGGCTTCGTCGTCCACCTCGGGGCTCCATCGTCGCCGGTCGCGTATTACCAGCAGGTCGGGCGTGCCGGGCGAGCCAGCGACAGCGCCGATGTGCTGCTGCTGCCCGGTGTGGAGGATCGCGACATCTGGCACTACTTCGCCACCGCGTCGATGCCCGACCGCGAGCGTGCCGAGCGCGTGATCGCGGCGCTGGGCGATCAGCCGCTGTCGACTCCGGCGCTGGAGGCGATCGTCGACATCCGGCGCACGCCGCTGGAGCTGCTGCTGAAGGTGCTCGACGTCGACGGCGCGGTGCGGCGAGTGCAGGGCGGCTGGGTCGCGACTGGTCAGCCGTGGGTGTACGACGCCGAGCGGTACGAGCGCATCGCCGCCGAGCGCCGCGCCGAGCAGCAGCACATGATCGACTATCAGCAGACCGACGGCTGTCGCATGGAGTTCCTGCAGCGCTCGCTCGACGATGACACGGCCACGCCGTGCGGTCGCTGTGACAATTGCGCCGGGCCGTGGTTTCCGACCGAGATCGGTTCGGATGCCGGGGCTGCCGCGTCCGGTGCACTCGACCGCGTCGGCGTGGCGATCGAGGCGCGCCGGCAGTGGCCCACCGGTGGGGACCGCGTCGGTGTTCCGGTGAAGGGGCGCATCCCCGCCGACGAGCAGGCGGGGGAGGGGCGCGCGCTGGCCAGGCTCACCGACCTCGGCTGGGGAGGGACCCTGCGGCAGGTGTTCGCCGCCGGAGCTCCGGATGCGGAGGTCACCCCGCAGCTGCTCGACGCGTGCGTGCGGGTGCTGGCCGGGTGGGGCTGGGAGCGGCGTCCGGTGGCGGTGGTCGCCGTGCCGTCGCGCTCGAAGCCGTTGCTCGTCGACTCGCTGGCCAGGGGGATAGCCGACATCGGGCGACTGCCGTACATCGGGGCGCTCGACTTCGCGAGCGGCGGGCCGAGCGGCGAGCCGGGCGGCAACAGCGTGTTCCGTCTCGCGGGTCTCTGGGAGCGCTTCAGCGCCGACGGCCTCGCGGTGCCGGACGGGCCGGTGCTGCTCGTCGACGACCAGGCCGACAGCCGCTGGACGCTCACGGTCGCTGCCCGCGAGCTGCGCCGGGCCGGGGCGAGCGAGGTGCTGCCGTTCGTGCTGGCGCTGCGCGGCTGAGCCCTCGGTGGTCCGCCGCCATCCGCGAGGCTTCTGTTTCAGCCCGAGACAGCCCTTGCGGAGCACCGTTTCGTGCGGGAAGGCAGGTCTCGTGGAGCTCGGGCCGGGCATCCGGAAAATTCTGTCGAAAAGTTTTCCTGGTCTGGGGATATCGGCCGTGCCAATGTCGGTGGCCCTCGTCACAATGGAAGGTATGAACAGCCCCGCTGTTGCTCTCGCTCAGGTCGCCGCAGGCCTGCGTGATCTGCTGTCCGGCGACGCGCTTGCCGGGCTGTCGGATGCGGAGCGGGCGGAGGCGCTCGCTGGGCTCGGGGAGATCTCGCGGCTGGCGGAGGCGGGCATCGTCGAGACGGTCGCGACGGCGGATGCGGAGTTCGGGCATCGGTTCGGATGCCGGGGCATGAACGGGATGCTGCGCCGGGTGGTGCTCGTGGACGCGTCGGCGGCGGCGCGGGTCATCCGGGCGGCGGAGGCGGTGCAGCGTGAGACGAGTCTGGTGTCGGGGGAGCGGATGCCGGCGCGCTGGCCGGCGCTGCGTGAGGCGCTGCTGGACGGCGCCGTCGGTCTCGCCGGTCTGTTGGCGGCGGTCTGCCCGCTGGAGCAGGCGCGGGATCGCATCACTGTCGAGCAGCGGATGTGGGCGGATGCGAACCTCGCCGCGTTCGCCCGCGGCGACGTGCTCCCCGACGCCGACCACGACCACGACCACGACGGTGACGGTGACGGTGACGGTGATGGTGGGCGGGCGCCGCGGGCGTCGGCGGAGGATCTGAAGCAGTTCGCGGCGACCCTCGCGATCATGCTCGACCCGGACGGGGCGGAGCCGGCGGATCAGCGGGCGCAGGCACGCCGGTCGATCACGATCGGGCGGCTGCGCGACGGTGTGCACCCGATACGCGGCAACCTCACCCCCGAAGTCGCCGCGCAATGGCAGCTTATCGAAGACGCGTACAACAATCCCAAAGTCGGCGGCGCACCCGACACGGGCGTGCACTTCACCCTCGTCGACGACGACCCCTACAGCGACGACGCGTTCAACAGCGATCCGCGCAAGCGGATCGACCCGCGCACCCCCGCCCAGAAACGCCACGACGCCCTCGCCGCCGCCCTCGGCATCGCCGCCCGCCACAGCGAGATGCCCACACTCGGCGGCGCCGCCCCGACCCTGGTCGTGCACGTCGACGCCGCAGATCTGGCGGCAGGCACCGGCTGGGCAACCCTGCCCGGATCCGACACCGCCGTCCCCCTGCACGTCGCCACCCACACCGCCTGCACCGGAGCCATCCAACGCGTACTGTTCGACCAGGGCCGCATCGTCGGGATCACGACCACCGACCGCATCTTCACCGTTCACCAGCGGCGGGCCATCGTCGCCAGAGACCAGGAATGCCTGATCCCCGGATGCCATGTCCCGGCGACCTGGTGCGAGATCCACCACGTCATCGAGCACGCCCGCGGCGGCCCCACCCACACCGACAATGGCGTGCCACTCTGCTGGTGGCATCACCGCTCGCTCGGCCAATCCGGGTGGGAGATCCGCATGAACGCGGGCCTCCCCCAGATCCGCGGACCGGCCTGGTGGGACGCCGAGCAGAAATGGCGCACACCGAGACTGTCCACCCTCCATGCGCGTCGCCGCCGCGACGGCGTGCTGCGGATATGAGCCGACGTCAGTCCTGTTCGGAAGCGCTCCGGCCGACGGTCGACTCCTCGACCGCCGCCAGGATGAACGACTCTTTGCCTGCGTTGTAGTCCGCCCGCTCTGTCACGGTGGCGGCGAGGCGCCGCTTCAGCCGCGCGTAGGCCCGGGCCAGCGTGGGATCGCCGCGCAGAGCGTCGCGGAACGCGAGGTGTTCGCGGGCCCACGCCGAGTCCACCTCGCAGACATGGATGTGGACATCGCGCACCCGCCCGGCCGGCGGCCGGAAGAAGCGGAAGTCGGCGCCGCGCGCCCGCAGCACCATGCCCACGCTCTCGAGCGCGATCGCATACGACGATTCATCCGACAGATCGGGCACCTGCACCTGCATGTCGATGACCGGCTTGGCTGGCAGCCCCGGCACGGCGGTGGAGCCGACGTGGTCGACCCGCACCGGAAGTGGTGAGAGCGCCTCCGTCAGGCGCTCCTCCCACCGCTGGCCGATCGCCAGCCACTCCTTCGACGGTTCGTGGATCTCGACGGCCTCGCCGATCGGCTGGTCGAACCACTCGACATCCGGGTCGCTCATCGTTCGGACTGGCCTTCCACCGTCCACCACGCGACAGCCACAAGACAGAGACCGTCGTCGGTGTCGCGGTAGAACACGTCGCCCGGGTATTCGACGCCCGGGGCCACGCGGTCTTCGGGCAGCGACAGGTTGATGCTCCACTGCGGATTGAGAGCTGCGAACTGTTCCCAGTACTCGGGGGCGAACCTCTCGGGTTCCTCAGCGGATAGTCCTTCCCAGTCCGCGGGGTCTCGAAGCTCGGGATCTGCTCCGTTGCAGACGAAGCCGCTCGCGTCGCCCTGCGCGGCTGCTTCGATCAGCGTCTCTGTGGTCGAGATCGTGGCCGCCCATCCTGTCCCCAGATGAGGCTGTCCATTCCCGCACACCCTGAGAGCGCGATCACCGAGGCAGTCGCAATGGCGGCCGAGACAGCTCTCGTCGTTCGTCTCATGGGCTCACAGTAACGATCCGGTATGCGGCGGCTGTCCCTCATGCGCTTCCCCTCGGTCACCGCCTGGAGCGGATGCTGTCAACTCCTTCGAGAACAGCAGCTCGGCCACCTCGCTTGGCAGGAGAAGCACTCCAGCGTCGCTATATCCGCGTCGCCGGTACAGATGCTGCGAGCGTTCGTCGGATGCGGTTGAGGTGAGCACCGTCGTGTATTGACTCTCAGCCATCTCGCGCTCCCAGACTTCCAGTAGCAGACTGCCCAGTCCGATTCCGCGATGCTCTTTGAGGACGTAGATCATGTTGAGAAAGGGGTGCTCATCCCAGAACAGCGTCCACCGAAGCCAGCCGATCAGCGTTCCGTGATCGTCGAGAACCAGTACACGACCGTCTGTGACAGCATGTGCGATCGCGTCGCCTTCCGGGTGGCGATCGTGCTCGATCAGGAAGGCAAGGTCGCTCTCCTGAGCCATGCGAACGACGGGCATCATGCTCACAGCCTCACACGAACCCGGCGCCGCCGCTCGATCGAGGTCGCGTTCCGGACTGATGGCGACCGCGATTACAGTCGGTGCATGAGGATACGGGCCGTCGCTGTAGTGATCGACGGCGATGAGGTTCTGGTCATCAATCGTCGTAAGCGTGGCGACGAATATTGCGTGCTCCCCGGTGGAGGGGTTGAGGCCGGCGAATCACTCCACCAGGCCTGCCTTCGAGAGCTGTGCGAGGAGACGGGCTTAGAGGGGGAAGTCGTCCGACGCCTGCCCTCCGTCGATGAACTCCTCGAAGCAGAGGCCGTCTACTTTGAAGTCCGCGTTCGCTCGCGCGAACTCCGCCTCGGTGGTCCCGAAGCACAACGGGACCAGCCTCTCAACCGGTACAAGCCGGCCTGGGCCACGGTTTGGTCGCTCAGCGGCTTAGTCCCAGAACACGCCCGCGCGGCCGTGCGCGCCGCGCACGCTGGCCTCTAGCTCCCGGCAACGTCGGCGAACAAGGCGTTGCGACGATCGGCTTGAATTCGCTCACTTCATAGGCCGACGGCAGGCCGCGGAATCCTTGACGACCGGGGCGTCGATGCGTCAGAGCCGCCGCTCGTGTCGTCGTGGCTTCAGCCGGTCCGGGGCATCGGTCGCGGGCGGGAACTCGCACGTGAACCACCCGTCGTATCCGAAGAGGAAGCCGAAGAGTCCGTTCCGCACCTCGAGCGAGATGTGGAAGGCGCCCTCAGCCTCGTCGTAGCGCTCGTGGAGTTCGGCGCGACCCGAGAACAGCATTGGGAACCGGAACGCGATGGGCCCCTCGTAGAAGCGCTGCTCATCCGATCGCAGAACGAGGCCACCGTGCTCGTCGACTTCGAGATGCAGATCGACGGCCAGGTGCTGATGCGTGCCGAGGTAGTCCACGATCGTCCTACGGTCAGGATCGAGCACCATCGTCGCGTCGAACCGCGCCGGCCATCGTCGCGCGCGATACTCGCGAACGAAGGTCACGGTTTCTCGACCGTACGGGTCGAGGTACGGGTAGTTCTCGATGACGAATGGCACGTTCGTGCCGGTATCTGCGACGAGGATGTGACGCAGCCGACCGATCAGCAGAAATGGAACCGTCCACCATGGCCCTCTGCGGATTCGGCTCATGGTCCCGCGCCCGACGCATCCGTAGCCGTTCGCCACCGAGACTCCGAACCGCCGCTGCATCATGGGATGCAGACGTGCGAAGGCTTCGTCTCCGAGCGCTGCCCGGAACATCGGGGTGCCGCTCACGAGAGGCTCACTCTCTGCAGCGTCTGCGGAGCATCAGCCATCGCGCCGTCACGGGGTGGGACGGTGCGACACCGCGACGCGCGGGGTCTGCCCGAACGCCAGAACCACACGACCGACAGCAGGGGCCACCGATCCGGTTCTTCGCCGCGCTCGGCCCAGATGCGCAGCCGGTCGAAGCTCCATGCGGTCATCCAGAGGATCACCGGCCGCATCGCCAGATCGGCGAATCTGCCCCAGCCTGGCTGATAGTCGTATCCGGTGATGAATCGCACGCCCTCGGGCGTCGGTACGTAGCGCCAGTAACCGCGGCCGCTGCGCAACGGCGACAGGCGGTCGTCGGTCGAGAACGCGAGCGCGGACGTGCGGATGCCGTCGTGGCGGGTCTTCTCTCCGAGTGAGACGCCCTCGCCCCGGATCACGTGCAGCGGCAAGGCCCGTTCGTACCGGAACCGCGACCGGCCCGCCGAATCGGAACCGCTCGGCTCGATCCTGCTGAAGCGCAGGTCCCATCGCGGGTGGAGGTCGGGATCCTGCGTCAGCGCCCAGATCGTCTCCACATCGGCTCGGATGAGCACCTCGACATACAACGCCTGCGACCGACGCATACTCGACCCCCGACTGCTGTTCGCCGACACTCTGACACTCGACGCTACACGGGACGTCAGTCGCGGTCGGGCCGGATGCTGCGGAACTCCACCGGGTTACCGCGTGAGCTCTCCGCAAACCGGTCGCACAGCCGCAACGCGGTCATACCCGCGCCGACGACCGAGTAGCTTCGTCACATGCGTCCGCCCTTCATGAACACCAGGGAGCAGCTCGACTCTCTCGACGGTCAGCAGTACCTTGTGCTTCGTCCGACCTCCGATGTGGCTGATTGCTACGTGGAGGAGCAGACCCGGGCCCTGGAACTGCGCGAACTGCCACACCCGCACACCGGCCACGTGACGCTGCGCGGCTTCTACGAGCCGACGCGCCGCGATGATCTGGCTGCGCTTGTGCGCGCCTGGGCTTCCACACAACAGCCGATCGAGATCATCGCCGATGCCGTCGACGTTTTCCCGGAACCTTGGCAGATCGTCATCCTTCGACTAGCCCGTACCCGGGCTCTCGTCACCGCCTACACGTCTCTGACCGAAATCCTGGATGCGACTGACTTTCGCCGACTCGGCGAGCTTTCTGTCGATGAGTGGACCTTTCACATGTCTGTCGTCTACGGCAAGACCTTGGCGAGAGAGGATTGGCAAGCCATCGAGGCCGCGCGAGTTCGTGAGTTCCAGCACTCCGTGAGCGAAGTGGTGTCGGACGTCGAGCTCGTCTCATACGTCGGAGGGAAGGAGCACCGCGAGATCATCCGGCTCGGTCACTGAAGTGCTACTCCTCCTTCTCATTCACGATGAGTCGCAGCAGGTTCTCCGTCAGCGTCAGCCCTGAGAAGTCGATGACGAACTCACCCGAGCCGGGTCCAGTGTCGGCGCGCCGAACCGCTGAGAGCTTGGGAGATCGAGGGGTGGTCACCCTCGATCGTCACATGAGTGCGGCAGTGTCCGCCTCTGTTTCCGGTGCGGCCGGTGCGGGGCACGTGTGCCGCCGCATTGAACCGACACGGTGATGGTGGCTCTATCTGAGCGTGAGCGTGTCGGTCTCCGGCCAGTCCTCGTAGTCGATCTTTAGGACGACGGGAAGACGGGTGATCTCCTCCGGCAGATCGAACTCGTGGGTCGTCGGAGACATGTCGGCGGTGCAGGGGTCGTTGGGTGACGGTCCGAAAGTCACAGCAACGCGGTCTGGTACCTCAGCCACGAGAGCCGTCGCTACGGGAGGGCAACTTCCGCTCCCGATGGTCACGATGGCGAATGTCTCACCGCGCTCGATCCACGTCGCAATGGGTCGATCATTCAGCGGGTCGACGACGAGACCATCCGGCACGCCGCGCCGCGTCTCGCGCGCGACTCCAACGTCGGAGGCGCTGCAACCGGCCAACGCACAGACCATGATCATCAGACCCGCAACGCCGACGCAGCCAGCGCGGAGATTCACCATGCTCTGATTGTGGGGCTTATCGTGCGTAAGCGCTCGGATCGGTACGGGGCAGAGTCAGCGCCGATGCCTACCCGTCGAACACCTCACCGCTGGCAAATGCGGCGTCCTCGGCTAAGAGCTCAACGAGGGCTGTCGGGCACTTTGACAGGATCTCTCGTTCCGCTGAAGGCATTGACTGCGACCGAAAATCGGCCCTCACGTCGTAGCAGGTGTACACCTCGCTTGGCCCGTTGTAGGCATAGTGCACAGAGAAAGATTGCGCCCGCTCTGCTTCGCCTCGTCTTCACGCTCTCACTCTCTCATTACGAAGTGTGGAGACGTCGGAGACGCGATTGACCGCGAGGCCTGGAGAACTACGAAGCGGCGAGGGTATTGGCTGATCCCGTTCGGTCTTTCAGAATGCCCTCGGTCTACCAGGCGTAGACATTCTCGGAGATCCGGACAGCTCCGGCAGCACTGCGCGTAGTTGCTTTGCCGGAACGATTGCCGTGAGCCGGTTTGGGCAGGGGTTTTCGGAGGTGGTGAGTACCCTGGGCGGATGCGAGTGTATGTTCACGGCACGGGTCGCCGGGGCCGTGATGCGTGGCCTTCGATCCCGGGCCAGGGGTCGCGCTTTGCGAGTCTTGACTTCGCGGGATCGATGGACGAGAACGTTGCATCTCTCGCAGCGCTCACTCCGCGCGATGCGGTCGTCTTCGCGCATTCCGCCGGCGCCGTGCCCGTTCTTCTGGCTCTGCAGGCACGTCAGATCGTCGCGCGCACTCGTTCTCCTAGAACCAGGCCTCTATGACGTCGCCAGGGGTGTCCCTGTGATCGAAGATCACGTCGAGCGATGACGCGCGCCCGAGCCCTTTCTCGGAGTGGCGACCTGTTCGGTTACTGGTCTATCGTCCGCCCGCTCATGTTCGAGGGCCCCGCCGACCCTTCTCGCTGGGATGAAGAGCGGGAAGCAGCCGCGAGATTTGAAGCGAAGCAGCCCCCGTGGGGGTTCGGAGTGGCAAGCTCGGCGATCAACGGGGTGCCCACCCTTGTCGTCACGGGAGGGTGGAATGCGGAGTACGAGGCGATAGCCGGCGTGCTCGTAGCGGAGGGTGCAAAACACGTTCAGCTCGCCGGCACAAAGCACAGACCGCAGGGTCATCCAGGCTTCGCCGACACCGTCGACGGGTTCCTCTTCGGTCTATGAGCGGCCCGGCGAAAACGATCGTTTACGGTGAAGAGGCGTTATCCGTGCTGGACGGGCTGCCGAAACCGCTGGTCACAACGGGCTAATGGCAGTGGTCTTCGGCTGGCGCCCTTGCTCATCGATTCATTTGTTGAGGACGCGACCCATCACCTGTCGGTCGTCGCCGTAAGTGGCAAGGCTCACCCATCCTCGCGACGAGTAGAGGCGTACCGCTGGGTCGTCGGGACTGCTAGACGATGCGAGTAGCGCGCGCCGGTGGCTAAGGTTCGCGAGCAGTGCGTCGTGCAGCTGACCTCCTATGCCTCGGCCCCGCGCTTCAGGAATCACGGCGAGCTCGACGAACTCAAAATGTCCCCCGACCCATCTATCAACTTTCGATCCAAGCTCGCGCGTGATGAAGTCAGACCAGTACTGTCCGCGTTCCCCGGTATAACCCCACGCGAACCCGACCAGCCGCCCGTCGTCATGCGCGACAGCGAGGCGGTATCCGGCACGCGAGCGATGACGGTCCCATGGCGATATCGCCCACTCCGCCGGATCGTTCACCTCTCCGAACGCCGCGGTCCAGACGCCAAGAACTTCATCGCGGTGTACCGACGCGTCCGTGCCGGCCACGGTTTCGATGGTGATCACACATTCATCGTTGCAGGAGAAGGCAGCCTGCCGAAAACGATCGTTTCCGGCAGCCTCGTCGTCGTCGTCAACAAGGTGCACGACACGCCGAGGAATGATCCGCCGAAACCCTCTGCCGAAACCCATATCGCCAGAACCTCGACCGCATCGTTTTCGGCGGGGGCTGTTCAGGCAGCGATCGGTTCCTTGCTGACCAGCGTCAGCACGTCGTACGTCGCGACGATCTCGTCGCGCTGATTGCGGATGACGGCATCCCAGCGCACCTCGCCGTACTCGTCCGTCTCGCGCGGAGTGATCTGCTTCGCCGTCAGCTCGACCCGGATGCTGTCGCCCGGCGACACGGGAGTGATGAAGCGCAGGTTCTCGAGCCCGTAGTTCGCCAGCACCGGCCCCGGCTCGGGATCGACGAACAGCCCGGCCGCCCACGACACGAGCAGATACCCGTGCGCGACGCGTCCGGGGAAGAACGGGTTGGCAGCCGCCGACTCCTCGCCCATGTGGGCGTAGAAGGTGTCGCCGGTGAAGTGCGCGAAGGTCTCGATGTCGTCGAGCGTCACCTCACGGGCATCCGAGGCGATCTGGTCGCCGATACGCAGCTCCGCCAGCGACTTGCGGAACGGATGCCGGTCGCCGGCGCTCGTCGCCGCGCCCGCGTGCCACACGCCGGTCAGCGCGGTGAGCATCTCGGGCGACCCCTGCACCGCCGTGCGCTGCATGTGGTGCAGCACGGCGCGGATGCCGCCGAGCTCCTCACCGCCGCCGGCGCGGCCCGGACCGCCGTGCACCAGACCCGGGAGAGGAGAACCGTGCCCGGTGGACGTGCGACTGTTGTCGCGGTCGAGCAGCAGCATCCGGCCATTGAACGGGGCGATGCGCGTCGCCAGCTCGACCGCCTGAGCCGAATCGTGCGTCGCGATGCTCGTCACCAGCGATCCGCCACCGCGCGCGACGAGATCCGCGGCCTCCGCGGTCGTCGAGTACGTGAGCAGCGACGACACCGGGCCGAACGCCTCGACGTCGTGCACGGCCTCGACGCTCGGGTCATCGAACCGCAGCAGCAGCGGCGCCACGAAAGCGCCGTCCGGCGCCGGGCCCGCCGATCCGTCGGCGTGCCGCACATCGGGCGCGTCGGTCGAGCCGACCACGACCCGGCCACCGGCATCCTGCAGCTTCTGCACCTGTCGCAGCACCTCGTCGCGCTGCGCGGTCGACGCGAGCGGGCCCATCGTCACCCCCTCGGCGCGCGGGTCGCCGAGCACCGTCTTCTGCGCGATGCGCGTCCGCACGGCGTCGATGACGGCATCGGCGGTGGCCGCGGGGACGATCGCGCGGCGGATCGCCGTGCACTTCTGCCCGGCCTTCGACGTCATCTCCACGACGAGCTGGCGGATGTACGCGTCGAACTCGGGCGAGCCCGCGACGGCATCCGTGCCGAGCACCGATGCGTTGATGGAGTCGGTCTCGGTGGTGAAGCGCACCCCTCCGGTCTGCACGGCCGGGTGCTGGCGCAGCTTCTCGGCGGTCGACGCGCTGCCGGTGAACCCGACCAGGTCGCCGAGCCGCAGATGATCGAGCAGGTCGGGCACGCTGCCGCTGATCAGCTGCAGCGATCCTTCGGGCAGCAGCCCCGATTCGACGAGGATGCGCACCATCGCCTCGGCGAGATACCCCGTCGGCGTGGCGGGCTTCACGACCGTCGGCATCCCGGCGAGGAACGCCGGGGCCAGCTTCTCGAGCGACCCCCACACCGGGAAGTTGAACGCGTTGATCTGCACCGCGGCGCCCGGCAGCGTCGTGTACACGTGCCGGCCGAGGAAGCTGCCGTCCTTCGAGAGCGGCTCGACCGCGCCGTCGACGTGCACGCGGCTGTTCGGCAGCTCGCGCCGGCCCTTGCCCGAGTACGAGAACAGCACGCCGATGCCGCCGTCGATGTCGATCCACGAGTCGCTCTTCGTCGCCCCCGTGCGCGCCGAGATGGCATACAGCTCGTCTTTGCGCTCGGTCAGCGCAAGCGCGAACTGCTTGAGCAGCAACGCGCGCTGGTGAAAGGTCAGCTCGGCCAGGCTCGCATGGCCGGTGGTTCGCGCGTACTCCAGGGCAGCGGCCAGGTCGAGCCCCTCGGTCGAGACCCGCGTGATGATCTCGCCGGTGGAGGCGTCTCGGACGTCGGTGCCCTTCGACAAGCTCAGGGACCCAGAAGGGGCGGATGGCGTCCACCACTCGCCCTGGACGTAGCTCGGCAGAAAATCGGTCATCTCTCCTCGTTCCACACGTAGAACCCCTCGCCGCTCTTGCGGCCCAGCTTCCCGGCATCCACCATCTGCCGCAGCAGTCGCGGCGGCTCGAACCGCGGCCCGAGCTCGCGGGCGAGCTCCTCGGCGATCCCGAGGCGCACGTCGAGCCCGACAACGTCGGTGGTGCGCAGCGGACCCATCGGATGCCGATACCCCAGCTCCATGGCCGCGTCGATGTCGGCGGCATCTCCGACGCCCTCCTCGAGCATCCGGATCGCCTCCAGACCCAGCAGCACGCCCAGCCGACTCGACGCGAAACCGGGGGAGTCGCGGACGACAACGGGGGTCTTGCGCAGCGTCGCGACCCATTCCCGCGCGGCGTCGACGACGGCGCGGTGCGTGCGCGCGCCGACGACCAGCTCCACGAGTTGCGACGCCGGCACGGGATTGAAGAAGTGCATCCCGAGGAAGCGCTCCGGTCGGGTGAGGGATGCCGCGAGCTCGTCGATCGAGATCGACGACGTGTTCGTGGCGAGCACCGCGTCGTGCGCGACGAGCTGCTCGATGTGCGCCAGCGCCTCGGCCTTCAGCGGGCGGTCCTCGGGCACCGCCTCGATCACCAGGCCGGCGGTCGCGAACGCCGCGGGGTCGGTGTGCACGGCGAACGACTCGATCATGTGCTGCGGCTCGACCAGATCGCCGCGCCGCACTGAGTTCTCGATGCTGGACAGCACGCGTCCGCGCGCAGCCTCGGCGGATTCCTCGTCGCGCTCGACCAGCCGCACCCGCGCGCCGGCCAGCAGGAAGGCGTGTGCGATGCCGGCGCCCATGCGCCCGCCGCCGAGCACGCCGACGATTCCGGGAACGCTCATCGGCTCTCCTCCTCGAAGCGCTGCGACCGGCGCTCTCGGCGCTCGAGGAACGCCGTCATGCGCCGGCGCTTCTCGTCGCTGTCGAACAGCTCGGCCTGCAGCTCGAGCTCGATCGCCGGATGCTGATCGGTAGGAGCGAGCAGAGCGCGCTTGGTGAGCTCGGTCGCCCGCGCGCCGTTCGCGCAGATGCGGTCGGCGACGGCATGCACGGCATCGAGCAGCTCGTCGGGTTCGTGCAGCGACGACAGCAGACCCCACGAGAGAGCCTCCTCCGCGTCGAGGATCCGGCCGGTCAGCAGCAGCTCGCTCGCGCGCGCGTGCCCGACGATCTCGGGCAGCCGCCATGTCGCGCCCGCCGCGGCGATGATGCCCAGCCCCGTCTCCGGGTTGCCCATGCGCACACCCGGCGTGCCGAGGCGGATGTCGGCGGCGTAGGCGAGCTCGGCACCGCCGCCCAGCGCATAGCCGTCGATCGCGGCGATGGCCGGCATCGGCAGCTCGCGGATGCGCCGGAAGATCGTCGAGTTGATGCCGCGGCGCGCGTCGTCGGCAGTGCGGTCGCGCAGCTGGCGGATGTCCGCGCCGGAGGCGAAGATGCCGTCGGCGCCGGTGACGATGAGCACCCGCGGCGTGCTCTCGAGCTCGGCGCACACGGCGTGCAGCTCGTCGACCATGCCCTGATCGATCGCGTTGCGCACGGCGGGGCGATCGAGCGTCACGACCGTCCGGTCGTCGCGCCTCTCGATCCGCAGCGTTTCAGCCATCGACGCGCTCCACGATCATCGCCGTGCCCTGGCCGACACCCACGCACATCGTCGCGAGCCCGTACCGCGCACCCTCGCGCTCCATGCGACCCAGCAGCGTCACCAGCAGTCGCGACCCGCTGGAGCCGAGCGGATGCCCGAGGGCGATCGCGCCGCCGTCGGCGTTCACGAGCTCGGGATCGAGGCCGAGGCGACGGATGCACGCCAGCGACTGCGAAGCGAACGCCTCGTTCAGCTCCACCGCACCGAGATCTGACACGGTGAGGCCCGCACTCTGCAGAGCCTTCTCGGTGGCAGGGACGGGCCCGAGGCCCATGATCTCGGGCGCGAGAGCAGCGGTGGCGGATGCGACGATGCGCGCTCGCGGTCGAAGGCTGTGGCGCGCGACGGCATCCGCTCCCGCCACGACGATCGCCGAGGCGCCGTCGTTCAGCGAGCTGGCGTTGCCGGCGGTGACCACCTCGCCGCCCGCGACCACTGGGCGCAACGCCGCGAGCGCCTCGAGCGACGTCTCCCGGCGCGGGCCCTCGTCGGTATTGACCACACCGCGGCTCGTCTCGACCGGAACGATCTCGGCTGCGAGGCGGCCGGCGTCGATCGCCGCGAGGGCGCGCTCGTGGCTGCGCAGGGCGAACGCGTCGGCATCCGCTCTGCTGATCCCGTCGACGCGCGCGACTTCCTCGGCCGTCTCGGGCATCGAGAAGGTCGCCTTCTCTCTAGCCAGCAGGCGGGGATTCGGGAAGCGCCACCCGATCGAGGTGTCGTAGGCGTCGCCGGGCTTGCCCCACGCGCGCTGCGGCTTGGCCTGCACCCAGGGCGCGCGCGTCATGGATTCCACACCGCCGGCCACCATGAGATCCGCGTCGCCCGCGCGGATCGCCTGCGATGCCAGCGCGATCGCGGTCATCCCCGACGCGCACAGGCGGTTGACGGTGAAGCCCGGGATGCTGTCGGGCAGCCCGGCCAGCAGAACGGCCATTCGCGCGACGTTGCGGTTGTCCTCGCCGGCCTGGTTCGCCGCGCCCAGGATGACCTCGTCGATGGCATCCGCCCGCACGCCCGCCCGGCGGACGACCTCTCCGACGACGAGCGCCGCGAGATTGTCGGGACGGATGCTGGCGAGAGCGCCGCCGTACCGGCCGACGGGCGTGCGCACGCCGCCGACGAGGAAGGCTTCGGTCATCGGATCCTCCCGAAGGCTCGCAGCGGATGCTCGATCAGCTCGACGAGTCGACGCAGGAATCCCGCGGCGTATCCGCCGTCGCAGACGCGGTGGTCGAAGACGAGGGAGAGCTGGGCGATGCGTCGCGCGACGATCTCCCCGTCGACGACCCAGGGGCGCTCGATCATGCGGCCGATGCCGAGGATCGCGACCTCGGGGTGGTTGATGATCGCCGCGGAGCCGTCGACGCCGAGGGCGCCGTAGTTGTTGAGGGTGAAGGTGGATCCGCGCAGACGGTGGGCGGGGGTGCGGCCGGCGCGGGCGGTCTCGGCGAGCTCGCGCAGCTGCGCGTCGAGCTCGTCGATCGACAGCTGGTGCGCGCGCGGGATGACGGGGACGAGAAGGCCGCGCGCGGTGTCGGCGGCGACGCCGAGGTGCACGCCGTCGAAGGTGACGATCTGCGTCGCGTCGTCGGTCAGGCGGGCCGCCAGCAGGGGGAACTCCGCCAGCGCGATCAGCGTGAACCGCGCGAGCACCGCCGTGAGCGAGGGAGCGCGGCCGCCGGCGGGCGCCATCTCGGTGCGGGCGTTCCAGAGGGTGGTGGCGTCGACGTCGACCCAGACGGTCGCCTCGGGGATCTCGGCGCGGCTGCGCGAGAGGGTCGCGCTGATGGCGGTGCGCATGGCGGAGAGCCGCTCGCGGGAGGCGACGGAGAGCCCCTCCGGCAGCTGAGTGTGCGCCGATGCCGTTGCGCTCGCTGCAGCGGGCTCTGCATACGACGCGGCGCGCAGCACGTCGCCGCGGGTGATCGCGCCGTCGGCGCCGGTGCCGGTGAGGTGGCGCACATCCACGCCGAGATCCCGTGCGAGGCGGCGCACGAGTGGTGAGCGCACCGCGGGGCGGAGGGTCGTGCTCTGCTCCGTCGCATCGACAGCACGGGATGTCGGCGAGGGAGCGGCCTGTTCACGCGACGAAGCCGTGCGCTCGCCGAGGTCCCGTGCACTCGACGGGGTGGCTGCGGCCGTCTTGGCATCCGTCTGCGCATTTTGTCGTGCTGGCGGGCGACGTCGCCCCGACGAGCGCCGGTCGGAGGTCCCGTAGCCGATGAGCACGTTGCCCGATCCGCCGGCGCGCTCCTCGACCCGGTACGCCTCCTTTCCAGAAGCGGGGTCAGAAATTGCCGCATGTGCACCCTCAGATGCGACATTTTGTGACCCCTCTCGGGAGGGGGTGGGGTGAGGGGGGTCAGAAATTGCCGCATGAGCACCCTCGGATGCGACGTTTTTTGACCCCTCGTGGGAGGGGGAGACCTCGAGGACGGGAGCGCCGACGGGGATCATCTCTCCGGGCTCGCCGTGCAGAGCGGTGATCACCCCGGCGAACGGCGACGGCAACTCGACGATGCTCTTCGCCGTCTCCACCTCGGCGATCGCCTGATCGGTGCGGATCGTGTCGCCCACCTGCACCAGCCACTGCACCAGTCCGGCCTCGGTCAGCCCTTCGCCGAGGTCAGGCAGACAGAACACGCGAGCGGTCGTCGTCGTCATCGTGCACCCTCCTCGTCGTCGTCCCAGTGCAATGAGTCGATCGCGTCCAGCACCCGGTCGGCGTCCGGCAGATACCAGTGCTCGAGCTTGGGTGGAGCGTACGGCGTGTCGAAACCGGTCACCCGCCGCACCGGCGCCTCGAGGTACTCGAAGCACCGCTCGAAGACGCGCGCCTGGATCTCCGAGGCCACACTGGCGAAACCGGGAGCCTCGGCGACCACCACTGCACGCCCGGTCGCCCGCACCGCCGCGGTGACCGTCTCGTCATCGAAGGGTGTCAGCGAGCGCACGTCGATCACCTGCACGCTGCGCCCCTCCTCGGCGGCGATCTCGGCGGCCTCCAGCGCGACCGGTACCATCGCCGCATAGCTGATCAGCGTGACATCCGTGCCCTCGCGAGCGACACGCGCCCGGCCCAGCGGCACGGACACCGAGGTGTCCACGTCGCCCTTCGACCAGTACAGCTTCTTCGGCTCGAGGAAGATCACCGGATCGGGCGAGGCGATCGCCGCGCGCAGCATCGAGTACGCGTCCTGTGGCGTCGCCGGCGACACCACGACCAGTCCGGGAGTGTGCGCGTAGTAGGCCTCGGACGAGTCGCAGTGATGCTCGACACCGCCGATACCGCCTCCGAACGGGATGCGGATGACCAGCGGCATGCGCACCGCGCCCCGTGTGCGGTTGCCGAACTTGGCCACCTGACTGACGATCTGCTCGAACGCCGGCAGCGCGAACGCGTCGAACTGCATCTCGACGACGGGGCGCATGCCGTTCATCGCCATCCCCACCGCCGTGCCGACGATGCCCGACTCCGCCAGCGGAGTGTCGAAGCAGCGGTCCTCGCCGAACCGCTCGGCCAGACCGTCGGTCACCCGGAACACCCCGCCCAGGGCGCCCACGTCCTCGCCGTAGACGACGACGGCCGGATCCTCCTGAATGGCGTCGGCGAGCGCCCGGTTCAGCGCCGCCGCCATGGTCATCGTGCCCACGACGTGCGCAGTAGGGTCCAGATCGCTCGCGCGGCCCTGAGCCTGTCGGGGGTCGCTGCCCTGAGCCTGTCGAAGGGTCATGCCCGTCCTCCTGTCTCAGCGAGCGACTCGCGTCGCAGCTCGTCCTGCAGCATCCGCCACTGCTCCTCGAGCTGCGGTGAGCGCTCGGCGGTGACGTGGCGGAAGAGGTCCTCGGGATCGAGCTGGGCGTCCTCGTTCAACGCGATGCGCAGCTCATCGGCGATCCGCTCCGCGCTCGCCGCGATGCTCTGCTCGTCCTCGGGCGTCAGGGCGCCCCGCGAGACGAGGTGCGTCCGCAGTCGGGTCAGCGGATCGCGTGCGATCCACGCCTGCACCTCCTCGCGCTCGCGGTAACGGGTGTCGTCGTCGGCGTTGGTGTGCGCCTGCATCCGGTACGTGTGCGCCTCGACGAGCGAGGGACCCCCGCCGGAGCGGGCACGCTGCACCGCCTCATCGAGAACCGCGAGCAGCGCGGCGACGTCGTTGCCGTCCACGCGCTGGCCCGGGATGCCGTACCCGATCGCCTTGTGCGCGAGCGAGGGAGCGACGCTCTGCCGGGAGAGCGGCACCGAGATCGCGAAGCCGTTGTTCTGCACGAAGAACACCACCGGCAGGTGGAACACCGCGGCGAAGTTCATCGCCTCGTGGAAATCGCCCTCACTGGTCGCCCCGTCGCCGCACAGTGCGAGCACCACCGTGTCCTCGCCGCGGTGCCGTGCGGCCTGCGCGAACCCCACCGCGTGCAGCAGCTGCGTGGCCAGCGGAGTGGCCTGCGGCGCCACCCGATGCGCGGCGGGGTCGTACCCGCAGTGCCAGTCGCCGGCCAGCAGCGTCATTGTCTCGGCGGCGGGGACGCCACGGCCGATGATCGCGACCGCGTCGCGATAGGTCGGGAACAGCCAGTCGTCCTCGCCGAGCACGAGCGCAGCCGCGACCTGGCAGGCCTCCTGCCCGTGCGACGAGGGATACACCGCCAGCCGGCCCTGACGCACCAGAGCGCTGGCCTGATCGTTGATGCGTCGCCCCTCGACGAGCGAGCGGTAGGCGCGGCGCAGCCGCTCGGCATCCGGCGCGCGGTAGAGCGGGTCGTCGACGCCGTGACCGTCTGCGTTGATCAGGCAGACGGGAGTGTCGCGGGGGAGCAGATCGTCGTGCATCATCGGGTTCGCCTTCCTCGCCGAACGTGATGGCACCAGCATGCCCGCATCGCGTCATTCGTCCCACTCACGCCCCTGATTCCCGGACGATTGTGCACTGATTGCGCCGGAACAGATCAGAGTGTCAGGATGCAGTGACGAAACGGCCGGCGCAGCGTGCGGCCGCGGAAGGGACGGCGATGGCCGAGATGGATGCCGTGGACCATGCGATCCTCGCGGAGCTGCGCCGCGACGCCCGGGCCTCGATGACGCGCATCGCGGAGGCCGTGCACATCTCGCGCGCAGGTGCGCACGCACGGATCAAGCGCCTCACGGAGCAGGGCGTCATCGCCGGGTACACCGTGCGCACCGACCCGGTGCAGCTCGGCCATCACGCCTCGGCGTACGTCATGCTCGCCATCGAGCAGGCCAGCTGGCAGGAGGTGCAGTCCCGGCTGCGCGCGATTCCCGAGGTCGAGCACATGGCGCTCGTGGGCGGGGATTTCGACGTCATCCTGCTGGTGCGCGCCAGCGATGCACGTGACCTGCGCCGGATCGTGCTCGAGGACATCCAGGCGATCCCCTCCATCCGCTCCACGCGCACGACGCTCATCTTCGAGGACTTCGGTCGGGACTGAGGTCCGGTGCCCTAGCCTGAGCGGATGGAGCGGATGGAGCGGATGGAGCGGATGCCGACATCGCACACCCTGTTGGCTGGCCCGCGGGGTCGCCGCCTGGCGCTCGAGTTCGCGCTGGCCCGCGAGAGCGACCGGGACGACGCATCGCACCGGCTCGACACGGCCGTGATGACCGCCGCCAACGCGTTCGAGCCGTCCGGCACGCTGATCTCGATCGGCGGCGGACCGGGCTCCGCGCCCCCGCCGGCCACACCCGCCGACGTGGCGCGACTGCTGACGCAGACGAAGCTCGACGCGCCCAGCCCGCGCCTGCTGCGCACCGCGCTGGCGCGCTCGGTGGACATGGCGCGCTACTGGCAGGAGCCCGACGGCGAAGATCAGCTGGCGGCGACCCCCGAGGTCCGAAAGGCGTTGGCGCGGGTCGCCGCGCACCTCGCACCGGCCCTGCGCGAATGGGCCAGCGCACTCCGCCCCGACGCGCAGTGGCTCGTGCAGTGGGACAGCCCCGGCATCGCCGCACCGCGAGCGATCTCGCCCGAGGAGCTGCAGACGGCCGGCGACAGGCAGGTCGAGGCGGAGCGGCGGGCGCACGTCGAACGGCCGGCCGACCCGCATGCGAACTTCAGTGGCGAATGGTGGTCGATGCCGGCCTGGCTCGCTCCATCGACGATGGGGGAGACCCTCGACCGCAGCCCCGCGGGCTTGTGGTTCGTGGAGGACGGCATGGGCTGGGAGCGCGCCTTCGTCTACCGCGCGAGGATCGCGCCCGATGCGCGCGTGTGCGAGATCGACGGCCCGCAAGCGTGGGCGCAGCTGTGCCGTCGGTTCCCCGTCGACGTGAGCGCGAGCAGACGCCACGACTGGTTCCGCGCCACGGGGCGAGTCGGTGCCTGGGTGGTTCCGGACTGGGCCGCTCTCGCCGAGCACTACGACGGAGTGCACCTGCAGGCGGCGGCGTACCTCGCCGCGGCGGGGACGGCGATCCCGGTGGACGACGACCGCGCTTCGGTGATCGCCGGCTGGAACCCCGATGAGACGTACTGGCTCACCTCAGCGGTCAGCTTCGAGTCGCCGCCGCACACCTGGGTATCGCCCGGCGGACAGGGCGACGCATGGCGAATCCAGGATGATGCCCTCGGGGATACCCCGCGCTGACCTCGTCAGTCGATGGTCAGGGCGAAGCCGCCCGCGGTCTCCACGACGGAGATGTGAGTGAGATCCGCGACCGCATATGTCGGCCCGAAGCCGGCGGCAGCGGCGCCCACGCCGATGACTCGCATCCCGGCAGCGAGTCCGGCCTGCACCCCGGCCTCGGAATCCTCGAACACCACGCAGTCCTTCGGCTCGACGCCGAGCGCGCTCGCCGCCGCGAGGAACCCTTCGGGGTGGGGTTTCGACGCCGACACGCTCTCAGCGGTGATCGCCAGCTTCGGCACGGTCAGCCCGGCCGCCCGCATCCGCGCCGTCATCAACGGCACGTTCGCCGATGTGACGATCGCGTGCGGCCGTTCGCGCAGCGCGGCCAGCAGCGCCGCCGCCCCCGCGATCTCCACCACGCCGTCGACGTCGCCGCTCTCGCGGGCGAGCATCTCGTCGTTCTCGCGCAGGTTGATCGCGTGCTCGCGCTCGGGCAGCAGGATCGCCATGCTCTGATGCCCCTGCCGGCCGTGCACGGTCTCGAGCACGCGAGCCGGGTCCAGCCCGTGCGGGCGCGCCCACTCCAGCCACAGCCGCTCGACAACCGCGGTGGAGTCGACGAGCGTGCCGTCCATGTCGAGCAGGACGGCGCGGGCGTGCATAGTGGTGGGCATCACCCCAGCCTAGGGAAGAACACCCAGGGCGGCCGGCGATGCCGGTCAGCGGTGCCAGATCGGCGGCTTCGGCATGGCACCCACCCGGCTCTCCAGGACCGCGGCGAGGGCGATGATCGCGGCTTCGCCGCCCGGCCGGCCGATCAGCTGCACGCTCACCGGATGCCCGGATGCCTCGCGCGTCACCGGCAGCACGATCGCGGGCAGCCCGGCGACGTTGACGAAGCTGCTGTACGGCGCATACTGCACCTGCTGCGAGAAACCGCGCACGGGATCGTGCCGGTCGAACCAGCCGACCGGCTGCGGCGGCAGCGCGAGGGCGGGCGTGAGAACGGCGTCGAACGGATCGAACGCGGTGATCGTGGCGTGCTCGAAGGCGGATGCCGCAGCAAGCGCCTGCAGCACCTCCGCTCCGGTCAGGCGTCGGCCCTCGCGCACCAGCCAGGCGGTGATCGGCTCGACGAGCTCGAGGTCCGCGTCGCTCAGTGCCATCCGCGCCGCGCTGGTCCGCCACAGGGTCGTGAACAGCTCGGCATAGCCGCGCGGATGCCACGCGAAACCGTCCACGCCGTGCCCGGCATCCGTCAGCAGCGCCGCAGCGACCTCGACCGCGTGGGCGGCGTCGGCGTCGAGGCGGATGTCCTCCGCGTCATCCCACGGCGAGACCGTCGACACGCCGATGCGCATCGGAGCCGTCGGCACCGTCGCGGCAGGCAGGAACGGACCAGACCCGGGCGCGCGCGTCGCGAACCGGTGCGGGCGCCCTGCGCACTGCACGTCCAGCAGCAGCGCGGCATCGGCGACCGTACGCGCGATGGGACCCGCCACGGGAAGACCGCCGGGACTGTCGAGTCCGGATGCGAACGCCACCCGTCCCCGCGACGGCTTGATGCCGACCACGCCGACCGTCGCCGCAGGGATGCGGATCGAGCCGCCGCCGTCCGAACCCGGCGCGAGCGGCAGCAGCCCGGCTGCCACAGCAGCCGCGGCACCCCCGCTGGAGCCGCCGGCGCCGTTCGCGAGGTTCCAGGGATCGCGCGTGGGCGGGCCGATCTGCGTCTCGGTGTATCCGGTGAGCCCGAACTCCGGCGTGCTGGTCTTGCCGAGGCTGATTCCGCCCGCCTCGTCCAGCACGGCCGCCTGATCGGCGGTGGCCACAGGCACGAGATCGCGGTGCAGACGCGATCCTGATCGGGTGGGCACCCCGGCGCGGGCGACGAGGTCCTTGTCGGCGAACGGCAGGCCCCACAGCGCGCCTTCCGGGGCCGTCCGTGCCAGCCGGGTCGCTCGCTCCCGAGCGGCGTCGCCGGTCACCTCGACGAACGCGCCGACTGCGCCGTCGATTCGCGCGATGCGCTCGAGATAGTGCGCCACCAGATCGGACGGTGCGAACGCACCGGTGCGCAGCCCCGAGCGCTGTTCGAGTGCGGTCAGATCGTGCAGCTCGGCCATCTCTCGACCCTATGCCGCCGCGCGGGCCGTCACCGACTCGTCAGCCGAGCAGCAGGAAGACGGCCAGTGCGCCGATCACCACGATCAGAGTCCGCAGCAGCCAGGCCGGCAGACGCCTGCCGATCACCGCACCGAGCCCGGCGCCGGCGAGAGAGCCGACGGCGATCGTCACGACCGCCACCCACGGCAGCGGCGCAGAGAAGAGGAAGATGGCCGTCGCCACGCCGCCGGCGACCGTCTGCAGCACGTTCTTCATGGCGTTCACGCGCTGCAGCTTCTCGCCCGTCGTCAGCTCGAGGATGCCGACGATCAGCACGCCCTGTGCGGCGCCGAAGTACCCGCCGTACACGCCCGTGCCGAAGATCAGCGGGAACTCCAGCCATCGCGGCCACAGTCCGCCTATCCGCCCTGCACCGGCACGTCGGTTCATCAGCGGCTGCACGGCGACGAGCAGGCAGCCGACGATGATCAGCACCGGTGCGACCAGGCGGAACACCTCCGCGGGCAGCACCAGCAGGGCGAGAGCGCCGAGCACCGCACCGATGATGGTCAGCACGATGAGCGGCACGAGCGGGCGCCATTGACCGCGCAGCTCCCGGCGGTAGCCGACGACGCCGGCGACGTTGCCGATGGCCAGTCCGACGGTGTTCGCCATGTTCGCCGGCACGGGCGGAAGACCCAGCGCCAGCAGGGTCGGGAAGACGATCAGGCTGCCCGAGCCCACGACGGTGTTGATCACCCCCGCTCCGAGAGCGGCGAGGGCCAGCAGGCCCAGTTCGAGCGGGGAGAAGGTGGTGATCATCGGGCAGCAGTCTTTGTTCGCGTTAAGAATCGGGTTTCGAAGGCTGGGAGACAGTCTGCCCGATTTTGCATCCCGGAATCCTTCTCTCACCGCGTAGGGCCGGCTCTAACCTGGTCATGGCGAACCGCCCCCTCCACCCGCAGCGCCCGACCCGCCGGCGCTCGAGCAGCACTCAAGGACGCACATGGACGATGTCGTGACACACCGCGACGACTGGAAGGTCAACGAAGAGCTGGCAGAGCGGATGATCCCGCTGATCGGCGGACTGAACCGCGAGCGCGATGTCGTGACCTCGCTGCACGGTCACCGTCTGCTCGGGCTCTCGACCACCGGCATACTCGAGGTGCACGAACGCGTCGCCCAGCTCGGTCACCGTCAGATCGCGCTCACCGACACGCTCGCCGTGCTCGAGGCTCTGCGTGAACTGGCCCCGGGCGCGTCGTCGCTTGACGTCGCCCGTCTCATCGAGGATCACGCCGACAGCGGGCGCGAGCTCGACGAGTTCCTGCGGGCGGAGCTCTCGGCGGCGCTGGATGCCGAGCTCTCGCCCCCCGTCGACGTGGTGCTCTACGGGTTCGGCCGCATCGGCCGGCTGCTCGCGCGCATCATCCTCGCGCACACCGGCGGCGGCAGCGGACTGCGCCTGCGGGCGATCGTCGTGCGCCGCGGATCCGCGAACGACATCGTCAAGCGAGCCTCGCTGCTGCTGCGCGACTCCGTGCACGGTCGCTTCGCCGGCACGGTGACCGTCGACGAGGAGAACTCGCAGATCATCGCGAACGGCAACCGCATCCAGGTCATCTACTCCGACGACCCCGCCACCGTGGACTACACGGCTTATGGCATCCACGACGCGATCATCGTCGACAACACCGGACGCTGGCGCGACGAGGACGGCCTGGCCCGTCACCTGCAGGCCAAGGGCGCCGCGCGGGTGCTGCTGACCGCACCCGGCAAGGGCGAGCTGAAGAACATCGTGCACGGCATCAACGACGACACCATCGGCCCCGATGACCGCATCCTGTCGGCCGCGTCGTGCACGACGAACGCGATCACTCCCGTGCTCGCCGCCATCGACGAGGCGTACGGAGTCGTCCGCGGCCACGTCGAGACCGTGCACTCCTTCACGAACGACCAGAACCTCATCGACAACTTCCACAAGGGCGACCGCCGCGGCCGCTCCGCCGTGCTGAACATGGTCATCACCGAGACCGGCGCCGCCAAGGCCGTCGCCCGCGCCCTTCCACAGCTGGCCGGCAAGCTCACCGGCTCGGCGATCCGCGTGCCCACGCCCGACGTCTCGCTCGCCGTGCTGCACCTCACCCTGGAGAACCCGGCGACGCGCGACGAGATCAACGACTATCTGCGCCGCGCTTCGCTGCACTCGAAGCTGCGCCAGCAGATCGACTACGTCGAGAGCCCCGAGGTGGTCTCCACCGATTTCGTCGGCTCGCACCGTGCGGGCATCGTCGACGGACTCGCGACGATCGCCAACGACCGCGACGTGGTGCTGTACGTCTGGTACGACAACGAGTACGGCTACTCGTGCCAGGTGGTGCGGGTGCTCGAGGTGATGGCGGGAACGCACCCCGTGGTGCTCCCGACCCGTCGCGAGGTCACGCTGCACGCCTGATCGCCTGGCGCGATGTCCGAGGCCGCGGGGATCATGGAGACATGGATGCCCGCGGCCTTCGCGCTGCCCGCCAGGCCTGCCCGGCGCTGCGCGATTGACACAATGGTCGGGTGTCGAGCTACTTCCTGCGCCTGTCCGAGACCGCGTTCGCGCCCACCGAGCACGTCGGCGGCGCCTGGAACCCTGACGAGCAGCACGTCGCGCCGGTGCTCGGACTGCTCGCGCATCTGGTCGAGGCCGAGCACCGCGCGCGCCGCGCTGATGCCCCGCTGCTGCTCGCCCGAGCGAACTACGACATCCTCGGCGTCATCCCGATGGACGCGTTCGAGGTGGCGGTGCGTCTGGTGCGCCCTGGTCGCACGATCGAGCTCGTCGAGGCGACGCTCACTCACGCGGGCCGTGCGGCGCTGGTCCTGAGAGCCTGGATGCTGCAGCGGGGGGACACTGCTGCGATCGCGGGTTCGCCGCTGCCGTCGATGCCCGCGCTGGAGGTGCTCGACGCGTGGACGGCGGGGGAGGTGTGGCCGGGCGGCGCCATTCGGTCGATCGACGCGCGCCGCGCGCACCTCGAGACCGGCCGCGCCCAGTGCTGGATCCGGCCCCGACATCCCCTGCTGCCGGATGAGAGCGTGTCGGGACGTGCGCGGATGCTGGGCATGGTCGACTTCGCGAACGGCATCGCCACCCGCGTCGCTCCGGAAGCGGCGCTGTACCCGAACGTCGACCTCACCGCGAGCGTGTTCCGCGAGCCGGAGGGGGAGTGGTTCGGGCTGGACACATCGGTCTCGTTCGGCGCGGACGGCACGGGGCTGACCGAGTCGGTGCTCAGCGACTGCACCGGCCCGCTCGGGACGGTGTCGCAGACGTTGACGGTGCGTCCGCGCTGATGGTCCCCTGAGCTTGTCGATCTGGGTCCCTGAGCCTGTCGATCTGGGTCCCTGAGCCTGTCGATCTGGGTCCCTGAGCCTGTCGAAGGGTCACTCCGCGGCGTGCCGGTCGAGGAACGAGTACACCTCGTTGTCATCGACACCGGGGAACGCCCCGCGCGGCAGCGGACGGAACATGTGCGTGTGCACGCGTGCGCTCGGCCAGGCGCGCCCCTCCCAGCGCTGCGACACGGTGGCGGGAGCGCGACGGCAGCACGACTCGTCGGGACAGGTCGACTGGGCACGGTGCGTCGTCTCGCGGCCGCGCCACCAGCGGGCGTCGTCGAAGGGAACGCCCACCGTGACCGAGAATCCGCCGTCGCTGGCCGAGCCCGTCTGCGTCGCGCACCAGAAGGTGCCCGCCGGGGTGTCGGTGTACTGGTAGTGCTCGGTGGTGCGGTTGCGCTGCTCGAACGCCGCGCGAGCGCCGAAGCTGCGGCACGCGGGCTGTCCTTCCACGGCGCCGGTGACATCCATCGGCAGCGGCAGGTCGTCGTTCTCGTAGACGCGGGTGATCGCGCCGTTCTCGTCGACGCGCAGGAAGTGCAGTCGCATGTCGAGGTGATGCGTCATGAGGTTCGTCATGCGCATGCCGGCCGCCTCGTGCGTGACGCCGAACGCGTCGCGGAAGTCCTCGACCGCGAGGTTGCGGTCCTTCTTCGCCTGCTGCAGGAAGGCCACGCCCGCCGTCTCCGGGATGAGGCAGCACGCGGCGAAGTAGTTGATCTCGAGTCGCTGCTGCAGGAAGTCCGCGTAGTCGGTCGGCGGGGTATGGCCCAGCAGACGGTGCGCCATCGCCTGCAGCGCCATCGAACGCAGCCCGTGTCCGCCGGGGATCGACGCCGGCGGCAGGTAGATGCGCCCGTTCTCGAGGTCGGTGATCGAGCGAGTGGAGTGCGGCAGATCGTCGGCATAGATCAGCTCGAAGCCCAGCTTCGCCGCCATCAGCGTCACGGTGCGGTGCGTCAGCGCACCCGAGACATGGCCGGCCGCCTTGAGCTGCTTCTCTGCGAGCGCCTCGATCTCGGGCAGGTAGTTGTCACGTGCACGCATGGTGAGGCGCATCTCGGTGTTCGCCCGGCGTGCCTCCTCGGGCGTCGCGATCGCCTCGGTCTCGCGCCGGTGCAGTTCACGATGCAGACCGAGGATCGCCTCGATGGTCTCATCGCTCATCGTCTTCGACACCCGCACGCCGGCGATGCCCAGCTGGCGGAAGATCGGGCTGGACTGCGCGCGCTCGAGCTCGATCTCGAGCGCGGCGCGCCGATTGGGTGGCTCGCCCGAGATCAGGTCGGCGACGTCGGTGCCACAGGCGTCGGCGATGGCCTGCAGCAGTGAGAGCTTCGGCTCGCGCTTGCCGTTCTCGACCAGGCTCAGCTGGGAACCCGCGATGCCCACCGTCGCCCCGAGGTCGTCGAGGGTGAGGTTCTTCGCCGTGCGATGGTGCCGGATGCGATGTCCGAGGGTGCTGAGTTCGAGTCCGCTGCTGACCATTCCTTGATCATAGCCGAAAGATTCGATGTTCTTTCAACCAAAAACCGTCTCAAACACCGCGAAAGCTGGCACAGGATGGTCTCACCGCACCCGCCTCGAAGGAGCAGACATGGCACTCGCTGAGACGTACACGCCCCCGACCACCCCGGTCGCACCGGCGCGAAGCTTCGGGGCAGTGCCCTCGTACGACACGCCGGCCATGGCCCAGCTTCGCGCGTGGGTCGACGAGATCGCGCAGCTCACGCAGCCCGCGCGGGTGCACTGGATCGACGGCTCCCGCGCCGAGAACAACGCGATCATGCGCGAGCTGGTCGACGAGGGCAAGCTCATCAAGCTGAACCCGGAGTGGCGCCCCGGCTCGTACCTCGCCCGGTCGCACCCCAGCGACGTCGCGCGCACCGAGGGGCGCACCTTCATCGCCTCCGAGCGCGAGGAGGATGCCGGCCCTACCAACAACTGGGCCGATCCTGTGGAGATGCGCGAGACGCTGAACGGTCTCTTCGAGGGCTCGATGCGCGGGCGCACCATGTACGTGATCCCGTTCTCGATGGGGCCCGTGGGTGGCAAGCTCTCGCACATCGGCGTGCAGGTCACCGACAGCGCCTACGCGGTGGCATCCATCGGCATCATGACCCGCGTCGGCGACGCCGTCACGCGCCGGATCGCCGACGGCGCGCCCTGGGTGCGCACCGTGCACTCGGTGGGGGCGCCGCTGGGTCCCGGCCAGGCCGACGTCGAATGGCCCTGCAATGACGAGAAGTACATCGTGCACTTCCCCGAGACGCTCGAGGTGTACTCGTACGGCTCGGGATACGGCGGAAACGCCATCCTCGCCAAGAAGTGCTTCGCGCTGCGCATCGCCTCGGTCATCGCACGCGACGAGGGCTGGCTGGCGGAGCACATGCTGCTGATCCGGGTCACCGATCCACGTGGGCGCTCCTACCACGTGGCGGCGGCGTTCCCCTCCGCGTGCGGCAAGACGAACCTCGCGATGCTGCGCCCCACCATCCCGGGCTGGAGCGTGGAGACGCTCGGCGATGACATCGTCTGGATCCGACCGGGCGAGGACGGGCGCATGTACGCCATGAACCCCGAGGCGGGCTTCTTCGGCGTCGCGCCAGGCACCGGGGAGTCCACCAACGTGACCGCCGTGGAGACGCTGTGGGGCAACACCATCTTCACCAACGTCGCACTGCGCCCCGACGGCGACGTGTGGTGGGAGGGTCTCACCGACACCCCGCCCGCCGAGCTGATCGACTGGAAGGGCGATCCGTGGACGCCGGATTGCGGACGCCCCGCGGCGCACCCGAACTCGCGCTTCACGGTCTCCGCCGCGCAGTGCCCGCAGATCTCCGAGGACTGGGAGGCGCCCGAGGGCGTGCCGCTGGATGTCATCCTCTTCGGCGGACGCCGCGCGACGAACGTGCCGCTCGTGGTCGAGGCCACCGACTGGAGCCACGGCGTCTTCCTCGGCTCGAACATCTCGTCCGAGCGCACCGCCGCGGCCGAGGGCAAGGTGGGCGAGCTGCGGCGCGATCCGTTCGCCATGCTGCCGTTCTGCGGCTACAACATGGGCGACTACTTCGCACACTGGTTGAAGGTGGGCCGCACGCTGCGCTTCGACCGCGCACCGCGCATCTTCCAGGTGAACTGGTTCCGCCGCGGCGAGGACGGGCGCTTCCTGTGGCCCGGCTTCGGCGACAACTCCCGCGTGATCGACTGGATCATCCGCCGCATCAGCGGCGAGGTCGGGGCGGTGGACAGCCCGATCGGGCGCCTGCCGCTGCGCGCGGACCTGAACCTCGAGGGGCTCGAGATCAGCGACGCCGACCTCGACGAGCTGTTCGAGGTCGACGTGGACGCCTGGCTCGCCGAGGCGGATTCGACCGAGGAGTTCTACGCGATGTTCGGCGACACGCTGCCTCCGGCGCTGCGCAGTGAGCTGGAGGCCCTGCGCTACCGGCTCAACGCCGCGCGCTGACTGCTGCGCCGAGGAAGGACCCGTGACGGCGGGATGCACCCGACGACCCATGGCTGAGTGGTCGGGCATCCCGCCGTCGCGTATTCTCGGGCGTGACCGTACGCCACCGAGGAGGGATCTGTGACGCCACTCGACTCCGCACCAGCCGTGCCCCACGAGGGTGCGACCACGTGGACGTCATCCGACGACGTCATCCGCCGCAACGCCGTGGAGGTGCTCGGTGACCCCGAGGCGCCGGTGCTCGTGTTCGGCCATGGATACGGCACCGACCAGTCGACCTGGCGTCCGATCGCCGAACGCTTCGCGCACTCGCACCGCGTGGTGCTCTTCGACTACGTCGGCTCGGGCCGCTCGGATCTGGGCGCGTACGACGAGCGTCGCTACGACTCGCTCGAGGGCTACGCCGACGACCTGATCGAGGTCATCGAGGCGGTCGGTGCGCGGCAGGTGTCGTTCGTGGGCCACTCCGCCAGCGGCATGATCGGTGCGCTCGCCTCGATCCGCCGCCCGGACCTGTTCGGGCGGCTCGTGATGATCTGCCCCTCACCGCGCTACGTCAACGACGGCGACTACGTCGGCGGCTTCGATCGCGAGGACGTGCTCGAGCTGCTGTCCAGCATCGAGGCGAATCAGCCCGGGTGGGCGGCATCGATCGCGCCGGCGGTGACCGCGCGCGCCGACCTCCCCGACGTCGCCGACCGGGTGCGCGACCTGTTCACCGCGACACCGCACGAGGTGGCCAAGCACTTCGCCCGGGTGGTCTTCTTCAGTGACGTGCGCCACCGTCTCGGCGAGATCACGGTGCCGACCACGATCGTGCAGTCGGTCGGCGACATCATCTGCCCGCCGCACATCGGCGAGTACCTCAGCGCGCGCATCCCGCACAGTGAGCTCGTGCGTCTCGACTCCGCGGGCCATTTCGTGCACCTCACCGACCCCGACCTCATCACCGCGCAGATCCAGCGCGTCCTGTCTGACGACGCCGGCTCGCCGGCCCCGTCGCTGTGAGCGCCTCATACGAGAACCGTCCGGAGGGGAACGACGCGCACGGGCCGGACCCTGACCGGCTGGTCGATCTGCTGCAGCACACGCCGGCGGCACTGTTCGTGCTGGGGTTGGACGGCACGATCCTCGCGCACAACGAGGGCATGCGCGTCTGGCTCGGCGAGAGCGATGACGCCGCGGGTCTGCGCGGGCGCAACATCGTGGAATGGCTCACCGCATCGTCGCGGCTGCTCTATGAGACGCAGGTGATGCCACGGCTTCTCGAGACCGGACGCCTGCGCGAGGTGATGCTCGAGATCCGAGACAGCGACCGTGAACGTCGCGCGGCCCTCATCAACGCCCAGTTGCGGCGCACCGAGGACGGCGGGAAGGTCGCGTACATCGCCGCCGTCGAGACCACCGCGCGCGCAGCCTTCGAGAAGCAGCTCGTGTCGGCTCAGCGCGCCGCCGACATCGCGCACCGTCGGCTGGTGCTGCTGCAGGATGCCACGAGTGCGCTCGCCGTGGCGAACGGACTGGACGACCTCGGCGAGACGCTCGGGCGGGCGGCGAGCCGGGCGACGGCCGCGGCGTGGACAGCTGTGCGTCTCGTCGATCCCTCCGGCCGCGCCGACGTCACGGTGCGCGAGTGGGGGATCTCCCCGCCCGGGGTGGAGCTGGACGCGCGCCCCGCGGCATCCGATCAGCAGCTGGTCTGCCGCGACGCCGACGAGATCGCGCAGGTGGTGCCGCAGGACGCGGCAGCCCTGCGGATGGCGGGCATCGAAGCGCTCGTGGTGACCCCGATCACGCGCCTCGTGGACGACCGCACGGTCGTGCTCGGTGAGATCCACTGCTGGTTCCGTCGTGCGCGCTCGCTGGAGTCCGACGAGCTCGAGACGCTGCTCGCGCTCGCCGCGCAGGCCGAGCGGGTCGTCGACCACCTGCGCCTGCGTGATCGGCTGCGCCACCACGCGCTGCACGACAGCCTCACCGGCCTGCCCAACCGGACCCTGTTCGAGGAGCGGCTCGAGCGGATGCTGGCGCGGGCCGCGGAATCCGGCGAGGCCTGCACGGTGCTCTTCCTCGACCTGGACGGCTTCAAGGGCATCAACGATCAGCGTGGGCACGGCGTCGGCGATGAGGTGCTGCGCACCATCGCGACGCGGCTGACGGCCGTGTGCCGGGTCAGCGACACCGTCGCACGTCTGGGCGGCGACGAGTTCCTCATCGCCGCGGCCAGGCTCGACGAGCAGACCGCGCTGCAGCTGGCCGAGCGGGTGCGCGCCGCGGTGCGCCGGCCGCTGGAAGGTGCCGCCGCGGGCTCTCCGCTCTCGGCGAGCGTGGGCGCGGTGCACTGGATGCCGGCGCGCGGGGACGCCGCTCCCGCAGCCGCGGATGTGGTCGCCGCCGCGGACGCGGCGATGTACGAGGCCAAGCACGCCGGTAAGGACGGCGTGCGCGTGCGGGTTTGGGGCGGCTGAGGGGGCCGCTCAGACGAGCAGCTGGTGACGGGCGAGATTGCGGTACAGGGGCGTGGACTCGACGAGCTCGGCGTGCGAGCCCTGACCCACCACGCGGCCGTCCTGCAGCACCACGATCAGGTCGCTGTCGACGACGGTGGAGAGCCGATGCGCGATAACCAGCAGGGTGCGATCGGCCGCAGCCGCGTCGATCGCCTCCCGCATGCGCTGCTCGTTCACGCCGTCCAGCGATGACGTCGACTCGTCCAGCAGCAGGATCGGCGCCTCGGTGAGCAGCGCGCGGGCGATCGCAAGTCGCTGGCGCTCGCCTCCCGAGAGCATCACACCGTCCTCGCCGACCGGCGCCTGCAGTCCCAGCGGGCTGCGGGCGAGCACATCGCCGAGGTTCACCGAGCGCAGCACACGCACGCAGTCCTCGTCGGTGGCATCCGGCGCGGCCAGGCGCAGGTTCTCGCCGAGCGTGCCGGCCAGGGTCGGCGCGTCCTGCTCGACGTAGCCGAACTGCGCGCGCAGCTGCACGCGCGGGTAGGTGCGCAGGTCGTGCCCGGCGAGGCGGATGGAGCCGCCGGTCGGGTCGTAGAAGCGCTCGATGAGCGAGAGGACCGTGCTCTTGCCCGCCCCGCTGGGGCCCACGAGGGCGACGCGCGCCCCACGCGGCACGGCGAACGTGACGCCCTTGAGCACATCTCGCGCGAGGTCGTCCACGGCAGGCGCAGCGCTGCTCGTCTCGGTCGCGGCGCGTCCCAGATGCGCGTCGACCAGCACGTTCTGCGCCTCCCGTGCCGCGGCCTCGCGGGCGGCGACGACCGCGTCCGGATAGCGGAAGCGCACGTCGCGGAATTCGATCGCGGGTGCGCCGACGACGGGGACGGCTGCGGCAGCGGCATCCGGCTCGTCATCCTGCGTCTCGGTCGGCAGGTCGAGCACCTCCTGGATGCGCCCGAGCGCACCCAGCGCCTGATTCACCGACGTTATCGCCCCGAACGCCTGCCCGAGCGGCATCACGAGCATGAACAGGAACATGATGAACGTGACCAGCGCGGCGATGGTGAGGGCGCCGGATGCCACCCGGAACCCGCCCACGCCGAGGACCACCAGCAGCGACAGCTGCAGCGCGATGCCGGCGATCGGCACGACCATCGACGAGATCTTCGCGATGCGCACCCCCAGCCCGTACGCCTCGCCGGCGAGATCCTCCACGGCCCGCGCCTCGCGCTCGGTGGCGCCCGAAGCGCGCACGGTGCGGATCGAGGAGATGCCCCGCTCGACTCCGGATGCCAGTTCGCCGACCTTCTGCTGCTGCGCGGCCGACGCGGTGCGGATCCGTCCGCTGAGCAGCACGACGACCACGACCGACGCGCCGATGACGAGCACGATCAGCAGCAGCAGCAGGGGATCGATCAGCAGCATCGCGATCAGCGCGCCGAGGAACAGGATCGCCCCGCCGACGGCGTCGGCCAGGCCCTGGGTGAGCACGGCGTACAGCAGGGTGGTGTCGGTGCCGACGCGGCTGACGAGGTCGCCGGTGCGGCGCGCGTCGAACTCGCTGATCGGCAGGTGCAGGATGCGGGCGATGAGCTGACGGCGGCTGGAGTATACGACCGCGGTGCCGGTGCGCTGCAGCAGGTAGTGCTGGTAGCCCGAGATGACGGATGCCGCGACGACGAACACGACCAGCAGCCAGACCAGCGCGCCCAGACCGCGATCGTTCTGCACCCGGTCGATGACCTGACCGACCAGCAGGGGCTGCACGAGCGACGCGGCCGCGCCGACCACGCTGAGCACCGCGACGACGGCGAGCACCTTCTTGTGCTCGAACAGGAAGGGCAGCAGCTGACGGAAGGTCGCGCGCGGGCCGTCGGACGGCGCGCCGCGACCGCGGCGGCGTGACGGCGCCGTGCGAGACATGGGACCTCGATCTCAGGAGAGTGTGTGCCGGGGCATGCGGGAACCGGGCATCGGATCTATTGTCTGCCGAACTTCTTATGCGCGGCCTGTTTGGTGACGCCGAGAGCGCTCGCGATCGCCTGCCAGGAGTACCCCGCAACGCGAGCACGGCGCACCTCAACCTCCTCAGCACGGGCGAGCTCGCGACGGATGCCGGTGAGTCGGTGGAGTTCGGCGAGCGGCTCGCCCTCTGGCTCGGCGGCCCGCGCCGTCTGAGGCCTCATGAAGTCAATCTATATTGACGTCTCCGTGCTGTCAAGAGCAGTTGACGATGGTCGGCTATTCGACGAGTCCGTTCTCGGCGAGCCAGGCTCGTGCGACAGTGGTCGGCACGCGCAGCAGCCAGGCGTCGGTGAGCGTCTCGCGCAGCAGCTGCGTGTCGATCTGGTCGAGTCGGGTGAGCACGGCCGGATAGCCGTCGAAGTGCGGGATCGTGAAGAACGCGTGCGGGTACGTCTCGATGAGCGCGGACTTGTCGTGCTCGCTCTCGACGTGGATGCCGAGGACGACGCCGGCCGGCCACTCCCGGCCGAGGTGGGCCAGCTGCTCGAGGTCGCGCTTGCTCGGCGGACGCTCCCAGGCGATCATGCCGGCGCTGGTGCGCCAGCACGCTCCGCCACGGTGCCCTTCGACGGTCTCGACCACGCGCGGGAAGCCGAGCACGATGCGGCGCACGTCCTCGATGGTCGCCATGCCGCCAGAGTACGCCAGACGCCCCGGGGTGTCAGCCCGTGCACGCTCAGCCCAGACGCACCCGCCCGCGCAGCTCGCGCACGCTCGAGACGCCGGCGAGCTGCATCGTGCGCACCGCCTCGTCGCGCATGATCTGCAGCATCCGATCCACGCCGCGCTCGCCGCCCGCCATCAACCCGTACAGGTAGGCGCGACCGACCATGCACGCGTCGGCGCCGAGCCCGACCGCGGCGAGCACGTCGGCGCCGGAGAGGATGCCGGTGTCGAGGAAGATCTCGGCCCGATCTCCTACGGCCGCAGCGACCTCGGGCAGCAGCCGCAGGGGAGTGGGGGCGCGGTCGAGCTGTCGTCCGCCGTGATTCGACACCACCAGCGCGTCGGCGCCGGCATCCACCACGCGCCGCGCGTCGGCGACGGACTGGATGCCCTTCACCACGAGCTTGCCCGACCATTCTTCACGCAGCCATGCGAGGTCGTCGAGCTTCAGGCTCGGGTCGAACATGCGCCCGACGAGCTCGGCGACCGTGCCGTCGAAGGAGCGCAGACTGGCGAACTCGATCGGGGCGGTGGTGAGCACGTGGAACCACCACTGCGGATGCCACGCCATGTCCCACATCGTGCGCAGGTTCAGCGTCGGCGGGATGGTCAGCCCGTTGCGCGCGTCACGCATCCGGTTGCCGGCGACGGGGGTGTCGACGGTGAGCACCAGGGTGCCGTACCCCGCGCGGCGAGCCTCGTCGATGAGCCGTCGCGTGCCCTCGCGGTCCTTCCAGAGGTACACCTGGAACCAGTTCGATCCCGTGGGGACGGCCTGCTGCAGCTCACCCGGCGCCGTGGTGCCCATGGTGGAGAGGGTGTACGGGACGCCGGCTCGCGCCGCCGCGCGGGCCACCGCGATCTCGCCCTCGTGATGCATCATCCGGGTGAAACCGGTCGGCGCCATGATCAGCGGGAGCGACGCGGTCTCGCCGAGGATGGTCGTCGAGGTGTCCACCTGGGCGACATCGTGCAGCACCCGCGGCTCGAACTCGACCTCGGCGAACGCGCGCCGGGCGCGAGCGATGCTCAGCTCGTCCTCGGCGGCGCCGTGCACGTAGTCGAACACCGATCGCGGGGTGCTGCGCCGCGCGAGACGCGCGAGATCCTTCACGGACAGCGCGCGGGCCAGGCGTCGCTCGACTCCGTTCCACACCGGGCGACGGAAGCCGAGCAGAGGCGCCACCGCAGCCCAGGTCGGCACGCGGCGCGGGATGCGTCGCGGGGGCAGGGTCATCCCTTCGCCCTGCCGGTGCCGAGGTAGGCCTGGATGATGTCGTCGTCGGCCAGCAGCGTGGCCGAGGGGCCCGAGCGGACGATCTCGCCGTTCTGCAGGATGTGCCCCTCGTCGGCGGCCTGCAGGGCGCGTCGCGCGTTCTGCTCGACGAGCAGCACGGTGGTGCCGCCGGCGAGGACCTCTTCGATCACCGCGAACACCTCGTTGACGATCTTCGGTGCGAGGCCCATCGACGGCTCGTCCATGAGGATGAGCTGGGGTCTCGCCAGCATCGCACGCGCGATCGCGAGCATCTGCTGCTCGCCGCCCGACAGGGAACCGGCGGCGAGCTTGCGGCGCTCGCCGAGCACGGGGAAGCGCTGGTACATCTCGTCGATGCCCGCAGCCGCGCCCGGTCCGTGGAACCGGGCACCCATCTGCAGGTTCTCGGCGATCGTCATCGTCGCGAGGATCTGCCGGCCCTCGGGCACCTGCACAAGTCCCCGCGGCACCAGACGGTGCGAGCGCAGGCGGGTGATGTCGGCGCCCTGGAACAGGATCCGTCCGGCGGCAGGCCGCACCAGTCCGGACACGGCATTGATGATCGAGGACTTGCCGGCCCCGTTGGCGCCGACCAGCGTGACCAGCGAGCCGGCCGCGACGTCGAACGAGACACCGCGCACGGCCTGCACCCGGCCGTACGAGACCGCGAGGTCCTGCACGCTCAGCAGCGGCTCAGCCATTGTTCTCCTCAGGGGTGGTCGCCGAGCCCGCGCGGTACGAGGTGGCGTCCTCGTCGGCGGCGCCCAGGTAGGCCTCGATGACGCGCTCGTCGGCCGCGATCTCCGCCGGCGTGCCGTCGGCGAGCACCTCGCCGAAGTTCAGCACCACGATGTGATCGCACGTGTCGAGCACCATCCCGACGTTGTGCTCGATGAAGATGATCGTCAGACCGTCGGCGGTGAGCGAGCGGATCAGCGACGACAGCGCCTCCGCCTCGACATGGTTCATGCCGGCGGCCGGCTCGTCGAGGATGAGCAGCGACGGGTCCGCGGCGAGGGCGCGAGCGATCTCGAGCCGGCGCTGGTCGCCGTACGACAGGCTCTGCGCAGTGTCGTTCGCCTTCTCGAGCAGGCCGACCCGCCGCAGGCAGCGGGCCGCGTGCTCGAGCGCCATCCGCTCGTCACGTCGCGCCGACGGCAGCCACACCAGGCGGCGCAGGAAGGTGGGACGCGCCACCAGGTGGGCGCCGATCAGCACGTTCTCGAGCGCGGTGAGCCGGTTGAACAGCTTCGAGTGCTGGAAGGTGCGCGTCACGCCGGCCGCGGCGATGCGGTGCACCGGTGTGCGCCCCACCGGCACGCCGAGCACGGTGGCCGAGCCGGAGGAGGGCGGGATGAGTCCGCTGATCATGTTGACCAGGGTGGTCTTGCCCGCGCCGTTGGGGCCGATGAGTCCGACCACATCGCCGCTGCGCACGGTGAGATCGACGCCACGCACGGCGTGCACGCCGCCGTGCTCCTTCGACAGGCCCTTCAGCTCGGCGACCACTTCGCCCTTCGTGGGATGCGTGCGCCCCACGATCGGCTCGGAGGTGTCGAGCGCGGACACGTCGATGCGCTGATGTCGGCGGGGGATGAGACTGGCGATCCCACCGGGCAGGTACAGGATCACGAGCAGCAGCAGCAGGCCGGAGATGAACGGGCGGATCCAGCCCGCTTCGATGCCGATCATGCGCTGCAGCTCGGGCAGCAGGGTCTGGAAGCCGCTGCCGAGCACCGGTCCGAGGAAGTTCGCGGTGCCGCCGACCACGGCCGTGACCAGACCGTCGATGGCCTTGTCGAACGCGAAGTCCTCGGGGGCGATCAGGCGCAGGTAGTAGGCCCACATCACGCCGTAGAGTCCGGCGAGCACGCCCGCCGCGACGAATGCGCTGAGGCGGTGCCCACCCACGTTGATGCCGATCGAGCGGGCGGCGAGCTCATCCTCGCGGATGGCCTCCAGCGCCCGACCGTAGCGCGAGCGGCCCTGCCGCCAGAACCAGTAGGCGACCAGCAGCAGCACGATCCACGCGATCAGCGGGGTCATGATCTTGGGCACGGGCATGCCCTGAGCGCCGCCGGTCCATTCCGCGTTGAGGATGAAGATGCGGATGGCCTCGGCGAAGCCGAGCGTCGCGATCGCGAGGAACACCCCGCGCAGGCGCATGGTCGGAAGGCCGAGGATGACGGCGGCCAGTGCGCCCACCAGCATCCCGACGACCATGGCGAACAGCAGCGTCGGCAGCGGACCCCACGCGTCCGGCGTCGGGGTGATCGTCGCCGCGGTGAAGGCGGCGATCCCGGCGAAGCCGGCCTGGGCGAGGCTGAGCTGCCCCGCCACGAGCACCGCGTAGAACGAGAACGCGAAGACGCCGTTGAGCGCGATGAAGACGAGGGTCGACTCGGTGAACAGCATCAGACCTCACGCACCTTGCGCTTGCCGAACAGACCCTGCGGGCGCACCAGCAGGATGACGAAGAGCAGCGCGAACGCGATGAGGTCGCGCCAGCTGGAGCCGACGTACTGGATCGCGAACACCTCGGCGACGCCGAGCACGAGACCGCCGATCAGCGCGCCGGGCAGCGAGCCCATGCCGCCGACGATGATCACGGCCAGGCCCTTCAGCTCTATCGCGCTGCCCATGCCCAGCTGCGCGCTGTTCACGCTGAGGGCGAAGAGCACGCCGGCCACCGCGCCCAGCGCGGTGGAGATGGCGAAGGTGATGGAGGTGACGCGGTCGACGTTGACGCCGAGAACCCGGGCGGCACCCGGGTTCTCGGCGACGGCGCGCATCGAGCGGCCCAGCGACGACCGGCTCACCAGCAGGGTGAGCGCGATCATCAGACCGAGCGAGACGGCGACGATGACGATCTGCAGCATGCTGGCCGTCACTCCGCCGAACTCGATCGCGTCGTCGGGCACCGTACCGGCGGGGAAGCGCCGGGTGTTCGGTCCGAACACGGCCTGCAGCAGCGCGATGAGCATGCCGCCCATCGCGATCGAGGAGATCAGCCCGGCGAAGTGCGCGTCAGGACGGTCCTTCAACGGACGGAACGCGATCCGCTCGATGAGCAGACCCACGATCGCGCCGAAGGCGAAGACCAGCACGAGCACGACGCCGATCGGCAGATCGAACGACTCGGTGAGCCAGATGCCGACGAACGCCGAGGCGGCGAACGCGGCGGGATGGGCCAGGTTCAGTCGGTCGAGGATGCCGAACACCAGGGTGAACCCGATGGCGAACAGCGCGTAGATCGATCCGAGGAACAGGCCGTTCAGCAACTGCTGCGCCATGGCGGTTCTCTTCGCTCCGCAGGTCAGTTCAGGACGGCGAACTTGCCGTCCTTGACGATCTGCACGACGGCCGGGTGCTCGGCGTCACGGTCCTTGTTGATGCTGATCGAGCCGAGCGGGGTGGCAAGGTCCTTGACCTCGGTCAGTCCCTTCTGCACGTCGGTGCGCTCCGCCGAGCAGTTCGAGCGCACGGCGTGGTCGACGATCTGCATGCCGGCGTACGCCTGCGCGGCGAACTGATCGGGGCCGGCGCCGTACTTCTCCTCGTAGGCCTTCATGAACGCGGTGTTCTCGGGGCTGTCCGAGGCGGAGTTCCAGGCCGCACCCACGATGACGCCCTCGGCGGCCTCGCCGGCGTCCTTCATGAGCGCCGGGTTGTTGAAGCCGTTGCCGCCGATGATGGGCTGATCGATGCCGAGCTCGCGCGCCTGGGTGACCAGCGGGATGGCCGCCTCGATGAGGGCCGACACGACGATGGCATCCGGCTTCTGCTCCTTCGCCGCGGTGAGCAGGCTGCGGAAGTCGGTGTCCTTGACCGAGAACTTCAGGGTCTCCAGCACCTCGACGCCCTGGTCCTTCAGCGCCGACTCCATCACCTTGTACCCGGACTCGGTGAACGCGTCGTCGTTGCTGTACATCACGACGACCTTCTTCAGGCCGAGCTTGTCCTTGGCGGTCTCGATGGTCTGCGGGATCACCTGCGCCTCGGTGAGCGAGTCGCGGAAGATGAAGTCGCCCTGCGCAGTGATGCCGGTGGCGGTGTTCGAGATGGCGAGCACGGGCATGCCGCCCTCCTGCGCGATGGGCTGCGCCTGGAACGCGGTGTTCGACAGGGTGGGGCCGATCACCAGGCTGGTGCCGTCCGAGACGAACTTCTCGAACACGCTGATCGCCTGTCGCGGGTCGGACCCGTCGTCCTCGACCTTCAGCGAGTACTTGACGCCCTTCTCGGCGTTGAGATCGTCCAGCGCCAGCTCGAGGCCCTTCTGCTGCGACTCGCCGTAGCTGGCGGCGGCGCCGGTGAGGCTGAGGGCGGCGCCCAGGGGGACGGTGCCCTCGATGACGCAGCTCTCGCCGCTGCCCGATCCCTTCAGTCCCTCTCCCGGGGCGGTGCTGCCGCTGTCGGCCGAGCTGCAGCCGGCGAGGACGAGGGCGGATGCGGACAGGATGACGGCGGTGTGCAGTGCTTTACGCATGAGGGATCCATTCGACGGGCATGTGAGTGCGGATTGCCCCGCGCGACACGGACTTCGTGTGCGCGGGCGAGCGCGGCGTCCTCATCGAGGCGCGCTGTGCGGCAATGCCTCGATCATATGCCCGGGCGCAGGCACGTCGTGGGCCTGTGACCGCTCACCAGAGGACGGCGATGCCCGCGTTCACGGCGGTGAGGATGCCGATGCCCCAGAACAGCGCGGCGGGAACGGCCCCGGCCTTGCGCTGACGTGCCTGGCCGATGCCGAGGAACGCGCCGATGATCAGCAGGATGACGAGCTTCGTGCCGATCTTCGCGTAGTTCGGTGTGACGTCGTCGGGCAGTCCCCAGGGGGCGGCGAGGGCGAGACCGGCCACCGCGGCGATCGTCACGCCGATGTGCATGAGCTTGACGATCTCACGTCGCCCGCCGAACGCCTGCACCGCCCACGCACCGAAGAGCACGGCGAAGCCGAGAAGGTGGATGAACAGGACGATGTGGCGCAAGGTCTCCATGACCCCAGGCTAGCCTGTTCAGCCGCGCAGCTCCGCGACCACGCGCGCGGTGCGGATCGCCGCGTCCGCGGCCTCCGCGCCCTTGTCCTCCTTCGAGCCGGCGAGGCCCGCACGGTCCAGTCCCTGCTGCTCGTCGTCGAGGGTGAGCACGCCGAAGCCGACCGGCTTTCCGGCATCCAGCGCCACCCGCGTCAGTCCGTCGGTGGTCGCCGCCGAGACGTACTCGAAGTGCGGCGTGCCGCCGCGGATGATCACGCCGAGGGCGACCACGGCGTCCGCACCGCCGGCGAACGCCGCCTGCGCGGCGACCGCGAGCTCGAACGATCCCGGCACGCGTACAAGCGTGTGGGCGGCGCCGGCGGCATCCAGCACGCGCTGAGCGCCCGCGATCAGGCCGTTCGAGATCGTCTCGTGCCAGGTTCCCGCCACGACGACGACGCGCAGCCCGGTGCCGTCGAGGGGGGTGTGCGGGGTGGGGGCTCCTGCGCCGCTCATGCGTCGTCCTTTCCGAGGGCGCTGGCCAGCTCGGCCGCACCGATGATGTGTCCCATGCGATCGCGCTTGGTCTCGAGGTACTGATGGTTGTTCGGCCCGACGCCGACGATCAGGGGCACCTGCTCGACGACCTCGAGGCCCAGTGCGCGCAGCTGCGCGACCTTGTCGGTGTTGTTGGTCAGCAGTCGCACCTTCGAGATGCCGAGGTCGGCCAGGATGCCGGCCGCCGCCGCGTACTCGCGGGCGTCGGCGGGCAGGCCCAGCGCGAGGTTGGCGTCGACGGTGTCCAGGCCCTCCTCCTGCAGGGCGTAGGCGCGGAGCTTGTTGATCAGTCCGATGCCGCGGCCCTCGTGACCGCGCATGTAGATCACGACGCCGCCCTCCGCCTCGATGCGGTCGAGGGCCGCGCGCAGCTGCGGGCCGCACTCGCACTTCTGCGAGCCGAACGCCTCGCCGGTGAGGCACTCCGAGTGCACGCGCACCAGCGCGGTGTCGCCGGGCGTGCCCGAGACGACTGCGATGTGGTCGGTGCCGCTGACGCGATCCTTGTACGCCAGGAAGCGGAAGGTGCCGTGATCGGTGGGCACGTTCGCGTCGGCGCGCAGGCTCACCCGGCGGCGGGTGCGCAGGGGAGCGCACGCGGTCTCGTCGCGGGGGTCGGTCTCGTTCAGGTGCGCGATGAGCTGCTCGATGGTGATCACCGGCACGCCCTCGCGCGCGCCGAGCTCGAGCAGGCCCGGCAGGCGCATCATACTGCCGTCGTCGGCGACGACCTCGGCGATCGCACCCACCGGCTGCAGCCCGGCGAGGCGCATGAGCTCGACCGCCGCCTCGGTGTGTCCGCCGCGCTCGCGCACGCCGCCGTCGACCGCGCGCAGCGGGAGGATGTGCCCGGGGCGGATCAGGCTCGTGGGTACGGATGCCGGGTTCGCGAGCACGTTCAGGGTCAGCGCGCGGTCGCTGGCGCTGATGCCGGTGGTGACGCCCTCGGCGGCATCCACGCTCACCGTGTACGCCGTGGTGCGGGCGTCCTCGTTGACCTCCACCATCGGGGGGAGATTGAGGTGATCGGCGAGGTCGGCGGGCATCGGGGCGCAGATGAGGCCGGAGGTCCAGCGCACCATCCACGCCATAGTCTCCGGCGTCGCCAGCTCGGCGGAGATGATGATGTCGCCCTCGTTCTCGCGGTTCTCGTCGTCGGCGACGATGACCGGGCGACCGGCGCGCAGCGCGTCGAGAGCGTCGGTGATGGGGGAAAGGCTCATCGCGAGCCTCCTTCCGGAAGGGAGCGGAATGCGAGCAGCCGCTCGACGTGACGGGCGAGGATGTCGGTCTCGAGGTTGACGAGGTCGCCGGGCTGCAGTGCGCCGAGCGTGGTCGCCTCGAGCGTCTCGGGGATCAGCGAGACCTCGAACCAGTGCGCGCTGTCCGAGCCCTGCCCTGGGGCGGCGCTGTCCGACCCCTGCCCTGGGGCGGAGCTGACCGCGCTCACGGTGAGCGAGGTGCCTGCCACGCTGATCGAGCCCTTGTCGACGACCAGGGGGGCGAGCTCGGCGGGCAGTGCGATGCGCAGCACCTGCCACTGCGCACCGGGACGCACCTCGAGCACCGTACCGACGCCGTCGACGTGACCCTGCACGATGTGTCCGCCCAGGCGCGCGCCGACCGGCATGGCCTTCTCGATGTTCACCCGCGAGCCGACGGCGACGGCGCCCAGAGCCGACACGTCGAGGGTCTGCTTCATGACATCCGCGTCAAAGGTGTCGGCGCTCGAGCCGACGACGGTCAGGCAGACGCCGCTGACGGCGATGGATTCGCCGTGCACGGCATCCGCCGCGGCCTTCGGCGCGCGCACGGTGAGCCGCCAACCGTCGCCGGCGGGCGAGATCTCGGCGATCTCGCCGATCTCCTCGATGATTCCGGTGAACATCAGCTTCCTTCCTTCGCGGTCGGCCTCGGGTTCGGTGTCGACGTCGGTGTCGGTGGGGCGGCGCGCGGCGCCGTGACGGGGTGAGCGATCACGAGCAGGTCGTCGCCGAGCGGCATCCACTGCTCGACCTCGAGGCGGACCGCCTCGCCGATGCCGCTGACGCCGATGTCGGTGAGCGCGACGCGGTCGCCGCCGAGCAGCACCGGTGCGAGGTACGCGAGGACCGTGTCGGCGTAGCCCGCAGCGACGAACGCGCTGGCCAGGGTCGGTCCGCCCTCGACGAAGACGCGCTGCACGCCGCGCGCGGCGAGATCGGTGAGCACGGCGGTCAGATCATGCGTGTCGTAGAAGAGCGGAGTGCGCGGATGCCGATGCACGGCCGCCGTCGGCGGCGTCGCGCGCGTGCCGATCACGACCGGCACGGGCTGGTTCGGCCGCAGCTCATCGCCGTCGCGCGCTGTGAGCGCCGGATCATCCGCGAGCAGAGTGCCGGTGCCCACGACGATCGCATCGGCGTCGGTGCGCCGGAGGTGCACGTCGGCGCGGGCCTCGGGCCCGGTGATCCACTGGCTGGACCCGTCGGATGCCGCGGCCCGCCCGTCCAGGCTCTGCGCCCACTTCACGGTGACCAGGGGGCGGCCCAGGCGCTGCACGGCGAGCCAGTCGTGGATCAGCCGCTCGGCGGCATCCGCCTGCTCACCGACGACGACCTCGACGCCGGCCGCGCGCAGCCGTTCCGCGCCGCCGCCGGAGATCTCGCCGGGGTCGTCGAACGCGTAGACGACGCGCGCGATACCCGCGTCGATCAGCGCCTGCGCGCACGGGCCGGTGCGACCGGTGTGGTTGCAGGGCTCGAGCGTGACGATGGCGGTCGCGCCATGCACCTGAGTGCCGTCGAGGCGGGAGAGGGCGTCGACCTCCGCGTGCGGCGTGCCGGCTCCGCGGTGCACGCCCTCGGCGAGCACCTCGCCGGAGGCGGAGAGGATGACGGCGCCGACCTGCGGATTCACACCGCGCGGGCCGTCGGCGGCGAGGGCGAGGGCGCGCGACATCGCGTCGCGCTCGGCCTCGGTCGCAGCCATCGGTCTTCCTTCTCTGGGATATCCGGGGTCTGCAGCGCACGAGGACGCCACGTGCTGCCTCTCATCCGGACTGACGAGCTCTCGCTCGCATCACCGTCGGTTCCGGATTTCCACCGGATCGGCGCCTGTCGCCAGGCGTTCGCGGACTGTCACCGCCGGTTCGGATTCACACCGACCCCGGAGCACGTTGATGCTCTGAGTCTAGTCAACGTGCGCGGGAAGGATTCATTCCGCGTAACACGGGTGGGGCGTGCGCTCATTTCAGCAGCCGGGAGAGCCGGCGGTCGGCGAGCACCTTGCCGCCGGTCTGGCAGGTGGGGCAGTACTCCATGCTGCGATCGGCGAAGAACACGCTGCGCACGGTGTCTCCGCACACCGGGCACGTTTCACCGCGGCGCGCGTGCACCTGCATGCCGCGCCGCTTGGCATCCTTCAGATCCGCGGGCGGTCTGCCTGCCGCCGCCGCGACGGCATCGCGCAGCGTGTGCTGCATCGCCTCGTAGAGGCGGTCGATCTCGGCGTCGTCGAGGTTCGCCGCCGGCGCGTACGGCGACATCCGCGCGGCATGTAAGATCTCGTCGCTGTAGGCGTTGCCGATTCCGGCGATGAGGTTCTGATCGCGCAGCAGACCCTTGATCTGGGTGCGGCGGCCGGCGAGCAGGGCGGCGAAGGCGTCGCGGGTGAAGTCGGCGGCGAGCGGATCCGGGCCGAGTCGGGCGATGCCGGCCACCTCCTGCGGATCGCGCACCACGTACACGGCGAGAGATTTCTTGGTGCCGGCCTCGGTGAGGTCGAATCCGCTGTCGTCGTCGAGCGCGACTCTCACCGCGATGGGGCTGCGTCCGGGCTTGATGGGCGTCTGGGGCAGCTCGTCGTACCAGCGCAGCCAGCCCGCCTTCGCGAGGTGGAAGACGAGGTGCAGCTCGGGGCCGCAGTCGATGTCGATGAACTTGCCCCGGCGGGCGGCGGCGGTGATCGTCGCGCCCTCGAGCGCCGACACCGGCGGGTCGAACGTCTTCAGCGCGGCGATGGCGGCGACGCGCACACGCGCGATGGTGTGACCCGCGGCGCGCGCGGCGAGGAAGTCGACGAGTCCCTGAACCTCCGGCATCTCCGGCATCCCGTCATCCTGCCACCATTCCCCCCTCTTGAGGGGTCAAAAAATGCCGCATGGGAGCGTGCACATCCCGCACTTATTGACCCCCCACGACGCGCGCGAGGCGCAGGGGGGCCAGAAAACGTCGCATGGGAGCGCGCACATGCGACGTTTTTTGACCCCTCAGGGGGAGAGGACGCGCCAGGGGGCCGGATGCCGGTCGTCCGATGCCAGCAGGCCGGCGATCCACCCGTCGTCGCGCCCGCGCGCGCTCGCCAGCCCCTGGCGCAGCGTCCCCTCGTACCGGAAGCCCAGCGAGCGGGCGGTGCGCGCCGACGGGACGTTGCCGACCACGGCCCGCCACGTCACCCGCGCGAGGCGCAGCTCGCCGAACGCGAAGTCGATCACGGCTCGCGCGGCCTCGCCCATCACACCGCGTCCGCGGAACTCGGCGACGCCCCAGAAGCCGATCTCGGCCTCGCCACCGTGCGGGTGCGCGGTGATCCGGTGCAGCCCGATCATCCCGGCCAGCACATCGCCCTCGCGGATCGCCCATACCGTCTCGACTCCGTCCGCCCACCATCCGGCGACGAGCTCCACGAACTCAGCCGCGTTCTCCCGTGAGTACGGACTCGGCACCGTCGTCCACCGCGACACCTCCGGATCCTGGCAGGCCGCGGTGATCGCGTCGATGTCCGCCGTGGTGGGGATGCTGAGAACGAGCCGTTCGGTGTGCAGGGTGACGGGATCCATCCGGCAACGTTATCGGCAGCCGTCCACCCCCGATATCCTGGAACGCGGCGCTGCGCCGGCCATCAGCATGCACACGGCGCGCAGAAGACGGAGGCGGACGTGGCGGTGCAGCACACCTCGCCGCGCGGAGTGCTCGCCTCCGTGCTCGCCTCGGTGCTCTTCGGCGCGATCTTCTTCCTCGCCGGCATCCTCAGCTCATCCGCCGAGGTCGTCTTCGCGTGGCGGATCCTGGTGACCTTCGCCTGCTACGCGCTCGCGCTGCTGCATCCGCTCGCCCGCGCGCAGCTGCGTCTGCTCGCCCGTCGCCTCAGCGCCCGGTGGTGGATGCCGCTGCTGCTGGTCGGCCTCGCCGCCATCATCGGCTTCCAGCTGTGGCTGTTCATGTGGGCACCGATGCACGGTCACGCCCTCGACACCTCGCTCGGGTACCTGCTGCTGCCGATCTGCCTCGTACTGGGCGGGCGCTTCCTGCTGCGCGCACGGGTGAGCCGGATGCAATGGGTCGTCGTGTCCCTGGCCGCCGCCGCCGTCGCGGTGAAGATCGCCGCCACCCCGCAGCTGTCGTGGGTGACGCTGGCGATCTGCCTGCCGTACACCGTCTACTTCGTCGTGCGGCAGCGCTTCGGCCTGGACGGCCCCATCGTGTTCGGCGCCGAATCGCTGCTGATGCTGCCGGTCGCGGTGCTCTTCCTCGCCACGGCCGCGCCGGGAGTGCTCACTGGCGCCGAACTGACCGGTCTCGCGGGGATCGGCATCGCCAGCGCGGCGGCGATGTCGCTGTACCTCGCGGCTGCGACGCTGCTGCCGCTGCCGGTGTTCGGCCTGCTCAGCTACGTCGAACCCGTGCTGCTGGTGGGCGTCGCGCTGCTGCTGGGTGAGCGGATGCAGGGCGCGGATGCCGTCGTCTACGGCATCCTCGCCGTCGCGCTCACCGTGCTCGCCGTGGAGGGCTTTCGCGGCTCCCGGCGCAGCCGCCGCGGCCGCGGCGACCTGCCGCTGCCGAGCGACCCGGGTGCTCCCGGGGTCGGCGAGCCGGACACCGACCGTCGCGACTAGAATCGTCCGGTGACTGTTCCGGGGATTCTGCGCGCCTTGGAAGAGGCGAACCTGTACCGCGACGCCCTCACCTGGGCGCAGACCGACGCCGAGATCTCCGCCGTCGACGGGCTCGACGCCCCGATCATCGCCGGACTGCTGCGCAAGCGCGCCGCCGCCGGGCTGCCCGCCTCGGTCCTCGTGGTCACCCCCACCGGACGCCGCGCCGAATCGGTCGCGTCGGCGCTGGACGCGTACCTCGCCGACGCCGAGGTGCTCACCTTCCCCGCCTGGGAGACGCTGCCGCACGAACGGCTCAGCCCGAGTCCCGACACGGTGGGGCGCCGACTCGACACCCTGCGCCGCATCGTCACCTGGAGCGGTGAGCGACCGCTCGTCATCGTCGCCTCGGTGCGCGCCGCCCTGCAGCCCCTCGCGGCGAACCTCGGCGACGCCGCCCCGCTCGAGCTGCGGATGGGCGGCCGCGGCATCGAGCTGGAGGATGCCGTCGAGCAGCTCGTGGAGCGCGCGTACTCACGAGTGGACATGGTCTCGCGCCGCGGCGAGTTCGCCGTGCGCGGCGGCATCCTCGACGTGTTCCCGCCCACGGCCGATCACCCGCTGCGCGTGGAGTTCTTCGGCGACGAGGTCGACCAGATCCGCGCCTTCTCGGTGGCCGACCAGCGTTCCCTGCCCGGAGACGTCGAGTCCGTCTCGCTGGCCGCGAGTCGTGAGCTGCTGCTCACCCCGGAGGTGCGCGAGCGCGCCGGTGCGCTGATCGGACGGTTCCCCGCCATCGCGGGGATGCTCGAGAAGATGTCGCAGGGCATCCCGGTGGAGGGGATGGAGTCGCTTCTGCCCGCCGTATCGGGAGCGCTGGTCACCCTCGCCGAGTACCTCCCCGAGCGCTCGGCGGTCGCCATCGTCGACCCCGCGCGCGGCGCGGCACGAGCGAAGAACCTCGGCGAGACCAACCGGGAGTTCCTCGAGGCCGCGTGGAACGCCGCCACGTCGGGAGCCTCGGCTCCGATCGACACTTCGACGGGGCTCAGCACAAGTCTCAGCGCGGGCGAGTTCGTCAGCCTCGCGCGCCTGCGCGAGATCGTGCACGAGCGCGACGGCGTGTGGTGGCGCGTCACGCCGTTCGCGGTCGACGACGAGGCGGCCGAGAACCTCGATTCCTCGATCATCCCCTCCTTCCACGGCAACGTCGACGGCGCGATCGCGTTCGTCGAGGCGCGCCTCGGTGACGGCTGGCGCGTCGTCATCATCTCCTCGGGTCAGGGGCTCGTCGAGCGCGCCCGAGACGTGCTCAGCGACCGCGGCCTCGCCGCGCGGATCGTCGAGCAGCTGACCGACGAGCCCGAGGGCGGCGTCGCGACGCTCGTCGCCGGGTCCGTTGAGTCGGGTTTCCAGGTGCCGGATGCCAGGATCGCGGTGCTCACCGACAACGAGTTCTACGGACGCACGATCGGCGGCGACCAGCGGACCGTGAAGAAGCTGGCCTCGCGGCGGCGCAACGTCGTCGACCCGCTGCAGCTCAAGCAGGGCGATTTCGTCGTGCACTCCACGCACGGCATCGGGCGCTTCGTCGAGATGACCAAGCGCGAGGTGTCGTCCGGTGGTCGTAATGCCGTCAAGACCACCCGCGAGTACCTCGTGCTCGAGTACGCGCCCTCGAAGCGGGGCTATCCCGGCGACAAGCTGTTCGTGCCCACGGATCAGCTCGACCTGCTCTCGAAGTACGTCGGCGGCGAGGCGCCCACGCTGTCGAAGATGGGCGGCAGCGACTGGGCGGCAGCGAAGGGCAAGGCGCGCCGGGCGGTGCGCGACATCGCGGTCGAGCTCGTGAAGCTGTACTCCGCGCGGATGAGCTCGAAGGGGCACGCGTTCGGCCCCGACACGCCCTGGCAGCGCGAGCTCGAAGAGGCGTTCCCGTTCGCCGAGACGCAGGACCAGCTGCAGACCATCGAGGAGATCAAGGCGGACATGGAGCGGCCGATCCCGATGGACCGGCTGCTGTCGGGCGACGTCGGCTTCGGCAAGACCGAGGTCGCCGTGCGCGCTGCCTTCAAGGCCATCCAGGAGGGCAAGCAGGTGGCCATGCTCGTGCCCACCACCCTGCTCGTCAAGCAGCACCTCGAGACGTTCACCGAGCGCTTCGCCGGCTTCCCGGTGAAGGTGCGCCCGCTCTCCCGGTTCCAGACCGACAAGGAGGCGCGGCTCACCCTGCAGGGGCTCGTGGACGGCTCGATCGACATGGTCATCGGCACGCACCGCATCCTCACGGATCAGGTGATCTTCAAGGACCTCGGGCTGATGATCATCGACGAGGAGCAGCGCTTCGGCGTCGAGCACAAGGACGCGCTGAAGAAGCTGAAGACCAACGTCGACATCCTCGCCATGAGCGCGACCCCGATCCCGCGCACGCTGGAGATGGCGGTCACCGGCATCCGGGAGATGTCCACATTGCAGACCCCGCCCGAGGACCGGCATCCGATCCTCTCCTTCGTCGGCCCGCGCAGCGATCGCCAGATCGCCGCGGCGATCCGTCGCGAGATCCTGCGCGAGGGGCAGGTGTTCTTCGTGCACAACCGGGTGCAGTCGATCCAGCGGGTGGCATCCGAGCTCGCCGAGCTCGTGCCCGAGGCGCGCATCGCCGTCGCCCACGGCAGGATGGGCGAGCATCAGCTCGAGCAGGTCGTCGACGACTTCTGGGAGCGCAAGTACGACGTGCTCGTCTCGACGACGATCATCGAGACCGGCCTGGACATCTCGAATGCCAACACGATCATCATCGACCGCGCCGACAAGTACGGGCTCTCCCAGCTGCACCAGCTGCGCGGACGCGTGGGCCGCGGCCGCGAGCGCGCCTACGCCTACTTCCTCTACGACGAGATGAAGCCGCTCAGCGAGACCGCCGCCGACCGGCTGCAGACGATCGCGGTCAACAACGAACTGGGCTCCGGCATGCAGGTCGCGCTGAAGGACCTCGAGCTGCGCGGCGCCGGCAATCTGCTCGGCGCCGAGCAGGCCGGCCACATCGCCGGCGTCGGCTTCGACCTGTACCTGCGCATGATCGGCGAGGCGGTTGCGACCTTCCGCGGCGAGGACACGAACTCCGAGGTCGAGCTGCGTCTCGAGCTGCCGGTCGACGCCCGCATCCCGGAGCACTACATCGACAGCGAGCGACTGCGGCTGGAGGCCTACCAGAAGCTGTCGTCGGCGGCGACGGCATCCGCGGCGGACGACGCGATCGACCTGGTGGTCGAGGAACTCGTCGACCGCTACGGCGCCTTCCCCGACGAGGTGACCACGCTGGTGCAGGTGGCCCGGCTGCGCCGCCGCGCGGCGCGCGCCGGCCTGTCGGACGTCGTCGCGATGGGGTCGAACCTGCGCATCGCCCCGGCGCGCTTCGAGGACTCCATGAAGGTGCGTCTGCAGCGGCTGTACCCGAAGGCGAAGCTCGTCGGCGGGGGAGAGGCGCTGGTCGTGCCGATGCCCACCGAGACCGATCTGCTCGAGTGGGTGGGCAACCTGTTCACGGCGATGTTCCCCGAGCCCGTGGCCGTCGGCGCCTGATCGGCTCATCCCGCGACGAGCAAGGACTTCTACAGACGGTAGAATTGAGTGCGTGAGCGCTGACCCGAACGACCCGTGGGTGATCGAGGCGGCGCGTGAGGCGGCGCCGGCACGTCGGCCCGACCTGCGCGCCGTGCCCCGGCCCGCGCTGTACGCCCTCGGGCTGCTCGCCGCCGCCCGGGGGCTCGGCCTCGTGCTCATCGCCGAGGCGGTTGCGCGCGGCATCGCGCTGCTCGCCGACGGCGGGGCCGCGGGCGACGGTCCGACCGGAGCGCTGCCGACGGATGCCGTACGGCTCATCCTGCTGTGCGGACTGACCGGCGCACTGCTGCGTGCGGGAGGCGAATGGGCGAGCTCCGTGGTGTCGCGTCGGATCGCCACATCGGTCAAGCGCGAGCTGCGCATCCGGCTCTGGCGACGCATCGCCGAGGGCGAGCGCACCGGCGGCGGCGGCGCGACAGCGGTGCTCGCGGCCGACGGCCTGGACGACCTCGACGACTACTTCATCCAGTCGCTGCCGGCGCTCGTGGCCGCGGCGGTCGTGCCACTGCTGGTCGGCATCCGCATCCTCGGCGCGGACTGGCTCAGCGCCGTCATCATCGTGCTCACCGTGCCCCTCGTGCCGCTGTTCATGGTGCTCATCGGCCGGCACACCCAACAGCGCACCGACCGGGCTCTCGGCGCGCTCGGTCGGCTCGCCGACCATCTCACGGAGCTGGCGCGTGGACTGCCCGTGCTCGTCGGACTCGGCCGGGTCGAGGAGCAGACCCGCGCGCTGGACGCCATCCAGCAGCGCTACCGGCGGCGCACCGAGGAGACCCTGCGGTGGGCGTTCCTGTCGGCTCTCGCACTAGAACTCATCGCGACGATCTCGGTCGCCGTGGTCGCCGTGTTCCTGGGGCTGCGTCTGCTCGATGGCACCATGGCGCTCGAGCCGGCGCTGATCGCCCTGATCCTCGCACCAGAGTGCTTCACCGCGCTGCGTGACGTCGGCACCGCGTTCCACGCGTCGCAGGACGGACTCTCGGCACTGGCGCGCGTGCGCGCCATTCTCGCCCTGCCGCACCGCCGCGACGTGCGTGCCGCCGCAGCCGAGAAAGCTGCGGACGCCGAAGCCGCGCAGGATGCCGTGCGGGTGCACGCGCTGGCCGTGTCGTACGCCGGCCGGCGCACCCCCGCTCTGCGTCCGATCACCGCACAGCTGTCCGGCATCACCGCGGTGACCGGCCCGAGCGGCGCGGGCAAGTCGACCCTCCTCGCCGCTCTCGTCGGAGCCCTCCCCGCCGACGCCGAGGTCGCCGGCACGATCGACGGAGTCGACTCGGATGCCGTCGCGTGGGCGCCGCAGGCACCGCACGCCTTCGCGCACACACCGCGCGCGGAGCTCGCACTCTACGGCGCGGACGCGTCGGCGCTCGCCGAGGTGGGACTCGCCGAGCTCGCCGACGCCGCGATCGCCGAGCTCAGCCCCGGCGAGCTGCGCCGGCTGGCGGTGGCGCGGGCGCTGGCACGGGTGGATGCCGGAGCGCGCCTGCTCGTGCTGGACGAGCCGACGGCGCATCTGGATGCAGGGGCGGCCGATCTCGTGCGGCGGGCGGTGCGCCGGCGCGCGGATCACTGCGTGATCGTACTCGCCACGCACGAGGAGGAGACCCTCGCCCTGGCCTCGCATCGCGTGGAGGTGGGCGAGGAGATGCCCCGTCCGGGCGTGGCGGTTCGGAACGCACCTTCCGCCGAGGTCGTCCCTCCCGCCGCCCGGCGCGCCGGCGACGAAGCGCGCCCCGCAGCGCAACGGCCGGCGTCCGGCATCCGTCCGCTCACCCTGCGCGCGCTGCTGCGCCCGCACGCCTGGCTGTGGGCCGGGTCGATCGCGCTCTCGGCGCTCGCCGCGGGGCTCGCGGCCGCGCTGACCGCCGTCTCGGGCTGGCTGATCGTGCGGGCGAGCATCGAGGAGTACATCATGTACCTCCTGGTCGCCATCGTCGGCGTGCGCGCGTTCGGCATCGGCCGCGCCGCGGGCCGCTACGCGGACCGTCTCGTCACCCACCGGGCCGCCTTCGCCGTCGTCGACGCGCTGCGGCTGCGGCTGTGGCGGGCGATCGCCGCGCGCGGGGCCGGCTCCCGGCGCCTGCTCGAGGGCGGCGCCCCGCTGGACTACCTGGTCACCCTCGTCGACGACCTGCGCGAGCAGCTGCCGCGTGTCATCCCGCCGCTCGGGGCGGGCCTGCTGGTCACTGTCGGCGCCATCGTCACCACAGCGTTCGTGACCCCGCATCTCACGGTGCTGGTGGCAGCGGTGCTGCTGATCGCGGTGACCCTCGCCGTCGTGCTGGCGATCCTCAGCGAGCGCGGTGCGAGCGCCGATCGGGTGCAGGCGCGCTCGGACATCGTGCGCGGATCGTCGGCGCTGGCATCCGCGTCCGACGACCTGCGCGGCAACGGCGTCGCCGACCGCGCGCTGCACGCGCTCACCGCCGCGGGCGACCGCCTCGCCGCCGCCGAACGGCGCGCGGCGTGGTCGGCGGGTCTCGGCGCCGCCGTGGTCACCGTCGCCACCACTGCTTTGGCTGTGCTGGTGCCGCTGCTCTCGGCCGGACGACCCGCTGAATCAGCGTCGGTGATCGCCCTGCTCGCCCTCGCCCTGCTCGAGCCGCTCGCGGCGCTGGTGAGCGCCGTGCACCGCCTCCCGGCGCTGCGCACGCTGCTCGATCGCCTCGCCCCCGTGCTGCGTCCGGCGCCCCAGCCGGAGTGGGGCGAGCGGATCCCGGATGCCGTCGGCGAGCTCGCCCTGCACGAGGTGAGCATCCGCTACCCGGGCGCTGCCCGTCCGGCGGTCGCCGCAGTGAGTGCAGAGGTGTCGCGCGGGGGATGGCTGGTGCTGAACGGGCCCTCCGGCTCGGGCAAGTCGACCCTGCTGTCGGCGGTCATGGGCGCGCTGCCCGTGGCATCCGGGCGCATCGAGGCCGACCGGATGCCACTGACCAGGCTGCGCGAGCGGGCCTGGCGCGAGCGGGTCGCGTGGTGCCCTCAGGACGCGTACGTCTTCGACTCCACGCTGCGCGGAAACCTGCTGCTGGCGCGTGCACGTGCGGATGCCGTGGACGATGACGCGCTGCGGGCGGTCCTCCGGCAGGCGGGCCTGGCCGCACTGCTGCGCGCGCTCGACGACGACCTGGATGCGCGCGTCGGTCCCGGCGGCTCGGCGCTGTCCGGCGGCGAACGTCAGCGCCTCGCGGTGGCGCGCGCGCTGCTCACCCGCGCCGAGGTCATCCTGCTCGACGAGCCCACCGCGCACCTGGATCAGCCCACCGCCGTCGCGATGATGGCCGACGTGCGTGCGGCGGCCGCTGCGCGGATCGTGCTGCTCGTCTCGCACCGCGCCGCCGACCGACGCGAGGGCGACACCGTGGTGCGCCTCGGTCACGCGCAGCCCGCGCGGGAGCCCGCCGCGGAGGAGGCGGCGCTGCGCTGAGACGGACGGCTCAGCGGGCGAGGCGGCGGAAGCGGTCGCTGACGCGCATCGAACCCGACACGGGCTGATCGGCGACGGCATCCGCCCCCGGAACGCCGCTCGCACCCACCTGCAGGATCGCGCGGGCGAGCACCTCGTCGCGCACCTCACGACGCGCATAGTCGTCGGCGAGCATCTCCACGAGCGCGGCGACCTCGACCTCGGCCCGCGCGGCGATCGGGAACCACGGCAGCGCCGAGCGCCAGGCGCGGAAGGCGAGCAGCAGCAGGTCGTGACGCTGCTCGACATGCGCGCGCTCGTGGGCGATCACCGCGACCAGCTCGTCGGCGTCGAGGCGGTCGAGCAGCCCCTGCGAGAGCACCGTGACCGAGCGGGCGCCGTGCGGCAGGCAGTAGGCGACCGGCACGGCGTCGTCGATCACCCGGGTGCGCGCGCGCGTCGGATGCGGGGAGGTGAGCAGCTCGAGCAGGGCGAGGTGCCGGTGGCGCTGGCGGGTCACCTGCACGACGGTCACCCCGAGGTGGGTGAGCAGGTAGACCGTGAACAGCGCGGCCGGCAGCAGCGCGAGCCACGGATGCCGGGGCAGGGCCGCGTGACCGGCCAGCGCGAGTGCGCCGATGATCGAGAAGCCGCCGGCGAGGCCGATGGCCTGCCACAGCAGCAGCGCCATCACCGGGGCGCGCATCGGCCACACCGCGCGGGAGAGCGCAACGGGCACCGGCCAGGCGAGGGCGATCGCGACCGCGCCGAGCGCGACGGCGGCCGCGACGACCACCGCGTGCGGGATCACCAGCGCGCCGGAGAGCGCGGAATCGGCGGCCAGCGCGATCATCGCCGCGCTCAGCCCGTACGGCCGAGCAGCTGACGCAGGATCGCCGCGTCCTCCGCCGACACACCGCCGACGAACCGCTCCAGCACGGCCGTGCGATCTCCGCCGTCGCCGAGCACGGAGTGCATGAGCTCAGCGACATGGTCGGCCCGCGAGGCGACCGCGGTGTAGCGGTGCGGCCGGGCGGAGCGATCCGAGGCGACGAAGCCCTTCTTCTCCAGGCGCGAGAGCACCGTGAGCAGGGTCGTCACGGCCAGGGCGCGTCCGTCGGCCTCCAGCTGGTGCTGCACGTCGTAGGCGCTGCGCGTGTCGTCGGCATCCCACAGGGCGTCCATGACTGCGCGCTCCAGCTCTCCGAGCGTTCCCATTGCGGCATCCTCCCTCGCGCGACGTTTCTTCCGGTGCCCCATTCTACCCTCTGTCGAAATTGTTCTATGCTGTGTCGAAGAAGTTCTACGGCCTGTAGAATTGAGGGTGGGCGGCGACGCGCCTCCCGCACCGCGAAGCCCGCGAAGGAGATCTCCCGTGGACGTGCTCGACATCGCCCGTTGGCAGTTCGGCATCACGACCGTCTATCACTTCCTCATGGTGCCGCTGACCCTCGGGCTCGGCATGATGGTCGCGATCATGCAGACCCGGTGGGTGCGCACGGGGGACGAGAAGTTCCTGCGGATGACGAAGTTCTGGGGCAAGGTCTACCTCATCAACTTCATCGTCGGCGTCGCCACCGGCCTCGTGCAGGAGTTCCAGTTCGGCATGGCATGGAGCGAGTACTCCCGCTTCGTCGGCGACGTCTTCGGTGCGCCGCTCGCGATGGAGGGGCTGCTGGCCTTCTTCGTCGAATCGACCTTCCTCGGCATCTGGATCTTCGGCTGGGGGCGCCTGCGCAAGAGCCTGCACCTCGCCGCGCTGTGGTGCGCGGTGATCGGATCGTGGATCTCGGCGTTCTTCATCATCGTCGCGAACTCGTGGATGCAGCACCCCGTCGGCGTCGAGCTGGGCGCGGACGGGCGGCCCGTGATGACCGACATCTGGGCCGTGCTGACCAACAGCACCGCGCTGGCGGCGTACACGCACACCATCTTCGGCGCGCTCGTGGTGGCCGGTATGTTCCTGCTCGGCATCTCCTGGTACCACCTGTGGCGCCGCGGCCACGACGGCATCGACACGGTGGACGCCGACGGACGAGTCATCGTCGGCGCAGCGGATGCCGTGCCCGGCCGTGACCGCAAGGACCACGGCGTCTGGATCTGGTCGCTGCGCTTCGGTGCGATCGTCGCGATCGCCGGCTTCCTCGGCACCGTGGCATCCGGTGACATCCAGGGCAAGCTCATGTACGAGCAGCAGCCGATGAAGATGGCCGCGGCCGAGGCCGCCTGCCACACCGGCTCGTCGTTCTCGGTGCTCTCGCTGGGCGACCCGGGCTCGACCGACTGCGCTGACGTCGTCACCCTCATCGAGATCCCCGGCGTGCTGGGCTTCCTCGGCACGGGGGAGTGGGGGGCCGAGATGCCCGGCATCAACGACCTCGAGCCGCAGTACGTCGACCAGTACGGCAAGACCATCCCCGACGACGCGCTCTACGGCGACATGGCGGGCACTGACGTGCAGTACGTGCCGGTGATGTGGGTGACCTATTGGGGCTTCCGGCTGATGATCGGCCTGGGCGGCGTCGTCGCCTTCGGCGGCGCGGTGGCACTGTGGCTCACCCGCAAGGGCACCGTGCCGGGCTCGGTGTGGATCATGCGCCTCGCCCTGCTCGGCATGGTCGCCCCGTTCGCGGCCAACATCGCCGGGTGGATCTTCACGGAACTGGGCCGGCAGCCCTTCGTCGTCGCGCCCAACCCTGACGCGACCGGCATCGACGGGGTGTTCATGTTCACCGCCGCCGCCGTCTCACCCGGGGTGACCGCCGGCGAGATGCTCTTCTCGGTGATCACCCTGAGCCTCGTCTACGGCGTCATGCTCGTCATCGAGGGCTACCTGATGGTGAAGTACGTGCGCGGCGGCGTCGCGGCCTCGATGCCCGAGCTGGTGGCATCCGCGCACCGCGACGACGACGATCACGACGACCCCGCGGGCCCGCGCGACGACGTGCTCGCCTTCGCCTACTGACCGATCCGCATCCAGGAGGAACTGATGGAAACGCTTCCCGTCGTCTGGTTCATCGCGATCGCGGTGCTGTGGACCGGCTATCTGCTGCTCGAGGGCTTCGACCTCGGCGTGGGCATGCACATGATCTTCTCGACGCGCTCCGAGCGCGACCGTCGGGTCATGCTCAACACGATCGGACCGGTCTGGGACGGCAACGAGGTGTGGCTGATCACGGCCGGTGCGGCCATGTTCGCCGCCTTCCCCGCCTGGTACGCGGCGCTGTTCTCGACCCTCTACGTGCCGCTGACGATCACGCTCGTCGGTCTCATCGTGCGCGCGGTGGGCATCGAGTACCGCGGCAAGGTGCACACCGAGCGGTGGCGCACGGTGTGGACCTGGCTGATCGGCCTGGGCTCGCTCATCGTCGCGTTCTGCGTCGGCGCCGCGCTCGCGCTGACCTCGACCGGCCTGCCGATCGACGCCAACGGCGACCGCGTGGGCGGCCCGTTCGTGTGGCTGACCGTCCCGGCCGTGCTCGGCGGGTTGGCGGTGGTGGGATTCGCGCTGCTGCACTCGGCCACCTTCCTGGGGCTCAAGGCCGATGGGCCGGTGCGCGAGCGCGCCGGGCGGTTCGCCGCGCGGTGGGCGCCGCTGTGCCTCGCCCCGGCCGCCGTCTGGGCGATCTGGGTGCAGTTCGCGCACGGCGGCAGCGTGCTGGCGTGGGCGTTCATCGCAGCGGCCGTGGTGGCGGCGGTGCTCGGCTGGGGCGCCGCGCGGCAGCGGCACGAGGGTCGCGCGTTCATCGGCTACGCGGGATTCGGGCTGTTCGGGGCGGCGGCGGTCTTCGCCGGGATGTTCCCGCGGCTGCTGCCCTCGACGGTGGCTGCCGCCTTCGACTTGACGGTCTGGAACGCCGCGAACGGACCGTACACGCTGGGCGTGATGACGGTGGTCGCCGCCGTCTCGCTGCCGGTGATCCTGCTGTACCAGGCGTGGAGCTACTGGATCTTCCGCAAGCGGGTCACTCCGGGCATGATCCCCGAGGTGCACATCGTGCTCCCGGCGGTGCTGCGCGCGCGCTGACCGGCGTCGCGGGCTAGTCTGTGGCCATGTTGTACGAGCACCTCGGGGCTCGGCCCCGCATCCACGACAGCGCCGTCGTGTCACCGACCGCCGTGATCTCGGGCGATGTGCGCATCGGGCCCGGATGCCAGGTCCTGCACGGCGCGGTGATCACGGCAGAGGGCAGCCCCATCACCCTCGGCGAGCACGTCATCGTGATGGAGAACGCCCTCATCCGGGCGACCTCCGCCGACGCGGTGCACATCGGCGATCACACCCTCATCGGCACGCTGGCGAGCATCGCCGGTGCGTGCGTGAGCGAGGAGGTGTTCTTCGCCTCCGGCGCACGCGTGTTCAACGGCGCCCACGTCGGGCCGCGCTGCGAGATCCGCGTCAACGCGATCGTGCAGCGCCGCGCCGTGCTGCCGGAGGGCACGGTCGTGCCGATCGGATGGGTGGCCGCAGGCGACCCGGTGCGGCTGTTCTCACCCGACCAGGCCGAGGAGATCTCCGCCGCGATGCCGGCCCTGGACTTTCCCGGTCACGTATTCGGCGTCGACCGCGACACCCCGGACCTCATGGTGCAGCTCACCGAGCGCTACGGCAGCTCGCTGGCCCGCCACGCGGCCGACCGGCGGATCGATCCCACCCGCCCGATCTGACCCCCGCCAGACCCCCGCCCCGACCCCCCGATGCGAGAAACCACTGCCTGCGAGAGAAACACCCGCGGGGGTGGTTTCTCATGCAGGAAGTGGTTTCTCGGCGGATGTCAGCGACGCGTGCGGGTCAGATCACGCCCTGCGCGAGCATCGCGTCGGCGACGCGCTCGAAGCCGGCGATGTTGGCGCCCGCGACGTAGTCGCCGGGGGTGCCGTAGCGCTCCGCCGCGCGGAACGAGGCGTCATGGATGTCGGCCATGATGTCGCGCAGCTTCTGCTCGCTGTTCGCGAAGTTCCAGCGCTGACGCGAGGCATTCTGGCTCATCTCCAGCGCGGAGGTCGCCACACCACCGGCGTTGGCCGCCTTGCCCGGGGCGAAGAGCACCTCGGAGTCCTGGAACGCGCCGACGGCCTCGGGCGTGGACGGCATGTTCGCGCCCTCGGCGACCGCGCGCACCCCGTTGGCGATGAGCACGCGGGCGGAGTCCTCGTTCAGCTCGTTCTGCGTGGCCGACGGCACGGCGATGTCGACCGGGATCTCCCAGACGTTGCCGCCCTCGACGAAGCGGGCGCCGGAACGGCGGTTCGCGTACTCGACGATGCGACCGCGCTCGACCTCCTTGATCTGCCGCAGCAGCGCCAGATCGATGCCGGCCTCGTCGACGATGTAGCCCGAGGAGTCGGATGCCGTGATCGCGCGTGCCCCGAGCTGGGTGGCCTTCTCGATGGCGTAGATCGCGACGTTGCCCGAGCCCGATACGGCTACGCGCTTGCCTTCGAGGCTCTCGCCGTGCACCGCGAGCATCTCCTGCACGAAGAACACCGCGCCGTAGCCGGTCGCCTCGGTGCGCACCTGCGCGCCGCCCCAGCCGATGCCCTTGCCGGTGAGGATGCCCGACTCGTGGCGGTTGGTGATCTTGCGGTACATGCCGAACAGGTAGCCGATCTCGCGGCCGCCGACGCCGATGTCACCGGCGGGGACGTCGGTGTGCTCGCCGATGTGGCGGAACAGCTCGCTCATGAACGACTGGCAGAAGCGCATGACCTCGGCCTCGCTCTTGCCATGCGGGTCGAAGTTCGAGCCGCCCTTGCCGCCGCCGATGCCCTGGCCGGTGAGCGCGTTCTTGAAGATCTGCTCGAAGCCGAGGAACTTGATGATCGAGATGTTCACCGAGGGGTGGAAGCGCAGTCCGCCCTTGTACGGGCCGAGCGCGGAGTTGTACTGCACGCGGTAGCCGCGGTTGACCTGCAGCTTTCCGGCGTCGTCGATCCACGGCACGCGGAAGATGACCTGCCGCTCGGGTTCGACGAGGCGCTCGAGGACGCCCTGGTCGAGGTACTTGGGGTGGCGCTCGAGGACCGGACCGATCGAGTGCAGCACCTCGTGCACCGCCTGGTGGAACTCCGGCTCATTCGGGTTGAGGCTGCGCACCGTGTCGAACACGGGCTGGGCGGCATCGCTGAGCGGATGGAAGTCGGCAGTGTTCTCTGTCACGCGGGAAGCTTTCTGATGGGGGATGGAAGGGTGCGATCGTGTCGCTCGATGCTTCGCCGGATCAGGCTGGAGCCTTCACTTTAGCTGGCGGGCCGTGCCGCCTCCGACGAGAAGACGCAGGGGATGCTATCACCCGGTGTTCTGCAGGCCCGCCGCGACTCCGCTGACCGAAAGCAGCAGCAGACGCTGCAGATCGGTCCCTCCGACACGCTCAGGGACCGAGACCGCGTGAGCCTCCGCACGCAGCGCACGCAGGGCCCGCAGCTGCAGCAGCGACAGCGCATCGACGTACGGGGTGCGCAGCTGCACGGCGCGCTGCAGCACGGGCTTGTTGCCCAGCAGCTGCTCGCCGCCGGTCAGGCGGATCACCCATTCGCGGGTGAGGGCGAGCTCGTCGAGCACGATCTGCGCCAGGTCGTCGCGGTCGCCGAGCGCGAGGTACTCGCGGGCGATGCGCTCATCGGTCTTCGCCAGGCTCATCGCGACGTTGTCGATCATGGTGCGCAGCAGCGGCCACTCGCGGTACGCCGCCACCAGCGTCGTCTCGTCGCCGACGGCATCCAGCGCTGAGCCCAGCCCGAACCAGCCCGCCAGGTTGATGCGCGCCTGCGTCCACGCGAACACCCATGGGATCGCGCGCAGATCCTCCAGCGACTCCACCGACAGACCGCGCCGGGCCGGTCGGGAGCCCAGGGCCAGTAGCCCGATCTCCTCCATCGGCGTGACCGTCGCGAACCACGGCGCGAAGCCGTCGGCGGCGACGAGCGAGAAGAACCGCTCGCGCGAGGCGACATCCATCACGCGGGCGACGTCGGCGAAGCGCTCGGCGGCGCCGCTGGTGCGCTGCTCCACCGTGGGGGAGGAGGCGAGCAGCGTCGCCGCGGCGACCTGGTCGATGTGCCGCATCGCGATGGCCGGCTCGCCGTAGCGGGCGAAGATCACCTCGCCCTGCTCGGTGAGCTTGAAGCGGCCGTCGACCGAGTGCGGCGGCTGGGCGAGGATCGCCGAGTTCGCCGGCCCACCCCCGCGGCCCAGTGCCCCGCCGCGGCCGTGGAAGAGCGTCAGGCGGATGCCGGACTCCTGCGCCCACAGGGCGATCTGACGCTGCGCCTCGTAGAGGGCGAGGTTCGCGGCCACCGGGCCGACGTCCTTCGACGAGTCGGAGTAGCCGAGCATCACCTCGAGGCGGTTGCCCGTGGCATCCAGCCGCGCCCGGAACTCCGGGAACTGCACGACCTCGGCGAGGATCGCGGGGGCCGCCTGCAGGTCGGCGAAGGTCTCGAACAATGGCACGACGTCGAGCACCGGCGCGTCCTCGCCCAGTGCGTAGGCGGCGAGGCGGTGCACGTTGACGAGGTCCTGCGCGGACTGCGTGAACGAGACGACGTACCGTCCCGCGGCGCGCAGGCCATGACGGCGCTGGATGTCGGCGACCGCGCGGAACACATCGAGCACCTCCTCGGTCTGCGCGCTGCGCTCGCCGCCGGCGTCGAGCTCGGCCAGCGCCTGGCGGTGCACCTTGGAGTGCTGGCGCACCTCCAGCTCGGTGAGGTGGAACCCGTACGTCTCCACCTGCCAGATCAGGTGCTGCACGCCGCCGTAGGCGTGTCGGCGCGCGCCGGCATCCGCCAGCGACGACTGCACGGTGCGCAGGTCGGCGAGCAGCTGCTCGGGGGCGTCGTACGCGCCGTCCTGATCGGTGCGGGTCGCGTGCACCCGGTGCACCAGCGCGAGCATCACGCGCCGGTGCGGTTCGGCGGGCGAGCGGGTGGCGATGTCCTCGGCCAGCCGCGGATGCCGTGCGGCGAAGTCCTGCCAGATCGCCTCCACCTCGGCGCTGGGCGGGGTGTCGGCGGCGTCGAGGGTGAGCGTGCGACCGATCCGCTCGAGTGCCCGCTCGAGCCCGCGCAGCACGTGCTCGGAGGCGATCGCCGCCGCCTCGCGCGTGATCGCCGCGGTGACGAACGGGTTGCCGTCGCGGTCGCCGCCCACCCACGAGCCCACGCGCACAAAGGCGGGGACCAGCGGCGCGCTGGCGCCGGAGCCGTCACCGCGCAGCGCATCGTCGATGCGGCGGTACACGTGCGGGACGGTGGTGAACAGCGTCTCGTCGAACACGCCCATCACCGTGCGCACCTCGTCGGTGGGGGTGGGCTTCTGCGCGCGCAGCGGCGCGGTGCGCCAGAGCGTGTCGATCTCCTCCAGCATCCGGCGTCGCGCGCGGTGCGCCTCGGCCCCACCGGCGCTCGCCGCATCGTGCTCGGTGAGCAGCTCGGACAGCCGGCGGATGCTGCCCGACACCGCGCGCCGTCGCGCCTCGGTGGGGTGCGCGGTGAAGACCGGGTGGAAACGCAGCTCGGCGAGGCGCTCGCGAGCGGCATCCGCACCGATCTCCTCGGTCAGCTGCGCGAACGCCGACGCGACGGTGTCGGCACTGTGCGCCGCCGAGCGTTCGCGCAGGATGCGCACGCGCTGGTGCTCCTCGGCGAGGTTCACCAGGTGGAAGTAGCAGGTGAAGGCGCGCGCGACCTCGTCGGCGCGCTCGATCGTGAACGAGTCGGCGATCTCGGCGGCGCGGGCGAACGCGTCGTCGTCGGCCTCGGACGCCTGGATGGTCGCCAGCCGCAGCCGTTCGACGTCCTCGAACAGACCCGGGGTGCCGGATTCTCGCAGCACCTGTCCCAGCAGGCCGCCGAGCATGCGCACGTCGGCGCGCATGGCCTCCGGGATGCCGTCGGATGCCTCGAATCGGGTGATGACGCGGATGGCTTCGGTGTTCGTGGGCTCATGCGACATGGTTCGAGAGTAAACCGGCCCGCGGACCCGTCACGCCCCTGTGACAGAGTGGAGGGGATGCGAATCTCCGACAATCCTCTGCGCGGGCAGCAGTTCCCCGCCGCTCTTCTGCTCGCCGCCGCGGCGCTCGGCCTGCTGCTGGCGAATCTCGCCACGCACGACGTGATCGCCGGCGTGCTGCACGCGCACATCGCCGTCCCGGGCACGGCGCTGGACCTCTCGGTCGAGGAGTGGGTCGCCGACGGACTGCTGGCGGTGTTCTTCCTCGTCGTGGCCATCGAGCTGCGCCACGAGCTCACCCACGGCGAGCTCGACTCGCCCCGCAAGGCGCTGCAGCCGGCGATCGCAGCCGGCGGGGGCGTGATCGCGCCGATCATCGTGTACCTGCTCATCGCCGGCCCTTCCGCCGAGGCGGGCACCGCGGGCGGATGGCCGATCCCGACGGCAACCGACATCGCCTTCGCACTCGGCGTGCTCGCGATGTTCGGCAAGGGCCTGCCGCCGGCCGTGCGCGTGTTCCTGCTGGCCCTGGCGATCCTCGACGACATCATCGGCATCATCTTCATCGCCGTGCTGTTCGCGCACGACGTGAACTGGCTGATGTTCGCGCTCGCCGTGGTCGCGGTGGCCGTCTTCGGCGTGCTGAGCCGGATGCTGGCGAAGAACGGCTCCGCGGGCATCGCCGTCGTCATGGGCGTGCTCGGCGTCGTCGCCTGGGGGCTGATGGCGCTCTCCGGCATCCACGCCACCATCGCCGGCGTCATGCTCGGCCTGGTCTTCTCGCCCGCACCGGCCGAGAGGACCCGCCACGGGCTGGAGCCCACCGTCAACGGCGTGATCCTGCCGGTGTTCGCGTTCGTCGCCGCGTTCGTGGTCATCCCGCACGTGTCGCCGACCGCGTTGTCGCCCGCGTTCTGGGGCATCCTCATCGCTCTGCCGGTCGGCAAGATCATCGGAATCGGTCTCTTCGGCTGGCTCAGCATGCAGCTGCGCCCGAGGGGCACCGAGCCCGCGCTGCGCCTGCCCGACATCCTCGCCGCCGGCACTCTGGGTGGCATCGGCTTCACCGTCTCGCTGCTGCTGGCCAACCTCGCCTTCGCCGGTGACGGTGAGGTGCGCGATCAGGCGATCCTCGGCGTGCTGGGCGGCTCGCTGATCGCGCTGCTGCTCTCGGCGATCGTCGTGAGCGCGCGCGCCCGCTCGTACCGCACCCTGGCCGCCGCCTCGGAGTGATCTGATGACCGAGCCGCGCAAGGTGCCGGATCCGCTGCAGGTGCCCGATCCCCTGCAGGTGCCCGATCCCCTGCGGGCGGCCGCGGAGACCATGCGCCAGGTGCGCGATCGCTGCGTGTGGTCGCAGCGGATCACGCACGCCGACCTCGTGCCGTACCTCATCGAGGAGGCGCACGAGCTCATCGACGCCGTCGAGCGCGGCGATCGGGCGGAGCTGCGCGAGGAGCTCGGCGACCTGCTGTGGCAGGTGCTCTTCCACGCGGCCGTCGCCGCGCAGGACCCGGATGACGCCTTCGACATCGACGATGTGGCGCGCGGCCTGACCGAGAAGATGGTGCGACGGCATCCGCACGTCTTCGCGGACGCCGTCGCGACCACACCCGAAGAAGTGCTCGTGCACTGGAACGCGGCCAAGGCCGCCGAGAAGCGCGCGCGTCGCAGCGTGCTCGACGGCGTGCCGGCCGGGATGCCCGCGCTGGCACGGGCGCAGAAGGTGCTGGGCCGCGCGGCGGCGGTCATCGAGTCGACCGTCGTGCCTCCCGCCCCCTGGGTCCCTGAGCCTGTCGAAGGGCCCGCATCCGAGGCGGAGCTGGGCGACGCGCTGCTCGCCCTGGTCGCGCAGGCACGCGCGCAGGGATGGGATGCCGAGCGCGCGCTGCGCGAGCGCATCCGCCTGCTCGAGGCCGACGTGCGCGCGGCCGAGCAGGCAGGCTGACCGTTCGAATCGCTCACCTTGCTGCCTCAAAGGCCGAATCGGAGCAATTCAGGCGATTCGAAGGGCATGTCGGCCACCGAGCCGCGCAGCCGTCGACGATACAGGCGCGGGCGACCTGGAAAGATGGACGGGTGGCAACTGTGAACCCGCCGCGCGGCATGCGCGACTTCCTCCCCGCTGACAAGGCCCGTCGCGAGCGCGTGCTCGCCGTCATCCGCGAGCGCTACCGCGCGCACGGCTTCGACGAGATCGAGACGCCGGTGGTCGAGGAGCACGGGCGGCTGCATGCCGGCATCGGCGGCGACAACGAGAAGCTCTCGTACAGCATCCTGCGCCGCGGACTCGACGCCGACGGCATCCGCGCCGCCGCCGACGACCCCGCCGCGCTCAGCGACCTCGGCCTGCGCTACGACCTCACCGTGCCTCTCGCGCGCTTCTACGCCAGCAACCGCGCTCAGCTGCCCAGCGTGTTCCGCGCGATCCAGATCGGCCCCGTCTGGCGGGCGGAGCGGCCGCAGAAGGGCCGCTACCGGCAGTTCGTGCAGTGCGACATCGACATCATCGGAGACGACAGCGCGCGCGCCGAGGCGGAGCTCATCGTCGCGTCGCTCGACACGATCGACGCGCTCGGCCTCCAGGGCGGGTCGGTGCGCATCAACGACCGTCGTGCCCTGGACTGGATGCTGGACAGCTTCGGCTTCACCGAGGACGAGCGCCCCGGCGTGCTGATCACGATCGACAAGCTCGACAAGATCGGCCCGGACGGGGTCGCAGCCGAGCTGCGTGAGCGCGCGGTCACCGCCGGTGCCGTCGACGCGTTCGAGGCGTTCCTGAAGCGCCCGCAGACGCGCGAGTACAACGCCTACGGTGAGCGGCAGATCCGCAAGGCGCTGCCCGAGGGAGCGCCGGACGAGATCGTCGCGCATCTCGTCGCCCTCGGGGATGCCGTCATCGCCGCGCGTTCATCCGCTGACCCTTCGACAAGCTCAGGACAGGCCGCAGGGGATGAGTTCGAGGCGGATCCGCCGCTGGTCTACGACCCGTTCCTCGTGCGCGGCATGGGGTACTACACCGGCACGATCTTCGAACTCGCGCACCCCTCGGTGAGCTACTCCCTCGGCGGCGGCGGACGCTACGACGGCATGATCGGCCGCTTCCTCGGCCAGCAGGTGCCGGCGGTGGGCTTCTCGATCGGCTTCGAGCGCATCGTCGACCTGGTCGCCGAGCAGGAGGCCGACCAGGCGCAGGCCGTGGTGCTCGTGCACGACGCGGACGTGCCCGTGCCCGAACTGCTTGCTCACAAGGCGGCGCTGCTGCGCGACGGAGCTGTGGCGCGCGTGCGCCTGGAGCGGCGGCCGAAGAACATGAAGGCGCTGCTGGAGCGCGCCGCGGCGGACGGATACACCGGCTTCGCCTCCGTTCGCGCGGGCGCGATGCCCGGCGAGGCGGAGGTCCGCCCGCTCGGCTGACGGACGAATCGGGGGCCGACACGCCAGATGTCGGACGTTCTCGCTGGAACTGTCCGACATCTGGAGTGTCGGCCCCCGGATCGGAAGGCGTGCCCGGCGCGGCGACCGGTCAGCGGGCGGCGCGCAGGCGCAGCATCCGGTACCCCACCCCGACCGCGACCACGCCCGTGCCGATCAGCGACGCGAGCACCGGCAGCGTCGAGACCAGCACCAGGCATCCTGCCGCGCCGATCACCTGCAGCACCTTCGGATAGCGGCGCACGTCCGCGCGCTGGCGGAAGGCCGAGGCATTGGCGAGCAGGTAGTACAGCAGCACCCCGAACGAGGAGAAGCCGATCGCGCCGCGCAGGTCGGCCACCAGCACCACGGCGATCACGATCACCGCGACCGCGATCTCAGCGCGCCGCGGCACGTGCCAGCGCTCGTCGACCTTCGCCAGGAACCCGGGCAGGTCCCGCTCGCGCGCCATCGCGAGCATCGTGCGTCCGATGCCGGTGATCAGCGCGAGGAGGGCGCCGAGTGACGCCGCCGCTGCGGTGATCCGGACGACCGGTCCCGCCGCGTCCCAGCCCGCCGCGGCGACCACGTCGGCCAGCGGATGCGGGCTGCCGATGGCATCCGACCCCAGCGTGGCCATCACGGCGACGGCGACCAGCACGTAGACCACGACCGCGCCGGCCAGGGCGCCGACGATGGCGCGCGGGATGGTGCGCGCCGGATCAACGACCTCCTCGCCCATCGTGGCGATGCGCGCGTACCCGGCGAACGCGAAGAAGATCAGCCCGGCGCCCTGCAGCACGCCGTACACCGTTCCGGTGGGCAGCGGTGCGGGTGCGGCGGCGCTCGGCCCGGCGGCGAGAGCGGATGCCGCGATCACGGCCAGACCGAGCAGCGAGCACACCACGAGGATGCGGGTGAGCAGCGCGGTGCGGGTGATGCCGAAGCAGTTCACGGCCGCCAGCGCGGCCACGGCCAGCACCGCCATCGGCGTGCGCCAGGGCTCCGGCGCGGCGTAGGCGGCGAAGGTCATCGCCATGGCCGCGCTGCTGGCGATCTTGCCGATCACGAAGCACCATCCCGCGATGAATCCCGCCCAGGGTCCGATCTCGGTGCGCGCGTAGGCGTAGGTGCCGCCGGAGACCGGATGCACGGCGGCGAGCTGCGCGGAGGACGTGGCGTTGCAGAACGCGACGACCGCGGCGACCGCGAGAGCCACGAGCAGGCCCGATCCGGCAGCGCGCAACGCGGACGGCCATACCGCGAAGACGCCAGCGCCGATCATCGACCCCAGCCCCACGGCGATGGCGTCGGGCAGTCTCAGGCGGCGTGCGAGCGGCATCCGCTCATCGTGCCAGGTCGGGGTGAACGCCGGGTTGCGGGACGTGGCCGACTGCGCCGCGTACAGCCCGGGGGCCGACACGCCAGATGTCGGCCGTTCCTACGGGAAGCGTCCGACACCTGGCGTGTCGGCCCCCAGAATGCAACACCGCTTGTCCTAGTTGATCTAGTTGCACTAGAGTAATGCCAGGAGGTGGACATGCTCATCAGAATCGATCCCGACACTGCCCGGCCGCTGTTCGAGCAGATCGCGGCATCGGTGCGCGCCGACGTGCTCGCCGGCCGGCTGCGCCCCGGCGATCGCCTGCCGTCGGCGCGGGAGGTCGCGGATGCCGTCGACGTGAACGTGCACACCGCGCTGCGCGCCTACCAGGAACTGCGCAGCGAGGGCCTGATCGACCTGCGCCGCGGCAGGGGAGCGGTCGTCTCAGCGTCCGCCGCCCCGCTCGCCGGCCTCGCCGACGACATCCGCCAACTCGTCGATCGCGCCGGAGAGCTGGGCGTGAGCCCCACCACCCTCGCCGCCCTCATCAAGGAGATGAACTCATGAATACGCGTCCTCCCGCAGCGGCGACGACCGGCGACACCGCTCGCGACATCGCAGGCGACATCGCACGCGCCCGGCGCGCTCTGGCGCTGGTCGGCCTCGGCCTCCCGCTCCTGATCTCCGCAGTCGCCGCCGGGCTCATCGCGCTGTGGCTGCCCGAGCTGCCCGACCCGGCGGCGATCCACTGGAGCGCCGGCGGCGTCGACGGCTTCGGCCCGCCGGCGACCTTCCTGTGGATCGTCATCGGCCTGGGCTTCGGCCTGCCGGCGCTGCTGGCCGGCAGTGCCCTGCTGCTGGGCCGTGGGCAGTGGGGACCGACTGCGCGTTTCCTCGGCGCACTCGCCCTGGGCCTGTCGGGCTTCAGCGCTGTCACCGCGATCGGCTCCGCCTCGGTGCAACGCGGCCTGTCGAGCGCCGCGGACGCGGGTGATGTGCTGCCCGTGCTGCTGGGCGCGTTGGGCGCGCTGCTCGTGCTCAGCGCGGCGGGGTGGGTGCTGCAGCCGCACGTCGATCCACCCGCGACCACCGCCCTGCCGAGCGCTCCCATCGCCGCGATCGGAGCGAGTGAGCGAGTGGTCTGGCTGGCCACCGCGACCATGGCCCCCGCCGCCCTCGCCGTGCTCGGCGTGGCAGTCGTGCTGCTGATCGGAGTCACCGCGGTGCTGGCCCTGCAGGCGACGGAGATGCTGTGGATCCCGTTGCTCGTGCTCGTCATCGTGGGCGTCGCCGTCGCGGCCACCGCGTCGTTCCGTGTGCGCATCGCCGCCGACGGCGTGCGTGTGCGCTCGCAGCTGGGATTCCCGCGCCTGACCGTCCCGCTCGACGAGATCACCGGCGTCCGGGTCGTCGAGTGCCACCCGATGGGCGAGTTCGGCGGGTACGGCTGGCGCGTCGGAATGGACGGGCGCACGGGCATCGTGCTGCGCACAAGTCCGGCGCTCGAGATCGGTCGCCGCGGACGCGGCGCCCTGATCATCACCGTCGACGGCGCCGATGTCGGCGCCGCCACCCTGCAAGCGCTCCAGGGGCGCCGCATCGGAAGGAGTCGCCCATGAGAAGCCACATGCACGAGACCGGCGAGCGGATGCCGGAGCGGATGCCGCCCGTGCGCCTCACGGCGAGCGCCGCGTTCGTGGTGATCGCCTGCGGCCTGGCCTGGCTGGTCGCGCTGCCGCTGTGGCTGGGCGACGGGCTCGCCGAGCCGAGCACGGCCCTGCTGCTGCCGGTGATGATGTTCACGCCGGCGGTCGCGGTGCTGGTCGTCCTCTTCGCACTCCACCCGATCCCGCGCGGGCAGCGACTGCGCTTCCTGGGGATGTGGCCGCTGCGGCCCGCCCGGCGCGTGGTGTGGCTGTGCGTGCTGGGGCTGCTCGCTCCCCCGGTGCTCGTCTTCCTCGGAATGCTGGTCGCGTCGGCCTTCGGATGGATCTCCCTCGACCTGGTGCATCTCTCCGGCTTCGCCGAGCTGCTGCGGGCGAGCCTGCCCGCAGGCACCCCGCTTCCGCCGCCGTGGCTGGTCGTCGGCAGTCAGCTCATCGCGATGCCCCTCGCGGCCGCCACCATCAACGCCGTCGCCGCGTTCGGCGAGGAGCTCGGCTGGCGCGGCTTCCTCGTGCCGGCGCTGCGCCGCTACGGAACGTGGCCGGCGCTGATCATCAGCGGTGTCGTGTGGGGGCTCTGGCACGCGCCGATCATCCTGCTCGGCTACAACTTCGGCCGCCCGGATTTCACCGGCGTGCTCTTCATGGTCGGCGGCGCCCTCGCGTGGGGCATCCTGCTCGGCTGGCTGCGGCTGCGCTCGGCCTCGCTGTGGCCCGCGGTGTTCGCGCACGGCGCGCTCAACGCCGCGGCGGGCATGCTGGTGCTCTTCCACAGCGCCGGTACCCGCACCGACCCGGCGCTGTCGGGCCCGCTGGGCGTCGCGATGTGGATGCTCCTCGCCGTCGTCATCGTCGCCCTGCTGCTGACCGGGCAGTTCCGGCGGCAGCCCGCCCTGGCGCCCACACCCGGACGAACGGCCGCGTCAGCCGCCCCGCCGCCCGCAGCACCACCCGCCCCGCCCGCAGCACCACCCGCCCCGCCCGCAGGACCGCCGTCCGCGTCGGGCGCTTGACCAGGGCCGGCGAGCGGGCTTGGCTGGGCGCATGGTCGAATCCACGCCGGGCGCCTGGCGCGCCGCCGACGAGTACCTCGCCGACACGCTCGTCGGCTCTGACGTCCACCTCGAGCGCGCCCTGAGCGCGCAGCGGTCAGCCGGGATGCCCGAGATCGAGGTGTCACCCGTCGCCGGCAAGCTGCTGAACCTGCTGGTGCGCATCAGCGGCGCGCGGCGCGTGCTCGAGATCGGCACGCTGGGCGGCTACTCCACCATCTGGATGGCCCGTGCGGTCGGCGAGGGGGGACGCGTGGTCACGATCGAGGCCGAAGCCGCGCACGCCGCCATCGCCCGGGAGAGCATCGATGCGGCCGGCGTCGGCGATCGCGTGGACATCCGCGTGGGCCGCGGCGAGGACGTCCTGCCCACCCTGGTCGGTGGGTTCGACCTCGTCTTCATCGACGCCGACAAGGAATCCAACACGCTCTACCTCGACTGGGCGGCGAAGCTGGGGCACCCCGGAACGGTGATCGTGCTCGACAACGTCGGTCGCGACGGCGAGATCGTGAACGATGCGACGAGCGACACGAAGGTGCGCGGCACGCGGGAGGGACTGCGGATGCTGGGGGAGGACTCGCGCTTCGACGCCACTGCGCTGCAGACCGTGGGCGTCAAGGGCTGGGACGGCGTAGCGATCGCCGTGCTCGTCTGAGCCCCCGCGCTAGACTGACCGACGGATCGACGTCGCTCCACCACCACCCTTCCCTCCCTTTCGAAGGAGCACTTCTGTGGCACTGATCGAGGCTGTAGGCGCACGCGAGATTCTCGACTCGCGCGGAAACCCGACCGTCGAGGTGGAGGTGCTCCTCGACGACGGCATCGTGCAGCGCGCGGCCGTGCCGTCCGGTGCGTCCACCGGCGCCTTCGAGGCGTACGAGCTGCGCGACGGCGACAAGAGCCGCTACGGCGGGAAGGGCGTCCTGAAGGCGGTCGAAGCGGTCATCGACGAGCTCGGCCCCGCCATCGAGGGCATCGAGGCGAGCGAGCAGCGCGTCGTCGACGAGATCCTCAACGAGGTCGACGGCACCGACAACAAGAAGCGCGTCGGCGCGAACGCCATCCTCGGCGTCAGCCTCGCCGTGGCGAAGGCCGCCGCCGACTCGGCCGACCTGCCGCTGTTCCGCTACCTCGGCGGACCCAACGCGCACCTGCTGCCCGTCCCGCTGTTCAACGTCATCAACGGCGGCGAGCACGCCGACAACGGCATCGACATGCAGGAGTTCTTCCTCGCCCCGATCGGCGCCGACACCTACTCCGAGTCGCTGCGCTGGGGCGTCGAGACCTACCACGTGCTGCGCAGCGAGCTGAAGGCCGCCGGCTACGCCACGGGCCTCGGCGACGAGGGCGGCTTCGCCCCCGACCTGCCCAGCAACCGCGAGGGCCTCGAGTTCCTCATCAAGGCGATCGAGAAGGCCGGCTTCACGCCCGGCAAGGACATCGCCCTCGGCCTGGACGTGGCCGCCACCGAGTTCTTCAAGGACGGCGTGTACCGCCTCGACAACAAGGACTGGACCGGCCCCGAGCTGATCGAGTACTACCAGGGCCTGGTCGCCGACTTCCCGATCGTCACCATCGAGGACGCCCTCGCCGAGGACGACTGGGACAACTGGAAGCAGCTCACCGACGCGCTCGGCACCAAGGTGCAGCTGGTCGGCGACGACCTGTTCGTCACCAACCCCGAGCGTCTCGCCGACGGCATCCGCCGCGGTGTCGCGAACTCGCTGCTGGTCAAGGTCAACCAGATCGGCACGCTCACCGAGACGTTCGACGCCGTCAGCCTCGCGCAGCGCTCCGGCTACACCGCGATGCTCTCGCACCGCTCGGGCGAGACCGAGGACACCACGATCGCCGACCTCGCGGTGGCCACCAACGCGGGTCAGATCAAGACCGGTGCGCCGGCTCGCAGCGAGCGCGTCGCGAAGTACAATCAGCTTCTGCGCATCGAAGAGGAGCTGGGCGACGCCGCGGTGTTCGCCGGGGCATCCGCCTTCCCGCGCTTCCAGGCCTGAGCGCCGCGCACAGCGCGCGGACACACGACCCGCACACACGAAGGAGGGGGAGCATGGCGAAACGACCGGCTCCCCCTTCTTCGCCGTCCGGCTCCGAGACCGGGCGGGGCGGGGGCGGGCGTACCCGCGGCACTCGCACGGTCGACGCGCGGGAATGGGCAAGCGGCATCCGGCTCTCCAGCTTCGCCGTGATCATGCTCTCGCTGGTGGTGCTGGGCACCTGGGTGCTGGTGCCCACGATCGGCACGTATCTCGACCAGAAGCAGAAGATCGCCGCCCTGGAGCACTCGGTGCAGCTGACCCAGGACCAGATCGCGGAACTGGAGCGCGAACGCGATCGCTGGAACGACCCGGCCTACATCACCACGCAGGCGCGGGAGCGGCTGTACTACGTCAAGCCCGGCGAGGTCGTCTACCTCGTCGACTTCGACCTCGATCCCTCCGAGCTGCCGCCCGAGCAGCAGGAGGTCAGCAGCAAGCTCGAGGAGCGCCCCGCCGACTGGATGCCGCAGCTGCTGCGCGGCCTCACCTCGGCCGGTTTGGCGAAGAACGCCGTCGAAGGCGCCGCGCGGTAGGGCGCGAACCGCGTCTGCACTGGGGCGGCGCACAGTCACCCTCCCGTACCCTGGTGGGGTGACGAGACCCCCTTACGAGACGCCCACCGCAGCCGAGATCGCCGTGGTCTCGCAGCAGCTCGGCCGTGCGGCCCGCGGCGTCGTCGGCATCGCCGCCCGCTGCGCGTGCGGCAACCCGACAGTGGTCGCCACCGCGCCGCGTCTGGACGACGGGACGCCGTTCCCCACGTTCTACTACCTCACCCATCCTGCCGCGACCGTCGCGATGTCGACGCTCGAGGCCACGCAGGTGATGCCGGAGCTCGCCGGGATGCTCGAAGCGGATGCCGACGTCGCCGCCGCCTACTCGCGCGCGCATGAGGCGTACCTCGCCGATCGCGCCCAGTTCGGCGAGGTTCCCGAGATCGCCGGCATCTCGGCCGGCGGGATGCCCACCCGGGTGAAGTGCCTGCACGCCCTCGCCGGCCACGCCCTCGCGGCCGGTCCCGGTGTCAACCCGATCGGCGATCTCGCGCTGCAGCGCTCCACCTGGTCGCCGGAACGGTGCGCCTGCACCGACCCCGGTGCAGCGCTCGGGGACCGCGGGGAATGATCTGCCAGCGGATGCTGCGCTCGATCGCCGTGGGGACGGCGATCGCGGCATCCGTGCTCCTCGCCGCCGCACCCGCCGCCGCCGCCGCGACGACGCCCGCACCGGTGACGGCGCCGGATGCCACTCCGACCGCCGCATCGACGCCGACACCCACGCCGCCGCCCATCCCGGACGACCCGAAGGATCCCGCCCGCGCGCTGGAGTACTGGCTGGACGGCGCGAACATCCGTCAAGCCTGGGGCGTCACGCGCGGCAAGGGCGCGACCATCGCGGTGATCGACACCGGCATCGGCAAGCCACCGGTGACCTTCGACGGCGCGGTCATCGACGGCACCGACGTGTCGGGCGTCGGTAGCGCCGACGGGCGTACGCCGGTGGGCGTGCGCGACCCGAACCACGGGTCGTGGGTGGCGTCGCTGGCCGCCGGCCGCGGGAACCCCGACGGGACGGGCATGATCGGCGTGGCGCCCGAGGCGAAGCTGCTGTCGGTGTCGCTGGGCTTCCCCGGATCGGCGTCGACCGTCCCGTTCACCGAGCAGGTCGTCGAGGCGATGAAGTGGTCGGTCGATCACGGCGCCGACATCATCAACCTCTCGTTCACCACGAACACCCTCGACTGGGACCGCAGCTGGGACGAGGCCTTCCTGTACGCCTTCGAGCACGATGTCGTCGTGATCGTGGCGGCGGGCAACCGCGGCAGCGGCACGTCGATCGTCGGGGCCCCTGCCACGATCCCCGGAGTGCTCACCGTGGGGGGCGTCGATCAGACCGGTGTGGCCAGCCAGGGCGCGTCCACCCAGGGCATCACGATCGGCATCTCCGCGCCCAGCGAATCGCTGCTGGGCATGTCGGCCGACGGCACCCTGCGCGCGTGGGACGGCACCAGCGGTGCGGCGCCCATCGTCGCCGGGGCGGCGGCGCTGGTCCGCGCCGCGCACCCCGATCTCAATGCGGCGAACGTGATCAACCGGCTCATCCGCACGGCCGTGCCGGTGCCCGAGATGGCGCGCACGCCCGACCCGCTGTACGGCTTCGGGCTGCTGGATGCGAACGCCGCGGTGCGCGCGTCGCTGCCCCTCGTCGAGCGCAATCCGATGGGCGATCTGAAGGAATGGGTGCGGGTGTACCGCCGCGCCGACGCCCCCGAGCAGCCGCAGCCGCAGAGCACCACGACGCCGATCGCAGTGCCTCCGCTGCCCGCCGTCGACCCGCCCGCCGAGCCCGGTTCACCCCTTCTGCCGACGGCGGAATCGCTGCGGTACGGTACCCTGCCGCTGCTGGCGCTCACGGTGCCTGGTATCCTGGTAGCGCTTGGCGTCACCGCAGCTGCCCGGCGCATCCGATTGGAGCGCGGTCGACGCACTCCCACACCCTGACGACGAGGAGTTGTCCCCCTGTGCCTCAGAACAGCACTGCACCCCGCATTCTGATTGTCGGTGGAGGCTACGCAGGTTTCTACACCGCCTGGAAGCTCGAGAAGCACCTTCGCAAGGGCGAGGCCGAGGTCACGATGGTGGATCCGCTGCCGTACATGACGTACCAGCCCTTCCTCCCCGAGGTCGCCGCGAGCTCGATCGAGCCGCGGCACGCGGTCGTGGCCCACCGCCGCCACCTCAAGCGCACGCACGTGATCACCGCGAAGGTCACCGGCATCGACCACGCGAACAAGGTCGCCACCATCACCCCCGAGGTCGGCGACCCGTACGAGTTCTTCTACGACCAGATCGTCGTCACCGCCGGTGCGGTCTCGCGCACGTTCCCCATCCCCGGCATCGCAGACAACGCGATCGGGATGAAGACGATCGAAGAGGCCGTCGCCGTGCGCGACACGCTGCTGACCAACTTCGACAAGGCCGCGTCCATCCCGCCCGGCCCGGCGCGCGACCGTCTGCTGACCGTCGTGGTCGTCGGCGGTGGCTTCGCCGGCATCGAGGCGTTCGCCGAGCTGCGCTCGTTCGCCTCGGCCCTGCTGCCGAAGTACCCGCAGCTGCGGTTCGAGGACACCCACTTCCACCTCATCGAGGCGATGGGCCGGATCATGCCCGAGGTCTCGCTGAAGACCAGCGAGTGGGTGCTGAAGGACCTCGCCAAGCGCGGCGCTTACGTGCACCTCGACACGCAGGTGACCAGCGCCGTCGACGGCAACGTCGAGCTCTCCACCGGCGCCGTGATCCCGACCGACCTCATCGTCTGGACCGCCGGTGTGATGGCCAACCCCACCGTCGTGCGCGGCGGCGACCTGCCCGCCGAGGAGCGCGGCCGCATCCAGACCCGTGCGGACCTGCGCGTCGGCACCGCCGAGCAGCCCGTCGAGGGCGCCTGGGCGGCCGGCGACGTCTCCGCTGTCCCCGACCTGTCGGGCGGCGGCGTCGGCGGCTTCTGCGTCCCCAACGCCCAGCACGCGGTGCGTCAGGCGAAGCTGCTCGCGAAGAACCTCGTGGCCGTGCTGCGCGGTGAGGGCACCAAGGACTACTTCCACAAGAACCTGGGTGCTGTCGCCGGTCTGGGCCTCTACGACGGTGTGTTCCAGTCGGGCAACATCGCCATCAAGGGCTTCTTCGCCTGGGTCGCGCACCGTGGCTACCACGGTCTGGCCATGCCGACGTGGGAGCGCAAGTGGCGCGTGCTGTGGGGCTGGTGGAACAACCTGTGGCTCGGCCGCGACATCGTGAACCTCAAGGCCGTCGAGCACCCGCGTGAGGCGTTTGAGGAGTTCGCCGCGCGCCCGCGTCCGGCGGTCACCCCGGCCGCTGCGCCCACGACGCCGGCCGCGAAGGCCGACGCACCGAAGGCCGACGCGGAGAGGGCGGATGCCGGCAAGGCCGACGCCGCACGGCCGGCGGCGAAGGAGACCGTCCCGGTCGACGCCTGACCTGAAGCGTCCGAAGGGCCCGTGCGAGAGCGATCTCGCACGGGCCCTTCGCATGACCTCGTGCCCCCACCGGGATTCGAACCCGGACTGAAGCGTGTTTAAGACGCCTGCCTCTGCCGTTGGGCTATGGGGGCCCGCCGCTCAGCCTATCGACGCAGCCGCCCGATACGCTGCGGGGCGTGCGTGGCGTCGTATGGTGGGAGCGTGTCCGAGCCGACCACCCTGCACGACCCCGGCGCACCCCGAGCGGTGCGCAGCCAGCGCGTCCTCGCGCATTCGGACGCGGCATCATGACCCGTCCGGGCGGCACCTGGCAGAACTGGGGCCGCACGGCCGCGGTGCGTCCGCTGCGCGTGGAGCGACCGCGGTCGCCGGAGGGCGTGCAACGTGCCGTGCAGGCCGCCGCCGCGCACGGCCTCACCGTCAAGGCGGTGGGCGCCGGACACAGCTTCACCGGGATCGCCGTCGCCCCCGGTGTGCTGCTCGAGCTGGACGACCTGCAGGGGCTGGTCTCGGCCGACCCGCGGACGGGTCGGGTGACGCTTCTCGCCGGTACTCGGCTGCACCGCGTCCCGGCGCTGCTCAAGCCCTACGGACTCGCCATGCAGAACCTCGGCGACATCGACCGCCAGTCGATCAGCGGCGCCATCGCCACCGGGACGCACGGCACCGGCGCCGGTTTCGGCGGCATCGCCACCCAGGTGCGCGGGCTCACGCTCATCACCGGTGACGGGGAGTTCCTGCGCATCGACGAGCACCGCAACAGTGAGCTGCTGCCCGGCGCGATCATCAACCTGGGCGCGCTGGGCGTCGTGGTCGAAGTGACGCTGCAGTGCGTCCCGGCCTTCGTGCTCGCCGCCGTCGACGCCCCTGTCCCGCTGGACGAGACGATCGCGACGCTGCCCGAGCGGGTGGCGGATGCCGATCACTTCGAGTTCTACTGGCATCCGCACACCGATGTGGCGCTGACCAAGACGCAGACCCGGCTGCCGGAGTCCACCCGCCGCCATCCCCGCTCGCCACTTGCGCGCTGGACGGACGAGACGCTGCTCGGCAACGGTGTCTTCGGCGCGTTCTGCGCGGTCAGTCGGTTCGTGCCGACGCTGATCCCGCCGTTCAACCGACTCGCCATGCGGGCGACCGGCCACGGGGAGTACACGGATCTGTCGCATCGCGTGTTCACGCATCGTCGCGATGTGCGCTTCCGCGAGATGGAGTACGCCCTGCCCGTCGCGCAGCTCACTGCGGCGTTCGAGCAGCTGCGCCGGCTCATCCGCGACCGGGGATGGCGCGTCGAGTTCCCGATCGAGGTGCGCTTCGCGGCCGCGGACGAGCTCTGGCTGTCGACCGCGACCGGTCGCGACACCGCCTACATCGCCGTGCACCGGTACTGGCGGGTGAACCCGCGCGAGTACTTCGACGCCGTCGAGCAGATCATGCTGGCCCATGACGGGCGCCCGCACTGGGGCAAGCTGCACGGTCTGAGCGCCGACGAGCTGCGCGAGCGCTACCCCCGCTTCGATGACTTCCGAGCGCTGCGCGATCGGCTCGACCCCCAGCGGGTCTTCGGCAACCGGCATCTGGAGCGCATTCTCGGCGCATGACGGCGGCCTGTCGTCCAGGCGCTGCGCAGTCATCGCCGCATAGGATGGATGACGATCCAAGAGGGGGCTCCATGGAATGGCTGTGGCCGGTACTGATCGTCGTCGGGGTGCTCGTGCTCGCCGGCATCTATCTGTGGTCGACGTACAACTCGCTGGTGCAGCTGAACGTGCGCGTCGACGAGGCGTGGAGCGGGATCACCGTGCAGCTCAAGCGGCGAGCGGATCTGATCCCCAACCTCATCGAGACCGTGCGCGGTTACGCCGCGCACGAGAAGGAGGTCTTCGAGGGGGTCACCCGCGCGCGGGCGGAGACGCTGTCGGCGTCGGGCCCGGCAGAGGCGGGTGTGGCGGAGGGCCACCTGCAGCAGGCGCTGCGCAGCCTCTTCGCGGTGGCGGAGGCCTATCCGCAGCTGCAGGCCAGCCAGAACTACCTGCAGCTGCAGCACTCGCTGGTCGACACCGAGGACAAGATCCAGGCGGCGCGGCGCTTCTACAACGGCGGGGTGCGCGAGCTGAACACCAAGATCAAGGTGTTCCCGAACAATCTCTTCGCCCGTGGGCTGGGCTTCACCGAACGCGAGTTCTTCGAGGTCGCCGACGACGGCGCCATCTCCGAGCCGCCGCGCGTGCAGTTCTGAGCGCCGCCACTGCGGCGCAGATCACTGCCGCGGGTGCACGTGCCGTGCGACGGCGGCATCCGCGCCGCTGAGTGCACGAGCGACCGCGTCCGCCGCATCGCCCCAGCCCGACACGCTGACGCGCTCGAGGCCCTGCCAACCCGCGGCGCGGGCGAGCTCGGCGGCCAGGGGCGCCGCATCCGCATCCGGGTGCGCGTGCGGCTCCCACCACGCCGACTGCACGCGCAGCGTCGAGGTCGAGCGGTCGGCCTTGAGGTCCACCCGGCTCACGATGCGATCACCCACCAGCACCGGCAGCGAGTAGTAGCCGTAACGACGCCGGTCGGCGGGCACGTAGATCTCGATGCGGTAGTCGAAGTCGAAGACCCGCAGCGCGCGCTCGCGGAACCACACGAGCGGGTCGAACGGGGTCAGCAGCGCCGCGCGCTCGATGCGACGCGGCAGGGTCGCCGCCCGGTGACGCCACGCCGGCAGTGGCCGGTCGCCGCGCTGCCATCCGCGCACCACCACCGGCTCCAGCTCGCCGGCATCCACCAGCTGCTGCACGGCCTCCCGGACCGCGCTCTGGTCGCGCAGCCGGTAATAGTCGTTGAGGTCCGCGATCGTCGCCACGCCGTACGAGCGGGCGGCGCGGCGCACCAGCTCGCGCACCGCGTCGCCCCGATCGATCCGGTGTTCACGCACCGCCGCGGGGATCACCCGCTCGGCGAGGGCGTAGCGCCGCTCGAAACCGGCTCGACCGGCGATCGCCACCTCTCCGCAGCGCCAGAGGTGCTCGAGCGCGATCTTGGCCTCGTCCCAGTCCCACCAGGTGCCGCGCTCGCGGGGCGCGTCATCGCGCAGATCGGCCGGACGCACGATTCCGCGGTCGGCGAGCTCCGCGCGCACCCACGCCAGCGTGCGCGGGTGCGCGTGCATCCACGCCCCGGGACGTGCCGCCCGCGCGCGCCACTCGGCCATGCGGAAGCCCCACAGAGCCCAGTCCGCGACCGGCATGAAGGCGGCCTCGTGCGGCAGGTACTCCACGTAGTGCCGGGTGCGGGCGAGGAACATCCGATCCAGCAGCGCCGTGTCGTAAGGGCCCAGGCGGGAGAACATCGGCAGGTAGTGCGAGCGCGCGAACACGTTCACCGAGTCGATCTGCAGCACGCCCAGCCGCTGCATCGTCCGGTGCAGGTGCGCCGGGCCGACGGCATCCGGCTCACGACGTGACAGGCCCTGCGCGGCCAGCGTCATCCGGCGCGCCTCGGCGGCGCTGAGGGTCGGCACTCCTCGACTCGTCACTGCGCCAGGCTATCCGTCGCCGCCGACACCGAGAACTGCCGGCCGCGGCGGGATACGTAGAATTGCACAATGAGCGACGACCCCACTCCGAGGTTCCGCAATCCGTTCCGCCACAGCCCGACCGTCCCCGTGCGCCCGGTGCGCGAGCAGGTCGACCAGGCCGTGCCGGCGTCGCTTCGGATCACCGCCGCATACTCGTGGCGGCTGCTCGTCATCGCCGGAGTTGTGGCGCTGTTCATCTGGCTGGTGATGCTGCTCAAGCTGCTCGTCATCCCGGTCATGATCGCCATCCTCATCACGGCCCTGCTCTCGCCCGCGTTCGAGCTCATGCTGCGGGCCCGCTTCCCGCGCTGGCTCGCCATCGCCATCACGGTGATCGGCACCCTCGGCATCGTGACCGGCCTGCTCTGGCTCGTGGTGTGGCAGGTGCGTGCGCAGCTGCCCGATGTGCAGGCCAAGACGGCAGAGGCCATCGAGCAGGTGCGCTCCTTCCTCATGACCGGGCCGATGCACCTGAGCTCGGCGCAGATCGATCAGTACATCCAGCGCGGCATGGCGCTGCTCAACGAGCAGGCCGACCTGCTGCTCAACGGCGCGCTCGCGGTCACGGGCACCGCCGCGCACATCCTCACTGGGGCGCTGCTGGCGCTGTTCATCCTCATCTGCCTGCTCGCCGACGGCGCCGGGATCTGGCGGTGGACGCTGCGGCTGTTCCCCCGAAAGGCACGGCCCGCCGCCGACGCGGCAGCGCGCAACGGCTGGGCTACCGTGATCGACTACGCGCGCACGCAGATGCTCGTCGCCGGCATCGACGCCATCGGCATCGGCGTCGGCGCGGCGGTGCTCGGGGTGCCGATGCCGATCCCGATCGCGGTGCTGGTGTTCCTCGGCTCGTTCGTGCCGATCGTCGGCGCGGTCGTCACCGGCGCCGTGGCCGTGTTCCTCGCGCTGGTGTACAACGGCGCACTGATCGGCCTGCTCATGCTGGCCGTGGTGCTGCTCGTGCAGCAGCTCGAGGGCCATATCCTGCAGCCGATCCTGATGGGCTCCGCCGTGAAGGTGCACCCGCTCGCCGTGGTCCTGGTCGTCGCCGGGGGAGCGATGGTCGCCGGCATCCCGGGCGCCCTCTTCGCCGTGCCGCTCGCTGCGTTCGTCAACGTCGCCGCGGTGACCATCAGCACCGGCGCCTGGCGCACCGGGCGCGAGCCCGCCGCCGACGATCTCATCTGGAGCACAGTGCCGCGCGAGCGGCAGAGGAGGAAGCGATGACCACAGTCCCCAGCCTGGCCGAGTTCCAGAGCGCAGCCGAGAGTCTGGCCGGGGTGATCTCGCGCACGCCCACCGAGCTCTCGCGCGCACTCGGCGATGCGCTGGGTTCGAAGGTGATGCTGAAGATGGAGAACCTGCAGCGCACCGGATCGTTCAAGATCCGCGGGGCGACGTACCGGCTCTCCCGGCTCACCGCCGAGGAGCGGGCACGCGGCGTGGTCGCGGCATCCGCCGGGAATCACGCGCAGGGTGTCGCGCTCGCGGCGCAGATGCTGGGCATCCCTGCGACGATCTTCATGCCCCTCGGAGTGCCCGTGCCGAAGCTGCTGGCCACGCGCGGGTACGGCGCCGAGGTGGTGCTGGAGGGCGAGACCGTCGCCACCTCGCTGCGGCTGGCTGCGGATTTCGCCGAGCGCACCGGTGCCGTGCTGATCCACCCCTTCGATCACCGTGACATCGTCATCGGCCAGGGCACACTGGGCCTCGAGGTCATCGAGGACGTGCCCGACGTCGACACCGTCATCATGGGCATCGGCGGCGGGGGACTGATCGCGGGCGTGGCGGCCGCGGTCAAGGCCGCCGCGGCAGCAGCCGGCCGCACCGTCCGGGTGATCGGCGTGCAAGCCGAGAACGCCGCGGCAGTGCCGCCGTCACTCGACGCCGGCGGACCGGTCGAGATCCAGACCCAGCCGACCATCGCCGACGGCATCCTCGTCGCACGACCCGGCGACGTGCCCTTCGCGATCATCCGCGACCTCGTCGACGAGGTGGTCACCGTCTCGGAAGACGACATCGCCCGGGCGCTGCTGGTGCTGCTCGAGCACGCGAAGGTGGTCGTCGAGCCGGCCGGCGCGGTCGGGGTCGCCGCGATCCTCGCCGGGAAGGTGCACGGCACCGGCGTGACCGTGCCGATCCTCTCCGGGGGCAACATCGACCCGATGCTGCTGCAGCGGGTGGTGGCGCACGGGCTCGCCGCGTCGGGACGCTATGCGACCGTGCGCATCCCTCTGCCGGATCGCCCCGGACAGCTCGCGAAGGTGTCGGAGCTGCTCGCCGAGGCGGGCGCGAACGTCATGGAGGTGCTGCACACCCGGCACGGGCACGGCCTGCAGATCAGTGACATGATCCTGCAGCTGTCGATCGAGACCCGCGGCCCCGAGCACACGCAGCTCGCACTCGACACGCTGCGCCGCGCCGGCTTCGAGCCGCTCGTGGTGCCGGACTGATCGCACGACCGCGCTTCGCACGACGCGGGCTGACGCGGACCGGTGCCGCAGATGCGAACGGCGGGATGCCCACCGGGCATCCCGCCGCTGCGGCACCGGCACTCAGCCGGTGTAGGTCTCGACGCCCGTGATCTCGACCGAGATCGAGCGACCGTTCGGCGCCTCGTAGCTGGACTTGTCGCCCACCTTGAGGCCGATGATGGCCTGGCCGAGCGGGCTCGCCTCGCTGTACACGTCGAGGTCGCCGCCGGCGGCGATCTCACGGCTGCCGAGCAGGAAGACCTCCTCGTCGCCGGCGACGAGCGCCGTCACGACCGTGCCCGGCTCGACGATGCCGCGGCTGGTGGGGGCCTCGCCGACCTTGGCGGTCTTCAGCAGCTGCTGCAGGGTGCGGATGCGCGCCTCCTGCTTGCCCTGCTCGTCCTTCGCAGCGTGGTAGCCGCCGTTCTCCTTGAGGTCGCCCTCTTCGCGGGCCGCCTCGATGCGGGCCGCGATCTCGTCTCGGCCGACGGTGGAGAGGTGCTCGAGCTCTTCGACGAGCCGATCGTAGGCCTCCTGCGTGAGGAAAGGTACCTGAGCGTCTGTGGACACAGCGTGCTCCTTCATGCGGGCCCCTTCAGGGGCTGGGGAAGTCGGGCCTGTCGTGGACCCGCGGGATATGCCAAGACGCCCCGGCGTGGGCCGGGGCGTCGGTCATCTTTCGGATGATTCTAAGTGACCCAGCAGGTCTTCACCAAACCCGTCGTGGCCTCGGCGACGGTCGGGATGCTGACGGCGACGCCCTGGGTGTGGTGCTCGCCGCCCGGGATCTCGACGATCTTCCAGCCCACCACCCCGAACTCCTCGTCCTGGGCCTCGACCGCGCAGGCGACGTCGGCGCCCTGCGGCGCGGTGAACTGGAAACGGAGTTCGACCGTGTGCGCGTCGACCACGGTGAAGCCCAGGTCATCGGCATCCACCGCGTTCATCTGTGTCGACACCACCATCCACCCCAGCCCGACCACGAGGGCCGTCGCGACCACGCCCAGGACGACCCAGGGCAGGCGGCGTCGAGGAGTGCGGCCGTAGCGCTCATCGAGCTCGCGTGCGGTGGTCACGTCTCTCCCGGTTCTCGGACGGCGGATAGGCTGGTGCTTCCAGGTTATTCGACCTGCGGAGAAGAGGCGGACACATGATCCTGTTCGGGGAGAGCACTCCCATCCCGACGCCGTCGATGACGGTGAACCCGGAATCGGTCACGCCCGGATTCCCCGGGTTCGCGCTCATCGTGCTGATCGTCGTGGCGGTGATCCTGCTCATCTGGGACATGAACCGTCGCATCCGCCGGGTGCGCTACCGCGAAGAGGTGCGCGAGGAGCTGGATGCCGAAGAGGCCGCGCTGCGCGCGCGGGACGAGGGCGACGACACCGCCCGCTGACGGCTCTGGCGCGCTCAGGGGCCGACGCGGTCAGACCCCGACGCGCTCGTAAGCGTCGAGACTGATCCCCTGCTCGAGGATGCGACGCGACCACTCCCTGGCGCTGTGCAGGCTGTGATCGCGATAGTTGCCGCACTCCACCGCCGAGACCCCGGGCACGTCATCCCACTGCGCGCTCTCGGCGATGAACTCGAGACCTCCGCGCACCGCGGCGACGACGTCCGCGACGCTGGGCTCACCCCACAGGATCGCGTGGAATCCGGTGCGGCAGCCGAAGGGCGAGATGTCGATCAGACCGTCGATGCGGTCGCGCACGACGCTGGCCAGCAGATGCTCGATGGTGTGCAGTCCGGCCGTCGGGATCTCGCCCTCGTTGGGCTGCACGAAGCGCACATCGAAGTTCGAGATCGCATCGCCCTTCGGGCCGTGTTCGACGCTGATCAGTCGCACGTACGGCGCCTGCACGGCGGTGTGGTCCAGGGTGAAGCTCTCGACTTCGGCCATTGCTCGCTCCTCGCGTCTCGGTGTTCTCGAGCGTAACCCGCAGGGCGGCGCGGTCGCCTGGGCGACGACTCACGGGGTCATCCGGCAGGGACGCCGAGCGACGGGGAGAGCGGCTCGAGGGAGATCAGCAGGCACGCGGTCCAGTGGCAGAGGAAGGCCAGCACTGTGCAGACGTGGAAGATCTCGTGGAAGCCGAAGTGGCCCGGCCAGGGGTTCGGCCGCTTGAGCGCGTAGATGATCGCGCCGGCCGTATACAGCAGGCCGCCGACGACGACGAGCACCATCATGGCCACGCTCGCGTGCAGAAGGTCGCCCATGTACATCACCGCGGCCCATCCGAGCGCGAGGTAGAGGGCCACGTAGAGCCAGCGCGGCGCGTTGATCCAGAAGACGCGGAACAGGATGCCGAGCACGGTGCCGCTCCACACCACGATGAGCAGCACGAGACCCTTCTGCGGCGGGAGCGCCAGAGTCGCCAGCGGCGTGTAGGTGCCGGCGATGAGCAGCAGGATGTTCGCGTGGTCGATGCGCTTGAGCACGGCCTTGGTCTTGGGACCCCAGTCGAAGCGGTGATACACCGCGGAGTTACCGAACAGCAGCAGCGACGTGGTCATAAACACGGCGGCCGCCCACTTGGCGGGTGCGCCCTGCGCGAGGACGATGAGCACGACGCCCGCGGCGATTGCGACGGGGAACGTGCCGGCGTGGATCCAGCCGCGCCAGGTGGGCCTGACCTCGACCGCGGCATCCACCGCGGCAGCGTCCATGAGGGGCAGCTGGGGCACGTCGGGTTCAGCGTCGTCTGAGGCTCGGGTGCTCACGTGCTCACTCTAGGCATGGGCGCATGCCGTTGGCCGTACATGTCCTCAGGATCTGCCGCGTTCTCGCAGCGCGTGGCGGTAGCGTAGGCACGTGACTGCACGCGAGGGCTCGGGGCGCGGGCCCCTGTACCGGCTCTACGGGAACCGCCTTCGCCGACGGATAGACCCGTCGAAGGTTCCGCATCACGTCGCGATGATGATCGACGGCAACCGGCGCTGGGCACGCCAGCTCGGATTCGAGTCCGCTGCCGCCGGCCACCGCGCCGGCGCGGCGAAGATGCGCGAGTTCCTGGCGTGGTGCGACGAGCTGGGCGTGGGCGTGGTCTCGCTGTACCTGCTCTCGGCGGACAACCTGCGAAAGCGCGATTCGAAGGAGATCCAGGACCTCATCGAGATCATCGCCGAGCTCGCGGATTCTCTGGCCGAGCGCGGTGACTGGCGGGTGCAGCACGTCGGCCGGGCTGACATCCTTCCCGCCGAGCTGTCCCGGGTGCTGGCCGACGCCCAGCGGCGTACCAGCGGCCACGAGGGCCTGCACGTGAACCTGGCTGTCGGCTACGGCGGGCGCAACGAGATCGTCGATGCGGTGCACAGCATCATCGCCGAGCACAACGCCAGCGGCGGCACCCTCGAGGACCTCGCCGAGCATCTCACTCCGGAGATGATCGGCGAGCACCTCTACACGGGTGGTCAGCCCGATCCCGACCTCGTCATCCGCACCAGCGGTGAGCAGCGGCTGAGCGACTTCCTGCTCTGGCAGAGCGCGCACAGCGAGTTCTACTTCGTCGAGGCGCTCGGACCCGACCTGCGCGAAGTCGACTTCCTGCGGGCGATCCGCGATTTCGCGGATCGCGATCGCCGCTTCGGTCGCTGACCCACGGCATCCGCGCGCGTCGTTCACCCGACGGACACGCGACACACCCTTCGACAACAGTGGCGGAAGGCAGCCGCGGGCCGTACGTTCATCTCATCGGGCACGGTGCCCGGTCGGGTCGGCCTTCAGGATCGCGACTCGTGGCCATGGCCGACTCGCTGCAGAGCCGGGAACAGTCCCGGGTGGGAGTGGATCATGACCACACGTACAGCACAGCAGCAGTCCACCTCAGCCGCCGGAGCCGTGTCACACGATGACACGGCTCTTCGCACATATGTGCTCGACACATCCGTGCTGCTGAGCGATCCTCAGGCGCTGTTCCGCTTCGCGGAGCACTCGATCGTGCTGCCGGTCGTGGTGATCAGCGAGCTGGAGAGCAAGCGCCATGATCCCGAACTCGGCTACTTCGCACGACGCGCGCTGCGTCATCTCGACGAGCTGCGCATCGAGCACGGACGGCTGGACTTCCCCATCGAGGTGGGCGACGGCGGCACCCTGCGCGTCGAGCTGGTCAACGCCGACATGTCGCTGCTGCCCGCCGGCATCCGCTTCGGCGACAACGACAGCCGCATTCTCGCCACCGCGGCGCACCTGGCCGACGACGGCCAGAACGTCACGATCGTGTCGAAGGACCTGCCGATGCGCGTCAAGGCGGCTGCGCTCGGTCTGCCCGCCGAGGAGTACCTGGCGGAGCAGGCCGTGGATGCGGGCTGGACCGGCATCGCCACCGTCGACCTGTCGGGCGACGAGATGAGCGATCTCTACGAGAGCGAGGTCGGGCTCAGCGAGGAGGTGCGCGGGCTGCCGGTGAACACTGGACTGATCATCCACTCCGAGCGCGGGTCCGCCCTCGGACGGGTGATCGGCGACGGCGAGTTCCGGCTGGTGCGCGGCGACCGTGAGGCGTTCGGCATGCACGGGCGGTCGGCCGAGCAGCGAATCGCGATCGACCTGCTGCTCGATCCCGAGGTGGGCATCGTCTCGCTGGGCGGACGCGCCGGCACGGGCAAGTCGGCGCTGGCGCTGTGCGCGGGGCTGGAGGCGGTGCTCGAGCGGCAGCAGCAGAAGAAGATCATCGTGTTCCGGCCGCTGTTCGCGGTCGGCGGGCAGGAGCTCGGGTATCTGCCCGGTGACCAGGGCGAGAAGATGAACCCGTGGGGGCAGGCGGTGTTCGACACGCTCGGCTCGGTCGTCTCGGGCAACGTGCTCGACGAGGTGGTCGAGCGGGGGATGCTGGAGGTGCTGCCGCTCACCCACATCCGCGGGCGCTCACTGCACGATGCCTTCGTGATCGTCGATGAGGCGCAGTCGCTGGAGCGCAACGTGCTGCTCACGGTGCTCAGCAGGATCGGGCAGAACTCGCGGGTGGTGCTGACCCACGACGTCGGCCAGCGCGACAACCTGCGCGTCGGACGTTACGACGGTGTGGCCAGCGTGATCGAGACGCTGAAGGGGCACGACCTGTTCGGTCACGTCACCCTGCAGCGATCGGAGCGCTCGGCGATCGCCGCGCTGGTCACGGACCTGCTGGAGGGCGGCGAGCTCAGCTGACGACGGGGCTGCACTGGTGCGTTCTGGGGGCCGACACGCCAGATGTAGGACGGCTTCGTGGAGGCAGTCCGACATCTGGAGTGTCGGCCCCCGGTTCGTATGCGGCCGGATGCCGGATGCCGGATGCGGGGGCCGGATGCCGGGGTCAGCAGCCCGGGGCGGACGGCTGCTCGGTGCACGTGTGCGCGACGAGGGCGGTCCGTGCTTCGAAGATGCGGATCTGCTGGGTCGGGCCCGGGACGTCGAGCTGCCCGTCGACGAGGAACCACCCCACCCCGAAGTCGATCTCGGCGGTGTAGGCGATGTCGACCTGGGCCTCGTACGTCCCCCGCTCGGAGTAGGTGTGACTCGTCTCGGTGGGCGTGAACTGCGCCTGGCCGAGATCGGCCCAGCTGCGACCAGGGCTGCTCGAGGTGCGTGACTCGCCGTCGCCGTAGCGGAAGGTGTACGAAGCCGGTGTGAAGCGGACGTCCACCGGGAAGCCGAACAGCTCGCCCGAGCGCACATGCGCCTGCGCCTCAGTGACGAAATTCGTGGGCAACCCGGCGACTCCGAGGTTGTCCGGCTCTCCTGCGACGGCGCCCTTGGCGGGGGAGAAGATCGCGAGGTCGGAGATCGTGACCGGCGGGATGCTCGGCGTCGAGTCCGAAGCCTCCTCATCCGGAGTGCCCTCGGGCCTTTCGACGTACTCCCAGCACGAGATCATCGCGTCCCAGTTGATGCGGCACTCCTCGGGCGTCGGAGGCTGCGGGCGAGGCTCGACATCGCCGACGTGGATTGCGTCGGGGGTTCTCTTGTGAAATTCAGCCTCATGTCCGAGATTACCGCCGCGGTTTCTAACGCCTTCGACACGGAGCGTGTCTCCCTTGCTGTTGATACCCCATGACGCTCCGCCGCCACCAATTTCAGAGTCAGGTGGGGGTGGATTGCTCGTTTGGAGAAGAACGACAGAAGCGAGCAATGCAGCGACGAGAGAGGTAGGCGTCAACATTTGAACGATTCCGGTTGATGGTTGGAAGCGATCTTTAGCTGAGTGGGGGTGTCGCCGGGAACGAAGGTGACCTTGAGAGCCCGGCGACTGACGCGGTCCTCCGGAAGCACCGACTGGCTGTCAACGTTGAGCAGATCCACCCCTGAGACGTCAAGGCATAAGTTGGCGACTATCTTCTTGGCGCTTCGTGAGACGGGCGTGTAAGAATCGAAGGTTGTCTCACCCACTCGGGTCAGGTGTTCTGCATGGTAGTAACTGAGATTCTCGCGCTCTGAAGACAGCGCTGATGCGGTAAGCCAGTTGTAGACGGGTTCGAAGGTCTCATCGTTTCGAAGATCCGTCTCATTCAAGCCCGCCACGTAGGCGCGGTAGGTCTCTTCCGCCGCGGCGAACGCCTCCTCGTCCGAGGCGAAGAGCGCCGTCTTGGTCGGCTTCGGCTCCGGTTCGGGCGTGCAGGCCGACAGCATCCCGATGAGCACGCAGACAGCAGCGACGCCCGAGGTCGCGCGTGCGAATGTGGTCGTCATCGTCACGGCACCACGGTAACCCCGCGGGCCGGCGGTGCGCTCGAGTTATCCACAGCCGCGTGCACGATCGCCTCTGTCACGCGTGCTCGACGGTGCGGCCCAGGGCGGCGAGCACCGAGCGCTGCACGGTTTCCCACTCGTGCAGGATCTGCTCGTAGTCGAAGCGCAGCGTCTCGTACCCGAGCGCGGACGCGACCGCATCCCGCATGAGGTCCTTGTGACGCAGGGACGGGCCGTCGTGGTTCTCCCGCCCGTCCGCCTCAAGGATCAGCCGGCCGTCGATGACGAAGTCCACGCGCCCCACTCCGACGATGACCACCTGGCACTCGAGCTCGATCCCCAGCAGGTGCAGGCGCAAGCGCAGCAGGGACTCCAGCCCGCTCTCGGCATCCGGTCGCGCGAAGTCGACGAGCCACCGGGCGTGCGCGGGCAGCGCGGCCCGGATGCGCAGGCGCGCGCCATCCGACAGCAGCCGCAGCTTCCACGCCGACTCGAAGGATGCGAAGAACGCCTCGTCGCCCGCGCAGCGATACAGGTGCACGAGGGCCGTCTCGACGTCGACGATTCCGAAGGCGGAGCGTCCACGGAAGTAGTGGCTCACGCAGCGGCATCCGGGGTGCGGGTGAACGCGGCCACGGCGCCCGACCCACACGTGCGGAACGCCCTCCGGCGCGAGCACCCACACCCCCAGACGCCGAAGCGCCTCCGAGCACGTGAGCGCACCGCCGTGCCGGGCGGCGGTGCGCTCAGCCTGATTCAGCTCCGGGGTGGCGAACACGCCGGGGCGCAGTCGCTCGATGCGGCCGTCGCGCGCGGCCCTGCTCAGCTGCATGCGACTGACGCCGTATTCCTGAAGCTGCGTCCCTTGCGCGAGTCCGCCGAGGCGGGCCACCAGCACCTGTGGATCGAACATGGCACCAGCATCCGCCCGCGAAGGCGCCGACCGGGTGCCGATTCCCGGGATCCTGGGACAACTTCTCAGCCTCGGCCGTTGTGCAGAGGATACGAAACGGGGGCCGACACTCCAGGTGTCGGACGGATCATGACGATGCGTCCGACATCTGGCGTGTCGGCCCCCGAAACGTAACGGGGCTCAGCCGGCGTGCGTCATCGACAGCAGGTCGAGCTTCTCGTCGAGCACCTCTTCGGTGATCTCGCCGCGCTCGACGTAGCCGAGGTCGATCACGGCGTCACGCACGGTGATGCCCTTGGCGACCGCGTGCTTGGCGATCTTCGCGGCTGCCTCGTAGCCGATGACCTTGTTCAGCGGCGTGACGATCGACGGGCTCATGCCGGCGAAGGCGGCCGCGCGCTCGACGTTGGCCTCCAGGCCGTCGATGGTCTTGTCTGCCAGCACGCGGACGGCGTTCGAGAGCAGTCGGATCGACTCGAGCAGCGCCGTGCCCATCACCGGGATGGCGACGTTCAGCTCGAACGAGCCGGACGCGCCCGCCCACGCGACGGTCGCGTCGTTGCCGATCACACGCGCGCACACCATCAGCACGGCCTCCGGAACCACGGGGTTCACCTTGCCGGGCATGATCGACGAACCGGGCTGCAGGTCGGGGATGTGCAGCTCGCCGAGGCCGGTGTTCGGGCCGGACCCCATCCAGCGCAGGTCGTTGTTGATCTTCGTCAGCGACACGGCGATGGTGCGCAGCGCCCCGGATGCCTCGACGAGACCGTCGCGGTTGGCCTGCGCCTCGAAGTGGTCCTTCGCCTCGGTGATCGGCAGCTCGGTCTCGGCGGCGAGCAGCTCGATGACCTTCTGCGGGAAGCCCAGCGGCGTGTTGATGCCGGTGCCCACTGCGGTGCCGCCGAGCGGCACCTCGGCGACGCGGGGGAGGGCGGACTGCACGCGCTCGATGCCGAGGCGGATCTGGCGCGCGTAGCCGCCGAACTCCTGGCCGAGCGTGACCGGGGTCGCATCCATCAGGTGCGTACGACCCGACTTCACGACGCCCTTCCACAGCTCCGCCTTCGCCTCGAGAGCGACGGCGAGGTGGTCGAGCGAGGGGATGAGCGTGTCGATCAGCGCCTGCGTGACGGCGATGTGCACCGACGTCGGGAAGACGTCGTTCGACGACTGCGACGCGTTCACGTGGTCGTTCGGGTGCACGGCCGAGCCGAGGATGCCGGATGCCAGATTCGCCAGCACCTCGTTCATGTTCATGTTCGACGACGTGCCCGAACCGGTCTGGTACGTGTCGACGGGGAACTCGCCGTCGTGCTTGCCGGATGCCACCTCGTCGGCGGCCTTCGCGATGGCATCCGCGATGTCGCCGTCCAGGGTGCCCAGGTGCTTGTTGGCGAGCGCCGCCGCCTTCTTGATCCGCGCGAGCGCGGCGATCTGGGTCGACTCGAGCCCCTTGCCCGAGATCGGGAAGTTCTCGACGGCGCGCTGGGTCTGGGCGCTGTAGAGAGCCTTCGCGGGCACGCGCACCTCGCCCATGGTGTCGTGCTCGATGCGGTACTCGTTGTCGGTCATGCCGATTCCTCCTTGAAAGCGGGGACGCGCCCCTCGGCGTCGATCCCCACGGTGACGACGGGCACAGCCGTGCCCTCTGCGAGACGGTAGTTCGCGCCCACGATGCCGAGCCGACCCGCGGCCACGGCATTGCTGATCATCTCGGACGAGTGCAGCAGGTCTGCGACGGTGTTGCGCAGGTGCTCGCGTCCGACGAGCTCGGCATCGATGTCGGCCGGCGTCGTACCGCCGGTCTCGGCGAGCACCTTGCGCGCGGCCGGGACGATCGGTGCGATGAGCTTCCAGATGCCCGCCGGAAGCGGAGCGGAGTCGATCGCGGTGCCGTCGATGGCGGCGCGCACCGCGCCGCAGGAGTCATGGGCGAGCACGACGATGAGCGGCACGTTGAGGATGCCGACGGCGTACTCCAGGCTGGCGACGATCGACTCGCCGATCACCTGTCCGGCGTTGCGGACGACGAACAGATCGCCCAGGCCCTTGTCGAAGATGATCTCGGCGGCGAGGCGCGAGTCGGAGCAGCCGAACAGGGTCGCGATCGGCGCCTGGCCGTCGGCGAGCTCGTGGCGCTTGGAGACGTCCTGGTGCGGGTGCGCGGGAGTGCCGGCGACGAATCGCCTGTTCCCTTCGAGCATCTCATTCCAGGCCTCAGCGGGTGTCATCGTTGCGGTCATTCGGCCTCCTTCAGGTCGTCGATCTGTGCGGACAGGGATTCTGCGAGCTCGGCCGTCGCCTGCGGCGACTGGGAGCCGTACAGCAGCACGTAGTCGGGACCGGCCTGGGTCCCGAGGGCGTAGGTGATGTTGCCGGTCGGGCGGGAGGAGAGGTCGAACTCGTCCCACGTGCGGCCGTCGATCGTCTTCTCGCCGCTCGGGGCAGCGCCGCCGAGCACCTGCGGCGCCCAGGACACGTCGGCGTCGAACGCCTGCGCGACGCGGATGAACCCGCGCTCGTCATCCGCGGCGGGGGCGAGGGTGATGGTCCAGACCTTCGTGGCACCGCCCTCGAGTCCGGCGGCGTTGACACGCCAGTAGTCATCGGCCTCGGCGACGATGGCCGGGCGCTGCATGGACGTCTCGACCTCGCTGGCGATGCGGGCGACATCGATCGGGGGCCGATCCGGCACGTCGCCGCGGGGCACGCCGAGCACGACCACCGCGACCACGGCGACGGTGACGATCAGAGCGGCGATGAGATTTCGGAAGGTCTGGCTCGAGCGGTAGACGCGGCTCGACTCGGCCTTGCGGTCGGCGGTCTCCTGCGCGGTCTCGGGGCGCCCGAGTCCGGCGACGATGCGAGGCTGGCGGCTCATTCGGCGGCTCCGGCGGATGCGGCATCGCGTGCAGCATCCAGACGCCGCTTCGCGCCGAGCAGCCACTCCTCGCAGCGGGCGGCGAGAGCCTCACCGCGCTCCCACAGCGCGAGGGAGTGCTCGAGAGTGGGCGAACCCTGTTCGAGTTCGGCGACCACGCGCACCAGCTCGTCGCGCGCGGCCTCGAACGACAGGGATTCGACGGGGGAGTCGTGGGGCGCGGTCACGGCCCCCATCTTACCGGCGTGTCGCGGGGGACCGATCCCGGGTGGGCGGGCCGGAACGGGGGCCGACACGCCAAATGTCGGACGCATCCGCGCAGACCGTCCGACATCTGGCGTGTCGGCCCCCGAAGCGTACGGATGCCGGATGCCGGATGCCGGGGGCCGGGCGGGCCGGGGGCCAGGCGGGGTCGGGGGCAGGCGGGGGCGGTCAGTCGGCTTCGGGCGTCTCGCCCTCCGAGACCGCGCGCAGCGAGCCGCGGTCGACCGCCACGGTGAGCGGCGTGCCGGCGGGAGCGTCGGCGGCGTCGCTGAGGATGCGGCCGTCGTCGAGGTGCACGATCGCATAGCCGCGCGCGAGCGTGGCTGCGGGCGACAGCGCCCGCAGGGAGGCGCGCAGCTCGGCGGTGGAGCGCTGCGCGGCATCCAGCTTCCTGGTCACCGTGTCGCGTCCGCGCGACGCGAGCAGCCAGACCTCCTGCGCGCGCTCGTCGATGATCGGATCGGGTGAGCGCAGCACCGGGCGCGAGCGCAGCTGCTCTAGCTGCATGACGTCGTGCGAGATGCGCTGGGTCAGCCGGGTCGTCGCCCGCGAGCGCAGCTGGGCGACGATGGCGCGCTGCTCGCCGACATCCGGCACCACCCGCTTCGCCGCATCCGTCGGGGTGGAGGCGCGCAGGTCGGCGACGTCGTCGAGCAGGGGGTGGTCGTTCTCGTGACCGATCGCGCTCACGATCGGCGTGGTGGCCGCCGCCACCGCGCGCACGAGGCGTTCGTCGCTGAACCCGAGCAGGGTCTGCGGGTCGCCTCCGCCGCGGGCGATGACGATCACGTCGACGTCGGGATCGGCATCCAACCGCTGCAGGGCCGCCAGCACCTCGGGTACGCACCGGTCACCCTGCACGGCGACGTGCTCGGTGCGGAAGTTCACCTGCGGCCAGCGCAGTTCGGCGTTGCGATGCACGTCCTTCTCGGCATCCGAGCGTTCGCCGGTGATCAGGCCGATGCAGTGCGGCAGGAACGGCAGCGCCTTCTTGCGTGCCCCGTCGAACAGGCCCTCCAGCCGCAGCTGCGCGCGCAGCTTCTCGAGCCGTTCCAGCTGATCGCCCAGGCCGACGTGCTTCATCGCCGACACCACGAAGCTGAAGTCGCCGCCCTTGACGAAGTAGTCGGCCTTCACGGCCGCCACCACGTGGTCGCCGACCGCGAGATCGGCCGGGACGCGCGGACGCACGCTCGACCACACCCGGATCGAGATCTGCGCGTCGGAGCGGTTGTCCTTCAGCCGCGCGAAGACGTTGCCCGCGCGGACGTTCCACGAGGTGATCTCACCCTCGACCCACACGGTGTTCCAGCGCGCCACGAAGTCGCGGATGGTGCCGTTCAGCCGGGCGACCGAGGTGGGGGCGTCCGGTCGCGAATCGCGCGGCGCGACCGCATCGGCGGGCGGCGGCTCACCGGGCACGGCGGTCGCGTGGAAGACGGTCATCCCTCCATTGTCCGGGATGCCACGGACGCCCGACTGACGTGGGGCACGCCGCGGCGCGGCCGGGTTGCGATCTGGGGGCCGACACTCCAGATGTCGGACGGTTTGCACGCAAGTGTCCGACATCTGGCGTGTCGGCCCCCGCAGCGAACCAGCCGCCCCGGCAGTCCCCCGCACCAGACCCCGCCCGGCCGCCGGGCTCCCGGCCCGTGACCAGGTGCCGCCGGTAGACTCGCGGTGTGAGTTCAACCGCTGTCTCGCTGCCCGTGCCGCACATCCCGTCCCGCCGTCGCGCCCCCGAGCGCGCGCGGCTCGAGAACCGTCCGGTCAGCGGCGAGAAGCGGGTGCTGCTGGCGGCGCCGCGAGGCTACTGCGCCGGTGTCGATCGCGCAGTCGTCGCCGTCGAGAAGGCACTCGAGCGCTACGGTGCGCCGGTGTACGTGCGCAAGCAGATCGTGCACAACATCCACGTGGTGACCGAGCTCGAGCAGAAGGGCGCGATCTTCGTCGAAGAGGTCGACGAGGTGCCCGAGGGCGCGCACATCGTCTTCAGCGCGCACGGCGTCTCGCCGGCCGTGGTGCAGGGCGCTGCGGACCGCGGGCTGCACGCGATCGACGCGACCTGCCCGCTGGTCACCAAGGTGCACCGCGAGGCCGTGCGCTTCGCGCGCGACGACTTCGAGATCCTGCTCATCGGCCACGACGGTCACGAGGAGGTCGAGGGCACTGCCGGTCACGCCCCCGAGCGCGTGACGATCGTGAACTCGCCCGACGAGGCCGACACCGTGCAGGTCAAGGACCCGTCGAAGGTCGTCTGGCTCTCGCAGACCACCCTGTCGGTCGACGAGACGATGGAGACGGTGAACCGGCTGCGCACGCGCTTCCCCGAGTTGCAGAACCCGCCGTCGGATGACATCTGCTACGCCACCCAGAACCGCCAGGTCGCCATCAAGAAGATCGCCCGTGACTCGGACCTCGTCATCGTGGTCGGCTCGGCGAACTCCTCGAACAGCGTGCGCCTGGTCGAGGTCGCGCTGGAGTACGGGGCGAAGGCCGCCTACCGCGTCGACTACGCCGACGAGGTGCGCCAGGAGTGGCTCGACGGCGTGCGCACCATCGGTGTGACCAGCGGCGCATCGGTGCCCGAGGTGCTGGTGCGCGAGGTGCTCGAGGCACTGGACGAGGCCGGCTACGCCGACGTCGAAGAGGTGCGCACCGCAGAGGAGGACCTGATGTTCTCGCTGCCGAAGGAGCTGCGTCAGGACCTCGCCGGCAAGCGCGACGAGCGCGCGCTCGGCGGGCGGGTCCGTCGCTCGTGAGCGATCGCCCGCAGTACGGCGAGTACGCGACGCCAGAGGAGCAGCGCGCGCGCCGGGGGCTGCCGCCGGAGGATGCCGCGGACGCGGCATCCGTCCCGACCCCGACAGCCCCGACGCCGGCCACGCCCGTGGGACCCCCGACGACGGAGGCGCCCGCGCGACCGGTGGGGCGTCTGATCACTTTCCTGCTGCTGGGCTTCGGGCTGTTCAACGTGCTCTCGTCGATCCCGCAGTTCCTGAACATGTCCGACACGCTGAGCGGGTCGATGAAGATGCTCGGACTCGACGGCGAGTTCACGAGCTACGCCGCCGCACGCACGTGGGGCACTGTCGCGGTCGTGATCCTCGTCGTCGGGTACGCGGCGACGGTGTGGTTGTCGTTCCGCCGGCTGCGCGCCGGGCGCTCGTCTTGGTGGGTGCCGCTGGTCGGCTTCGTCGTGACCATGCTGCTGGTGTCGGTGTGCATCTCGATCGTGATGTTCAGCGATCCCGCCTTCACCGCGGGCCTCACCACACCGCCCGCCGGGTAGCCTCGGAGGGTGTCAGAAGAGCAGATCGCGTTCCACGTCGCCTACGCCTCGGTGGATTCCCGCAACGGCGAGGACCCCACGGCTGAGGCGGAGGGCATCCTGCGGGCGGAGCGCGTGCTCGCCGCGTCCCGGGGCTTCGACGGGGATGAGGCTGTGCTGCTGATCCCCGTCACCGACAGCGAGGCAATCGTCGCGCTCGATGCGGACGATCGGCTGCGATTCGACCTGGCCGTCGAGCAGCTGCGCGCGCTGTTCACCGCGGCGGGTCTCGCCCTGCACCTCGGCGTGGACGACGACGCGCTCGAGACTGTGGATGCCGAGCTCGACGACGCGGCAGTGTCATCCGAGGACCTCGCGGGATTCGGGATGCCGGACGACGCGGACGCTGCGGATGACGAGTCCGTTGAGACGGACTTCGCGATGTCGTCGGTGCACGTGGCGGAGTTCTCCCGCCGCGGGCCGTGGGGTGCGCGGCTCATGGCCCAGCTGCTGGGCGTGCAGGTCGACTACCTGGAAGCCGGCGACTGGTCGGCGTACCGCTACGTCACGGATGAGCCGCGCGCGACGGTCGCCGGTTCGTCGGCCGATCACCCGATCATCGAGGTCAACGTTCCGGGTGACTGGGGCGGCGCGTGGGTGGAGGTCACCGCACGCGGCGGGCGCACGGGCATGTTCTGGCCGAACGCCGAGCGCCTCACGCGCCCGGTGCTCGACATCGACGCGCTCGCCGTGCCGGAGAGCGCGGAGGTGTACCGGCGGATGCTGACCGAAGCCGACGGCACTGCCGAGCAGCTGCTCGTGCTCGCGCAGGGCGACCCGCTCGATCACGATGCCGCCGCACGCGCATGCGCTCCGGAAGCACTCGGCGGCACGGCGGGGGCGCGAGAGCGCGTGATAGCGTTCGTCGCGGCTTTCGGGGTGCCGTCCGCGCTGATCTCCGCGGTTCTCACGCAGGGATCGTCGGCTGCTGCGGATGCCGCCGCCGGCGACGCAGAGGAACCGGATGCCGGTGCCGGGGGTGCACTCGATCTCCTCACCGCGCCGCAGCGATTCGCTCCGGCCGGGTGGCCGCGTACGTTGGGTGGGCTGCTGGTCGGCGGAATCGGGGAGACCTTCCCGCTGACGCGACGCGAGACGCCACTCGCGCGGACGACCGCGTTCCTGCGGGCACGTCCCCGGCTCGGGGCCGCAGTGGGATACGGCGAACTCGCGGCCGGCATCGCGGCTGTCAGGGCGCGCTCACCGCTCATGCGCGGGGTCGGCGTGCTGCTCGTGATCGACGCGGTGGTGGATCTCGCCGTATGGGCTCGGCGGATGCGCAGCCGCTGACGACGTCCGCCCAGGACGGCGGATCCACGCCGACCGGATCCGCCTGGACGATCCGAGCGCTCAGACGCCTCCCCAGACCGCCTGAGCCCCGGTATCCCCGGTGAGCACCGTCACGACGATCGTGCCGACTGCGGCGATCACCGCGGCACCGGCGATGATCACCGTGAGGGCGCGTGCTGCGCCCGCATTCGTGCGGCGCAGTCGCCGAACCATCCGATCACTCACGGCCACCGCGACCGCCGCGATCAGCAGGGCGATCGTCCACGGGATCAGCAGCCGTCCCAGCGACTCATGACGTTCGACGGCCGGGGTCTCGCCGACCGTCTCGGCAAGGCTCTCGCCGGCGAGCACGGTGACCGGCGCCAGACCGGCGACGACGAGCGCCGCGATCGGCGGGGCGTATCCCAGGTGGCGGCGCGCCGTCGGCCACAGCGCGACGATCGCCACGGTGAGAGCGGTGAGCGGCGTAAGCACCACCGTCGCGTGCACGAGCAGCGGATGCATCGGCAGTCCGGCGATGCGGAAGGCGTCGATGTCGGCGAAGATGTCCATACGAAGAGAACGCATCGTGTGCCGTTCCGGTTCACCGTTGAACCGGAGACCTCTCCGCCTCGTTTCCCTCGTGAGGAGGCGATCCGTGACGCATGACGACGACGAACGGCTGACCGCGCTCTACGAGCTGCATTCCGGGCCGATCCGGCGGTATGTCGTGAGCATCACGGGTAGCCGCGGCTCTGCCGACGACATCGTGCAGGAGACGCTGCTGCGGGCATGGCGCACACCGCGGATCCTCGAGCAGGACCCGACGACTTCGCGGGCGTGGATGATCACGGTGGCCAGGCACATTGTGATCGACGAGGCGCGCAGCGCTAGGCGCCGCCACGAGAGCGCGGTCGCCGACGTGCCAGAACGGGCGATCGACGACGGGACCGACCGGCTGTTCGATGCGCTGCTGGTCCAGGACGCGCTCGCCGCGCTGAGCGCGGAGCATCGGGCGGTGGTCGTCGCCGCATACTACCGCGGGCGCAGCGTCGCCGAGGTGGCGACGGAGCTCGGCATCCCCGAGGGAACGGTCAAGTCGCGGATGCACTACGGCCTGCGGGCACTGCGCCTCGCGCTGCAGGAGAGAGGAGTGACCCGGTGAAGGGAGATCACGAGCGTTTCCTCACGTGGGACGCCGCGTACACGCTGGGCGCGCTGTCGGCTGCCGAACGCTCGGAGTACGAAGAGCACCTGACGCGCTGCGCGCGCTGCCGAGATGCCGTGGCCGAGCTGAGCTCGACCGTCTCGCTGCTGTCGCTGCTGGACGCCGGGGATGTCGAGCGGATCTCGGATGCCGGTGACGTCGCACCGGTCAGAGTGCTCGCCGCTGCGCGGGAGCGGCGTCTGCGCCATCGACGGATCGGCGCGTGGGCGGTTGGGGCGGTCGCCGCCGTCGTCGTGGCGCTCGGCATCTCGGTCGCCGCGCTCACGCCTCGACCGGCCGAAGCGATGCTGATGGACCCCGTCGCGGGCGCGCCCGTGACGGCATCGGTGACGATGACGTCTGTGCCCTGGGGAACGAAGCTCGAGCTGACCTGCGAGTACGACGGATACCGCGCGGCAGGTGTGGGTGGGGAGTACGCCCTTGCCATCGTGGCGGACGACGGCACGACGTCGACGCTGTCGACATGGAGCGTCGAGCCGGGCGCGACGGCTCGCCTGTCGGCCGGAACAGCCCTGGCCGTGTCGGACATCAGGGCGGTCGAGATCCGTGACGCGTCCGGATCCGTCGTGGTTCGCCGCGACCTCGACTGAACCCTCCGGCCTGCTGTCTCGTGTCACTGGAATCGAGCCCGGGCATCGTGCCCGGCGGACGAAAGGACGCGATCATGCGCAAGGCACTCGCCATCGGAGGCATCGCCCTCGCACTCCTGCTCGGCGGCTGCAGCGCCGGCACGAACGGCTCGCCGGGGTCACCCGGATCTTCCGGGACGGACGACGGCGGCTCGTACCGCACCCCCTCGAGCGATGCATCCGAGCCTGCGGCATCCGGAGCGGACCTCATGGTCGCGGAGACCTCGGTCGGCGAGGTCGTGGTGGATGCCGACGGGATGACGGTCTACATGTTCGACAAGGACACCCAGGGCACGGACACCAGCGCATGCACCGGCGTCTGCCTCCAGAACTGGCCTCCGCTGATCGCCGCCGGCGACGAGCCGCATGGTGACGGCGTCACCGGAGACCTCGGCACGATCGAGACCGCGGACGGCAAGATGCAGGTGACCCTGAACGGTTGGCCGCTCTACTACTTCGCGGGTGACAGCGCCGCCGGAGACGTGAACGGGCAGGGCGTCAACGACGTCTGGTGGGTGCTGAGCCCGGCAGGGGAGCGGATGGCCGGATGATCCCGCAGTCCTCGCACTTCTTCGGACAACGCATAGGCGCCGCCGGATGGCATCCGACGGCGCCTATGCGAACTGGCGGTCAGCTCTTCGACTGTCCGTGCGAGCCGAGCTGACGCGTCGACTCGACCACGCGTGCGGCCATCGCCGACTCGGCGATCTTGCCCCAGGCGCGCGGGTCGTACTGCTTCTTGTTCCCGACCTCGCCGTCGACCTTCAGCACGCCGTCGTAATTCTTGAACATGTAGTCGGCGATCGAGCGCGTGAACGCGTACTGCGTGTCGGTGTCGATGTTCATCTTGATGACACCGTTCGCGACGGCGGTGGCGATCTCCTCGTCACTCGAGCCCGAGCCGCCGTGGAAGACGAGGTCGAGGGGCTTGGGGCCGGTGCTGTACTTCTTCGCCACTTCGGCCTGGATGTCGCCGAGCAGTTCGGGACGCAGCTTCACTCCACCCGGCTTGTACACGCCGTGCACGTTGCCGAAGGTCAGCGCGGCGATGTAGCGGCCCTGCTCGCCGAGGCCGAGCGCCTGGATGGCCTGGTCGACGTCCGCGAACGTCGTGTAGAGGGCGTCGTTCGAGCCCTCGTGCGCGACGCCGTCCTCCTCGCCGCCGACGACGCCGATCTCGACCTCGAGGATCGCGTTGATCGCCTTCATGCGCGGCAGCAGCTCCTTGGCGATCTCGATGTTCTCATCGAGCGGCACGGCCGATCCGTCCCACATGTGCGACTGGAAGATCGGGTTGCGTCCGGCCTTGACCTCTTCCTCGGACGCGGCGATCAGCGGCTCGACGAAGCCGGCCAGGGCGTCCTTCGGGCAGTGGTCGGTGTGCAGCGCGACGGTGATCGGGTAGTTCTTGGCGACCTCGGTGGCATAGCGCGCGAAGGCAAGAGCGCCGGTTGCGCGGGCTTTCACGGTGTGGCCGGCGAAGTAGTCCGCACCGCCCGTCGTGACCTGGATGATGCCGTCCGAGCCGGCCTCGGTCAGTCCCTGCAGCACGGCGTTGATGGTCTGCGAGCTGGAGACGTTGAATGCGGGATACGCGAAGCCGCCGGCCTTCGCGCGATCGAGCATCTCTGCGTACTGTTCCGGAGTGGCGACGGGCATGAGTTCTCCTGCCTCTGAGGTGCGGGGGTTCCTGCTCACTTTAGCCCGCAGACAGATGATTCCCGTGGCGGTTACGCTCGGTGCCCCAAGGTTCTTGATGCACAGATAAGAACGCGTATTCCTTCATTGTCATCCTGCGAAAAGTCGCCGATTCCGCGAACCTCCGTCGCTATGCTGACCGCATGGTGAGCCTCACAGCCGATCTCAGCCCCCTCCGTCCCGACCGCAACCTCGCGATGGAACTCGTGCGCGCGACCGAAGCCGCGGCGATCCGCGCGGTGCCGTTCGTCGGCCGAGGCGCGAAGGAGGCTGCGGACGGTGCCGCCGTCGACGCGATGCGCGCCTTCCTCGGCACCGTGGACTTCCAGGGTCGTGTCGTCATCGGCGAGGGCGAGAAGGACAACGCGCCGATGCTGTTCAACGGTGAGGTCGTCGGCACCGGCCGCGGTCCCGAATGCGACATCGCCGTCGACCCGATCGACGGCACGACGCTCACCGCGGAGGGACGCCAGAACGCGCTCTCCGTGCTCGCCGTGTCCGACCGCGGCACGATGCTCGACGCGTCCAGCGTGTTCTACATGGACAAGCTCGTCACCGGCCCCGCCGGTGTGGGCGTCGTCGACATCCGCAAGCCGATCGGCGAGAACGTCCGCCGCCTCGCCAAGGCTCTCGGCAAGCCGGTCGACGAGGTGGTCGTCTCGGTGCTGAACCGTCCGCGCCACGAGAAACTCATCGCCGAGATCCGCGAGGCCGGAGCCGGCACCCGCCTGATGAGCGACGGCGACGTCGCCGGCGGCATCAACGCAGCCCGTCACGATGCGCGCACCGACATGTGCGTCGGTATCGGCGGCAGCCCGGAGGGCATCGTCACGGCATGCGCGATCAAGGCGCTCGGCGGTCACATCCAGGGAATGCTCTGGCCGCGCGATGACGACGAGCGCCAGCGCGGCATCGATGCCGGGCTCGAGTTCGACAAGGTCTACGAGGCCGACGATCTCGTTCGGGGCGACAACACGATCTTCGTCGCCACCGGCGTCACCGACGGCCAGCTCGTGCGCGGTGTGCGCCGCGAGGGCAACTACCTCTACACCGAGAGCGTGGTGCTGCGCGGAGCCTCGGGCACGCTGCGCCGCATCGTGTCCGATCACCTCGTCTCGAAGTGGCTGTGAGCCGCGCCTGCCGACGTTCTCAGCGACCGCTGGCAGAATAGAGGGGAACCGGCGTGCCCAGAGCGTCGGCACAGCCACGCAGAGGAGTGCTCCGGATGTCGTCCACTGGATCTGAGAGTCCGAGCCGCGTACAGCACATCACCACGAAGACCGGCCGGATCCTGCGCGTGACGGAGGAGCAGATCATGGCGGCCCAGCAGGCCAAGGCGGCGGTCGCCCCGAGCTTCGACCCCGCACGCCGCGCCGACGTGCTGTTCCGCGTGCGCCGCGCAGAAGGCCACGAGCTGAGCTCGTGGTGGATGATCGGTGCTTTCCTCGTCAGCTCCGGCATCGTCATCGCGCTGCTCTCGTGGGTGCCCGGCGGGGCCTGACCCGCACTCCGAGCGCTGAAGCCGGCGGTAGCGGCGCCGGTCAGAAGGCGTCGAGCAGCGCGCGCATGTCGCTCAGCCCGAACTGGTCGGCGACCTGCTTGGCGGTGTGCGCACCGGCATCCTGGTCCGCACCGGCCTCGAGCAGCTGCCGCAGCAGCGGCTCGTTGCGACGGAACACCGCGCACGACACCGCGGTCTGGCCGTTCGCGTTCACGGCATCCAGATCCGCACCGCGGCTGATGAGGTCGGCGACGGTCTCGGCGTGCTCGGCGTAGGTCGCGACGATCAGCAGGGTGTCCTGACGAGGATTGCGCACATCGACCGGCACGCCCGCCTCGAGCATCTCTCCCAGCGGTCCGGTGCGCCCCTGTCGGGCCAGGTCGAATGTGCCCTCGATCACCTCGAGGCTCAGTCCGTTCGTCATCCGACCATTGTGACCGATCGCCGACGCGCGTGCGGGCGACGTGTCGTCGCATCGGAGGCGCGGGCGGCAGCGGCTGCGCGCTCGCCGGCCAGCGGCGCCGACAGTGCGACGCCCAGCGCGCCGGCCAGCGCCATGACGTCGAGAGCGGTGGCGCGGCGGGCGGCATCGATGATGATCTGCGCGCAGGCGCGGGCGTCGGCGAGGGCGTCGTGGTGCGAGAAATCGCCGAAGCCAGCCGCTGCGGCGGCCATCGGCAGCCGGTACGAGTCGAGGTCGTAGGTCTTGCGAGCGACAGCCAGCGAGCACAGCGATCGGTAGGGTGGGGCTTCGAGTCCGGTGGCTTCGCACGCGCGGCGCAGGACGTTCAGATCGAATCCGGCGTTGTGCGCAACGAGCACGTCCTCGCCGACGAAGGCGCAGAGGTGCTCGAGCTGCTCCGGCCAGGTCGCTGCGTCGAGGACGTGGTGCGGGTGGATGCCGTGGATGCGCACGTTCCACTCGTTGAACACGTCATGGCCCTGCGGCGGACGGATCAGCCACCCCGTCTGCGCGACGACCTGTCCGTCGCGGACGCGGACGAGGCCGACGGAGCATGCGGAGGCGGGACTGGAGTTCGCCGTCTCGAAGTCGATCGCAGTGAAATCCAGTGGCACGGGCTTCAGCCTGTCATGACATCTGGATGCCGCTCGGCAGGCTCGCCATAAGCTGAGGAACATGAGCGATGCACGGGCGACCTCCTTCGGCGCCGAGGCGGAGAACTATGAGGCAGCGCGGCCGGATTACCCGTTCGAAGCCGTGGCGTGGATGCTCGAGCGCCTGCCCGAAGGTGCGCGACGGCTCGCCGATGTGGGCGCCGGAACCGGCAAGCTCACCCGGGTCGTCGTCTCGGCGGGGAATGCCGAGGTCGTCGCCGTGGATCCGGATGCCGCGATGCTCGCCGAACTGCGCGAGCAGGTGCCGAGTGTGCCGACCTTCCTCGGCACGGCCGAGTCACTGCCGCTTCCGGATGCCGCCGTCGACGCTGTCGTTCTGGGGCAGGCCTGGCACTGGGTGGATCCGGTGGCGGCATCCGCAGAGATCGGGCGGGTCGTGCGACCCGGCGGGACTCTCGGGCTGATCTGGAACGTGCGCGACAGCCACGTCGACTGGGTGCGACGACTCACCGAGATCATGCACGCGAGCGCCGCCGAGCAGATGCTCGACGCGCTGGGGCTGAAGGGCGACGCGACGATCGACGTGCCGTACGTCACCCGCGCGTTCCGGGCGCTGCGCGCCTGAGCCGCCGGCACTGCGCGACGCCTCCCGCCGGTAGACTCGTCTCCCGTGGCTCTCACTATCGGAATCGTCGGTCTGCCCAACGTCGGCAAGTCCACTCTCTTCAACGCGCTGACCAAGAACGACGTGCTCGCGGCGAACTACCCGTTCGCGACGATCGAGCCGAACATCGGCGTGGTGAACCTGCCCGACCCGCGACTGCAGACGCTGGCCGGCATCTTCGGCAGCGAGCGCATCCTGCCCGCCACCGTGTCGTTCGTCGACATCGCCGGCATCGTCCGCGGTGCGAGCGAGGGGGAGGGGCTGGGCAACCAGTTCCTCGCGAACATCCGCGAGGCCGACGCGATCGCGCAGGTCGTGCGCGGCTTCGTCGACGACGATGTCGTGCACGTCGAGGGAACTGTCGACCCCAAGGGCGACATGGAGACCATCAACGCCGAGCTCATGCTCGCCGACCTGCAGACCATCGAGAAAGCTCTGCCGCGCTTCGAGAAGGAAGTGAAGCAGAAGAAGACCGACCCGGCGGTGCTGGATGCCGCGAACGCGGCGAAGGATGCCCTCGAGCGCGGTCAGCTGCTCTCCACCGCGGGTATCGACCTCGCGCCGATCAAGGAGCTCGGCCTGCTGACGGCGAAGCCGTACATCTACGTGTTCAATGTCGACGAGTCGGTGCTCACCGACGATGCGAAGAAGGCCGAGCTGCAGGCGCTGGTCGCCCCCGCGCAGGCGGTGTTCCTCGACGCGAAGATCGAGTCCGAGCTGATCGGGCTGGACCCGGAGGACGCTCAGGAGCTGCTCGAGGCGACCGGACAGAGCGAGTCGGGTCTCGACCAGCTCGCCCGTATCGGCTTCGCCACCCTCGGCCTGCAGACCTACCTCACCGCAGGTCCGAAGGAGTCACGCGCCTGGACGATCCCTCAGGGCGCCAAGGCGCCGCAGGCGGCGGGTGTGATCCACACCGACTTCGAGAAGGGCTTCATCAAGGCGGAGGTGATCTCTTTCGAGGACCTCGTCGCGACCGGTTCGGTCGCTGAGGCCCGCGCGAAGGGCAAGGCGCGCCTGGAGGGCAAGGACTACGTCATGCAGGACGGCGACGTGGTCGAGTTCCGGTTCAACGTCTAGCGTTAATGACGGTCCCCGTCATACGCTGGCTGCATGATCAGGTCGTTCGGCGACAAGGAGACCGAACGGCTGTGGCGACGTGAGCGGGTGCGCTCGATGGATCCGCGGATCCATCGCGTCGCGTTGCGCAAGCTTCGTCAGGTGGGATCCGCGGAGGTACTCGAGGACCTCCGGGTTCCACCCGGCAACCGGCTCGAGGCCCTCCAGGGTGACCGAGCCGGTCAGTACAGCATCAGGATCAACGACCAGTGGCGGATCTGCTTCGTGTGGACGGACGCCGGACCAGAGGAGGTGGAGATCGTTGACTACCACTGACAAGATTCCCCCGATACACCCGGGCGAGGTTCTCATGGAGGACTTCATCAAGGGTTTCGAGATCACGCAGAACCGACTCGCCGTCGCAATCGGAGTGCCGCCCCGGCGGATCAACGAGATCGTGCACGGCAAGCGGGGGATCACGGCAGACACGGCACTTCGCCTTGCGAAGTACTTCGGCACCTCGGCGGAGTTCTGGATCAATCTGCAGAGTCACTACGAGCTTGACCGTGCAGAGGATCTCGCCGGGGAGCAGATCGCTTCGATCGCTCCGTTGAAGATCGCGTGACCGGGCATCTCATCGTGATTTCTGGTCTTCCCGGCGTCGGGAAGACCAGCGTTGCTGAAATCGCTGCTGGGCTCATGGACTCCGTGCATCTGTCCATCGACGCGGTGGAGGAATCGATGCTCTCTTGCGGGCTGTCGGCGAGTTGGCGAGTCGGGTAGCCGCGTACGAAGCGACCCCGGCGGATGAGGTCGCGGACGCGCTCGTCTCCTGCCTCGCGACGAAGTAGGGAGCGGCCGGAGTCAGCCGGCGAGATGCCTCTCTGTGACGTAACGCGGTAAAGTTCCGCTTCAACGTGTGAGCCTCGCCGGTCGTCGAGCGATCGCATCGAGGCGAAACGGCATGCGCGCACGGCACGAATTCGGAAGCCTGCGCGCATATGAGACGAACGAGGCAGCCGCGACGCCTGATCGTAGGAGGGTCACCATGATGGGTCGGAACGCCTCTTTCATCGCGCTCATCGCAGCCGCATTCCTGCTGGTGTCGTGCACGGCGCATGCTGGCGAGCCCGAATTCGCAGGGACTGCGCATCCACAGGTCCGTCCGACGCCGGAATCGGCGCCGCGTGCATTCTCGGAGCGCGTCCCGCTCGACTCATGCGGCGAGTTCACTCTTGGCGTCGGAGAGCACCTTCCAGGCGCCGCGACAGAATGCCTGGAGAATGCGGTCGGCACCACCGGTGCGGAACTCGTGCATGCGGCGCCGACAGATGAGGGCGACGCAGTCGTGACGTGGATCCGCGCACTGCCCACCGGCGGCATCGAGATCTGGACGGACTTCAGCAAGGACAGGTTTGCGGGCAAGGGATCATGGCAGCACGACCTCTGCCCGGACGCGCACTCCTGGCCGGTGCTCTCAGGCGAGTGCGCGAACGAATCGTTCGACTAGCGGTACGAGTACGCGCAGTCGCAGTCGCAGGTCTGCCAACATGGCGTCATGCTCACACCCAGGTTCTCGGTCGCTCTCGCCGCTGTCGGGCTGGCCGCCCTCGCGCTCGCCGGATGCACCGCTGTGACCACGCCACAAGCGGCGAGCACGCCCACGGCATCCGCTCCCGCGGCTGTCGCTACGCCGGTCACCGAAGCGACGCCGACGCCGAAAGCCGCCGAGTCTGAAAGCTGCTCCAGCCTGTCCGAGGTCTCCAGCACTGACGGCGGGCTGTACTGGACACGACGAGGGACTCTCCGCGATCTGGGCGCACGCGAGTTCGCGCGGGGTGAGGTGACAGTCGACGCAGAGGGCTTGCCCGTGACCTACACGGTTGAGGCCGACGACGTCATGGCCGTGGTTGCCGAGCGGCTCTGCGCATATCCGACCCTCGACTCGATGAACCACAGACGTGACATACACCCGGGCCAGGTGCTGTGGCTCACGCCCGATCCCGACAGTCCCTGGATACCGTATTACGGCCCCATGGACGCGCCGGCCGGATTCCTGCAGATTCCGTACCAGCAGGCGATCGAATCCGCAGGTGCAGCGGTCGACGCGGGTGACGTGGACACCGTGCGGGCGATCTGGCACGACACGCTCAAGCCCATGTTCACCGACCAGGGCACCATCGCTGCCGTCCAGAGCGTGGTCGACTCCGGCGACCTCGACGCGCTTCGTCAGCTCTTCTCCTGACGCCGGCCGCTGGCTCTACGTGAGCGAGGCGCTCGCCGCCCGGACCGCCCGCCACCAGTCGGCGAGGGTGTCGACCGTTTCGTGCGCGTTCAGGCCGCTCGGATTCGGCACCACCCACAGTCGCACATCGGCCGGCCAGTCCCGCACAGCGCCGGCATCCTGAGCGCCCATTCGCGCCTGCGGCACGCCGAACGCGGTGCGGAAGGCCGTGATCCCCACCACGGCGACCGTGTCCGGCTGCAGCACTCGCACCCGCTCGATGAGCCGCTTACCGCCCGTGCGCAGCTCGGCGGCCGAGAGCTCGTCGGCGCGCGCTGTGGGGCGGGTGACGAGGTTGGTCATGCCGATGCCGCGCGCGGCCAGCATCCGCTCGTCGGAGGGCGACAGACCGCGCGACGCGTCCACGACGCCATCGGTGAGGCCGGCCGCGGCCAGCGACGGCCAGAACCTGTTGCCGGGGCGCGCGAAGGGCGCGTTGACAGCGACCGTCCACGGGCTCGGGTTGATGCCGACCATCAGCAGCCGCACCCGACCCGCGGAGTCCGCATCGCTCGGGAAGGGGAGCACGTCGTCCCGGCCGAGACCGGCGGATGCCGCATGCGCAAGCTCTGCGCGGTCGGGGCGCCGTCCGCCGAGCGGCGACGGCCCGCGCCAGGACGCCCAGTCGGCCGGAAGCCCTCCTGTGGCGGAGGCTGAGGCGCTCACGGTGCGAGCAGCTCGGTGGTCCAGCCGGCGCCGTCGACGGCGTAGACGAGCCGATCGTGCAGCCGCGACCGCCGCCCCTGCCAGAACTCCATCCGCTCGGGCGCCACCCGGAAGCCGCCCCAGTGCGGCGGCGCCGGCACCTCCACGGCGGCGAAGCGCTCTTCGGCCAGCGCGACCGCGGCCTCCAGCTCCGCACGATCCCCGATCGGACGGCTCTGCCGAGACGCCCAGGCGCCCAGCTGCGAACCCCGGGGACGCGTCGCGTGGTACGCCTCCACCTCCGCGCGCGTGACCGGAGCGGCCGTGCCCTCCACGCGGATCTGCCGCTCCAGCTCGGGCCAGTGGAACACGAGCGCGGCCTGCGGGCAGGCGGCGAGCTCCCGGCCCTTGTCGGAGTCGGTGTGCGTGAAGAAGACGAAGCCGCGCTCGTCCCACTCCTTCAGCAGCACGACCCGCGAACGCGGACGCCATCCGCTGCCGGCCCGCGCGAGCGTGGAAAGGGTCATGGCGGTCGCCGAGAACGGGCGGTCGGCGGCTTCCGCACGACGCGCGTCGGCGAACCACTCCTCGAACAATGGGAAGGGCGTGGCGGGCGGCTGATCGAGGGGCATGGCTCCATCGTGCCCGATTCGCCCCGCCCGCGGGTCTTGTCCGCGGCGACCGATCGGCCTACGCTCGGCATCCCATCCATCTGCGTTCTGGGGAGCATCGCATGGGCACTCTCAGCTACACCGCCAGCATCTCCCTCGACGGATACGTCGCCGACGCGCAGGGGGATTTCAACTGGTCGGGCCCCAACGACGAGGTCTTCCAGCTGCACATCGACCGGATGTCGCAGCTGTCGGCCGAGGTGCTCGGCCGGCACACCTACCTGCTCATGCGGTACTGGGAGCAGGAGCCCGACGAGGGCTGGGATGATTCCGAGCGGGAGTTCGCGCGCCGCTGGCAGGGGCTGGATCACGTGGTCGTCTCGACCACGCTCTCCGAGGCCGAGGTCGCCCCGGACGACCGGCTGGTGCCCGGTCTGAAGTTGCCGGCTCTGCAGCGGCTGGTCCACGAGGCGACCGGTGAGGTGGAGATCTTCGGCCCGACCACTGCCGCAGACGCCATCCGCGCGGGGATGGTCGCCGACTTCCGCTTCTTCGTCTTCCCGAAGGTCGTCGGCGGGGGACTGGCCGCCCTGCCGAGCGACACGCGACTGGATCTGCAGCTGGTCGAGCATCGCGTCTTCGAGGACGGCGTCGCGTACCTGCACTACCGTTCCCCTCGTACCGGCTGAGGCGAAAGAATGAGCGGATGCCGGCGAGGCGCCGGATGACGCCCGACGAGGTGATCGCGGCGGTGCCCGGTACGCTGGGGGAGGCCATCGTCGCGCCACCGACCACCGGAAGTGAGCACACATCGTGACCCAGCCCAGCATCTTCGAGCCTGAAGGCCGCGGTGTCCCCTTCATCGACGAGGGCGAAGGCCCGGTCACGCTCGTGCTGGTCACCGACCGTGCACTCGAAGCCGACGGCCTCGGCGTCATCTCGCACTATCTCGCCGAAGAGGCCGGCTTCCGCGTCGTGCGCATCGGCACGCGCGCGGATGCCGACGGCACCTCGGTGGCAGAGCGCGCCGGCGACGCGGCCGCCGTCATCACCGACCTCGGCATCGACGACACCTGGATCGGCGGACACGGCTCCGGCGGCACGATCGCCCGCACCTTCGCCCTCGATCACGCAGGACACGTGAACGGCCTGCTGCTGCTCGGCGTCGAGGACGAGCAGATCGAACTCGCCCCCGGCATCCCGGTGCTGATCATCCAGGCCGAGAACGATGAGGTCACCCCGGCGGCGCACGCCGAGGCGCTGCAGGCCACCGCTCCCGAGCGCGCCACGATCACCCGCATCCCGAATGCCGACCACTACTTCGTCGCCACGCACCCGATCGAGACCGCCGTGGTGATCGAGGAGTACCTGGACTGGGACTGACCTCCTCGCGGAGAGCCGACGATGAACCCGGTGCGCACAGCGGTCGCCGAACTGGCACCCGGATACTTCGCGGCCGTGATGGGCACCGGCATCGTCTCGATCGGACTGCACGACCTGGGCGTCGATGCTGCATCCGTCGTGCTGATGTGGCTCGCCGCAACCCTGTACCTCCTGCTCTGGGCGATGTATCTCTGGCGCGCAGTCGCGTTCGGCCGCAACGTGCTCGCCGACCTGCGCGACCCTGAGAAGGCGTTCGCGTACTTCACCGTCGTGGCGGCCTCGGGCGTGCTCGGGGTGCGCTTCGCGCGAGAGGACCTCACCGCGCTCGCCCTGCCGCTGTTCGTGCTCGCCGGGGTGATCTGGGTGGTGTTCGGCTACCTGCTGCCGTGGCAGGTGCTGATGACCCGGGACGGCAGGCCGATCCTCGCGCGGGCCAACGGCACCTGGTTCGTGTGGGCTGTCGCGAGTCAGTCACTCGCCATCAGCATGACGCAGCTGCGGCCCGCTGAGGGCAGCGCTCTCGCCATGGGGGTCGGTCTGCTCGCGGTGCTCGCGTGGGCGGTCGGTGTGGTGCTGTACGCGGCGATCGCCATGCTCGTCCTGCTGCGCGTCGTGCACTACGGAGTGACACCGCAGCAGTTCGACCCCGCCTACTGGGTGGCGATGGGCGCGCTCGCGATCGCCGTCGTCGCGGGAGCGAGCATCGTCGAGATGCCTCGCACGCCCATGGTGGATGCGGTACGGCCACTGATCGCGGCGACCGTGGTGATCTTCTGGGTCTTCTGCCTGTGGCTGATCCCCCTGCTGGTGGGCGCGGGAGTGTGGCGGCACGGAGTGCATCGGGTCCCGCTGCGCTACGTGCCGACGCTGTGGTCGATGGTCTTCCCGATCGGGATGTTCGCCGTCGCGTCGGAGTCGCTCGGTCGCGCCGACCAGCTTCCCGCGGCGGGCGCGGTCGGACACGTGGTGCTGGTGGTGGCCGTCATCGTGTGGGCCGCCGTGTTCGCCGCGATGCTGCACCACGCGACCCGCGCCGTCTGGGGCACCCTGCGTCCGCAGCACCCGTCGTTGCGAGTCGACGGCTGAGCGGCGTCGGCGGCTGAGCGGTCTGGCGAGCGGCCTCAGCGCGGCGCGTGCAGCCGCTTGCGCAGGAATATCTGCTCGGTGCCGTCGTCCTGCGGCACGCGCTGGCTGATGCGGTAGCCGCAGCTCTCGTACAGGCGCAGGTTCGCCTCGCTCAGGCTGCCGGTGAACAGCTCCGCCTCGGCAGCATCGCTGGCCCGCTCGGCCTGCTCGAGCAGGGAACGGCCGATGCCCTCGCCCTGCATGTCAGGAGCGATCGCGATGCGCCCGACCAGCAGCAGGTCGCCGTCGATCCTGCCGCGCAGCGCGCCGACGAGTCTGCCGTCAGCGCGCGCCGTCCATCCGTAGCAGTCGCTGAGCTCGGCGTGCACGGCGTCGAGCGTCTGCGTGAGCGGCGGCATGTCGACGCTGCCGTAGATCAGGGCTTCGGAGACGAAGGCCGCGCGCTGCAGGGTGAGCACTTCGCCGGCATCCGCGGGCCCGATCCGTGCGAAGCGGATCTGCAGGTTGCTCTCGGAGGTGGTCATGCGTCCATCATCCCTCTTCACGCAGGCGCGGCTCGACGCGGTGCGCCGGGCGCAATCCGGCCTTGTCGGCGTAGAAGCTGCGGATGCGGTCCATGTCGGCCGGCGCGTCACCGGTGAGCTCGATGGTCGGGCCGAGGCCGCACGTCATGGTGCTGCGGTCCACATAGCCCAGCGTCACCGGCATCCCGGTCTCGCGCGCGATGCGGTAGAACCCGGACTTCCAGTGCGTGTGGCCCCGGCGTGTGCCGTCGGGCGTGACGACGAGAGCGAACACCTCGCCGCTGCGCACCCGCTCGACTACGTCGCCGACTACTCGGCCGGGATCGGCCCGATCGACAGGGATGCCGCCGAGGGCGCGCATGAGCGGCCCGCGCCACCCGGCGAAGAGGCTCTTCTTGCCGAGCCAGCGCACGTCGATGCCGAGCCGCCATGAGATGGCGAGCATGAGCACGAAGTCCCAGTTCGAGGTGTGCGGCGCGCCGATGAGCACGGTCGGCCGCACGGGCGCAGGGTGCGACCGCAGAGTCCAGCGACTGCAGAGCCAGAAGATCCGCGCGATGAGACGTCGAAGCATCCCTTCACCGTAGGGCAGCGGATATGCGGGCGCGAGCATGCCTGCACGGCCCGGGTGGACCACCGCGGCGGTGAAATCAACCCCCTCATGAGGCGCGCCGAGCGGTGTTAGCGTGCCGAGCACACATAAACGGACCGCGCGGCGCGCAGCGCCGTGCAGAAGACAGAGGTGGTATTCATGGCAGCCAAGAGCACCGCGACCCAGAAGTCGAAGAACGCAGGCACGAAGACGAAGGATGCGGTGAAGGCGAAGGATGCCGCCGAGAGCACGCCGCTGGAGAACGCCGAGAAGGGCTTCCAGGCGTCGCCCGAACTCATCCGCGATCTGCAGGCGGTGCTCGTCGACCTCATCGAGCTGTCAGTGCAGGGCAAGCAGGCGCACTGGAACGTGGTCGGACGCAACTTCCGTGACACGCATCTGCAGCTGGACGAGATCATCGAGGCCGCGCGCACCTTCGGTGACACGGTGGCCGAGCGCCTGCGCGCGCTGCACGCGGCCCCGGACGGGCGAAGCGCCACCGTCGCCGAGTCGACCACGCTGCCGGAGTTCCCGATGGGCGAGGTCTCGACGACCGAGACGATCGATCTGATCACCGTGCGCCTCGAGGCGACTGTCGCCACGATGCGTCGTGTGCACGATCAGGTCGACGATGAGGACCCCACTTCGGCGGATGTCCTGCACGCGATCATCGAGAAGCTCGAGCAGTACGCGTGGATGGTCAGCGCGGAGAACCGCACGCCCAGCAAGTGACGCCTCGGTCGGCACCGCCGGCATCGGACAGCACGAGGGCCGTCATCCCCGAGTGGGGATGACGGCCCTCGTCTTGCGTGCGGCGGCGGTCAGGCCGGCTGCGGCGAGAGGCTGAACGACACAGCGCCCTGCTCGTCGACCGAGGCGTCGAGCACCTTGTCGTCGAGCGCATCGGCAGCGGCCTTCTCCAGGAAGATCCGGATGTCCTCGTCGCCGACGATCGCATCGCCGGGCTCTGGGGTGGTGGCGACCGTCACCGCGAAGCGCGGCTCGGTCTCGGTGCCCGACGAGTGGATGCGGAGTCCGGCATCCGGCGTCGTGCTCTGCTGGGCGACGATGGTTGCCGCGATCGTGTTTGCGTTCTCGGTCAGGGTGAGCATCGGCTCTCCTTCCGGTTGCGGACACCACACCGTTCGGCGCGATGTCCGTGCCACGATTCCGCACCGCGGCGCCGGGTTCAAGCTGAGCCGGAGTCTTTGAGGGGTTTCACACCCAGTGCTGTCCTGGCTCTCAGCGTCGGCTCTCGCCGTGCCCTCCCCGGCGCAGCAGCAGGGGCAGCCCCAACCACAGCGCCAGGATGATCACCAGCCCGATTCCGGCGGCGATGAACGCGAATACGTGGTTGAAGGTGAAGTCGATGATGAGGACCGTCACGCCGAGGGTCAGGGCGGCGATGACGAACATGTTCGCCTTGACGATCCGGTGCGACACCCGCACGAGCTCGGCCTTGCGTCCCTGCGCGAACAGCACGCGGTGCATGCCGACCGGGGTGAGCGCGAGCACCGTGGCGACCGCGGCGAGCAGGACGAGCGTGATGTACAGCAGCCGCTGCAGGTCGTTCAGTTCACGGAACAGCGGCTGGAAGGCCACCGCGAGCAGGAAGCCCGTCAGGATCTGGGTGCCGGTCTGCATCACGCGGAGCTCCTGCATGAGCTCTTCCCAGTTGCGGTCGGCGCGCTCGGCTCGCGTCTCGTCACGCCCGTCGTGCTGCGCGTCGGAGTCGGTGTGGTCCATGACATCGGACGTTACACGCTCGCGCGATGACCCCGGTTCACCAGCGGGCGACCACCTCCTCGACCCAGCCCGTGACCCCGTCCACGTCCAGCCACTCACCGCCGTCGGTGCGCACCTGTCCCTGGAAGCGTCCGATCCGCTGGTGGCGTTCGTAGCGCAACGCGAGCAGGCGCGTCGTTCCGCGACGCACGTGCTCGGGATGCAGGGTGAGATCCACGCGGTCGCCGCGAGCTCGCCACGGTGCCGTCGGATCGCCATGATCGACGGTCCATTCGAGGTCCCCGGCGATCTTGTGCACCCGCCCGTCCACGGCGAACGCGTTCTGCGACACCCCGTGCCGCAGCGCCTGCGGGCCGCCCTCGAGCTGCAGACCCAGACGGTGGCCGGATGTCATCCCGGCCCCCGCCGCCCGGACCCAATGAGTGCGGTACGGCGGGCGGGCGCGCAGGTGATCGAGCATGGCCCACGAGGCACCGGCCGGCACGTCGTGCACGATTCCGTCGATCTCGAGCACGCCGGATGCGGGCCGGTCGACATCGCGCACACTCATCGAGGGCTGCGCGTCCGCGTACGGCGCGGCCGACGTCAGGATCTCGTGCCCGGGACGGCGGGCGGCGACGATCTCGACCCGCACACGGGGGGAGCGCCCCACCAGCAGGGTCGCGCCGGCGGCATCCGAGAACTCCAACGAGACCTGCCGCCCGTTCGAGCGCGCCGGTCCGTGATCCAGCGTGCCCGGCAACTGCACCCCGACCGAGAGCGGACTGAGCTCGAACGCGTCGACCTCCGTGCCGGTGCGACGATCGAGCACCCACAGCTGGCGGACGTTCGCGTAGTCGAGGGCGCCGATCATCAGGGCGACCGCGTGGGTGGGGGTGAGCACGGTCCAGTGCTCCCAGCGCTTGCTGCGGCCCCAGCCGCGCAGACCGCCGCCGATGTCATCGGTGTCGATGATCGGCTCACGCGCCCACCCGACGGCATCCGGGTTCTGGCGCCCGCGACCGTCGGTGAGCGCGACGCGCTCGGTGATCTCCCGTTCCGGCGTCATGCACGTCCTCCACGCGTAGTCATCAGGGTGTGCACGTCAGCGCCGGGGATGCGGAGGGTGGAAGCGGGTGGGCGCGCCATCGAGCGTCGGCAGGGCAGCGGTGGTGCTCATGAGCATCCTTTCGGCGCGACGACGCGCGGTGCGGGGCGTTCGCGGCAGCGCGCTCGCCCCGACTCGGGTGATCTCACCATAGAGGGTCGCGGGCCTCGACGGCAGGCGTAGCATCGAGGGCATGGCTGAACAGGAGTCCTCCGCGGCGTCGGCATCCGCTTTCTCGGCACCCGGTTCGGGGACATCTGCTCCCGCGGCGGGGCTGCGGCTGATCGACTCAGTCGCCCCCGCCGGATACTGCACCGGAGATCACTGCGTGCTGCCCTCCGAGGGGCTCGCGGAGGAGGCGGAGGGGGCCGAGGCGTGCGCGACGTCGGCGCGCGAGCGCAGCGCGGATGCCAGCTCGGGCGCGAGCAGCGGGTCGTCGTCGAGCGGGACGGCCAGCGCGAGCAGCGACCGGCTGTAGTGGTTGCGCAGCCCCGCCGCGAGGGTGATGTCGAGGATCTGCCGGTCTGTGAAGCCGTGCACACGCAGCTCGGCCGCGTCGTCGTCGGTCATCTCCTCTGGTGAACGCGACAACCGCTGCGCATAGCGGATGACCGCCTGCTCGGCTTCGTCGAAGCCCGCGTCGTCGTCGGCGGCGAATGCGCGCACCCCCGCCTCGTCGAGCACACCCGCGTCGAGCGCCTTGCGGGAATGCGCGAGCAGGCAGTGCGTCGATCCGATCGCGCGCGCGGCGCCCAGGGTCGCCGCCTCGTACACGCGCACCCCGATCGAGGGGACGACGGCGCGCACCAGCGCGACGAACGCGGCGTGCGCCTCGGGGTTCAGCGCCATCGCCGCGGTGTAGCGGTGCACGAAGCCGTCCGCGTCGAGGTCCTCCTGATACATCTCGGCGACGGCACCTGCGGCGCCCTCCGGCGTCGGCGGAGTGATGATCATGGAGGCACGGTACTCCCGCACCCCGCGCGAGGAAAGAGCGACCTGCGGGTGGTGGGGGCGCTCTCGTCCCGTCTCAGTGCGCGGCGGGCGCCGCCGTCTCTTCCAGCTCGTCGGCCGGCTTGCGGATGAGGAACGCGCCGACGATCGTCACTGTCGCGATGATCGCGCCCAGCGTAACCGAGGTGCGCGTGCCTGCGGCGACCGCAGCGGGCACCTCGGTGCCGCCGCCGGCGTTGGTCACGGCCGTGAAGATCGCCATCATCACGGCGATTCCGGCAGCGCCGGCGACCTGCTGGATCGTGCCGATCACCGCGCTGCCGTAGGCGTAGAAGCGCGGCGTCAGCGAAGCGAGCGAGGCCGTGAAGAGCGGGGTGAACGACAGCGCGAGGCCGACCGAGAGGAACGTCTGCGCGACCAGCACCACCCAGATCGAGCTGTCGACGGTGAGCGTGGTGAAGAACCACAGCATCGACGCGGCCAGGAACGATCCGGGGATGAGCAGGATGCGCGTGCCGTGACTGTCGTACACGCGACCGATGAGCGGACCCAGCAGTCCCATCGCCAGCGCACCCGGCAGCACCACGAGCCCCGCTTCGAGCGCCTTGAGCTCGAGCGCGTCCTGCAGGAACAGCGGGATCACGGTGATGCTGCCGAAGAAGGCGAGGGAGAGCAGGAACATCTGCGCCATCGACAGCGAGAAGCCTCGCGAGCAGAACACGCGCAGGTCGAGCAGCGCATCGTCGTGCTTCTGCAGCACCACCTGCCGCCACAGGAACAAGCCGAGTCCGACAGCTCCCACGCACAGCGCGGCGATCATCGGGGTCGCCGCTGCGCCGCTGCTGAGGCCGCCGATCTGACTGAGTCCGAAGACGATCCCGCCGAAGCCGAACGCGGACAGCACGATCGAGAGCGCGTCGATGGGGGCGCGCGTGGTGTCGCCGACGTTCGTCAGCCAGCGCCACCCGATGAACATCGCCACCAGGGCGATCGGCAGCACGACGACGAAGATCGCCCGCCACCCGAAGTGGTCGAGCAGGAAGCCCGACATGGTCGGTCCGATGGCGGGCGCGAGCGACATGACGATGCTCACGCGACCCATCATCCGGCCGCGCGAGGCGGCGGGCACGAGATTCATGATGGTCGTCATCAGCAGCGGCATCATCACCGCGGTGCCGGACGCCTGCACGATGCGCCCGCCCAGCAGAACGGCGAATCCGGGCGCGAGCGCGGCGATCAGCGTGCCCGTCGAGAACAGCACGATCGCACCGAGGAACATCTGCCGGGTCGTGAAGCGGCGCAGCAGGAAGCCCGTGATCGGGATCACCACGGCCATGGTGAGCATGAACGCGCTCGTGACCCACTGGGCGGCGATCGGGGTGATGCCCAGGTCGGTGATCAGGTGCGGGATCGCCATGCCCATGGTGGTCTCGTTGAGGATCGCGACGAAGGCCGCGGCGAGCAGCACCCAGATCACCGCCATGTCCTTGGCGGGCATGATGGCGCGTGATGCGGCGGCGGCGGGAGCGTGTCCGGTGCGGACGTCGGACATGGGTCTCCTCGAGAGGTGAAGTGAGAGGTGCAGATGGCGGTGCGGCTGCGCGCGTCTGCGCGGCGGGGAATCCGGCGCGAAGCGACGCAGCCGGCGGAGGTCAGCCGTTCATCCTAACGCTGTTCGGCGGATCGGTGTCGTCGTTCTGCTGGCCGACTAGCCTGAGGTGATGAGCATGGGTGTGCCGGGAGGACGGGGAGTGGCGTTCCGGGGCGTCGACGAGGCGGCCCAGCGCCGCCTCAACGCAGCGGCACCCAAGGTGCCCGGTCTCGGTCGTCGTGTGGTGCAGCTGTTCGCCCGGTACCGCGCCAGGCTCGTGCTGACCGCACTGCTGGTGGTCGTCGGAGCCGGAATCGCGGTGATCCCGCCGCTGCTGGTGCAGCGGATCTTCGACGACGCGCTCTTCCCCGTCGACGGCGGCGGCCCGCACATCCCGCTGCTGGCGACGCTGGTGAGCATCACGATCGGCCTTTTCCTGCTGTCGGCGGTGGTGGGCGTCGCCCAGACGTGGCTGACCTCGACCGTCGGCAACGAGGTCACCGGCGACCTGCGCGTGCGTCTGTTCGAGCACCTGCAGGCGATGGAGCTCGGCTTCTTCACGAGGACGAAGACCGGCGTCATCCAGTCGCGGCTGCAGAACGACGTGGGCGGTGTCTCGGGGGTGCTGACGAACACCGTCACCAGCGTGCTCGGCAACACCGTCACCGTGATCGCCTCGCTCGTCGCGATGATCCTCATCGACTGGCGCCTGACGCTGATCGCCGTGGTGCTCATGCCGATCCTCGTGCTCGTGCAGCGTCGGGTGGGGCAGGTGCGTGCGCGCATCGCCGCCGAGACGCAGGAGTCGCTCTCGGAGCTGACCAGCATCACCCAGGAGACGCTGAGCGTGTCCGGCATCCTGCTCTCGAAGTCCTTCAACCGCCAGCGCACCGAGTCCGTGCGCTACCAGGGCGAGAACAGAAACCAGGTGCGCCTGCAGGTGCGCCGGGCCATGAGCGGTCAGGGCTTCTTCGCCGTCGTGCAGGTGATCATGGCCAGCGTGCCGGCCATCATCTACCTCGTCGCGGGCTTCTTCCTCCTCTCGGGTGCGACCGAGATCACCGCCGGAACGATCGTTGCGTTCACCACGGTGCAGGCGCGCCTGCTCATGCCGCTGATGGGTCTGATGCGCGTCGCCCTGGACCTGCAGACCTCGACGGCACTGTTCGCGCGCATCTTCGAATACCTCGACCTGGTGCCGCAGATCAGCGATGCGCCCGACGCGGTCGATCTCTCGCAGGCGCCGGGACCGCGCGGTCAGGTGGAGTTCGACGATGTCGTCTTCCGGTATCCGGATGCCGCGCCCGGCACGCGTCCGACGTTGGACGGCGTGTCGTTCGTGGCAGAGCCGGGCAAGCACGTCGCGTTCGTGGGCCCTTCCGGGGCGGGCAAGACGACCATCCTGTACCTCGCGCCCCGACTGTACGAGGCGTCCGGTGGATCAGTGCGCTTCTGGGGCGCGGACGTGCGCACGCTGACGCAGGAGTCGATCATCGACCAGGTCGGCATCGTCTCGCAGGAGACGTACCTGTTCCACGCCACGATCCGCGAGAACCTGCGGTACGCGAAACCGGATGCCACCGATGAGGAGCTAGAGCGGGCCTGCCGCGCGGCGAACATCCACCATGTCATCACCGGGTTCGACGAGGGCTACGACACCGTGGTGGGCGAGCGGGGCTACCGGCTGTCGGGAGGGGAGAAGCAGCGCATCGCGATCGCTCGCGTGCTGCTGAAGGACCCGCCGGTGCTCCTGCTCGACGAGGCGACCTCGGCGCTGGACACCGTCTCGGAGCGGCTGGTGCAGGAGGCGCTGGATGCGGCGGCACAGGGGCGCACCACGCTCACCATCGCCCATCGGCTCTCGACCGTGATCGATGCCGACATCATCCATGTCGTGGAGGCGGGGCGCATCGTCGAGTCGGGCACGCACTCCGAGCTGCTCGCCGGCGGTGGGCTGTACGCCACCCTCGCCGCGCAGCAGATGGCGGCGACGCGCATCCTCGAGGACGGGACGCGCTGAGCCCTCACCAGTCCAGCGCGGCGCGCAGTGTGGGATCGGCAGCCGCCAGCGCCGACTCCGGCAGCGCACGCAGCGCGTCCTGGAACGCGTCGAGGGCGGCGCGGTAAGCGGGATCCGGATGCGCGGCGGCGATGGACTCGAGAGAGGGCAGGTCCATGGCGCGGATGAGGGCGATGCGAGCGCGCACCGCGGAGAGCTGACCGGCGCCGACGAGCACATCGATGCCGCCGAGCAGGGCCGCCAGATAGTCGTGCAGCACCGGCAGCTGCGCGCGGCCCTGCGTGATCGAGGTGCCGTCGGCGCGCACCCGCCAGTGCACCGCGACATCGGGGATCACATCGAAGGCGCGCGCCTGGGTGTACATCCGCTGCGCGACGACCTGGTCCTCGTAGGCGACGTCCTCGGGAAAACGCAGCCCCTCCCAGAGCGTGCTGCGGCTGAGCTTTGACCACGCGACGATGTTCGCGGAGGCGTCTGGGTGCTCGGCGAGGGTGACACCCAGCCGGCGCGGCGAGGTCGCGGCCGCGACCCACGGCTGCACCCTGCCGGGTCGATACGCACCACCGACGAGGCGTGATCGCACGTACGCGGCCGCGACGAACTCGCTGCCGGACTCGTCGAGCGTGCGCAGCCAGGTCTCGATCGCGCGCGGGGTCAGTTCGTCATCCCCGTCGAGGAACCCCAGGAACGGGGTGTCGACGCGGTCGAGGCCGATGTTGCGGGCGGCGCCCAGACCGCGGGACTCGTCATGCTGCAGCACCGAGAAGCGGGCATCCGCTGCCGCCGCAGCGGCGAACACCGCACCGGTGTCGTCGCGCGAGCCGTCGTCGACGAGCAGGGCGTGCCAGCGCTGCTCCGTCTGCGCCTGCAGCGAGCGGATAGCGGCGGGCACGTGAGCGCCGACGTCGCGAGCGGGAACGATCATCGTCACGAGCGGCGGTGGCGTCGCGAGCGGGGGCACGAGGTGAGTCTAGGGTCACCGGATGCGCCATGTCGGCGGGTCGGCGTAACGTGCCTGCCATGACTTCGCTGACGAAGGACATCGTGGACTGGCTGCTGGACTCCGACCCCGCATTGCGCTGGCAGGCCGAGCGCGACCTGCTCGTAGCGCCCGAGCACACCTGGCGAGCGACCCGAGCGCGGGTCGTGACCGAGGGCTTCGGAGCGACGATCCTCGCGCGACAGGACGCGGACGGCCGCTGGGCGGGCGGGGCATACTTCCCCGCCGAGGACTTCGCCGGGGAGGGGGTGATCGTGGACGATCCGAACGCCCAGCCCTGGATCGCGACGACATGGGCCCTGAAAGACCTGCGGGAGCTGGGAGCGGATGCCGCAGCGCTGGCGGGCACCGCGCAGAAGCTCGCCGACGGCTGCCGCTGGGAGTACGACGACCTGCCGTACTGGGGTGGCGAGATCGACGTGTGCATCAACGCCTTCACCCTCGCCACCGGCGCCTGGCTGGGCGCGGACGTCTCTGCGCTCGCCGCCTGGTTCCCCGCGCACCGGCTCGCGGACGGCGGATGGAACTGCGAGGCGGAGGAAGGGCGCTCCACCCGCTCCTCCTTCCACTCGACGCTGAACGCCGTGGCCGAGATGCTCGCTTACGAGCGGATCACCGGCGACATGTCGTTGCGCGCGACACGGCATGGCGGCGAGGAGTACCTGCTCGAGCGGCACCTGATGCGCCGCCGATCGGACGGTCAGCAGGTGGGAGACTTCGTCACCGACTTCATCGCGCCCAGCCGCTGGCAGTACAGCGCTCTCGCCGCGCTGGATCACTTCCGGGCGGTCGCGCAGCTCGAAGGGACATCAGCCGACCCGCGGCTCGCGGACGCCGTGCAGGCGGTGCGCACCGCACGCCAGGACGATGGCACCTGGCGTCAGGGAGACGCGCATCCCGGCGTGGTCTGGGTGCGCACGGACGCGCCACCCGGACAGCGCTCGAAGTGGCTCACGCTGATCGGCACCCGGGTGCTGGACTGGTGGGATGCCGCCGGCATCGTGTGATCGCGGCGTCGTGTGATCGCGGGGTCGTGTGATCAGGTTGCGGAAACCGCGCGCACCGCCTCGGCGACCACGGCGGCGAGCTGGGCCGGCGCGCCATCGGGAAGAGGGCTGCGGCCGAAACTGAAGCGCACGGATGTCTGTGCGATCTCGGCGGGGATGCCCAGCGCGATCAGCACCGGTGACGGCTCGTCGCTTCCCGCCGCGCACGCCGAGCCGCTCGATGAGATCACCCCGCGCCGCTCCAGTTCGAGCAGCACTGCCTCCCCGGCGGTTCCCGCGAAGGTGAAGCTCGCCAGGCCCGGAAGCCGGTGCTCGGGCGCGCCGGTCAGAGCGGCCTGCGGCACGGCATCCGATACCGCATCGATGAAGGCGGACGTCTGCGAGGCCACGCGCGACGCGTGCTGCGCGCGCTCGGCATCCGCGAGTTCCAGCGCCGCGGCTAGTGCCACCGCGCCCGCCACGTTCTCGGTGCCGCTGCGACGCCCGCGCTCCTGCCCGCCGCCGTGCAGCAACGGCTCCAGCGGGACCCGGGAGCGCACGGCCAGCGCGCCGATGCCCTTCGGGGTGCCCAGCTTGTGCCCGGCGATCGTGACGGCGTCGGCGCCGAGACCGCGAAGATCGACCCGTCCCGCCGACTGCACCGCGTCGACGTGCATCGGCACGCCGTGCTCGCGCGCGACCGCGACGAGGGAGCCGATCTCCTGCACGGTGCCGACCTCGTTGTTCGCGTGGCCGATGCTCACCAGTGCCGTGGGGCGCTCATCCAGCGCCGCCGCGAGGTCGTCCGCGCCGACGGCGCCGTGGCCGTCCACCGCCAGCATCCGCACCGCCACTCCGTGCAGCCGGTGCAGGTACGCGGCGGACTGCAGCACCGAGTCGTGCTCGATCGGCGTGGTCACCAGCGCGCGGCGCTGGGCGTCTTCCGCGAGCGCGGCCAGCACGATGCCTTTGACGGCAAGGTTGTTCGCCTCGGTGCCGCCGGAGGTGAAGATCACCTCGCTCGTGCGCATGCCCAGGCTCGCGGCGACCCGCTCGCGCGCCCGTTCCAGGGCCCGCGCGGCCTGCTCGCCCGCGCTGTGGTGGCTGGAGGGGTTGCCGTGCATGCCGACGAGGTAGGGGCGCATCGCCTCGAGCACCTCGGGGCGCACCGGCGTTGTGGCGGCGTGATCGAGGTAGAGCATGTCAGTCGATCCGCAGGTCGAGGCCGAGGTCCAGTGCGCGCGCCGAGTGGGTCAGCGCTCCGACGGAGATGACCTGCACGCCCGTCTCTGCGATCGCCCGGACGCGTTCCAGGCTCACCCCGCCCGATGCCTCAGCGACCGCGCGGCCGGCGATGAGCGCGACGCCCGCGCGCAGGTCCTCGAGCGAGAAGTTGTCGAGCAGCACGGTGTGCGCGCCGCCGTCGAGCACCTCCGGGATCTGATCGAGCCGGTCGACCTCCACCACAACGTGCGTGGTGTGCGGCAGGCGTGACAGCGCCGCGCGCAGGGCGGAGGCGAGATCGTGTCCGCTCTGACGCAGCACGGCGAGGTGATTGTCCTTGGCCATCACGGCATCCGACAGCGAGCGGCGGTGATTGCTGCCGCCGCCGGAGAGCACCGCGTGGCGCTCGAACTCGCGCAGTCCCGGCGTCGTCTTGCGGGTGTCGGCGATGCGCACGCCGGTGCCGGCGACCGCGTCGACGTACGCAGCGGTGAGGGTGGCGATGCCGCTCATCCGCTGGGCGAAGTTCAGCGCGACGCGCTCGGCGGTGAGCAGGCTGCGCGCGCTTCCGGCGACGGAGGCGAGCACGTCGCCGCGCTCGAAGCGCGCGCCGTCGGCGAGGCGCAGTCGCACCTCGACGCCGGGGTCGGTGAGTGTGAAGGCGGCGGCGAAGACGTCACCCCCGCTGAACACGCCGCCCTCGCGCGCGACGAGGTCGGCGGTCGCGTGGGCGTGCTCGGGCAGCAGGACGGTGCTGGTGATGTCACCCCAGGGCGCGTCCTCCTCGAGGGCGGCGCGAACGGTGCGGTGCAGGGCGGCGGGGGTGATCATGCGGCTCCGATCAGCGCGGGGGAGAGGCGGTGGTGTGCGCCGAGTGATTCGGTACGCGCGAGGGCGGCGGATGCCACGGCGCGCGCCACGGCGAGCAGGTTGGCGTCCTCCAGCCCGGCCGCGGTGTCGGTGGCTGGGGAAGTCCAGGTGTGCAGCTGCGCGACGGCATCCCGCAGTCCGTCCTCGGTGCGCAGCAGCCCGACCTGCTCCCACATCAGCCGCTGCATCCCCACCCGCCCCTCGCTCCGGTATGAGTTTCGGTCGCTTGGACGGCTCGCAGGCGGCACAAAGTCATACCGGAGCGAGGGGCGGGGGAAGGGCGCGGAGGGGAGAGGCGGGGAGGGGAAGGGCAAGGAGGCGGCGACGCGCGCGGCGAACACCGCCCCCTCGAGCAGCGAGTTCGAGGCGAGCCGATTGGCGCCGTGCACGCCCGTGCACGCGGTCTCGCCCACCGCCCACAGCCCCGGCAGCGATGTGCGCCCGTCGACGTCGGTCACCACACCGCCCATCAGGTAATGCGCGGCCGGCGTCACCGGCACCCTTTCATGGCGCCAGTCGATCCCGCGCCGGCGCAGCGCGGCGTCGATCGTGGGGAAGCGCTCGGCCAGCGAACCCCTCACGCCGGTCGCGTCGAGCAGCACCGGAGCACCCTGCCGCTGGGCCTGCCGGGCGACAGCGCGCGCCACGACGTCGCGCGGAGCGAGTTCGGCGTCCGGATGCTCGTCCAGCAGGAATCGGCGACCGTCGGCGTCGCGCAGCACCGCGCCCGCCCCGCGCACGGCCTCGGAGATGAGGAAGGGCGCCGCCCCCGCCAGCACGGTGGGGTGGAACTGCACGAACTCCAGATCCGCCGCCTGGGCACCGGCGCGCAGCGCCAGCGCGATCCCGTCGCCGGTCGTGCTCGACGGATTCGTCGTCTGCGCGTAGAGCTGTCCGGCGCCGCCGGTCGCGAGCACCACGGCGTCCGCCCGCAGAGTCTCGCCCCCGAGAAGGCGGATGCCGCGCACGCGCCCCTGCTCCACCAGCAGGTCGGCCGCCATGCAGCCCTCCCGCACGAGGACCGCCGACTCCCGCACACGCGCGCACAGCGCCGCCGAGATCGCCGCGCCGGTGGCATCTCCGCCCGCGTGCGCGATGCGCGCCCGGCTGTGCGCCGCCTCCAGACCACGCGACAGCTCTCCGGTCGGCGCACGGTCGAATCCGACTCCGGCGGCGACCAGGCCGGCGATCGCCGCCGCGGCGCCGCCTACCAGCGCCTCGACGGCCCGCGGATCACCGTGACCGTCGCCTGCCCGCAGAGTGTCCTCCGCGTGCAGAGCGGGAGAATCACCCGAGCCGTAGGCACCCGCGATGCCGCCCTGCGCCCACGCCGTCGCCCCGTCGCCGAGCGCGCCCTTGACGAGAAGAGTCACCGCATCGCCCCGCGCGACAGCTTGCAGCGCGGTGCTCAGCCCCGCGACACCGCCGCCGACGACGATGACGTTCATCGCGGCTTCGCCGCCAGCATCCGCTCGAGCGCGACCCGCGCGGGCGCGGCGACGTCGTCCGACACGGCGATGCGGTTCGGCCTGCGGCCGGCGACGAGCTCTTCCAGCACCCACGCGAGATATCCCGGGTGGATGCGGTACATAGTCGAGCACGGGCACACAACGGGGTCGAGGCAGAAGATCTCGTGCTGCGGATACTGCGCCGCGAGACGGCGGACGAGATTGATCTCGGTGCCGATCGCGAAGACCGCAGGCTCGGCGGCATCCGCGATCGCACGGCGGATGTAGTCGGTGGACCCCGCCTCATCCGCGGCGTCGACGACCTCCATCGGACACTCCGGGTGCACGATCACCCGCACTCCCGGATGCTGGGCGCGCGCCTGCGCGATCTGGTCGACTGTGAACCGGCGGTGCACCGAGCAGAACCCGTGCCAGAGGATCACCCGGCTCTCGCGCAGCTCGTCAGCGCCGGCCCCGCCCAGCGCGCGGTGCGGATTCCACAGCGGCATCCGCTCGAGCGGCACGCCCATCGCCTTGGCGGTGTTGCGCCCCAGATGCTGGTCGGGGAAGAACAGCACCCGCCGGCCCCGCGCGAACGCCCACTCCAGCACCGTCGCGGCGTTCGACGAGGTGCACACGATGCCGCCGTGCCGACCGACGAACCCCTTGATGACGGCAGAGGAGTTCATGTAGGTCACCGGGATGACCGGCAGCAGCCCCTCGGCATCCGGTCGGTCGAGCGGCCCGAGCACCTCGGCGAGCTGCTCCCAGCAGTCCTCCACCTGGTCGATGTCGGCCATGTCGGCCATCGAGCAGCCGGCTGCGAGGTTGGGCAGGATCACCCTCTGCTCCGGACGGGAGAGCAGGTCGGCGGTCTCGGCCATGAAGTGCACGCCGCAGAACACGATCGCCTCGGCATCCGGATGCTCGAGAGCGGCGTTGGCGAGCTGGAAGGAGTCGCCGACGTAGTCGGCGTGACGCACCACCTCCTCGCGCTGGTAGAAGTGCCCGAGCACCACGACACGATCGCCGAGTGCGTCCTTCGCGGCGCGGATGCGGGCGTCGAGCTCATCCTCGTCGGCCTCCCGATAGGCGGCGGGCAGCTCACCCTGGCGCGGGGCGCCGACGGGGATGACGTCGCCCATCGACGAGCCCGGACCGTACCCGGGCCGGATGTCGAAGTCCCAGGGCCCGGCGGCGAGGTCGGTCGCGCAGGTGGCATCCGTCGACGTGCCGGTCAGAATCGCCTGCAGGGCGTGATCGACCGACGGGTCGATCGTGCGCAGGGGAGAGGTGGGCATCGCAGCCGCCTTCTGGTCAATGTGACATTTACCGGTGCTCAGGTTATGTCACGGTGACCATAAGTGCAACGACGGATGCCGCCGGCGACCGCGCTCGCGGCCGCCCGCCGCGCCGCGGCCAGGTCAGCCGCGGGCGAGGTACCGGTACAGCCGGGCCGGACGGTGCTTGCCGGTGCGGAACGACTCGGTCGGCTCGAGCTCGTCGGAGCCCTCGAGCAGGCGACGGAAGTTCGAGGGGTCGAGGCGCTGGCCCAGCACCGCCTCGTAGACCTCGCGCAGCTCGGTGAGCGTGAACTCGTCGGGCAGCAGGCCCGCAGCGATCCGGCTGTAGCCGACCTTGTTGCGCAGCCGCCACAGCGCGTAGTCCGCGATGCGGTTGTGATCGAAGGCGAGCGGCGGGATCGCGTCGACGTCGAACCACTCCACGTTCTCGGGGGCGTCCTGGCCGGCGCGCTGCGCGTCGACGAGGTCGGAGCGCAGCAGCGCCCAGTACACGATCGCGATCGCGCGCGACGGCGACCGGTCGACGTCGCCGAAGGTGTAGAGCTGCTCGAGATAGCTCGGCTTCAGCGCGGTGGTCTCGGCGAGCGTGCGGGATGCGGCGGCATCCAGGTCCTCCGCGGGATCGAGCCATCCGCCCGGCAGTGCCCACGAGCCCAGGTGCGGTTCACGCGTGCGCCGCACCAGGGGGAGCATCAGGCGATCGCCGTCCTCGGCGGTGCGCAGCGAGAAGATGACGGTCGATACGGCGACGCGGATGGGGTCGCGCTCTGCGATCGGGCCACTCACATCGACGAGCCTAGACGGTATGCTGAGAGGCCTAATCGAATACAGGCCGTACGACCCGTGCGGGAGAGTCCGATGATCGCGATCGGACACCGAAGGAGCAAGCCTCCCCGCCAATCTCTCAGGTGCCCCCACCGTGCCGGTCCGGCCGCTCTGAAAAGCGATGCTCACGCATCCGCCGACGGTGAAAGCCCTCGTCCATCAGCTCCTCGAGCCGCTGGCGAGGGCGAAGCTCTCAGGCCCGATGACAGAGGGGGAGTTCCGAGGACGCCGGCGACGGCGTCCTGCCCGATCCCGACCGGGAGGACTCCGTGACCGAACTGCTCGAACCGCAGGGCGACAGCCCGCGCTACACCCCGCTGCGTGAGCGGCACGAGGCGCTCGGCGCCTCGTTCACCGACTTCGGCGGCTGGCAGATGCCGGTGCGCTACACCTCCGACCTCGCCGAGCACCGCGCGGTGCGCGAGGCGGCGGGGGTGTTCGACATCTCGCACATGGCCGAGTTCACAGTGCGCGGCACCGCCGCCGCCGCCTACCTCGATCACGCGCTCGCCGGGCGCCTGTCGGCGATGTCGACGGGCAAGGCGAAGTACTCGCTGCTGCTCGCCGAGGACGGCGGCATCATCGACGACGTCATCGTGTACCGACTCGCCGACGACGACTTCCTCATCATCTCCAACGCCGGCAACCGCGACGCCGTGCGCGAGGCGCTGCTCGACCGGGTGTCAGCCGTCTCGGGCGACGTCGAAGTGCTGGACGTCTCGGACGACTATGGGCTGATCGCCGTGCAGGGTCCGAACGCCGCCCGCATCGTGGCCGCGGTCGACGGCATCGACGACATCAGCGTGCCATGGGACGAGCAGAAGTACTACTCCTGGGCGCGCGCGACGTACAACGGCAAGCCGCTGCTGCTGGCCCGCACCGGCTACACCGGTGAGGACGGCTTCGAGCTGCTGGTGGATGCCGCCGACGCGCCGGCGCTGTGGGACGCCGTGCTGAGCGCGGGCACCGATCACGGGCTGGTGCCGGCCGGTCTGGCCGCGCGAGACACGCTCCGGCTCGAGGCGGGGATGCCGCTGTACGGCCACGAGCTCACCAGGCGGACCGTTCCGGCCCAGGCCGGCCTCGGTCGCGTCGTCGCCGCCGACAAGGACGGGTTCATCGGCAAGGACGCCCTGGCCTCCGGCGCCGCCGGCACCGGCGCGCACGCCGGGCGCACCTTGATCGGCCTGTCGGCGGAGGGCCGGCGCGCCGGACGCGCGGGCTATCCGGTCGTTCTCGAGGACGGCACCGTCGTCGGCGAGATCACCAGCGGAGCGCTCAGCCCCACGCTCGGCCACCCCATCGCAATGGCCTTCGTCGACGCATCCGCCGCCGACGGTCAGACCCCGTTGTTCCTCGATGTGCGGGGCACCAGGACCCCCGCGACCCCGACCGCCCTGCCTTTCTACCGGAGGAAGAAATGACCGATCTCAACACCCTGAAGTACAGCGAAGAGCACGAGTGGGTCGCCGCCGACGGCGCGACCGCTACGATCGGCATCACCGACTTCGCAGCCGACGCGCTCGGCGACATCGTGTTCGTCGAGCTGCCCGAGGTGGGCGCAGAGCTCAGCCGCGGCGACGTCTTCGGCGAGGCGGAGTCGACCAAGTCGGTTTCCGAGCTGTACGCGCCGGTCGACGGCAAGGTCGTGGCCGTCAACGACGCCGTGGTCGACGACCCGGCGTTGCTGAACTCCTCGCCCTTCGAGGACGCGTGGCTGATCAAGGTCGAGATCGCCGACGGCGCGCTGGACGGGCTGCTGGACCGCGACGGGTACGTCGCGCACACGAAGGCCTGAGCGTGACCGCATTCTCCGACCGTCACATCGGGGTCACCGCCGAGGCGCAGCAGCACATGCTCCGCACCCTCGGCATCGACCCGTCCAGTCCGCTCGAGCCCGACCTCGACGAGCCGATCGAGACGCTCATGCGCCAGGCGGTTCCGGCGGCGATCTTCACCGGCCCTTCGACCGGTGAAGCCGAATCAGCGATCCCGTCCGCGGCATCCGAGGCCGAGGCCCTGGCAGAGCTGCGCGCGCTCGCCGCGCGCAACACCGTCAACCGCCCGATGATCGGGCTGGGCTACTACGGCACCTTCACCCCGAGCGTCATCCAGCGCAATGTCCTCGAGAACCCGTCCTGGTACACGGCGTACACCCCGTACCAGCCGGAGATCTCGCAGGGCCGACTCGAGGCGCTCATCAACTTCCAGACCATGGTCGCCGATCTCACCGGCCTGTCGACCGCGAACGCGTCGATGCTCGACGAGTCCACGGCGGTGGCCGAGGGGATGCTGCTCGCGCGCCGGGCCTCGAAGTCGAAGTCGGACGTGTTCGTCGTCGACGCCGACGCCCTCCCGCAGACCAGGGCGCTGCTGGCGACGAGAGCGGATGCCGTCGGCATCCGCCTCATGGAGCGCGATCTCGCCGGCGGTGACGAGCTGCCCGAGGAGCTGTTCGGCGTCTTCGTGCAGTACCCGGGCGCGTCCGGACGGGTGTGGGATCCCACCGCCGTCTTCGACGCCGCGCACGTGGCGAAGGCCGTCACGGTCGCCGCCGCCGACCTGCTCGCCCTCACGCTGCTGCGCTCGCCGGGCTCGCTCGGCGCGGACGTCGCGGTGGGCACGACCCAGCGCTTCGGCGTGCCGATGGGCTTCGGCGGCCCGCACGCCGGATACATGGCGGTGCGCGCCGGGCTCGAGCGGCAGCTGCCCGGTCGCCTCGTGGGCGTCTCGCAGGATGCCGAGGGCCGGCCCGCCTACCGGCTGGCGCTGCAGACGCGCGAGCAGCACATCCGCCGTGAGAAGGCCACCTCGAACATCTGCACCGCACAGGTGCTGCTGGCCGTCATGGCGGCCATGTACGCGGTCTATCACGGTCCGGACGGGCTGCGCCGCATCGGATCGGAGGTCGCGGCCAAGACCGAGCTGCTTCGCGACTGGCTCGTCGAGGCCGGAGCGCGCGTCGAGCATGACGCGTTCTTCGACACCCTCACCGTGCAGGTGCCCGGTGGCGCCGAGGCCGCGGTCTCACGTGCCCACGACGCGGGCATCCTGCTGCGACTCGTCGACGCCGACACCGTCGGCATCTCCGTCGACGAGACGACGACGATCACCGACCTGCACCGCGTGGCGCTGGTGTTCGGCGGCAAGCAGGAGCGCGCGTTCGGCTTCTTCGGCGTCTCGCACGGCGCCCTGCCCGAGGCGCTGCTGCGCGACGACGAGTACCTGACGCACCCGGTCTTCCATGCGCACCGCTCCGAGACGGCGATGATGCGCTATCTCAAGCAGCTCGCCGACCGCGACTACGCGCTCGATCGCGGCATGATCCCGCTCGGGTCGTGCACGATGAAGCTCAACGCGGCGACGGAGATGGCGGCGATCAGCTGGCCGGAGTTCGCGCAGCTGCATCCGTTCGCCCCGCGCGAGGACGTCGAGGGCTCGCTCGCGATGATCGACCAGCTCGAGGCGTGGCTGGCGGAGGTGACCGGGTACGACGCGGTCTCGCTGCAGCCGAACGCCGGCTCGCAGGGCGAGCTTGCCGGGCTGCTCGCGATCCGCGGGTACCACCTCGCCAACGGCGACACGCAGCGCACGATCTGCCTGATCCCGTCCTCCGCGCACGGCACGAACGCGGCCTCGGCCGTGCTCGCCGGCATGAAGGTCGTCGTCGTCGCCTGCGACGAGCTCGGCAACGTCGACCTCGACGACCTGCGCGCCAGGATCGCACAGCACGCAGACGAGCTGTCGGCGCTGATGATCACCTACCCCTCCACGCACGGCGTGTACGAGCAGCAGGTGCTGGACATCACCTCCGCCGTGCACGACGCGGGCGGTCAGGTGTACGTCGACGGCGCGAACCTCAACGCTCTGCTCGGATACGCGCGCTTCGGCGACCTGGGCGGCGACGTCTCGCACCTCAACCTGCACAAGACGTTCGCCATCCCCCACGGCGGGGGCGGACCGGGCGTCGGGCCGGTCGCAGCCAAGGCGCACCTGGCGCCGTACCTGCCCGGGCACCCGCTGGCGCAGCGCGCCGAGCACGCGGGCGGCTACGTCTTCGAGGGCGGTCCGGTCTCGGGCGCTCCCTACGGGTCGGCCGGTGTGCTGCCGATCTCCTGGGCGTACGTGCGGATGATGGGGCCGGAGGGCCTGCGCGCCGCCACCGCGGCGGCGGTGCTGTCGGCGAACTACATCGCTGAGCGGCTGCGCGAGCACTACCCGGTGCTGTACACCGGTGAGGGCGGACGCGTCGCGCACGAGTGCATCCTCGACCTGCGACCGCTGCGGGAGGCGACGGGCGTGACCGTCGACGATGTGGCCAAGCGACTGATCGACTACGGCTTCCACGCGCCGACCATGTCGTTCCCCGTCGCGGGGACGCTGATGGTCGAGCCCACCGAATCCGAGGACCTGGCCGAGGTGGACCGCTTCGTCGACGCGATGATCCGGATCAAGGCCGAGGCGGATGCCGTCGCCGCGGGCACCTGGCCCGCCGACGACAACCCGCTGGTCGGTGCTCCGCACACGGCCGCCGCGCTCATCACGGGGGAGTGGGAGCACGCGTACAGCCGCGAGGTCGCCGCGTACCCGGTGCGTGAGCTGATCGCGACGAAGTACTGGCCGCCGGTGCGCCGGATCGATCAGGCCTACGGTGACCGCAACCTGGTGTGCGCCTGCCCGCCGATCGAGGCGTTCGCCTGAGCTGCTCGCCCGCGCGAGCACGCCCCCGCCGCATCTGCGGCGGGGGCGTTTCGGTTAAGGGTGAATAACAGTTGCTCTGTTGTGCTGGCGACATCGCCGAAGAGTCCTAGGATCGGAAGGGAGCGCGCTCGACGGCGAGCGCGTGCTTGTCCCGGTCCACAGGAGGACGCAGTGAAGCACAACAAGATCACACTCGCGGGCATCGCGCTGCTCGCGGCGGGTGCCCTGGCACTCTCCGGCTGCGCGAGCGGGGGCGACAAGCCCGACGCGGATAAGGGCTCATCGAGCGCCGACGCCAACGCGATCATCAAGGTCAACGGCTCTGAACCCCAGAACCCGCTGATCCCGACCAACACCAACGAGACCGGTGGCGGAAAGATCCTCGACTCGATCTTCTCCGGCCTGATCGGCTACGCAGCCGACGGCTCGGTGTTCAACGACGTGGCGGAGGACATCACCGTCGAGGACCCGCAGAACCTCACGGTCAAGCTGCGCAAGGGCCTGAAGTTCACCGACGGCGAGGAAGTGACCGCCGACAACTTCATCAAGGCGTGGAACTACGGTGCGCTGGCCTCGAACGCGCAGCTGTCCAGCTACTTCTTCGAGGACATCGAGGGCTTCAGCTACGACAAGGACTCCGAGCTGACCGGTCTGAAGCAGGTCGACGACCACACCTTCACCATCAAGCTCAACAAGCCGGCGTCCGACTTCGCGCAGCGCCTGGGCTACTCCGCCTACTTCCCGCTGCCCGACGCGGCCTTCGAGGACATGGACGCATTCGGTGAGAAGCCGATCGGCAACGGTCCGTACATGCTCGACGGCGACAGCGCGTGGAAGCACGACGTGGGCATCGACCTCGTCGTCAACCCCGACTACGACGGCCCGCGCAAGCCGGCCAACGGCGGCCTGAACATCGTCTTCTACGCCTCGCAGGACTCCGCGTACAACGACCTGCTCGGCGGCGACCTCGACGTGCTCGACGCCATCCCCGACTCCGCCTTCGGCAACTACGAGTCCGACCTGGGCGACCGTGCGGTCAACCAGCCCGCGGCCATCTTCCAGTCCTTCACCATCCCCGAGCGCCTCGAGCACTTCGGAGGCGAAGAGGGCAAGCTGCGCCGCCAGGCGCTGTCGATGGCGATCAACCGCAAGGAGATCACGGACGTGATCTTCCAGGGCACCCGCACCCCGGCCAGCGACTTCACCTCCCCGGTGATCGACGGCTGGAGCGACTCGCTCAAGGGCGCCGACGTGCTCGACTTCAACGAGAAGAAGGCCAAGGAGCTGTGGGCCGAGGCCGACAAGATGAGCCCCTGGAGCGGCACCTTCCAGATCGCGTACAACGCCGACGGCGGCCACCAGGCCTGGGTCGACGCCACCGTGAACTCCATCAAGAACACGCTCGGCATCGACGCGTCGGGCGCGCCGTACCCGACCTTCAAGGAGCTGCGCACCAAGGTCACCGATCGCACGATCGACACCGCGTTCCGCACCGGCTGGCAGGCGGACTACCCCGGTCTGTACAACTTCCTCGGACCGCTGTACGCCACCAACGCCGGCTCCAACGACGGTGACTACTCCAACCCCGAGTTCGACAAGCTGCTGGCGGAGGGCGTCTCGGAGACCGACCCCGACAAGGCCAACGAGCTCTACCAGAAGGCGCAGGAGGTCCTGCTGCAGGACCTGCCCGCCACCCCGCTGTGGTACTCGAACGTCGTCGGCGGCTTCGGCGAGGACGTCTCGAACGTGAAGTTCGGATGGAACTCCGTTCCGCTCTACGAACAGATCGAGAAGAAGGCGGAGTAACCCTTCGCGACGAGGCGGTGGTGTCCGCACCACCGCCTCGTCCTCTCTGCCCTCGAGGCGCGCCGAGCGCGTCTCGTACCCGAAGGGAGGCCGAGGGTGGCCTATTACATCCTCAGAAGGATCCTGCAGGCGATCCCCGTGTTCTTCGGAGCGACGCTGCTGATCTACTTCATGGTGTTCGCCATGCCCGGCGACCCGATCGCCGGTCTGTTCGGCGACAAGCAGCCCAACCCGGCCGTGCTCGAGCGGCTGCGTGCCGAGTACCACCTCGACGAACCGTTCCTGGTGCAGTACTTCTACTACATCGCCGGCATCTTCCGGCTCGACTTCGGCACGAGCTTCTCGGGACAGTCGGTCTCCGACATCCTCGCCCGCACCTTCCCGGTCACCCTGCGCCTCGCGGTGATGGCGGTGGGGATCGCCTTCGTGCTGGCCATCGTCATCGGGCTGTTCTCCGCGCTGAACAAGGGCGGACTTTTCGACAACTCGATGCTCGTGCTCGCACTGATCTTCATCGCCGTGCCGATCTTCGTGCTCTCGTTCCTCGCGCAGTACTTCCTGGGCGTGCAGCTCGGCTGGTTCAGACCCACGGTCGGCGGGCAGAACGACTGGAACGATCTGTGGCTGCCGGCGTGGGTGCTCGGCTTCAGCGTCTACGCCACCAGCATGCGCCTCACCCGTGCGTCGACCATCGAGACGCTCGGTCAGGACTGGGTGCGCACCGCCTACGGCAAGGGCCTCTCTCGCGGCCGCGTCATCCCGGTGCACGTGCTGCGGAACTCGCTGATCCCCATGGTCACCGACCTCGGCACGGTGTTCGGCGTGCTGATGGTGGGCGCGACGGTGACCGAGGCCATCTTCAACGTCCCCGGCGTCGGCAACACCCTTTACCAGGCGATCATCCGCGGCGAGAATCCCACGGTCGTCTCGTTCGTGACGGTGTTCGTCGTCGTGTACGTGCTCGTCAACCTCGTCGTGGACCTCATCTACGGCCTGCTCGATCCGAGGATCCGCTATGTCTCGTCGTGACCCGCACCTGGAGCACTACGTCGCGCCGGTCGACACCACCTCGGTGCCCGTCGACGTCGTGCGCATCGACCCCAAGCCCAGCAACCTGTGGCTGGATGCCTGGCGCGATTTGCGCCGTCGGCCGCTGTTCTGGGTCTCCACGGCCTTCGTCCTGCTGGTGATCGTCGTGGCGCTCGCGCCCACGCTGTTCACCCAGGTGCCGCCGAACCTCGGCTGCCAGCTGGCCAACAGCAACGGCGGTCCGGAGTCCGGGCATCCGATGGGCTTCACCCGCCAGGGCTGCGACGTGTACTCGCGCGTCATCTGGGGCACGCGCACCTCGCTCTCGGTCGGCGTGCTCGCCACCGTCATCAGCACGGTGCTGGGCATCATCATGGGCGCGCTCGCCGGCTTCTACGGCGGCTGGCTCGACTCGCTGCTCTCGCGCGTGGGCGACATCTTCTTCACGATCCCCTACATCATCGCGGCGATCGTCGTCATGTCGGTGCTGCCCGATCGCAATGTGATCGTGCTCGCCCTCGCGATCGGCGGGTTCGCCTGGGCATCCACGGCACGCATCATGCGCGCCGAGGTGCTGCGGGTGAAGCAGTCCGACTTCGTGATGGGCGCCGAGGCCGTCGGCATGTCCCGGTTCCGGACCCTGCTCGTGCATGTGCTGCCCAACGCCATGGCGCCGGTGATCGTGGTGGCCACCCTGTCCCTCGCCGGATCCATCGTCGCGGAGGCCACTCTGTCCTTCCTCGGCGTCGGACTCGGCAGCGGGACCATGTCGTGGGGACTGGACATCGGCAACGCCCAGGTCACCATCCGCACCGCGCCGATGGCGCTGTTCTGGCCGTCGCTGGCGCTGACCCTCACCGTGCTGGCATTCGTCACACTCGGCGAGCTGCTGCGCGACGCCGTCGACCCGAAGGCGAGGGCCCAGCGATGAGCGAACCGCTCCTCCGTGTACGCGATCTGAAGGTCGCGTTCCGCAGCGACAAGCAGGACCGGGAGGTGCTGCACGGCATCAGCTTCGATCTGCTCGCCGGCGAGACCCTCGCGATCGTGGGGGAGTCCGGCTCGGGCAAGTCCACCACAGCCGCCGCGATCATCGGACTGCTGCCGGGCAACGGCCGCGTCACCGGGGGCAGCATCGCCCTGGACGGACGCGAGCTGACCACGGCCAAGCGCGCCGAGATGGAGCACATCCGCGGACGCGAGATCGGCTACGTGCCGCAGGACCCGATGTCGAACCTCAACCCGGTGTGGTCGATCGGCTTCCAGGTCAAGGAGGCCGTGCGCGCCAACGGCCTGGCACAGGGGCGTCAGGAGGTGCACGACCGCGCGGTCGAGGTGCTGCAGCAGGCCGGCCTCGCCGACGCCGAGCGTCGTATGCACCAGTTCCCGCATCAGTTCTCGGGCGGTATGCGGCAGCGCGCTCTGATCGGCATCGGCCTCGCGGCCGATCCGCAGCTGCTGATCGCCGACGAGCCGACCAGCGCGCTGGACGTGACCGTGCAGCGGGTGATCCTCGATCACCTCGCGAGCCTGACCGCGGAACGGGGCACCTCGGTGCTGCTGATCACCCACGACCTGGGGCTCGCCGGCGACCGCGCCGACCGCATCGTCGTGATGAACCAGGGCGAGATCGTCGAGGCCGGACCCAGCGCCGACATCCTCACCAACCCCCGCCACCCGTACACTCAGCGACTGGTCGCCGCGGCGCCGAGCCTCGCCTCCAAGCGCATCGGGATCAGCGCCCGAACCGTCGACGAGCCGGTCGCGGATGCACCGGCTGTCGTCGAGGTGCGCGACCTGGTCAAGGAGTACTCGATCCGCACCGGCGGCCTGCGCAGCGAGAAGTTCCTCGCCGTCGACGGCGTCTCGTTCTCGATCCCGCGCGGCAAGACGCTCGCCCTGGTGGGCGAGTCGGGATCGGGCAAGTCCACCGTGGCGAAGATGCTGCTGCAGCTGGAGAAGACCACCAGCGGCGAGATCCTCATCGACGGCGAGGCGACCAGCACCATGTCGCGCGCTGAGGTGTTCAAGCTGCGCCGGCGCATGCAGCCGGTGTTCCAGGACCCGTACGGCTCGCTCGACCCGCTGCGCAGCATCGGCAGCCTCATCAGTGAGCCGCTGCACGTGCACGGCATCGGCACCCGCGACGAGCAGCACAAGCGTGTGCTCGAGCTGCTCGATCAGGTGGCGCTGCCGCGGCAGCTCAGCGAGCGATACCCGAACGAGCTGTCGGGTGGTCAGCGTCAGCGCGTCGCGATCGCGCGGGCGCTCGCGCTCAAGCCCGACATCGTCGTGCTCGACGAGGCGGTCTCGGCGCTGGACGTGCTCGTGCAGGATCAGATCCTGCACCTGCTCTCCGACCTTCAGGACGAGCTGGGTCTGACCTACCTGTTCATCACGCACGACCTCGCGGTCGTGCGCGTGGCGGCCGACCTCGTGTGCGTCATGGAGAAGGGTCGCATCGTCGAACAGGGCACGGTGGATGCCATCTTCACTGATCCCAGCGAGGACTACACCCGTCGCCTGCTCGACGCGATCCCCGGCGCATCGCTGCCGCTCGGCGGCGCCACGCTGTGACCTCGCCGCGGTCGCGCGCGTCGCGCACGCCCGCCGCGCTGCGCAACCTCGGCGGCACGGTGCTGCTCGTGATCTGCGCGGTGATCGCGGCGGTGCTGGTCGTCGACGCGGCGCTGCGGGCGGGCGTGGGGGAGGCGCTGCTCGTCGCGCCGTGGCCGCTGCTCGTGCTGTGGAGCGTTCACGTCGTCGGCGTCGCCTCACGGGTGCGGCTGCGGCCGGGGGGAGTGTTCGTGCAGAACCTGCTGCGCACGACCTTCGCGCCGTGGGTGCGGGTGCGCGGCATCCGGATGGGCTGGCAGCTGCAGATCTCCCTCGACGACGGCACTCGCATCGACTGCCTCGGCGGTCCCGCTCGGCGGCGTCCGCAGCGGCTCGGGCCGGGACGCACGAAGGAGGATGTCTCGGGCGATGCGGATGACGCGGTCGCTGCGCTGCGCAAGGCGCAGCAGGCGGCGAGCACGGAGGCGTCCGATGGGCGCATCCGACGCGGCTGGGATCTGCCGGCTATCGGCGTGCTCGTCGTGCTCGTCGTCTGGGCCGGCATCGCGGTGCTGCTCACCCGCTGACCGACGGGCTCAGCCGGGTAGGCCGAACAACGCCGGCCACGTCGCGGCCGCCCACGGGTAGCCCACGAACGCTGCGGCGTCGATGAGGAAGTGAGCGATCAGGAACGGCAGCAGCCGCCGCGAGCGGATGAACAGCCAGCCGAACAGCAGGCCCATGGCGAGGTTGCCGACGAACGCGCCCGGCCCCTGATAGAGGTGGTAGCTCGCGCGCAGCACGCTCGTCGCGATGACGATCGGCCACGCGCCCCAGCCCAGCTGTCGCAGCCGGGCGAACAGGTAGCCGAGCACGACGAACTCCTCCTGGATCGACGCGCGCGCCGCGGACAGCAGCAGGATCGGCACCGTCCACCAGTGCGCGTCGAGTCCGGCCGGGTCGACGGCGACGAACCAGCCGAGAGCGCGGCCCGCCAGGTAGAGCCCGATGCCGGGGATGCCGATAGCGAGCACCAGTGCCGCACCCCACCCGATGTCGCGCGCCGGTCTCGCACCGTCGAGCCCGAGCATGCCAAGACGCGGCCGGCGCGATCGCCAGAGCAGGAAGCACACCAGCAGCGCCGGCACGACCCCGAATCCGATCGAGAGCAGCTGATAGACGAAGTCGAACACCTCGCGGTCGCTCCGGGACGGATTGAGCGTCGCGGTCTGGTCGGCGAGCGGAGTGACGTCGGTGAGCCGGTAGATCAGCTGCACGACCGCGTACACCGCGGACTGCCCGAGCCCCAGCGCGAGCACGAGGGCGATCTCCCACCACAGTCTCGTCCGTCGCACGCTTCCGATGCTAAGGCCTGTTCCCAGGCGGCATCCGCGCCCGTACGCTATTCTGGAACGTCGCTCTCGTTCATTCGGCACACGCGGCACCCCATCTCACACCAAATCCGCATTGGACTTCTTGAATGGCGCACGCCCTCCGCTCTGACCTCCGAAACGTCGCGATCGTCGCACACGTCGACCACGGCAAGACCACGCTCGTCGACGCCATGCTCCGTCAGACCGGCTCGTTCGGCGAGCACGCGCACGTCGAGGAGCGCGCGATGGACTCCAACGACCTGGAGCGCGAGAAGGGGATCACGATCCTCGCCAAGAACACGGCGATCACGTACAACGGCGAGCACACTGAGGTGCCGGTGACGATCAACGTCGTCGACACCCCCGGGCACGCCGACTTCGGCGGCGAGGTGGAGCGCGCCCTGTCGATGGTCGACGGCGTGGTGCTGCTCGTCGACTCCTCCGAGGGACCGCTGCCGCAGACCCGCTTCGTGCTGCGCAAGGCGCTCGAGGCGAAGCTGCCGGTGATCCTCCTGGTGAACAAGACCGACCGCGGTGACGCCCGCATCGCCGAGGTGGAGGCCGAGGCGCAGGACCTGCTGCTGGGCCTGGCATCCGATCTCGTCGACGACGTGCCCGACCTCGATGTCGACGCCCTGCTCGACGTACCCGTCGTCTACGCGTCCGGGCGTGCCGGCGCGGCCTCGCGCAACCGCCCCGCCAACGGCGAGCTGCCCGACAACGACGACCTCGAGCCGCTGTTCCAGGCGATCCTCGAGCACGTGCCGGCTCCGTCGTACGATGACGAGGCGCCGTTGCAGGCGTGGGTGACGAACCTCGACTCCTCGGCGTTCCTCGGTCGCCTCGCCCTGCTGCGCGTGTTCAACGGCACCCTGAAGAAGGGTCAGACCGTCGCCTGGGTGCGTCAGGACGGCACGACCCAGAACGCCCGCATCACCGAGCTGCTGATGACCAAGGCGCTCGAGCGCTATCCGGCCGAGTCCGCCGGCCCCGGCGACATCGCGGTGATCGCCGGCTTCGCCGACATCATGATCGGCGAGACCATCGCCGATCCCGAGGACGTACGCGCGCTGCCGCAGATCTCGGTCGACGAGCCGTCGATCTCGATGACCATCGGCACGAACACCTCGCCGCTGGTCGGCAAGGTCAAGGGACACAAGCTCACCGCCCGGATGGTGAAGGACCGCCTCGACCGCGAGCTGATCGGAAACGTGTCGCTGCGCGTGAACGACATCGGACGCCCGGACGCGTGGGAGGTGCAGGGCCGCGGCGAGCTGCAGCTCGCGATCCTCGTCGAGAACATGCGGCGTGAGGGCTTCGAGCTGACCGTCGGCAAGCCGCAGGTGGTCACCCGCAAGGTCGACGGCAAGGTGCACGAGCCGTACGAGCACCTCACCGTCGATGTGCCCGAGGAGCACCTCGGCGCGGTCACGCAGCTGATGGCGAACCGCCGCGGTCGCATGGAGAACATGATCAACCACGGCACCGGCTGGATCCGCATGGAGTTCATCGTGCCCTCGCGCGGCCTCATCGGCTTCCGCACCGAGTTCCTCTCGATCACCCGCGGCACCGGGATCGCCAACGCGATCTCGCACGGCTACGGCGAGTGGGCGGGCTCCATCGTCGCCCGTCAGAACGGCTCGATCGTCGCCGACCGCTCGGGCGTGGTGACGCCGTTCGCGATGATCGCCCTGCAGGAGCGCATGTCGTTCTTCGTGAAGCCGACCGAAGAGGTCTACGAGGGCATGGTCATCGGCGAGAACTCGCGCGCCGACGACATGGACGTCAACATCACCAAGGAGAAGAAGCTCACCAACATGCGCTCCTCCACGGCCGACACCTTCGAGTCGATGACGCCGCCGCGCATCCTCTCGCTCGAGGAGTCGCTCGAGTTCGCGCGCGAGGACGAGTGCGTCGAGGTCACGCCCGAGGCGGTGCGCATCCGCAAGGTGATCCTCGACCAGACCACCCGCGGCCGGGAGGCGTCGCGACTCAAGCGCCAGGACGCCAACGTCTGAGCTGAGCACGGGCCGCGTCCGACAGCGACGATCGCAGGCCGAATCGAACGAGGATCCCGGTGCCGCCGGGGTCCTCGTTCGTGTCGGGGTCCCTTTCGGACGCAGGTGACGAAGATAACGAACGCATAACACATCTTCCCGAGTGCACAGCAGCGGTTTTCCCGGCGGGTGACCACCTCACATCCAGGTGGGTGCGGGCTTTCGCCCAGGTGGCGGGTTCAGGCTTGATTCTCGTGCCCGGGACACCGCGCTCCCGATGAGCGAGCCCCGCAGAGGGTCCGGGCGGTCGACCACCCGAAAGTCGAATCCCATGCTTCATACCCGTAATACCCGTGCGTCCCAGCGTCTCGCCGCTGTGGCAACCGCACACACACGCATGCGCCGTCCGTTCCTCGGCGTCGCGATCGGCGCAGTGCTCGCCGCGTCGGCCGCCGGCGGCGTCGTCTTCGCGCCCGCCGCCCTCGGTGCGGTCCCCTCCGAGCAGGCCCTGCAGCAGGCGGCGGACGCCACCCACAGCGGCGAGATCGCGCTCGTGAACGCGCAGGCCCTCAATCATGTCGTCGCCGAGACGGACGTCCCGCTCCCCGCCGAGACGAGCAGCGTCGACCTCGCTGATCTGAAGAAGAGCGTCCGTGTCCTCGCGCACGCCGACGAGCTCAGCGCGGAGGAGGTCGCCGATCGCACCGCCGACGTGATCCTCGGCACCGTGATCGTGCAGTCGCGCACCGCGGACCTGCAGGACGACCTCACCGCCGCGAAGGAGGCCGAGGCCGCTCGCGTCAAGGCCGAGCAGGAGCGCATCGCCGCCGAGGAGGCCGCGAAGAAGGCCGAGGAGCAGAAGCGCCGGGCCGCGGAGGCGCTGGCCGCGGTCAACACGCCTGAGGGGGCCAAGCAGACCGCCCGGCAGATGGCGGCCGAGCGCTACGGCTGGGGCGAGGGCGAGTTCTCCTGCCTGGCGCAGCTGTGGACCAAGGAGTCCGGCTGGAACTACCAGGCGTACAACAACGACGGCGGAGCGACCGGCATCCCGCAGGCGCTCCCAGGAGACAAGATGGCCACTGCGGGCGCCGACTGGCGCACCAACGCCGCCACCCAGATCGCGTGGGGCCTCGGCTACATCGACCGCGCCTACGGGTCGCCGTGCGCGGCGTGGGGGCACTCGCAGGCCGTCAACTGGTACTGATCGGTCGAAACGCGCCGGATGCCGGTTCAGCGCAGCTCTGAGATGAGCACGGCGCTGGTGCCCGGCATCCGCGCTTCGAACACGTGCGGGGCGTCACCGGCGTACGACAGGTAGTCGCCGGGGTGCAGCAGCTGCGGGTCGTCGTCAGGACCGACCAGCGCTCGACCGCTCACCAGCACGACGTGTTCGGTGGTGCCGCTGCGGTGCGGCACGGACCGGCGCGGTTCACCCGGCTCGGCCTGGATGAGGTAGATGTCGCGCCGCGTGCCCGGCGCCGCCGCCGAGAGCAGTGTGGCGGCGTACGGGCTCGCGGCGGAGGGCACTCCGGTGTGCTCGCCGAGCCGGATGAGCCGCGCCGCGGGCGCGCGCTCCTCGACCAAGGTGGCGAACGGCACGCCGAGAGCGTCGCCGATCGCCCACAGCGTCTCCACGCTGGGGTTGCCAGAACCGCTCTCCAGCTGGGAGATCGTGGCCTTCGACACGCCGGCGCGGCGTGCGAGCTCCGAGACCGACAGCGCGGCGGCCTCGCGCTCGCGACGCAGGGAGCGGGCGAGACGTTCACGCAGATCCATGCGTTCAGTATGTCAAACGACCGTTCGATTTGACTGAATGATGAAGACTGTTCAGAATCATGATCATGCGTTCAACAGAGCGAACAGAAGAGCAGCGCGCCGCCGCGGAGGTGTGGCGCGAGGGGTTGGGCGTCGCGCTGGCCACGAGCGCGTACGGCGTCTCATTCGGGGCGCTCGCGGTGGCATCCGGTCTGGACGTCTGGCAGACCTGCGTGCTCAGCCTGCTCATGTTCACCGGAGGATCGCAGTTCGCCTTCATCGGCGTGCTCGGCGCGGGCGGCGCTGCCGCTCTGCCGTCGGCGGTGGCCTCCGCCGCGCTGCTCGGGGTGCGCAACGCGGCGTACGGCATGCGGATGTCGTCGTTGATCGGCGCCGGCTTCTGGCGTCGCACCGCCGCCGCCCACGTGACGATCGACGAATCCACCGCCGTGGCGCTCTCGCAGAGCGAGCCTCGGCACGCGCGACGCGGGTTCTGGGTGACCGGTCTCGGCGTCTTCATGGGCTGGAACCTGATGACGCTCGCCGGCGCCCTGCTCGGCGACGTGCTGGGGGACCCGAAGGCGTGGGGACTGGATGCCGCGGCGGCGGCCGCATTCCTCGCCCTGCTGTGGCCGCGTCTGCGGCAGCGGCAGGCGATCGCGGTCGGAGTGGCGGCGGCCGTCGTCGCCGCAGGGCTGACACCGGTGCTGATGCCCGGGCTTCCCGTGCTCGTCGCCGCCCTGGTCGCGGTTGTGGTCGGCTGGTTCAACTGGCTGGGGCGCGCCGATGCCGCCGGTGCCGGCACCGCGAGCCGGCACGTCGGCGTGGGGGAGCGGGTATGAGCGTGTGGAGTGCCGTGCTGCTGGCGGCGTGCATCTGCACGGCCATGAAGATGATCGGCTATCTGGTACCCGCGCGGCTGCTCGAGGCGCCTCGACCTGCCCGCATCTCGGATCTGCTCACCGTGGCGCTGCTCGGTGCCCTGGTCGCTGTGCAGTCCCTCGGCGCCGGGCAGGCGGTACTGGTCGACGCGCGGCTGCCCGCGGTGCTCGTCGCGGCGGGTCTGCTGTGGCTGCGCCAATCGTTCCTCGTTGTGGTGTTCGCCGCCGCGGCGGTCGCGGCGCTGCTGCGGCTGCTCGGATGGGCGGGCTGAGGCCGCACGCCGCCGTGGCGGTGTGAGCGCGCATTAGGCTGACTGCGTGCGCAGAATGCTCTCCCGAGGCCTCTCCTGGCTGGCCGCCGCTCTCGTCGGGGCGGTCTACGGCGTCGCGGCCACCATCGCGCACAGCTTCACCCTCGGCCCGGTGCCGCTGGGCATGATCCTCGGTGCAGTGGCCTGTGCGGCGCTGCTCATCGCGCTGCGCACGCTGACCGGCGATCGCTGGGCAGCCCTCGCCGCCGGCCTCGGCATGATGGCACTGCTGCTGACGATCTCGCAGCGCGGCCCCGGCGGCTCGATCATCGTGCCCAACACAGTGCTCGGCAACGTGTGGATGTACGTGCTCGCCGGCATCGTGGTGCTGGTCGTCGCATGGCCTGACCTGTCGCGGCTGCGCGCGCTGTCATCCGGTGCGCCGGACGAGCGTCGCCGAGGGGTCGTAGACTGAACACGTGACGTACGTGATCGCTCTTCCCTGCGTCGATGTCAAGGACCGCGCCTGCATCGACGAGTGCCCCGTGGACTGCATCTACGAAGGCGAGCGGATGCTGTACATCCATCCGGACGAATGCGTGGACTGCGGCGCCTGCGAGCCCGTCTGCCCCGTCGAGGCGATCTACTACGAGGACGACCTTCCCGAGGAGTGGGCCGACTACTACAAGGCGAACGTCGAGTTCTTCGACGAGATCGGCTCTCCCGGCGGCGCCTCCAAAGTCGGCGTGTACGACTTCGACCACCCCATCGTCGCTGCGCTGCCGCCACAGGGGCAGTGAGTGGGAGTCCGGGACCTCGCGGACTACCCGTGGGACACGGTCGCTCCGTACCGTGAGCGCGCCGCCCGGCATCCGGACGGGCTCGTCGATCTCTCCATCGGCTCGCCGGTCGACTCGACGCCCGAGGTGATCCGCCGGGCGCTCGCCGAGGCGACCGACGCCCACGCCTACCCGCAGACCGTCGGCACCGCGGATGTGCGCGACGCGATCGTCGACTGGTACGCGCGTCGTCGCGGCGTGCCCGACCTGACCCCGGCGAACGTGATGCCGACGATCGGCTCCAAGGAGCTCGTCGCGCTGCTGCCGCTGCTGCTCGGCCTCGGGCCCGGCGATCTCGTCGTGCACCCGCGCGTCGCCTATCCCACCTACGCGGTGGGCGCGGCCGTCGTGGGCGCGCGGGCTCTGGCGGCTGACGATCCCGCGGAGTGGCCGGAGGGCACCAAGCTCATCTGGATAAACACCCCCGGCAATCCTGACGGGCGCACCTGGAGCGTCGACGAGCTGCGTGCCGCCGTGCGCCGCGCGCGCGAGATCGGTGCGGTGCTCGCCAGTGACGAGTGCTACGCCGAACTGGGCTGGGACGGACCCTGGGCGCACGAGATCATCCCCTCGGTCCTCGACCCGCGGGTCACCGGAGGCAGCCGCTCCGGGCTGCTGAGCGTGTACTCGCTGAGCAAGCAGTCGAACCTGGCCGGATACCGTGCGGCGTTCATCGCAGGGTGCGCGCACCTGGTCGGCGACGTGCTCGCCGCGCGCAAGCATCTCGGTCTCATGCCGCCCGCACCCGTGCAGCACGCGATGGCTGTCGCGCTACGCGATGACGAGCACGTCGCAGCCCAGAAGCAGCTCTACCGCGCGCGTCGCGAGGTGCTGCTGCCGGCGCTCGAGCGCGCCGGGTTCCGCATCGACGGGTCGCACGCGGGACTCTACCTCTGGGCGACCGAGGGACGCGACGCGTGGGACTCGATGGGGCGGCTCGCGTCGCTCGGCATCCTCGCCGGCCCGGGTCACTTCTACGGCGACCACTCCGCGCAGCATGTGCGTCTGTCTCTCACCGCCCCGCTCGAGCGCGTGCAGCAGGCCGCCGCGCGGCTGGTGGCCCCGCGCCCCTGATCGACCGTCTTGTGGCTGGCATGCGGTCGGAGCGGTGATCTCTTGGCGGATGTCACAGTAGGCCGAGTGCGCGACTAGGCTGTAGTGGCGATGGAGTCGCAGACGGCTCGGCGCTGCGTGCGTCGGACATCGCCCACGACGAGACGAACGCAGCAGGAGGTTGGCGTGAGCGAAGCTCAGTCCGAGAAGGCGACTCTTTCGATCGGCGGCACCACGGCGGAGTTCCCCGTGGTCCGCGGCACGACCGGCACCGACAGCATCGACTTCTCGACCCTGACGCGACAGACCGGCTACACCGGGCTGGACTACGGCTTCGTCAACACGGCGTCGACCAAGTCGGCGGTCACTTTCATCGACGGCGACAAGGGCATCCTGCGCTACCGCGGATACCCGATCGAGCAGATCGCGAAGAACTGCAGCTACCTCGAGGTCGCGTGGCTGCTGATCTACGGCGAGCTGCCCACCGCCGTCGAGCTGGCTGAGTTCGACGAGAAGATCCGCCGCCACACTCTGCTGCACGAAGATCTCAAGCACTTCTTCTCCGCCCTGCCGCACACCGCGCACCCGATGTCGGTGCTGTCGTCGGCCGTCGCCGCGCTGTCGACGTACTACGAGGGCCAGACCGACCCGCACAACCCCGAGCACGTCGAGCTCAACATGGTGCGCATGCTCGCCAAGCTTCCGGTCATCGCCGCCTACGCGCACAAGAAGAGCGTCGGCCAGGCGTTCCTGTATCCGGACAACTCGCTGAGCTTCGTCGACAACTTCCTCAAGTTGAACTTCGGCGTGCACAGCGAGCCGTACGAGGTCAACCCGGTCATGTCGAAGGCGCTCGAGCTGCTGCTGATCCTGCACGAGGACCACGAGCAGAACGCGTCCACCTCGACGGTGCGCCTGGTCGGCTCGACCGGCGCGAACCAGTTCGCGTCGATCTCGGCCGGCATCCAGGCGCTCTCCGGCCCACTGCACGGCGGGGCGAACGAGGCGGTGCTTACCATGCTGGGGCAGATCCGCGAATCGGGCCAGAGCGTGCAGCGCTTCGTCGAGCGCGTGAAGAACAAGGAGGCGGGCGTGAAGCTGATGGGCTTCGGACACCGCGTCTACAAGAACTACGACCCGCGCGCGAAGCTCGTCAAGGAGGCCGCGGACGAGGTGCTCGCCGAACTGGGCGTGACCGACCCGCTGCTGGATCTCGCGAAGGAGCTCGAGGAGATCGCGCTCGCCGACGACTACTTCAAGGAGCGCCGCCTCTACCCGAACGTCGACTTCTACACCGGCGTGATCTACAAGGCGATGGGCTTCCCGACCCGCATGTTCACCGTGCTGTTCGCGATCGGTCGTCTGCCGGGCTGGCTCGCGCAGTGGCGCGAGCTGAACCTCGACCCGCAGACGAAGATCGGTCGCCCGCAGCAGCTGTACGTCGGCTCGCCCGAGCGCGCGTTCCCGACGCGCTGAGCCGCGGCATCCCAGACGGGAACGGCCCGGCATCCTTCTCGGATGCCGGGCCGTTCCGCGTGTCGGCGGAGGGTCAGCGGCCCTGCGGGCGGCTGGCGCGGCGTGCGCCGGCGCGCGCCCGCCCCGCACCGTGCTGCTGGCCGTTCGACGCCGGACGTGCGGCGCTGTGGTCGGCCTGGCGCTGCTGACCGGCCGGTGACCCGGTCTGCGTGGAGTACCGCGTCTGGCTGCTCTGGCCGTGCGAGCGTGCGCGCTCCCGGCTGACGTCCGTGCGCTGCGCGGTGTCACCGGAGCGTCCGGAGCGACGGCGGCCGGATCGGCCGCGTCCGCCGGCCTGCTCGCCGGACTGCTGCGCGGACTTCGCCTTCGGCTTGCTCTGCTGCTGCTGCACGACGGGCGCCGGCTTGACCTTCGCTGCGCGATCGCCGACCAGCTCTGCCACGATCGCCGGGGTGACGTCCTCGATGCCCACGGTGATCTGCGCCTTGCGGAGGATGTCCTTCACGTCGCGACGCTGCTCGGGCAGGGCCAGGGTGACCACCGTGCCGGCGGCACCGGCGCGCGCGGTGCGCCCGGAGCGGTGCAGGTATGCCTTGTGCTCGACGGGCGGGTCGACGTGCACGACCAGCTCGACGTCGTCGACGTGCACGCCGCGGGCGGCGACGTCGGTCGCGACCAGCACCCGCACGCCACCGTCGGACGGGTCGGCGCTGAACGCGGCGAGGTTGCGCTCGCGTGCGTTCTGGCCGAGGTTGCCGTGCAGGTCAACCGAGGGGATGCCGGACGAGGTCAGCTGCTTGGCGAGCTTCTTGGCGTGGTGCTTGGTGCGCGTGAACAGGATGCGACGGCCGACGCCCGATGCGAGGTCCTCGACCAGCTTCTTCTTCGCGTCGGCATCCGCCGCCATCAGCACGCGGTGGGTCATCTCGCCGACCGGAACGCTGGCCTCGTCGACCTCGTGGCTCACCGGCTCGTGCAGGAAGCGCTTCGCGAGCGCGTCGATGCCGCGGTCCAGCGTGGCGCTGAACAGCAGCCGCTGCCCGCGCGGCGGGGTCGCGGCGAGGATGCGGGTCACGCCGGGCAGGAAGCCGAGGTCGGCCATGTGGTCGGCCTCGTCCAGCACGGCGACCTCGACCGCGGCGAGCGACACGACGCCCTGCTTCATGAGGTCTTCGAGCCGGCCGGGGCAGGCGACGACGATGTCGACGCCGCTGCGCAGCGCCTGCTCCTGCGGGCGCTGGCTGACCCCGCCGAACACCGTGGCCACTCGCAGGCCCACGGCCGCGGCGAGCGGCGCGAGGGTCGCGGCAATCTGGGTGGCGAGCTCGCGCGTCGGCGCCAGCACGAGTCCGCGCGGGCGTCCTGCCCTGGTGGTCGCGCCGGATGCAGCCAGTCGCGCGACGAGCGGCAGTGAGAAGGCGATGGTCTTGCCGCTGCCGGTGCGCCCGCGGCCCAGCAGGTCGCGGCCGGCGAGGGAGTCGGGCAGTGTGTCGCGCTGGATGGCGAACGGCTCGGTCTTGCCGTCGGCGGCCAGAACATCGGCCAGCGCGGCGGGCACGCCGAGATCGAGGAAGGAAGGCATAGGGGTGTCTCCAGGATGGCGCAGCAGGGCTGCGGAATGGGCGACGGCGCGGGATCGCGCATCGTTTCGCCGCTCGAGGGGCCGGACCGGATGCTGTGAAGGATGCCGGTGCGGAAGGGTATCGACGACGCAGACGTCTCGCTTCTGCGAGGGGCGTCACCTCAACACTAACAGCACCGCGCCCCGTGGGCCTGTGCGAGCGTTCAGTTCAGGCGTGCAGGGCGTCGTTGAGCGTCACGCCGCTGCCGCTGCGCGAGACGGCTTCGACCCGCCCGCTGAGCGAGTTGCGGCGGAACAGCAGGCGGTCCCGCCCCGACAGCTCGGCGGCCTTCACGACGACCGGGCCGCCCTCGGGGCGCGGCGCGGCATCGACGAGCGAGACCTTGGTGCCGGCAGTGACGTACAGGCCGGCCTCGACCACGCAGTCGTCGCCGAGGGAGATCCCGATCCCCGCGTTCGCGCCCAGCAGGCTCCGCGCGCCGATCGACACGCGGTGCGCGCCGCCGCCGGAGAGGGTGCCCATGATCGACGCGCCGCCGCCGATGTCGCTGTCCGCGCCCACCACGACGCCCTGCGAGATGCGGCCCTCGATCATGGCGGCACCGAGGGTTCCGGCGTTGAAATTGACGAAGCCCTCGTGCATCACCGTGGTGCCGGGGGAGAGGTGCGCGCCCAGGCGCACGCGCGCCGCGTCGGCGATGCGCACGCCCTCCGGCTGCACGTAGTCGGTCAGACGGGGGAACTTGTCCAGCCCCTGCACCTGGATGCCGTGGCGCTGCAGCACGGGCCGCAGGCGGGCGGCATCCGCCGGCAGCATTGGGCCGGCGTTCGTCCAGGCCGCATTCGGCAGGTGCGCGAAGATGCCGTCCAGATTCAGCTCGTTGGGGCGCACCAGCAGACGCGACAGCGCCTGCAGGCGCAGATACGCGTCCGCGGTCGATGTCACGGGCGCGTCGAGATCCACCTCGAGCTGCACCGTCTCGACCGTCACCGCCCGACGCTCGTCGGCTTCCGCGAAGCGGCGCCAGGTGGCCTGCGCGCTCTCGGCATCCGCCGCCTGCTCGCCGAGACCGATCTCGGGGTACCACGCGTCGAGCACCGTGCCGTCCGATGCGATCGTGCTCAGTCCGATGCCCCATGCCGTTCGCGCTGTGCTCATCCGTCCACGCTACGTCGCCCGGCGGCTCCTGCGCGCGTGTGTGACGCCGCTGCTGGCTAGGCTGGGCGCATGGCGCTCGATCTGACGGCATCCGCCCTCGACATCACCCGAACGATCTGCAACATCCCCAGCGTCTCGGGTGGCGAGGCCGCCCTCGCTGACGAGATCGAGGCGGCGGTGCGCGGCTGCGCGCACCTCGAGGTGCTGCGCCACGGGAACACCATCGTCGCGCAGACGCGGCTCGGCAGGTCGCAGCGGGTGGTCATCGCCGGGCACATCGACACCGTCCCGATCAACGACAACGTGCCGACCCGTGACATCGAGGCGGAGGGGGTCGCGTATCTGTGGGGTCGCGGCACGGTGGACATGAAAGCCGGCGTCGCGGTGCAGCTCAAGCTCGCTGCGGAGCTTACCGACCCGGCGGTCGACATCACCTGGATGTGGTACGACAACGAAGAGGTGGACGCGTCGCAGAACGGTCTGTTCCTGCTCGCCGAAGCCCACCCCGAGCTGTTCGAGGCGGACTTCGCCATCCTCGGCGAGCCGTCGGACGGACGCGTCGAGGGCGGATGCAACGGAACCCTGCGCGCGGTGGTGCGCGTGCACGGCGTCCGCGCGCACAGCGCCCGGTCGTGGATCGGCGAGAACGCCATCCACGGCGCCGCACCCATCCTCGCCCGCCTCGCCGAGTACCGCGCGCGTGAGGTGAAGGTGGAGGGCCTGGCGTACCGGGAGGGGTTGAACGCGGTGAGCATCCGCGGCGGTGTCGCGGGCAACGTCATCCCCGACCTGTGTGAGGTCGAGGTCAACTACCGGTTCGCGCCGAGCCGCAGCGTAGACGAGGCCGAGGCGCATGTGCGGGCGGCGTTCGCCGGGTTCGAGGTGGAGATCACGGATGCCGCCGCCGGTGCTCGCCCGGGCCTGGACGCGCCCATCGCGCAGCGGTTCCTGGAGGCGGTCGGCGGGGAGGCGCACGCGAAGTACGGCTGGACCGACGTCGCGCGCTTCTCGGCGATGGGAGTGCCCGCGGTCAACTACGGCCCCGGTGACCCGCATCTCGCGCACCACGACGACGAGCGGGTGCCCGTAACGCAGATCGAACAGGTCGAACGCGGGCTGCGCGCGTGGCTCAGCCGCTCCTGACGCGAGGGCTGCGCCGCTGGACGCGCACGCCCGTGCTCGGGCGGATCGCGGTCATCTACGCGCTGGGTCGCCTGGTCACGACCGGACTGCTCGCGCTCGCCGCCAGCCAGTCGAGCCCGCTCTCGCGCTTCGGCGCGCACCCCGACCTCGCGGACTACGTGGTCGGCTGGGACGGTCAGTGGTACTGGACCGTCGCTGTGTTCGGATACCCGTCGGTGCTCCCCGTCGACGCGAGCGGCCAGGTCAGCGAGAACGCCTGGGCGTTCATGCCCGTGTACGCGTATCTGGCGAATGCCGTCGGATTCGGGGAGTGGGGACGGGGAGCGCTGCTCGTGTCGCTGGTCGCCGGGTTCGGGGCCTGCGTGTCGCTGCACCGCCTGCTGCGCGCCCGGATCGGCACGAGCGCGGCACTGTGGGCCGTCGCCTTCTTCGCCTTCGGGCCGCTCGCCGCGCTTTTCCAGGTCGGCTACGCAGAGAGTCTCTTCGTGCTGCTGCTGCTCGTCGCCCTCGATCTCGTCGCTCGGCGCCGTTACGTGCTGCTGTACGCGATCATCCCCGTGATGGGCTTCACGCGGCCCGGGGTGCTCGCCTTCGCGCTGTTCCTCGGGCTGCACGGCATCGCCCGCTGGTGGCGCCGCGACGCCGAGCCGCTCCACGGGCGTGAGGCAGTGCACATCGTGGCGCTGGGTGCACTGGCGACGGCGGTCGGATTCGCCTGGCAGGTGATCGCGGCGGTGGTCACCGGAGACCCCGGCGCGTATCTGAAGACCGAGCTCTCGTGGCGGCGCAACTGGCTGGCCGACGAGGCTGCGGCCTTCGTGCCGTTCGAGGGCTTCGTGCGCGGGGCCGGCTTCTGGGCCGGGCGCTGGGGCCTCACCGAGGGAGCCGGCTGGCTGCTGCTGGCCCTGCTCGTCGCGGCTGCCGTGTCGCTGCTGCTGCGCTCGCGCGCGGTGCGGGCGCTGGGCGCCGACATGCGGCTGTGGAGCGCGAGCTACGTGCTGTACCTGCTGGCGGTGTTCTTCCCGCAGTCGAGCACGTTCCGGCTGCTGTTCCCGCTGACGCCGCTGGTCGGGGCGCTCGCGGTGCCCCGCTCCCGCACCTACCGCTGGGGTGTGCTGCTCGTGAGCGTGCTGCTGCAGGGCCTTTGGATCCACCAGATGTACGGGCTGGCGCACACATATTGGCAGGTTCCCTGACCGGTATGTGACGCGCGTAACACGATCGTGTGGGCCTACCGATAAACTTGACGCATACCACCGAGGGAAAGGGTGCCACGATGGCAGCGATGAAGCCGAGGACCGGCGACGGACCGATGGAGGCCGTGAAGGAGGGGCGACTCATCATCGTGCGGGTTCCGCTCGAGGGAGGCGGCCGACTGGTCGTGTCCGTGAACGACGCTGAGGCGAAGGAGCTTCACGACGTGCTGGCAGCCGTCGTGACCCCCGCCTGACCAGCTGACGCCGGAAGGGGGGGGGGGGGCAAAGCATGGGGCGGCCCGCGGACGGGGGGCGGGGGGGGGGGGGGGGGGGGGGGCGGGCCCCCCCCCCGCGCGCGAAGCCCCCCGCCCGGGGGGGGGGGAGCCCCC
>NZ_JBBCYA010000004.1:0-259719 GCF_037145155.1 Microbacterium sp. USHLN186
GATAACCCCGCCCAACTCGACGCACACGCCACCATGCACCCCGACACCGCCCGCACCCTCGCCGGACACACCACCGGCTGGACCCGCCTCTTCCTCGACCCCACCGGCCTGCTCACCCACACCGACACCTACACCCCCACCGAACCCATGCGCCGCTTCCTGCGCGCCCGCGATCAGCACTGCCGCTTCCCCGGCTGCCGCATGCCCATCCATCGCTGCGAGAGCGACCACACGCTCGACTGGGCCCTCGGCGGCCCGACCTGTATCGACAACCTCGCCCACCTCTGCCCCGCCCACCACGCGCTCAAGCACCCCGATGTCCCTGATCAGCATCGGTGGAGCGCCCGGCAGTTGCCGGACTGGACCCTCGAATGGACCAGCCCCACCGGACGCACCCACCACGACCGACCCCCACGACGCGTCATGTTCACCCCCAGCCCACCACCACCAGCTAAGCACGGCGAAACACCACCCTGGGAGATCGACGGCGGCTGAGCCGTCAGGAGGATGAAGCGCCGGGGGTGTTCACCGCACCGCCGAAGCGGCGATCGCGCGCGAGGTAGATCCCGATGGCGCTCCACAGCTCCTCGCGCGAGAAGTCCGGCCACAGCGTGTCGAGGAAGACCATCTCGGCGTACGCGGACTGCCAGAGCAGGAAGTTGGAGGTGCGCTGCTCCCCTGAGCTGCGCAGGAACAGGTCGACATCAGGCATGTCCGGCACGTACAGGTACCGGCGGATCTGCTTCTCGGTGATGGCACTGGGTCGCATCCGCCCGGCCTTGACCTCCTCGGCCATCGCGCGCATGGCGTCGACCAGCTCGACCCGACCGCCGTAGTTCACGCACATCGTGAGCGTGAGCACGTCGTTGTCCTTCGTGAGCTGCTCGGCGAACTGCAGCTCCTTGATGACCGAGCCCCAGAGCCGCGGCTTGCGCCCCGCCCACCGCACGCGCACACCCCACTCGTTGAGCTGGTCGCGTCGGCGGTGCAGCACGTCGCGGTTGTAGCCCATGAGGAAGCGCACCTCCTCGGGCGAGCGCGCCCAGTTCTCTGTCGAGAACGCGTACACCGACAGGTGCTTCACCCCGGCCTGGATCGCGCCCGCGACGACGTCGAGCAGGACCTCCTCGCCGGCCTTGTGCCCCTCGATCCGGTTCAATCCCCGCCGGTTCGCCCAGCGTCCGTTCCCATCCATCACGATCGCGATGTGCTCGGGGACTGCGGGGAAGGCCGGCGGCGTCTTACCCGTCCAGTCCAGCGGGCGGAACGGCACGGCATCCTTGTGCGTGTACGGCTTCGGGGTCACCGTGCTCCTTCTCGAAGAGTGCGGGGCGGGGCGCCCGTCGCCGGGCGGGTGATGTGCTCGAGCGAGCGGATGCCGCGTTCGAGGTGCCACTGCGCATAGGCGGCGATGGTGCCGGATGCCGCAGCCAGATCCCCCGCCGGGGCGGAATCGATCATCGGCCAGTCGCCCGCCATCAGGGCGCGCAGCAGCGCCAGCGCCGACGGGGGGATGCGGGGGCTGCCGGCCGGTGCGCACGCCGGGCACACCGAGCCGCCCAGCTGGGCGCCGAAGTGCGCATGCGGGCCGGGCGCACCGCACCGTGCGCAGTGGTCCAAAGCGGGCGCCCACCCCGAGAGCGCCATCACCCTCAGCAGATAGGAATCCAGGATGCTGCGGGCGGAATGCTCGCCGCGCGACAGCGAACGCAGTCCGCCGACCAGAAGAAAGTACTGTTCGACCGTGGCCTCCGCCTCGTTCAGCCGATCGGCCGTCTCGACCATCGCGCTGGCCGCCGTGAAGCGCTCATAGTCCACGGCGATGTCAGCGCCATAGGCCCCCAGGGAGTCGGCCTGCTGCACGATGTCGAGCGAACGGCCCTTGTACATCTGGACATCGGCGACCATGAACGGCTCCAGGCGCGAGCCGAACTTCGACGACGTGCGTCGCACTCCCTTCGCGACCGCGCGGATCTTGCCGTTGCGCCGAGACAGCATGGTGACGATCCGGTCAGCTTCACCCAGCTTGTGGGTGCGCAGGATCACCGCTTCGTCTCGATACGTGGGCACCTGACGATTATCCCCCGGGCACGCGAGAATGGACGGGTGACCGAACCGCTCTTCACCATCCCGCTCTGGGCGGACCTGCTCGGTGTCGGCCTGGGCGGCATCCAGGGCGCGATGTTCGCATCCGGCTTCCAGGGCCAGCGCCGGCTGGACTGGCTCGGGGTCGCGATCATCGGCGTGATGATCGGCATGGGTGGCGGTCTCATCCGCGACCTCATGATGGGTCAGCCGCCGGCCACGCTGCAGAGCGACTGGTACCTCGTCACCGCGGGCGGTGCGGCGCTGTTCGGGATGCTGCTCGCCGGCGTCTTCCAGCGCATCAACACCTTCATCGTGGTGCTCGACGCGGTCGTCATCGGCATGTTCGGGGCATTCGGAGTCAGCAAGGCGATCGCCTTCGGCATCCCGCCGGTGCCGGCGGTGTTCATCGGGGTGTGCGCTGCGGTCGGCGGCAGCATGCTGCGCGATGCGCTGATGGGACTGCCGGTCGCGATCATGCACGTCGGATCGCTCTACGCGGTGGCCGCCGGAGTGGGCTGCACGGCGATCGTCGTGATGCACGCGTTCGGCGTCGCGATCTCACTGGCGGCGGTGATCGGGATCATCGTGACCGCCGTGATCCGGGTGCTCGCGGTGCTCTTCGACGTGTCGCTGCCCGAGCAGCGCCGGCTGTACCGGCGCAAGGTGGCCACCGAGACGGGGATGGTCCCGATCATCGAGTCGTGACCCTTCGACAGGCTCAGGGACCCAGGAAGGCTCAGGGACCCAGGAAGGCTCAGGGACCCAGGACGGTGCAAATCCTGGGCCGCTGAGCCTGTCAAAGCGTGCTCAGGCGCTGACGAGCTCGCGCTCCCGGGTGCGGATGGACCGGTTCACGCACGACACGATCGCCTTGAGCGAGGCCGTCGAGATGTCGCCGTCGATGCCGACGCCCCACAGGCGCTGATCGTCGACCTGCAGCTCGACATAGGCGGCCGCCTGCGCGTCACCGCCCGTGGAGAGCGTGTGCTCGACGTAGTCGTACAGCGAGATGTCAAAGCCACGGTCGCGCAGTATCTCGATGAACGCCGCGATGGGCCCGTTGCCGCGACCGGATGCCGGCTCGCTGGCATCCCCGTCGCGCAGCACGATGTCGAGCGACACCTCCCCCGACATGTCACTGCGGGTCTGCGTGCCCAGCAGCTCGAAACGTCCCCACTTGGCGGACTGGTCGTCGGCGGGCAGGTACTCGTCGGTGAAGATCGACCAGATCTGCTCGCTGGTGACCTCGCCGCCCTCGGCATCCGTCTTCGCCTGCACCACACCCGAGAACTCGATCTGCAGCTTGCGCGGCAGGTCGAGCGCGTGATCCGTCTTCAGCAGGTAGGCCACGCCGCCCTTGCCGGACTGGGAGTTCACCCGGATGACGGCCTCGTACGAGCGGCCGAGGTCCTTCGGGTCCACCGGCAGGTAGGGCACACCCCACTCGATCTCGTCCACCGAGACGCCCCGCTCCTCGGCCTTCGCGGCCATCGCCTCGAAGCCCTTCTTGATGGCGTCCTGGTGCGACCCGCTGAACGCGGTGAAGACCAGGTCGCCGGCCCACGGGCTGCGCTCGGGCACCGGCAGCTGATTGCAGTACTCGACGGTCCGCTTGACCTGATCGATGTCACTGAAGTCGATCTGCGGGTCGATGCCCTGCGTGAACAGGTTGATGCCCAGCGCGACGAGGTCGACGTTGCCGGTGCGCTCGCCGTTGCCGAACAGGCATCCCTCGATGCGGTCAGCGCCCGCCAGGTAGCCGAGCTCCGCGGCGGCGATCGCGGTGCCGCGGTCGTTGTGCGGGTGCAGCGACAGGATCACGTTCTCGCGGTGCGCGAGGTGGCGGTTCATCCACTCGATCGAGTCCGCGTAGACGTTGGGCGATGCCATCTCGACCGTCGCCGGCAGGTTGATGATCACCTTGCGGTCAGGGGTGGGCTCGAGCACCTCGATCACCGCGTTGCAGACCTCCACGGCGTACTCCAGCTCGGTGCCGGTGTAGCTCTCCGGCGAGTACTCGTAGTACACCTGCGTGTCGGGGATGCGCTTCTCGAACCGGCGGCACAGCCGCGCCCCCTCCAGGGCGATCTGCTTGACGCCCTCGCGGTCGGAGCGGAAGACGACCTCGCGCTGCAGCACGCTCGTGGAGTTGTAGAAGTGCACGATCGCCTGCTTGGCGCCGGTGATGGCCTCGTAGGTGCGCTCGATGAGGTGCTCACGGCACTGCGTCAGCACCTGGATGGTGACGTCGTCGGGGATGAGGTCCTCTTCGATCAACTGGCGCACGAAGTCGAAGTCGGTCTGGCTGGCCGAGGGGAACCCGACCTCGATCTCCTTGTAGCCCATGCTCACGAGCAGCTCGAACATGACGCGCTTGCGCTCGGGCGACATCGGGTCGATCAGGGCCTGGTTGCCGTCGCGCAGGTCGACCGCGCACCAGCGCGGCGCTTCTGTGATGCGCTTCGACGGCCAGGTGCGGTCCTCGAGCTCGATGCGGATCTGCTCGTGGAACGGACGGTACTTGTGCACCGGCATCGCGGAGGGCTTCTGGTGGTTCTTCATGATGGGGCTGCTTCTCTTCGTCAGAAAACGTGCTCAGGCCAACTCAAGCGCCGCGACGAGGAAGGCCCGATGATCAGGACTCGTCGCGGCAGCTAAGAAGAAGCAGACCGCCCAGAGGCATGCATCGATGCTAACACCCTGCTTGGCACAATGCTCACGCTTGTGCGCGTACGGGCTCGATCAGGGGATCAGCGCGAGCTTGCCGCCCGGGTGCCCCTCGGCCAGGAGGCGCAGCGCATCCGGCGCCTGTGCCAGCGGGTACTCCCGTGCCATCGGCACGATCAGCTCGCCGCGCTCGGCGGCCTCCACAAGCGGCAGCCGCGCCGCGTCGCGGTAGCGCGCCGTCTCAGGATCGGAGCCGGCGCTGGCCTGGAACCCGTGCTCGGCGGCGGCGCGGGGCGCGACGATCGTGACGATCCGTCTGCGGTCGCTCACCAGGGCGAGCGAGGCCTGGGTGGCCTCGTCCGTCCCGGCCGCGTCGAGGGCGGCGTCGACCCCGGTGATCCCGGCATCCGACATCGCGGTGCGGATGCGCGACAGCATCCCGTCGCCGTACTCGACCGGGATGCCGCCGAACCGGCGCACCTCGTCGAAGCGCGCGCGACCGGCCGTGCCGATGATCCGGATGCCGCGCAGCGCCGCCTGCTGGAGGACGCTCACCCCGACCGCGCCGGAGGCGGCGTGCAGCAGGAGCGTGTCCCCCGGCTGCGCGGCCACCGCGTGCAGCATGGCGGCGGCGGTGGTCCCGGCGAGCAGCAGGTTCGCGGCCTCGGCGTGGGTGAGCGTCGCGGGCTTTCGCAGCACCTTCTGCGCGGGCAGCGTGAGCTCGCTGGCGTAGCCGCCGCTCACGCGGAATGCGATCACCTCATCGCCGATCGCGACCGGTCCGGTCACGATCTCGGTGTCCGGTCCGACCGCGGTGACGACGCCGGAGACCTCGTAGCCGATCAGCGCGGGCAGCTCGACTCCTGCGCGAGGCGAGGCGACGTGCTTGGCATCGGCCGGGTTCACGCCGGCCGCGTGCACTCGGACCGTCAGCTCACCGGCATCCGGCGCCGGGACGTCGTACTCCTCGAGACGCCACCCGTCGGGCGATCCCCCCTGCGGGGCGATCCAGCGCCGGGCCATCTCAGAAGCCCAGCCGTCCGAGCTGCTTGGGATCGCGCTGCCACTCCTTCGCCACGCGCACGTGCAGCTTGAGGAACACCCGTGTGCCGAGCAGCTCCTCGATGCCGGCGCGCGCGGCGGCCCCCACGTCGCGCAGCCGCGCTCCTCGGCGCCCGATGATGATCGCCTTCTGGCTGTCGCGCTCGACGACGATCGAGGCGTGCACGTCGGTGAGGTCGCTGTCCTCGCGCGGCGCGACCTCGTCGACCACGACCGCGATCGAGTGCGGCAGCTCGTCGCGCACCCCCTCCAGCGCCGCCTCGCGGATCAGCTCGGCGATGCGGTCCTCCTCGGACTCGTCGGTGACGATCCCCTCCTCGTACAGCCGCGGCCCCTCGGGCATCAGCCGCAGCATCTCGTCGGCGAGCACGTCCAGCTGATCGCGGGTGAGGGCGGACAGCGGGATCACCGCGGCCCAGTCCTCGCGCAGCGAGTCGACCTCCATCAGCCGCTCGACGATCTCGTCGCGGTCGCCGACGTCGGTCTTGGTGACGATGGCGACCTTCTTCGCACGCGGGTATCCGTCGAGCGACGCGGCGATGCGACGATCCCCGGGGCCGATCTTCTCGGTCGCCGGCACGCAGAACCCGATCACATCGACATCGCCGAGCACCTGCTCGACGAGATCGTTCAGACGCTCTCCGAGCAGCGTGCGCGGGCGGTGGATGCCGGGGGTGTCGACGATCACGAGCTGACCATCGGGCCGGTTCAGGATGCCGCGGATCGCACGCCGGGTGGTCTGCGGCTTCTCGCTGGTGATGGCGATCTTCTCGCCCACCAGGGCGTTCGTCAACGTCGACTTGCCGACGTTCGGCCGGCCCACGAAGGTCACGAACCCACTTCGGGTCTGGTCAGTCATCTCGTCGCCCTTCCTCATCGGTCTGCTGGTCGTCGGGCAGCGGTGCGCGTTCGACGAACACCGTGGCGATGCCGCGTCCCCGCCCCCGCGACGCCCCGCCGGTGAGCACCAGCCCGCCGACCGTGACCGTCACGCCCGGCTGCGGCACCCGCCCGAGCTCCTTGGCCAGCAGGCCGCCGATCGACTCGACGTCCTCGTCCTCGAGCTCCAGGCCGAACAGGTCGCCGACGTCCTCGAGCCCGAGCCGGGAGTTCACCCGGTAACGGCCGTCCGCCAGCTCGACCACCTCGGCCGGCCCGCGGTCGTACTCGTCCGCGATCTCGCCGACCAGCTCCTCGATGAGATCCTCCAGGGTGACCAGGCCGGAGATGCCGCCGTGCTCGTCCACGACGATGCACACGTGCACGGCGTCGCGCTTCATCTGCTGCAGCAGGGTCTCGGCGCGCATCGACTCCGGCACGAACACCGCCGGGCGCGCGATCGGGCGCACCGGCGCACCGCGCCAGGAGCTCTCGTCCCGGTAGGCGAACTGCACGAGGTCCTTGAGGTAGAGCACGCCGACCACGTCGTCGGCCTCGTCGTCGACGACGGGCATGCGCGAGACGCCGGTGCGCAGGAACAGCTCCATGGCCTCGGTCGTCGTGGCCTGCGCGTCGACGGTCATCATCTCGGTGCGCGGCACCATGACCGCCCGCACGAACTGGTCGGTGAAGTCGAACACCGAGTGGATGAGGTCGCGGTCGTCCTCCTCGATGAGCAGGTTCGACGCGGCCTCGTCGACCATGCTCAGCAGCTGCTCCTCTGAGGCGAAGCTGCTGCGCCCGGCGCCGGGGGTGACCCGCTGACCTGCGGCGACCAGGGCCTGGGCGAGCGGACCGAGCAGGATGCGCACGGCGCGCACGACCGGCGCCCAGGTGCGCAGCATCGAGGTCGCGCGCATCCGCCCGAACGAGCGCGGGCTCGCGCCGACGAGCACGAAGGTGATGCCGGTCATCAGCACCGCCGCGGCGAGCATCGCCCACCAGATGCTGGGCAGCAGCGCATCCAGCGCCACGGTGACGAGCACTGCGGCCGTCGTCTCGGCCAGCACGCGCATGAAGGCGACGGCGTTGACGTACGCGGCGGGGTCGGCGGCGATGCGGCGCAGGGCGGCTGCATTGCGGCCCTCCTGCGCCATCGACTCCAGATCGGAGTTCGAGCTGACCGAGAAGGCCGCATCGACGGCGGCCATCAGGCCGCCGAAGGCGACCAGCAGCACGGCCGCCGCGAGCAGTATCGCCGGGGTCATCGACGGCGTTCGACGCGCGCGAAGCCCTCGATCAGCGACTTCTGCAGCCCGAACATCTCACGCTCCTCGTCCGGCTCGGCGTGATCGAAGCCGAGCAGGTGCAGCAGCCCGTGCGTGGTCAGCAGGATCAGCTCGTCCATGAGGGAGTGCCCGGCAGTCTGCGCCTGCGACTCGGCCACCTGCGGGCACAGCACGATGTCGCCGAGCAGCCCGGGCGGGGTGGGGTGATCCGGGCTGCCGGGACGCAGCTCGTCCATCGGGAAGCTGAGCACGTCGGTCGGCCCGGGCTCGTCCATCCACTGCACGTGCAGCGACTCCATCGCGCCCTCGTCGACCAGGACGATCGCCACCTCGGCATCCGGGCTCACGTGCAGCTGGGCGAGGTTGAAGTCGGTCAGCCGCTGCAGCACCGTCTCGTCGACGTCGATGGCCGATTCGTTGTTGATCTCGATCATTTCAGGCCTCGTTTCGGCATCCGGTCGCGGGGTGCGGGACGCTGCCCGCCGCGGCGCTCGGCACGGTTGGCGAACTGGTGCGCCTGCTCACGCTCCACGCGGGCGGCCGTGCGCTGCTCGTCGTACTCGCTGTACGCGTCGACGATGCGCCCGACCAGCGAGTGGCGCACCACGTCCTCGCTGGTCAGTCGCGAGAAGTGGATGTCGTCGATGTCGCCGAGCACCCGGGTGACCAGTCGCAGACCCGACGCACCCTGCGGCAGATCCACCTGGGTGATGTCGCCGGTCACGACCATCTTGGTGCCGAAGCCCAGCCGGGTCAGGAACATCTTCATCTGCTCGGGCGTGGTGTTCTGCGCCTCATCGAGCACCACGAACGAGTCGTTCAGGGTGCGCCCACGCATGTAGGCCAGCGGCGCGACCTCGATGGTGCCGGTCGCCATCAGCCGCGGCACCACCTCGGGGTCCATCATCTCGTTCAGTGCGTCGTAGAGCGGACGCAGGTACGGGTCGATCTTGTCGGTGAGCGAACCGGGCAGGAAGCCCAGCCGCTCCCCCGCCTCGACCGCAGGGCGGGTGAGGATGATCCGCTGCACCTCCTTGCGCTGCAGCGCTTGCACGGCCTTCGCCATCGCGAGGTACGTCTTGCCGGTACCGGCCGGGCCGATGCCGAACACGATGGTGTTCTCCTCGATGGCGTCGACGTACTCCTTCTGGCCGAGCGTCTTCGGCCGGATCACCCGGCCGCGCGTGGACAGGATCGCCTCGCCGAGCACCTCGCTGGGCCGAGGGCCCTCGTCACGGCGAAGGATCCGCGCGGACTGCTCCACGTCGCTCGGGCCGAGGTCGTGCCCGGAGCGGGTCATCTCGATCAGCTCCTCGACCAGGCGCCGTGCCGCGGCCACATCGTCGCGCGCGCCGCCCAAGCTGATCTCGTTGCCGCGGACCATGACCTGCACAGCCGGATGCTGCTTCTCGAGCATCCGCAGCAGACGGTCGTGCGGACCCAGCAGCTGCACCATCGCGATGCCGTCCACGAACAGTCGCTCGACGTGCTCGGGCTGCGCGGGGAACGACGGCGCCGCACTGTCGGAGGCCGAACCGGCGTCCGAGCGCGAACCGGCGTCGGAAGCTGAATCAGTGTCAGAAGCCAACGAGCTTGCCCTCCTCGATGTTGCCGAGCACGTGCGCGTGCACATGGAAGACCGACTGGGCGGCACTGGCGCCGTTGTTGAAGATCAGCCGGTAGTCGCCGTTGGCGTGCTCGGTCGCGAGCCGCTTGGCCACGTCCACCATCTCTGCCATCAGGCCCGGGTCGCCGGCGGCGAGCTCGGTGACGTCGCGGTACTGCTCGGTCTTTGGGATCACAAGCACGTGCAGCGGCGCCTGCGGGTGGATGTCGCGGATCGCGAAGACCCGGTCGGTCTCGGCGAGGATCTCGCCCGGGATCTCCCCGTTGCGGATGCGGGTGAAGATCGACGGTTCGCTCATGTCCCCAAGTCTATTCACCAGCGACCGAGGTTGGCCGAGAGCACCGCGATGGCCGCCGGCCCCGCGGTAGAGGTGCGCAGCACCGTCTCGCCGAGCCGGACGCGCTCGGCGCCGGCCGCCTCGAGAAGAGCGAGCTCGTCCGGGGCGATGCCGCCCTCGGGTCCGACGACGAGCAGCAGGTCGCGCCCGTCCGGACGGATGCCGCTGAGCGGCGCATCGCACCAGGGGTCCAGCAGCAGCATCCGGGTGTCGGCGGCTCGCTCGGCGAGCTGCGCCGTGCTGACCACCTCGGTCACGGTCGGCACCCACGCGCGGTGCGCCTGCTTGGCGGCCTCGCGCACGATGCTCGTCCAGCGCGCCCGGCCCTTCTCGGCCTTCGGCCCCGACCAGCGCGAGACGCTGCGCGCGGCCTGCCAGGGCACGATCTCGTCCACGCCCAGCTCGCATGCCGCCTGCACGGCCAGCTCGTCACGGTCGCCCTTCGCCAGCGCCTGCACGAGGACGATGCGCGTCTCGGGCCCGGCCTGCACGCGCCGCGCGGTGATGCGCACGTTGACCTGGGCGGCGGTGACATCCTGCGCGGTGCCCTCCAGCCAGACTCCCGAGCCGTCGCCGAGCGTGATGGTCTCGCCCACTCGCACCCGCCGCACGGTCGAGGCGTGGTGCGCCTCGGTGCCGGTCAGGCGGATGACGTCGCCGACGGCGGCGTCAGTGCAGTCGGGGACGACGAAGTGCAGGGCCATGGTGCTCCGATCGGCTGGGGAGAGAGTCGGTCAGTGAGTCAGCGGCGACGCGAACCGGTTCGCGTCAGTGGGTGCGGAAGCGGTCGCGCAGCTTCGAGAACAGCCCCTGCTGGAACTGCGCGAGCTTGGGCGCGGGCGCCTTGGTGCGCTTCGCGAAGTCCTCGATGAGCTTGCGCTGCGCACCGTCCAGCCGGGTCGGCGTGATCACCTGCACGCCCACGCGCAGGTCGCCGCGCTGGGTCCCGCGCAGCGGGGTGATCCCGCGTCCGGCGATGGTCAGCACGTCGCCGGACTGCACACCGGTGCGCAGTTCGAGATCGACCGCGCCGTCCAGACCCTCGATGGTGGTGGTGGTGCCGAGGATGGCATCCGTCATCGATACCTCGAGCGTCGCGAGCAGGTCGTCGCCGTCGCGGCTGAACACCGGGTGCGGGGCGACCGAGATCTCCACGTACAGGTCGCCGTGCGGCCCGCCCGCGCGGCCCACCTCGCCCGAGCCGGGCAGCTGCAGTCGCAGGCCGGTCTCGACGCCGGCCGGGATGTCCAGCGCCACCGTGCGGCGCGAGCGCACCCGCCCCTGACCCGCGCACGAACCGCACGGGTTGGGGATGACGGTGCCGTATCCCTCGCAGCTGCCGCACGGCTGCGTGGTGACGACGTTGCCCAGCAGGCTGCGCACTTGACGCTGGACGTGGCCGCTGCCGCCGCACACGTCGCAGGTGACCGGCGAGGTGCCGGGCTGGCAGCAGCTGCCCTGGCACGTCTCGCAGAGCACCGCCGTGTCGACCTCGATGTCGCGGTGCACGCCGAAGACGACGTCGCCGAGCTCGAGGGTGACCCGCACGAGCGCGTCCTGGCCCCGCTCGCGACGCGAGCGCGGACGCGCGGAGCGGGCGCCGCCGGCTCCGAAGAACGTCTCGAAGATGTCGCCGAACCCGCCGAACCCGCCGAAGCCGCCGGCCTGGTCCCCGCCCATGTCGTACCGGCGCCGGGAGTCCTCGTCGCTGAGCACGTCGTACGCGTGCGTCACGAGCTTGAACCTCTCCGCGGCATCCTCACCCGGGTTGACGTCCGGGTGCAGCTGACGCGCCAGCTTGCGGTAGGCCTTCTTGATCTCGTCCTGGGAGGCGTCTCTCGACACCCCGAGGACTTCGTAGTGATCCGCCACGGTCACCTTTCTTCGTGTGCGTGAATATGTGCCGGCCACCGCATCAGCGGGCGGCCTCGTCCTCTTCGAGCATCCGCGACAGGTAGCGGGCCACGGCCCGTGCTGCGGCGAGGTTGCTCGGATAGTCCATGCGCGTCGGGCCCATCACGCCGACGCGTGCGGAACCGCCCGCGGACCCGTAGGTGCTCGCGACGATCGAGGCCTCCCCGAGACCGAACGGCGCGTTCTCGGTGCCGATGCTGGTGGCCAGGCCCTGCTCGTCGGTGACCATCTCGCTCATCAGCCGCAGCAGGGTCACCTGCTCCTCGATCGCCTCGAGCAGCGGATGGATGCTGCCGCGGAAGTCGTGCTCGCGGCGCGCGAGGGTCGCCGCTCCCGCCATGACCAGCCGCTCCTGGCGGAACTCGGCGAGCTCCTCGCCGATCACCGCGGCCAGCGCGGAGATCGCCGGATGCAGATGCGCGACGGGTCCGGACGGCTCGGGTTCGGCGATGGCGGAGATCCGCTCGGCGGCCTCGCTGACCGCGCGCCCGGTGATGAGGGCGGCCAGCTGCGCGCGCAGCACGGCGACATCGGCGTCGTCGACCTCCATCGGCAGCGGCGAGATGCGCTGCGACACGCCACCGGCGTCGGTGACCAGCACGACGAGGATTCGCGTGGGCGCGAGCGCGACGAGCTCGACGTGCGTCACCGCGGCCCGGGCGAACGAGGGGTACTGCGCGAGCGCGACCTGCCCGGTCAGCTGGGTCAGCACGCGCACCGTGCGCGCCATGAGGTCGTCGAGGTCGCTGGGCGCGGCGAGGAACGACTCGATCGCCGTGCGTTGCGGTGCCGAGAGCGGACGCAGCTGCGCGAGGTGGTTGACGAAGACGCGGTAGCCCTTGTCGGTCGGCACGCGCCCCGAGGAGGTGTGCGGGGCTACGATGAGCTCCTCGTCCTCGAGCTGGGCCATGTCGTTTCGGATGGTCGCCGCGGACACCCCGAAGGCGTGCCGCTCGACGATGGACCTGCTGCCGACCGGCTCGTGCGTGGCGACGTAGTCCTGCACGATCGCACGGAGGACCTCCAGCCCTCGCTCTGTGACCATGATCCCTCCCGCTGACACTCGAACCGACTCCGCCCGGCACCTGGATTGGCACTCCGGCCCCCAGAGTGCCAATCCTACCCCGGGTCACCTGCGCGCTGACCGCCGACGGGGTTCAATCCGTGAGCGCGCGCACCACGGCATCCGCCAGCAGACGTCCGCGCAGGGTGAGGCGCACCCGGCGCTCGCGCAGCGCCGCCTGCGGGTCGATCAGTCCGTCGCCGATCAGCTCCGCGACGCGGGCACGACGCTGCGCGGCGATGTCCGCGATGGCGAGCCCCTCCGCGAGCCGGCTCTGCAGCAGCACCCGCTCGAGTGTTCGGGCCTCGGGATCCGGGCGTTCGCGTCCCGCAGCGGGCGAGTCCCCGCTCGCGAGACGCTGCGCGTACGCCGCGGGGTGCTTGACGTTCCACCAGCGCAGTCCGGCGACGTGGCTGTGCGCGCCGGGACCGAAGCCCCACCAGTCCGAGCCGCGCCAGTAGGCCATGTTGTGCCGTGAGCGGTGGTCGACAGGACTGGGTCCCTGAGCCTGTCGAAGGGCCGTCGAAGGACGGGCCCAGTTGCTCACCTCGTACCACTCGAACCCGGCAGCGGCGAGCCGCGCGTCGGCGGCCTCGTACATGTCCGCCTGCAGGTCGTCGTCGGGGGCGGGCACGTCGCCGCGACGGATCTGCCGGGCGAGCTTCGTGCCGTCCTCGATGATCAGCGCGTACGCCGAGATGTGGTCGGGCTGCAGGGCGAGAGCGGCATCGAGCGACCGCTCCCAGTCCGCGAGAGTCTCGCCCGGCGCGCCGTAGATGAGGTCGACGCTCACGTCCAGTCCCGCCGCGCGCGCCGCCTCTACCGCGGTGCGCACGTTCTCGGGCCGGTGCGTGCGGTCCAGCGCGGCCAGCACGTGCGGCACCGCCGACTGCATCCCGATCGACAGGCGGGTGACGCCGGCGCCGACGAGCGTGCGCACCACGTCGGGCGTGACCGTGTCGGGATTCGCCTCGACCGTGACCTCGGCACCGTCGCGGATGCCGAACGCGGCCGTCGCCGCGGTGAGCATCCGGGCCAGGTCGCCCGGTGGCAGCAGCGTCGGCGTGCCCCCGCCGAAGAACACCGTGTCGAGCGGGCGGATGCCGCCGGTCTCACCGAGCACAGCGCGGGCGAGCTCGATCTCGCGGATCAGCGTGTCCGCGTACTCGTCCTGGCGTGCGCCGCGCAGCTCGGTGGCCGTGTAGGTGTTGAAGTCGCAGTAGCCGCAGCGCACGCGGCAGAACGGCACGTGCAGGTAGGCCGAGAACGGCACGGCGGGATCCACCGGCAGATCCGCCGGCAGGCGGCCGTCGGCCGGAGCCGGGTCACCCAGAGGCAGTGCTCCCGCCATCAGAGCGGCGTCGCGTACAGCGGCGAGATGGCGCGCAGGTACAGCGCGAAGAGCTCGCGCCGGCGCCGGCGCACCATGCCGGGCAGCCGGTACAGCAGCGACACCGGGGCGTCGAAGGCGCGCACGGTGAACCACACCTCGTCGGTGTCCTCGCGCCAGTCCAGGTCGAACGACTCCTCGCCGCTGACGACCGAGCCACCCACGGTGCCCAGCACGAATCCGATCCGGCGGCGCTCCTCGGTCACCGAGATGACGCGCAGCTCGGCATCCGCACGCATGCCCTTCACGCGCCCGTGCAGCTTCAGCGTCATCCCCGGCGCGACGAACGGCGTCCCCTCGGCGTCGAAGCGCTGCTCGAGCTGCGAGCGGTTCGGGGCGATCGGGATGCCCTCGGCGTCGAAGCTCACGCCGGTGTACGCAGAACCGGCGGCGGGGCGCACGTCGCGCAGCTCGAGTCCGGCCGCGCGCTGCGCGGTCCACGACAGCAGCGCCTCACCGGCGGTGCGGAAGCGATCCTCGCCGCTGCCGATGCGCCAGGAGTCCTCCGCCGGGATGCTGCGCTCTGGCGGGTACTGCATGAGGTCGGGCGCATGGGTCGCACCGACCGCGGCATAGTCGACCGTGCCTTCTCGGAATGTCCCGCGACGCATGATTCCCAGCCTAAGCGACCTGCCTGAACGCGACGTGCAGCCGGCTCGGCCTACTTCTTCTCCTTGCCCTCGACATCGCCCGAGAGCGCGGCGATGAACGCCTCCTGCGGCACCTCGACCCGGCCGACCATCTTCATGCGCTTCTTGCCCTCCTTCTGCTTCTCGAGCAGCTTGCGCTTGCGGCTGATGTCACCGCCGTAGCACTTGGCGAGCACGTCCTTGCGGATCGCGCGGATGGTCTCGCGGGCGATGATGCGCGCGCCGATGGCCGCCTGGATAGGCACCTCGAACTGCTGCCGCGGGATGAGCTTGCGCAGCCGCTCGGCCATCATCGTGCCGTACGCGTAGGCCTTGTCGCGGTGCACGATCGAGCTGAACGCGTCGACCTTCTCGCCCTGCAGCAGCACGTCGACCTTGACCAGGTCGGCCTCCTGCTGGCCGGTGGGCTCGTAGTCGAGCGAGGCGTAGCCCTGCGTGCGCGACTTCAGCTGGTCGAAGAAGTCGAAGACGATCTCGCCGAGCGGGATGCTGTAGCGCAGCTCGACCCGCTCCTCCGAGAAGTACTCCATGCCCAGCAGCGAACCGCGGCGCGACTGGCACAGCTCCATCACGGTGCCCACGTAGTCCTTGGGCAGCAGGATCGCCGCCTTGACCATGGGCTCGGACACCGACGCGACGCGTCCGTCCGGGTACTCGCTGGGGTTGGTCACCACGACCGTCTCGCCCGTGTCGGTGAGGACCTCGTAGATCACGCTCGGCGCGGTGGTGATCAGATCGAGGCCGAACTCCCGCGAGAGCCGCTCGGTGATGATCTCCAGGTGCAGCAGGCCCAGGAAGCCGCAGCGGAAGCCGAAGCCCAGCGCGACCGAGGTCTCGGGCTCGTACTGCAGCGACGCGTCCGACAGCTTCAGCTTGTCGAGGGCCTCGCGCAGCTCGGCGTAGTCGCTGCCGTCGATCGGATAGATCCCCGAGAACACCATCGGCTTCGGGTCGGTGTAGCCGGCGAGAGCCTCGGATGCCGGTCCGCGCGCGGTCGTGATGGTGTCGCCGACCTTCGACTGGCGCACGTCCTTCACCCCGGTGATGAGGTAGCCCACCTCGCCGACGCCGAGCCCCTTCGATGGGATCGGCTCGGGGCTGGACACGCCGATCTCGAGCAGGTCGTGCGTGGCCTTGGTCGACATCATCTGGATGCGCTCGCGCGGGTTGAGCTGACCGTCCACCATGCGCACGTACGTCACGACGCCCCGATAGGAGTCGTACACGGAGTCGAAGATCATCGCGCGCGCCGGCGCGTCGGGGTCCCCGGTCGGTGCGGGGATCTCCTGCACAATGCGGTCGAGGAGATCCTCGACGCCCACGCCGGTCTTGCCCGAGACGCGCAGCACGTCCTCGGGGCGGCCGCCGATGAGATCCGCGAGCTCCTTGGCGAACTTCTCGGGATCAGCGGCGGGCAGATCGATCTTGTTCAGCACCGGGATGATCGTGAGGTCGTTCTCGAGCGCGAGATACAGGTTGGCCAGAGTCTGCGCCTCGATGCCCTGCGCGGCGTCCACCAGCAGGACGGCGCCCTCGCACGCGGCGAGGGAGCGCGACACCTCGTAGGTGAAGTCGACGTGGCCGGGCGTGTCGATCATGTTCAGCGCGTAGACCTCTTCATTGGCTCCCTGAGCCTGTCGAAGGGCCCACGGCATGCGCACCGCCTGGCTCTTGATGGTGATGCCGCGCTCGCGCTCGATGTCCATGCGGTCGAGGTACTGGGCGCGCATGTCGCGTTCGGCGACCGATCCGGTCACCTGCAGCATCCGGTCGGCGAGGGTCGACTTGCCATGATCGATGTGGGCGATGATGCAGAAGTTGCGGATCTGCGTGGCGGGCGTCGCGGCCGGCGACAGCGGGGTGAGAGCGCGGGGTGACATGTGGTCCTCAGTGCGTCTGAAAGGGTTCCGCCAAGTCTACGTTCCGGCCGCGGCAATCCCCCATTCCACTTCCGCGGTGATAGTCTCGCGAAGTTGCCCGGAGGCCGTTCGTGAGATCGGATGCCACGTGCGACAGGACTCCGTCACAGGCACTCGTCAGTGGCTGTCCGGCGCCGGCTCCGGGGCGATGTGTTTGAATTGCATGCGACCCAGCGCAGCGTCGGCAGATCCCGCGTGCGTCTGTAGAAGAGAAAGAATCATCACCTTGATCAAGTATCTCGTGCGCCGGACACTCGGCTGGCTGCTCATGATCGTGGTCGCGACGAATGTCACCTACTTCCTGGCCTGGTCATTCCTCGATCCGCGAAGCAACTACGTCGGGCGCAAGCCTCCTTTGAGCCCAGAGCAGATCGAAGGTCTGCTCGGCCCCCGCAACCTCAGCGAGAGCACACCGCTGATCGAGCGGTGGTGGACCTGGCTCACCGGCATCCTGCTGCGCTGGGACTGGGGCGTGAGCCCCACGGGCGGCTCGGTGAACAACGAGATCGGGTACCGCATGTGGGTCAGCGCCGAGCTGGTGCTCGGGGCCACCATCATCATGACCGTGCTGGGCATCTGGATCGGCGTGTACACGGCATCCCACCAGTACAAGCTCGGCGACCGCATCTGGCAGGCCGTGTCGATCATCACGATGAACATCAACATCATCGTCGCCGCCCTCGCCGTGGTGATCCTCGCGATCAACTTCAACAACTGGGTCGACACGCGCGTCTTCTACGTCACCGGGTCGTCCAGCGAGGGGGTCACCGGATTCTTCCCGGTGCTCATCGACGCGCTGCAGCACCTCATCCTGCCCACGATCGCCCTGGTCGTCACCGGGTACGCGGGCACGCACTTCCTGCAGCGCTCGCTGCTGCTCGACAACATCAGCGCGGACTACGTGCGCACCGCACGCGCCAAGGGGCTCACCAAGTCCCAGGCGATCCGGCGCCACGCGCTGCGCACATCGCTGATCCCCGTGGCCACGCAGGTCGCGTTCTCGATCCCCGCGATCTTCACCGGCGCCATCCTGACCGAGACGATCTTCGCCTGGCAGGGCATGGGGCGCTACTTCCTGACCACGATCAACGGCAACGATGTGCACGGTGTGGTCGCCGTCGCCGCCTTCGGCGCCGTGCTGACCGCGATCGGCGCCGTGCTGGCCGACATCGCGGTCGTGGTCCTCGACCCGCGAGTGAGGGTGAGCTGACATGACCACCGAGATGATCGACTCCGAGATCCAGCCGCCGGTCGGACCGGACACCACGGCAGAGCGGATCCCCACCAAGCAGCTGTCGAAATGGACGCTGTACACGCGCCGCTTCATGCGCAACAAGCCGGCGGTGTTCGGCATCGTCGTCTTCGTCGTGCTCGCCCTGGCCTCCCTCATCGTGCCGCTGTTCGCGCGTTGGGACGTCAACGAGATGGACTTCCTGAATCTGTCGACGGGCCCCTCGTCCGAGCACTTCTTCGGCACGAACGCCTCGGGCAACGACACCTTCACGCAGACCTTCGTGGGCCTGCAGCGCTCGCTGATGATCGCCCTCGTCGTCTCCGTCGGCGTCACGGTGATCTCGGCGATCGTCGGCACCGCGGCGGCCTACTTCGGCGGCACCGTCGAGCGGGTGACGCTCATCATCATCCACTTCTTCATGGTGGTGCCGACCTTCCTCATCCTCGCCCTGGTCTCCAACGACGCGGGCGGCGACTGGCGGGTGATCTCCCTCGCGCTGATCTTCACCGGCTGGTTCTTCCCCGCTCGCGTGATCTGGACCATGGCGCTGTCGCTGCGAGAGCGGGAGTACGTGCACGCCGCGCGCTACATGGGTGTCCCTGGAATGCGCGTGGTGCTGCGGCACCTGCTGCCGAACGTCGGCTCCCTGCTGGTGATCAACTTCACCCTCGGCGTGGTGGCCGCGGTGATGACCGAGACGGGCCTGTCGTTCATCGGCTTCGGTGTGAAGATCCCCGACGTCTCGCTCGGCTCGCTCATCGGCGAGGGGGCGGCCAGCGTCACCAGCGCACCGTGGCTGTTCTACTTCCCCGCCCTGGCCCTCACCCTGCTGACCGTGTCGATGGCGCTCGTCGCCGACGGTCTGCGCGATGCCCTCGATCCCACCTCTGCGGCGGGAGGCCGTGCATGAGCAACGTACTCTCCGTCCGTGACCTCAAGGTCAGCTTCGCCTCGGAGGCCGGCCGCGTCGACGCCGTGCGCGGGGTCTCGTTCGACCTCGAGGCCGGCAAGACGCTCGGCATCGTGGGCGAGTCCGGCTCGGGCAAGTCGGTCACCTCGCTGGCGATCATGGGCCTGCTCGACGAGAACGCGCGCGTCACCGGGTCCATCCAGTTCGAGGGCGAGGAGCTGCTCGGCAAGACCGACAAGCAGATGTCGGTGATCCGCGGCAACGGCATGGCGATGGTCTTCCAGGACCCGCTCACCTCGCTCACGCCGGTGTTCACGATCGGCGATCAGCTGATCGAGGCGCTCACCGTGCATCGCAGCCTGTCGCGCAGCCAGGCCTGGGACCGCTCGCTCGAGCTGCTGCGCCTGGTCGGCATCCCCGAGCCCGAGAAGCGGATGAAGTCGTTCCCGCACGAGTTCTCCGGCGGCATGCGCCAACGCGTGGTCATCGCCATCGCGATGGCGAACAACCCGCGTCTGATCATCTGCGACGAGCCGACGACGGCGCTCGACGTGACCATCCAGGCGCAGATCCTCGACCTCATCGAAAAGGCGCAGGACGAGACCGGCGCCGCGGTGATCATGATCACCCACGACATGGGCGTCGTGGCGCGCACGGCCGACGACGTCATGGTGATGTACGCCGGCAAGCCCGTCGAGCACGCCCCGGCGCACGAGTTGTTCCACCGCACCCGGATGCCGTACTCGATCGGACTGCTCGGCGCGATCCCCCGCGTCGACAAGGTCGAGAAGGAGCCCCTGACTCCCATCAAGGGCAACCCGCCGCTGCTGATCGACCTGCCAGACGCGTGCCCGTTCGCGGCGCGCTGCCCCATCGCGATCCCGGCGTGCGTGCAGGGCGAGCCTGCGCTGCTGCCGGTGGCCACCGGCGGCGGCCAGTCGCACCTGGCGGCGTGCATCCGCGCCGATGAGATCGACGACGACGCGCGCATCGGCGGCCTGCCGGTGTACCCGGTCGCCCCGATCCCCGAGAGCGATCTCACCCGCACCCCGCGCGAGCAGCGCCCGGTGACGCTCGAGGTGCGCAACATGGTCAAGACGTTCCCGCTGACCAAGGGCGCCTTCCTCAAGCGCAAGGTGGGCGAGGTGCACGCGGTCAAGGGCGTGAGCTTCGATGTGCGCGAGGGCGAGACCATGGCGATCGTGGGCGAGTCCGGCTCGGGCAAGACCACGACACTGCTGCAGATCATGGACTTCGAGAAGCAGGCCGACGGCGACATCATCATCGCCGGCACGAGCGTGAACGAGCTGCACGACCGCAAGCTCGAGCGCCGGCTGCGCCGCGACATCCAGATCGTCTTCCAGGACCCGATGGGTGCGCTCGACCCGCGCATGACCGTGACCGACATCATCGCCGAGCCGATGCGCGCCATCGGCATGGCCAAGGACGAGGTCAACGCCCGAGTGCACGAGCTGATGGACCTGGTGGGACTGAACCCCGCCCACCGCGACCGCTTCCCCGGCGCGTTCTCGGGTGGTCAGCGCCAGCGCATCGGCATCGCCCGCGCGCTCTCGACCAACCCGAAGATCATCGTGCTCGACGAGCCGGTCTCGGCGCTGGACGTGTCGATCCAGGCCGGCGTGATCAACCTGCTCGACGAGCTCAAGGTCAAGCTGGGGCTGTCGTACCTGTTCGTCGCCCACGACCTCTCGGTCATCCGCCACATCGCCGACCGCGTCGCGGTGATGTACCTCGGCGAGTTCGTCGAGCACGGCGATGTCGACGACGTCTTCGACAACCCGCAGCACCCCTACACACAGGCGCTGCTGTCGGCGATCCCCGTGCCCGACCCCGACATCGAGCGCACCCGTCAGCGCGTCGTGTTCGATCCGGAGACCATGTCGACGCGTCCGGCAACGGTCTGATCACCGTCCGATAACAGTTAGTCACGATTCACTGTCGCGGCCGCCGCATGTCCGGAAGCGCGAACTATTCTCCCCATATGACACGCCGCAAGGCGAAAGGAGCACCATGAAGCAGCAGAAGCTGATGGGAGCGCTGGCACTCACCGGCGCTTTCGCACTCGTCCTCACCGGGTGCGCCTCTGACACCGGCAACAAGGGTGGCAGCGGCGACGACGGCGACGCCGTCGAGACCTCGGCCGCGGACTACAACCCGCAGCCCCGCGAGAACCTCAAGGAGGGCGGCACGGTCAACTTCCCGATCAACGAGATCCCCGAGCAGCTGAACGCCTTCCACGGTGACGGCAGCGCCGACACCGCACGCGTCGCCGCGTGGTACATGCCGCAGATCCTGCTGCAGAAGCCCGACGGCACGCCCTACAAGCACGACGCGTACCTCGACGAGTGGAAGATCGACACCGTCGACGGCAAGACGCAGATCACCTTCACGTTCACCGACGAGGCCACCTGGAACGACGGCACGCCGATGGACTGGACCGCGATCGACGCGACCTGGAAGGCGAGCCGCTCGACCGACGAGGGCTTCGTCCCCAACGCCACCGACGGCTACAAGGAGATCGAGAAGGTCGAGCAGGGCGACACCCCCAAGACCGCGATCGTCACCTTCAAGGGCGAGTTCGCCTGGCCGCAGATGCCGTTCCTCACGGGCGTCATCCACCCGGCCCTGGCCGACCCGGACACGTTCAACACCGCGATGATCGACAACCCGCACGCCGAGTGGGGCGCGGGTCCCTACACGGTCGACGAGTTCGACGCGAACAAGGACTACATCTCGTTCAAGCCGAACGACAAGTGGTGGGGCGACAAGCCGCTGCTCGACAAGGTCACCTTCAAGGGCATGGACTCGCAGGCCTCGATCAACGCGTTCAAGAACGGCGAGATCGACATGGTCGGCGTGGGCACCAAGGACCGCCTCGCGCAGGTCAAGGACATGAAGGACATCGAGATCTACCGCGCGCAGCAGACCGCCAACACGCTGCTCGAGGTCGACGCCGACAAGCCGCAGTTCGCAGACGTCAAGGTGCGCGAAGCCTTCTTCAAGGCCATCGACATCGACCAGCAGAAGAAGATCGCCTGGAACGGCCTCGGATACGAGGAGGAGCCGGCCGGTTCGCTGACGCTCTTCTCGTTCCAGCCGGGCTACACCAACGCGCTCAAGGAGGCCGGCTACAAGTTCGACGTCGACGGCGCCAAGAAGCTGCTCGACGAGGCCGGCTGGAAGGAGGGCTCCGACGGCGTCCGCGAGAAGGACGGCGTCAAGCTCTCGGTGACCTACCCGATCCACAGCGACGACCCCACGCAGAAGGCCCTCGCGCAGTCGATCCAGGCGCAGGAGAAGGCCATCGGCATCGAGGTCAAGGTGGACGTCCGACCGGCGAACAAGTTCGCCGACGACTACAACACCAAGAACTGGGACATCTTCAGCCTGCGCTTCACCTCGTCCGACCCGTTCGGCGCGGCGTGGTTCTGCCAGCTGTACTGCCAGGACATGGGCCTGAACCTCTCGGGCGTGCAGACGCCTGAGATGGACAAGCGCATCCACGAAGAGGTCGAGTCGATCAACGACCCCGAGAAGCAGACGGCTGCGGCCATGAAGCTCGAGGCCGAGATCTTCCAGGACTGGGGCCTCATCCCGCTGTACAACGGTCCGTCCATCTCCGCGACGAAGACGGGTCTGGCCAACCTGACCCCCGAGCCCTACGTGGGCCTGGACCTCTTCGGCGTGCAGCCGGTTGAGAACGTCGGCTGGGAGAAGTAAGCACTGCACGATGTGAGCGGGGCCGGTGGATCATCCACCGGCCCCGCTTTCGTGCGAGAGCGGCACACTTTCCTAAGCTGGACGGGTGACTGCCCAGGTCGTGCTCGTGCACGGGATCCGCACCTCCGCCACCATGTGGCGCTCGCAGCTGGCCTGGCTGGCCGGGCAGGGCATCCCCGCGCACGCCGTGGATCTACCAGGGCACGGCACGCGGATGGGTGAGGACTTCACCCTGCACGAGGCCTTGCACACCCTCGACAGCGCGGTGCGCGCCGCCGCGGACCGCGGCCCGGTCCTGCTGGTGGGTCACTCCATGGGCGGACTGCTGTCACTGGCCTATACCGGCGGAGCCGACGTCCCGCCGGTGGCGGGGCTGGTGGCGGCGTCGTGCACGGCGCTCCCCCGCGGTGCGGCGCTCGGCGCCTACCGGCTGCTCGCCGGTGCGGTGAACTCACTGCCAGGACGGGGTCGGTGGCTCACCGACCGGATGCTGGCCGCGACGATCCCGCCCGAGACGCGGGACGACTTCGGCGCGGGCGGGTACGCGCTCGACGTGCAGGATGCCGCCCTGCGCAGCCTCGCCGTACTGGATCTGCCCACGGCGATCCGTCGCATCCAGGTGCCGCTGCTGTTCGTGAACGGGCAGTTCGACCAGCTGCGCGCGCATGAGGCGCTGTTCCAGCGCCTGGTCCCGCATGCCGAGCTGTTCGTCGTGCCGCGCACGTCGCACCTGGTGACCGCCATGCGTCCCGACGTGTTCAACGCGGTGCTGCGGCTGGCGCTGGCGAAGCTCGGCACCTGGTAACATTGACTCTTGGCTTGCGTGTGGGTTCGTCCCTCACGACCGCTGTACGGCGCCCTCTCTCGTCTGCAGCACTCCCATCCCAACCAGACAGAAAGCGTCACACGTGGCAAACATCAAGTCGCAGATCAAGCGCAACAAGACCAACCTGAAGGCTCAGGAGCGCAACCGCGCCGTCAAGAGCGAGCTGAAGACCCTCGTCCGCAAGACCCGCGAGGCCGTCGTCGCCGGTGACAAGGAGGCCGCGGAGAGCGCACTGAAGGTCGCGTCCGTGAAGCTCGACAAGGCTGTCAGCAAGGGTGTCGTGCACAAGAACCAGGCGAAGAACCGCAAGTCGGCCATCGCCAAGCAGGTCGCCTCGCTCTGACCCGACTCACTCTGCTGTGAAGGTCCGTCCCGTTCGTGGGGCGGACCTTCTGCTGTATCCGGGGATGTCGAGCGTCAGCGAGTCGAAGTGAAGGCGTCGCGGGTCGCGACGACCGTGACCATGCGCTCCAGCGCGAAGATCGGGTCCCGCGTGGCGCCCTTGACCTCGCCGTCCGCGCGAGCGGTCGCCTGGATCGCCATGCCGAGCGAGCGCTCGTTCCATCCGGCGAGGTCCTTGCGCGCGCGATCGACCTGCCAGTCCTTCATGCCGAGCTGCGGCGCGAGCTGCCGGCTCGGCTCACGCCGCCCGGCGACGCGCGCCATGGTGCGCAGCTTCATCGCGAACGCCGCGACCATGGGCACCGGGTCGGCGCCGGATGCCAGCGCATGGCGCAGCGCGACCAGCGCCTCACCGTAGCGACCGGCGATCGCGGTGTCGGCCACGACGAACGCCGAGACCTCGACACGCCCGCCGTAGTACTTCGTGACGACGTCGTCGGTGATATCGCCCTCGACGTCGCCGATCAGCTGCTGGCATGCGGCGGCGAGCTCGGTGAGGTCGTCGGCGAAGGCCGAGACGAGCGCGCGCAGGGCGGCGGGCTGGATGCGCTTCTTCGCGGCCTTGAACTCGCCGGCGGCGAAGTCCACGCGGTCGGAGTCCCGCTTCACAGCGGTGCACGGGATCTCGATGCCGCCGCCCGCGCCCGCGCGCACCGCGTCAAGAAGTTTCTTGCCGCGCACCGTGGCGCCGGTGTGGCGCAGGATCACGGTGGCGCCCTCCTGGGGGGCCTCGGTGTAGCGGACGGCCTCCTGCAGAAAAGCGTCGGAGCACTTCTCGACGCCGGAGACGCGCACGAGCCGGGGCTCGCCGAACAGCGACGGCGAGGTGAGGGCGAGCAGGGTGCCGGCGGCGTAGTCGTCGGCACGGATGTCGCTGACCTCCAGGGCGGGGTCCTCAGCGCGCAGGTAGTCGCGCACGCCGGCGATCGCCCGCTCGGCGAGCACCTCCTCCGGACCCGACACGAGCACGATCGGCGCCGGACGCGGATCGCGCCAGGAGACCTGCGGGATCTTCGCCCCCTTGGCGGCGGCGGAGCGTGGTGCGGCCATGCCTCCAGCCTACCCGCGGGCGCCGACGTGCCGCTGTCGAGCGGATCGTGGGCGGCCTGCGTTGGGAGAGCGGATGCGAGTGAGCGCCCTCATCCAGGTGCTTCCGCGCGCTCGGTCCACACGACGATCTGCCCGTCGCGCTGCGCGAGCAGGATGAGCCCGCGCTCGTCGGTGCGCAGCACCCGTGACCCGGCAGCGTCCAGCAGCGCCAGCGTCTCGTCGCGTGGATGGCCGTAGTCGTTGTCGGCGCCCACGCTGATCAACCCGACGCGCGCCGCCGCCGCCGCGTACAGCGCGGGTTCCTGATCGCGGCTGCCGTGATGCGCGACCTTCACGATCGCATAGTCGCCGCGCACCCGACCGCCGGCCAGCAGCCGGCGCTGCGGCGCCGCGGACAGATCGCCGAGCATCAGCATCCGCGGCACTCCCCCGCCGCCGATGTCGATCACGATGCTCGCGTCGTTGCCGCTGGGGAACGCGGCCGAGTCCGTCGGAGGCCACAGCACGCGCCAGTGGGCGGCGCCGAGCGTGCCGTGCCGGCCGGTGGCGGCCGGGATCAGGCGGGCCCCGTGCGCGGCCAGGGTATCGAGGATGCGCTGGTGCCGAGGCTCGGCGACGGGGCCGTGCAGCACGGTGTCCACCCTCCCCGAGAGCGCGTCGACCCCGCCGACGTGATCGAGGTCGAAGTGGGTGAGCACGAGCAGGTCGATGCGCTCGGTCGCCGTGCGCGCCAGGCACTCGTGCAGGGCGTCGGGATCGGGGCCGGTGTCGACCAGGGCCGTCCGTCCCGCTGAGCGGAAGAGCACGGCGTCACCCTGCCCGATGTCGCACGCGGCGACCGCCCAGTCCTCGGGCGCGGTCAGCGGCGCCAGCGGGCCGCCGAGCAGCATCCGCCCACCCGCCACGCCGAGCGCGACCACGACCACCGCGGTCGCCGCCCACCGCAACCACTGCGAGCGGGTGCGCACGAGCAGCACGGTCACCGCCGCGCTCAGCCCTGCGACGACGACCGCGGCGGGCGGACCGGCGGTGAGCGTGAGCGTCGCGCCGGGAAGCGCGGCCGTGGTCGTCGCGGTGGTCTGGATCCACGCCGCCGGCAGCCATGCCGCCGCCGCGCACAGGTCGGCGAGAACGGGCAGCGGTGCGCTCAGACACGCCATCAGTCCGATCACCGTGGCGAGGGGAGCGGCCGGGGCGGCGAGGAGGTTCGCCACCACGCCGACCACGGACTGCGCGGGAGAGAACAGTGCGAGGATGGGCCCGCACACCACCTGAGCGGCCAGGGGCACCGACAGCGCGAGGGCCAGCGGGGCCGGCATCCACCGCCCGAGGCCGCGCAGCAGCGGACGCGAGAGCACGAGCAGGGCCGCGGTCGCTGCCGCCGACAGGGCGAAGCCCGGTGTCGCCGCGAGCCACGGATCGACGATCAGCAGAGCGCACACCGCGAGCGAGAGCATCGCAAGCCCCGCGCTCGGGCGCCCCAGCAGCACGGTCAGCATTGCCAGCGCTGCCATCACCGCGGCGCGCACCACACTGGGCTCGGGCGTGACCAGCACGACGAACGCGGCGAGGGCGACGAGCGACAGGCCGACGCGCAGTCCGCGGCCCCCGCCCATCAGCGCGACGAGCCAGAACACCGCGGCGACGACGATCGCGCAGTTCGCACCCGACACCGCGGTGAGGTGGCTGAGCCCGGACGCCCGCATCGCCGCGTCGAGTTCGGCGGACACCGCTCTGGTGTCGCCGACGGCGAGCCCCGGCAGCAGTCCGGCGCCCGGCTCGGGCAGTCGTTCCGCGCGCGCCACGAAGTCGGCCCGCGTCGCGGCGGCCACGGCGAACACGCCGGATGCCGGCGAGACCACCTCCGCCCGGGTGCCGAAGACGACGAGCGCGGCGCGTTCACCGGCATCCGCCGCCTTCGCCTGACCGGTCACCCGCAGCCGTGCGCCGAGGTCGACGCCGGGCAGCGGGTCGATGCCGACTCGCACCGACCCCGCCAGGGCGCGCATTCGGCCGGGCGGACCGATCTGCAGTGTGCGGGCATCGAACCACAGTCGCCCGTCGGTCCCGACGGACGCCGATGAGGCGACCTCCACCACCGCCTCGGTGACATGTGCGTCGTGGATGGCGAGCTGCTCCCGCGCCGGCTGGGCGGCCGTGACCGTGGTCGCCAGCGCTGCCGCGCACAGCAGGACAAGGACGACCAGACCACCGCGTCGTCGCAACAGGAGCAGCACGACCCCGGCGCCGCCGGCGAGCACCACGGCCGCGGGCCCGGCGAGGGCGGGCAGGTGGATCAGCGGCAGCGCCACCGCCCAGAGCACCGCGGCGAGCAGCACCGTGCGCAGATCGTTCACACCCGCACCTTCTCGCGCACCCCGGCGAGCAGCTTCTCGCCAATGCCGGGAACGGCGAGCAGATCGTCGACCGAGCGGAACCGTCCGTTCTCCGCACGCCACTCGATGATCCGCTGGGCGAGAGCGGGGCCGATGCGCGGCAGGGTCTCCAGCGCCGTCTGGTCGGCCGTGTTCAGGTCGATCACGCCGTCACCGGGTGCGCCGGCCGCCCCGCCTGTCCCGCCTCCGGAAGTGCCGCCGCCCGACGTGCCGCCACCGCCGTTGACTGGCGGGGGCGCCTCGCCGATGCGCGGCACGACGACCTGCTCGCCGTCGCTGAGCGGACGGGCCAGGTTCACCGCCTGCAGGTCGGCGTCCTCGAGGGTGCCACCCGCGGCGGCGAGAGCGTCGACCAGGCGCGCGTCCGGCTGCAGGATGAACAGCCCCGGGTGCGCGACGCGACCCAGCACGTGCACGTAGAGCCCGTCCGGCGACGACGCGTCCACGCCCTCGCGCGGCGCCTGGCCACCGGCTGCCGGGCTGTCCCTCGCCGCGTCCGCGGTCGCGGACACGCCGTCCAGCGGGATGCTCTCGGCAGGCGCTGACTGACCGCGCAGGATCCCCCAGCCGACCGCCGCCGAGAGCACGACCAGGCCCAGGGTGACCGCGGCGCCGAGGCCCAGCCGCAGCCGCGCACGCACGTGGGCGTCGCGATCCGCGGCATCCTGATCGGTGTGATCGACGGCGGGCACTCCGCCACGCTACGCAGAGCAGGCAGAACCAGAGTCCGCGCCCGTCGGCGATGTGGAGAACTCCTGCACATCCGCCGATGTGCAGGAGTTCTCTGGTCTGTGCCGGCTCAGCCCTTGACGGCGAAGTTGACGATCTTCGGCGCGCGCACGATCACGCGCACGATCTCCTTGCCCTCCAGCGCACGCTGCACCTTCTCATCGGCGCGCGCGGCGGCCTCCAGGTCGGCGTCGGAGATGTCGGCGGGCACATCGAGCGTGGCGCGCACCTTGCCGTTGACCTGCACGGCCGTGGTGACGGTGTCCTCCACGAGCAGCGCCGGGTCGGCATCCGGCCACTGCACGGCGCTGACCGACGGCTGGTGACCGAGGCGAGCCCACATCTCCTCGCCGGTGTGCGGCGCGATCAGCTCGAGGATCATCGCGACCGTCTCGGCGGCCTCGCGCACCGCGGTGTCGCTCGCGCCGGCGCCGGTGTCGATCGTCTTGCGGATGCCGTTCACCAGCTCCATCAGGCGTGCGACCAGCACGTTGAACTTGGTCTGCTCGACCAGGCCGGGCGCATCGGCCAGCAGGCGGTGCGTGATGCGGCGCAGTGTGACGTCGCCGGCATCCGCTGCCGCGCCCACCGGGCTCGCGGTCTCGTCAGCGACGCGCAGCGCGCGGGAGAGGAACTTCTGCGCACCCGACAGCGAGACGCCGTTCCACTCCTTGTCGTCCTCGACCGGGCCGGCGAAGGCGAGGCCCAGCCGCAGCGCGTCGGCGCCGTACTGACCCAGCAGGTCGGACAGCTCGACGAGGTTGCCCTTGCTCTTGGACATCTTCGCGCCGTCCATGATGACCATGCCCTGGTTCACCAGGTTCGAGAACGGCTCCTCGAAGTCGATCAGGCCGAGGTCGAAGAGCACCTTGGTGATGAAGCGGGCGTACAGCAGGTGCAGGATGGCGTGCTCCACGCCCCCGAAGTAGCCGTCGACGGGCGCCCAGCGCTTGGCCTCCTCGGGGTCGAACGCGAACTGGTCGCTGTGCGGCGAGAGGAAGCGCAGGAAGTACCACGAGCTGTCGACGAAGGTGTCCATGGTGTCGGCGTCGCGCAGCGCCGGCTCGCCGGATGCCGGGTCGACGGTGCGCACCCACGACTCCGCGGCGCCCAGCGGCGAGGTCCCCTTCGGGCGCAGGTCCAGGCCCTCCACGCTGGGCAGCTGCACGGGCAGCCGGTCCTCGGGCACCGGCACGACGCTGCCGTCCTCGAGGTGCAGCATCGGGATCGGCGTGCCCCAGAACCGCTGACGGGAGATCAGCCAGTCGCGCAGGCGGTAGTTCTTGGCTGCGCGCCCGGTGCCGGCGGCGGTGAGCCGCTCGATCGTGCGCGCGATCGCCTCGTCCTTGGCCAGACCGTCGAGGTCACCCGACCCGGTCATCCGGCCGTTGCCGATCAGCGCGACGCCGGTGTCGGCCGGGTCGAGCTCGGCGAGATCGCCGCCCTCATTCGCGCCGCCCGGCACGGTGGTGTCCACGACCACGCGCACGGGCAGGTCGAACGCGCGGGCGAAGTCGAGGTCGCGCTGATCGTGCGCGGGCACCGCCATCACGGCGCCGTGGCCGTAGTCGGCGAGCACGTAGTCGGCCGCCCAGATCGGCATCCGCTCCCCGTTCACGGGGTTGGTCGCGTAGCGCTCGAGGAACACGCCAGTCTTCGGCCGGTCCGTGGACTGGCGCTCGATCTCGCTCTGCTTCTGCACCGTCTCGAGGTAGCCCTGGAACCGCTCGCGCACCTCGTCCGACGCACCGGATGCCAGCTCGGCGGCCAGATCGGAATCGGGCGCGATGACGAAGAACGTCGCGCCGTGCAGCGTGTCGGGCCGCGTCGAGAAGACCGTCACCGGCTCGTCACGGCCCTCGATGACGAAGTCCACGTCGGCGCCGGTGGAGCGGCCGATCCAGTTGCGCTGCATCTGCAGCACCTTGTGCGGCCAGTGCCCCTCAAGGGTGTCGAGGTCGTCGAGCAGACGGTCGGCGTACTCGGTGATCCGGAAGTACCACTGCGTCAGCTTCTTCTTCACGACCTCCGTGCCGCAGCGCTCGCAGCGGCCGTCGACGACCTGCTCGTTGGCGAGCACGGTCTGATCCTTCGGGCACCAGTTCACCGCGCTCTTCTTGCGATAGGCCAGGCCGCGCTCGTACATCTTCAGGAACAGCCACTGGTTCCAGCGGTAGTACTCCGGGTCGGAGGTGTGCAGCACGCGCGACCAGTCGTACGACATCCCGTAACCGCGGAATCCGGCCTTGTGCTGCTCGATGTTCTTGTAGGTCCACTCGCGCGGGTCGGCGCCGCGCTTGATGGCGGCGTTCTCGGCGGGCAGGCCGAAGGAGTCCCAGCCGATCGGGTTGAGCACGTTGCGCCCCCGGTGACGCCAGTACCGGGCGACGATGTCCGGGTACAGGTAGTTGATCGCGTGACCCATGTGCAGGTCGCCCGACGGGTACGGGAACATGCCCAGGATGTACTTGCGCGGACGCTCGTCGTCGTGCCCGCCGGCGCGGAACGTCTCGTTCTCGGCCCAGTGCTGCTGCCACTTGAGCTGGATGTCGTGTGCGGACATCGATTCGGCGTGCTCGGTGTGGGGGGCGGAGGAGTGCTCAGACAAGTGACGGCCAATCTGACGATGCGGGACAGCCCGGAAATCGGGTCCGTCCAGGGTATCGCGACTTGACATCCGCCGATCTCGCTGTCGAACAAAGGTTCACTACTACTACTGCTTCTCTGCTTCTGCAAGCCGCTTCCCGCCGTTGCGGGACTGGTGTTGGGTGCGAACTGGGCCGCTCCGCGCGCCCCGACAGATGGAAGAAGGTGGACATGTCGGCTCTGATGACATCCCGGCGCCGTCGGCGCACTCCCGAGGAGAACCAGGCGCGCAACGCGCGCGCCCTGAAGATGCTGGTCAGCGCGCAGGGCATGCCCGAGCACGCGCGTCGGCGCACACAGCAGCGGGTGGTGCTGGAGTACCTCGACGTGGCCGACGCGGTCGCGCGCCGGTACCGGTCATCAGCGCAGGACAGCCGAGATCTGCGTCAGGTCGCATACCTCGGCCTGACCAAGGCCGTGCAGCGCTTCGAGCCGACGCTCGGCGGCGACATCGTCTCGTTCGCCGTGCCCACCATCTCCGGGGAGATCAAGCGCTACCTGCGCGACAGCAGCTGGGTCGTGCGGCCGCCCCGCCAGCTGCAGGAGCTCAGCGTGCAGCTGCGCACGGAGGTGCCGCGCATCGCTCAGAGCCTGGGCCGCGACCCCTCCCCCGAGGAGATCGCGGACGCGCTGCACCTCCCCGTCGAACGGGTGGCGGAGGCGATGCAGTGCACGCAGGGCCGTCGCCCGCTGTCGCTGGACACCCCGCAGCGCCTTGACGGGGGCGATGGGACGGCGCTGGGTGAGACGTTGCGCGCCGGCCACGACGACTTCGCGCGTGCCGAGCTGAGCGTCGCCGTCGAGCGCGCGTGTGCCGCGCTCACCCCGCGCGAGCGGAAGATCGTCTATCTGCGCTTCGTGCGCGAGTACACGCAGTCCGAGATCGCCCGCGAGTGCGGCGTGACGCAGATGCAGATCTCCCGCCTGCTGACGAAGATCATGACCACGCTGCGGTCCCGGCTGAGCCCGGAGCTGCTCGCCGCCTGACCTGCGAGGCGCGAGGCGCTGAGCCCTGGCCCGGGTCGGGAGCCGCGGCTCAGCGCCGCCGCACCCTCAGCCTCGCCGCACCCTGAGCGCCGCCTCGATCACCTGATCTGCGGTGACGGCGAGCAGCGCCGGGTCGGGCTCGGACGAGAAGGTGTCGCCCTTGCGCAGTCGCGCGTCGGTGAGCACGACGTGCGGCCCCGGCGGCGGCCCCCACTCCTCGGGCGAGGCGGGTCCGAACACGATCGTCGACGGTGTGCCGTAGGCGGATGCCAGGTGCGCAGCGCCGGTGTCGACGGAGACCAGGACCGAGGCGTGCGCGATGAGCGCGGCGAGATCCACCAGGTCATCCCGCCCGGCGCGCACCAGCTCGTCATCCAGCCCGGCCAGCCGGCCGACGGCATCCGCCCGCTCGCGATCGGCCGGACCGCCGGTGATCACCACCGTCGCGCCGTCCTGCTGCAGCGCCCGCACCACCTCGGCGAAGCGCTCGACGGGCCAGGCGCGCGAGCCGTAGAAGGCCCCCACGTGCACCACGGCCGCGCCGGCGACCAGCGGCGCCCGCTCCGGCACGTCGATCCTCACCTCGTCGGCGTCGGCCTCAGCGCCGTATCCGCTGACCAGTCGCGCCCAGCGCCAGCGCTCCAGGATGCCGTCGAGCCAGGGCACGCCGTCGGGATCCGACGCCGAGCGGTGGACGATGCGCAGCCGCGGCTGCAGCGCGTCGATGATGGCCCGGCTCTCGGGCCCGTTGCCGTGCAGGTTGACCGCCACGTCCACCGCGCCCGGCGGCAGCGGCAGCAGGTCGTCGAGACCGGGCGTGGGCAGCAGCGCGTCCACGCCGGGGATGAGCTCTGCGATGGGCTGCAGCCAGCCCGGCACCGCGAGCACGAGCTCGTGGTCGGGGAACGCCCGGCGCAGACCGTGCAGGGCCGGCACCGCGACGAGCAGGTCACCGAGTTTGAGAGCACGCAGGGCGAGCAGGACGGGCCGCGATCCGGCAGCGGTGAACAGGCGCATCCCTTCATCTTGGTCGCCGTCGCGCACTCGCCGCGAAGCCCTTGCGGGATGCGCGCCGAACTGGCAGAGGGCCGCACGTACCAGCCGGCCGAAGCAGCACGCCGCGGTGGAGGTGGAGAAGAAGTCGCCGCGGAGGAGTTTGCTTCTCGGTCGAAGGGGGAAGTGCTTCTGTCATGGACGACTCTTCGCCCCGCCTGCGCGCGATCCTGTTCGATCGCGACGACACCCTCATCGAGGATGTGCCGTACAACGGCGACCCCGACCGGGTGCGGCCGATGCCGCACGCGCGCGAGGCGCTGCAGCGGGCCCGCCGCGCGGGGCTGCGCACCGGTGTGCTGAGCAACCAGTCCGGCATCGCGCGCGGCATCCTCACCGTCGTGCAGGTGGAGGCGGTGAACGCGCAGGTGGAGCGGATGCTGGGCCCGTTCGACGTCTGGCGCTACTGCCCGCATGGGCCGGACGACGGCTGCCGCTGTCGCAAGCCGCAGCCGGGCATGATCCGCTCCGCGGCCGGGGAGCTGGGTCTGTGCCCCGCCGAGGTCGCGATGATCGGCGACATCGGCGCTGACGTCGAGGCAGCGGCCGCCGCTGGAGCGCGTGGCGTGCTGGTGCCCACCTCCCGCACCCGCCCGGATGAGGTGCAGGCCGCTGCGGTCGTCGTGCCCGATCTCGTCGCCGCGGTCGCGCTGCTGCTCGAGGATGCGGGTGGGCTCTCGTGACGCGCCGGGTGCTCGTGGCGCGTCTGGACAGCATGGGAGACGTGCTGCTGTGCGGTCCAGCGGTGCGCGCGGTCGCACAGCAGGCGGAGGTGGTGATGCTGTGCGGACCGCGCGGCGCGGATGCCGCCGCGCTGCTGCCCGGCGTGAGCGAGCGGATCGTGTGGGATGCGCCGTGGATCTCCGCGCCGGCGCCGCCCGTGCACCAGAGCGCTGTCGACGAGCTCGTTCGTCGGGTGCGTGCTGCCGGCGTGGACGAGGCCGTCATCCTGACCTCCTTCCACCAGTCCCCGCTCCCGCTGGCGCTGCTGCTGCGCCTGGCCGGCGTCGCGCGCATCACCGGCGCCTCGGTCGACTACGCGGGCTCGTTGCTGGATGTGCGCCTGCGCCCCGGGGAGGATCTCGACGAGGACCTCCCCGAGCCGGAGCGGGCGCGTCGGATCGCCGAGGCGGCCGGATACCCGCGCGATGACGATGATCACCTGCGGCTGCGGGCGCTGCCCGACACGTCCGACCTCACCGGCGGACCGGGCTACGTGGCCCTGCACCCGGGCGCGGCGGTGCCCGCGCGGATGTGGACCGCCGAGGGGTTCGCCCGCACCGCGCGGCTGCTGGTGGACGGCGGTCGCCGCGTCGTGATCACCGGCGGCCCCGGCGAGCGCGAGCTGGCACAGACCATCCTCGCGGCGTGCCCGGAGGCGATCGACCTCACGGGGGCGTGCGCGCTGGCGCAGCTCGCGGGCGTGCTCGCCGGCGCAGACGTGCTCGTCTCCGGCAACACCGGTCCCGCTCACCTCGCCGCCGCCGCGGGGACCCCCGTCGTCAGCCTCTTCTCCCCCGTCGTGCCGGCCGTGCGCTGGGCGCCCTACGGCGTGCCGGTGGTGCTGCTGGGTGATCAGCACGCCGCCTGCCGTGGCACGCGAGCGCGGGACTGCCCGGTGCCCGGGCATCCCTGTCTGACCTCGGTCACGGCCGAGGAGGTCGTCGCCGCCGTGCACCGGCTCCGCGGATCCCGCGCAGCGCCGGCGCCGCCGCGCGAGCGGGCGGAGCGGTGCGAGCGATCGATGGCAGACGAAGGAGTGAGCGCATGAGGGTGATGGTGTGGATGGTCCACGGCGGGTGGATGGACGGCTTCCTGCGCGGACCGCACGAGTACATCGTGCCGTTCGCCGGGGACGAGCCGCCCCGGCTGCCCGACGGAGTGCGTGCGGTGCCGGAGAGCGCACTGCGCGAGCAGGATGTGGACGTCGTCGTGCTGCAGAGCATGGCGGAGTTCGAGGCGGCCGGCCGGCTGCTCGGACGCACGCCCGGACGAGACGTCGCCGCCGTGTTCGTCGAGCACAACACGCCCAAGGAGCATCCCAGCGCGCAGCGGCATCCGCTGGCCGACCAGCACCGCATCCCGATCGTGCACGTCACCCACTTCAACCGCCTGGTGTGGGACAACGGCGACGCCCCCACCCGCGTGATCGAGCACGGCGTGCCGGATCCCGGCCGGCTGTACACCGGCGAGCTGGCGGCGCTGGGCGTCGTGATCAACGAGCCGGTGCGGCGCTGGCGGGTGACCGGCACGGATCTGCTGCCGGCATTCGCCGAGGTCGCCCCGCTGCACGCATTCGGGATCGACTCCGACCTGCTGCCCGCCGCGCTGGCGCTGCCGGAGGGCCGACTGCGCATCGTGGGCGATCTGCCCACCGCGCGCATGCACGCCGAACTGGGCAGACGGCGCGCCTACCTGCATCCGTTCCGCTGGACCTCGCTGGGTCTGGCCCTGCTCGAGGCGATGACGATGGGCATGCCAGTGCTCGCGCTGGCGACCACCGAGGCGGCACGGGCGGTGCCGCCCGAGGCGGGCGCCCTCTCGGCCGACCCCGGCGAGCTCGCCGTGGCCGCGGCGCAGCTGCTGGCCGACCCCGACGAGGCGCGCCGGCGCGGCGCGCACGCCCGCGAGTACGCCCTCGCGCACTACGGGCTGAGCCGCTTCCTGCAGGACTGGGACGACGTCCTCGACGAGCAGCTCACCGCGCACCTCGCGCGCACTCGCACACGCCGGGACGGGGCCGCCGCGGTGCGGCCGATCGCCGCGGCGTCGCTCATGGAAGGAACCCGATGATGAAGATCGCCATGGTCTCCGAGCACGCCAGTCCCCTCGCCGATCCGGGTAGCGTCGACGCGGGCGGGCAGAACGTGCATGTCGCCGCCCTCTCGCGCGCACTGGCGCGGCGCGGTCACGACGTCACGGTCTACACCCGCCGCGACGACTCGACGCTGCCCGAGCGCGTGCCGCTGGACGAGAGGGTCGAGGTGGTGCATCTCGACGCAGGTCCGGCATCCCGTGTGCCCAAGGACGACCTGCTGCCGCACATGCCCGTGCTGGCCGCCGGCCTCGCCCAGCACTGGCGGGCCGACCCGCCCGACGTCGCGCACAGCCACTTCTGGATGTCGGGTCTGGCGACCCTGGACGCGGCAGCCGTTCTGGCCGACGCGCCGGACGTCGCCGCCCCTCCGGTGCTGCACACCTTCCACGCGCTCGGCGTCGTCAAGCGACGCCATCAGGGCCCCGCCGACACCAGCCCGGCCGAGCGCGAGTGGCTGGAGCCGCGCGTGGGCCGGCGGGCGGACACGGTCATCGCCACGTGCTCCGACGAGGCGTTCGAGCTGCGCGCACTCGGCGTGCCCTCGTCGCGCATCGCGATCGCGCCGTGCGGCGTCGATCTCACGCACTTCAGCGCGCAGGGCGACGCCGAGCCCAAGGGCGCGCGGCTCCGGGTGCTCAGCGTCGGACGTCTGGTGCCGCGCAAGGGAGTCGACCTGGTGGTGCGCGCGATGGCGGGGCTGGTCGAGAGCGGCGTCGAGGACGTCGAGCTCGTCATCGCCGGATCCGACGGCACCGCGGAGGTCGACCCCGAGGTCGCGCGACTGTCCGCGCTGGCCGAGCAGCTGGGCGTCGCCGACAGAGTGCGCTTCCGTGGTCAGGTGAGCAGGGAGCAGATGCCGGCCCTGCTGCGATCGGCGGATGCCGTGGTGTGCGCGCCCTGGTACGAGCCGTTCGGCATCGTGCCGCTGGAGGCGATGGCGTGCGGCACCCCGGTGGTGGCGTCAGCGGTGGGCGGGCTGATCGACAGCGTCATCGACGGCACCACCGGACTGCACGTGCCCCCGCGGGACCCGGATGCCATCGCGGCGGCGCTGCGCGACCTGCTCGCCGACGAGGCCCGGCGGCGGGCGTGGGGCCGCGCGGGCCGTGCCCATGTGGAGCGCCGCTTCTCGTGGGAAAGGGTGGCCGCGCAGACCGAGCGCATCTACCGGATGGCGCAGGCTCGCCGCGCGGCGAGCCGAGCGGAAGGAGCAGCACTGTGAGCATCATCGAGACCGATCAGCCCCGCACGGCGGCGACTTACCAGGGCCCGGTGCGCGAGCATCTGCAGGGACTGCGTGCGGCGATCGCCGCCACCGAGCAGCACGTCACGCGTCTGGAGGAGTGGGGGCGCGAGCTCGCCGCGCGTCTGGGCAGCGGGCAGCGTCTGCTGGTCGCCGGCAACGGCGGCTCCGCCGCCGAGGCGCAGCATCTCACCGCCGAGCTGGTCGGCAGATACCAGCACGACCGTCCGGCCTACTCCGCCCTGGCCCTGAGCGCCGAGAGCTCCAGTGTCACCGCCATCGGCAACGACTACGGCTTCGACCAGGTCTTCGCCCGGCAGGTGCACGCGCATGGGCGGCCCGGCGACGTGGTGCTGCTGATCTCCACCAGCGGGCGCAGCCCGAATCTGCTGCGCGCCGCAGAGGCGGCCCGGCAGGTGGGCGCTGCGGTGTGGTCGCTCACCGGGCCCGGCCCGAACCCGCTCGCAGACCTCGCCGACGAGGCGATCTGCATCGACGCCCCCTCGCCGCACGTGCAGGAGTGCCATCTCGTCGCGATCCACGCGGTGTGCTGCGTGTTCGACGAGCAGATCCGGAAAGCCGAGGAGTCGGCATGAGGATCACGGTGGTCGGCGACACCCTGCTCGACGAGGACCTGACCGGATCCTCCTCCCGCCTCTGTCCTGACGCGCCTGTTCCCGTGGTCGAAGTGCTCTCGCGCTCCCGACGCGCGGGCGGGGCCGGACTCGTGGCGAACATGCTCGCCGGGGACGGGCACGACGTCGAACTCGTCACCGCGCTCTCCGACGACGCCGTCGCAGACTCGCTGCGGGCGTGCCTGGACGGCATCCGGCTCGTCGCCGGACCGTCGGGTGCTCCCACCCCGGTCAAGACCAGACTGCGCTGCAACGGCGAGCCGTTCGGGCGACTCGACGAGGGATGCGACCCGGCGCCGGCGCCGCACGCGACCGCCCAGATGCTGGCGGCCGTGGACGCGGCGGAGCTGCTCGTGGTGGCCGACTACGGTCGGGGGCTGATGAGTGATCCCGCACTGCGGGATGCCCTCGAGCGCCGTGCCGCCCGGGTGCCGCTGGTGTGGGATCCGCACCCGCGCGGTGCGCCACCTGTGCCCGCAGCCTGGCTGGTCACCCCCAACGCCGCGGAGGCGTCCGCCGCCGCGGATCTGCCCGAGCAGGCGGAGCCGAGCGCGGTGGCCGCCGCCCTGCGCGAACGCTGGGGGTGCCGTGCGGTGGTGGTCACGCTCGGAGCGGCCGGGGCGATGCTGCAGGAGGGCGCCGGATCACCACTGCACATCGAGGTGGACGACGTCACCGACGCCGACCCGTGCGGTGCCGGTGACCGCTTCGCCGCCACGGCCGCGGTCGTGCTGGGCAGCACCGGAGATGCGGCGCTCGCCGTGCGGGAGGCCGCCTCGGCCGCCGGCGCCTACCTCGCCGCCGGCGGTGTGAGCGCCCTCGTCGCGCCACCGCCGTCTACCCGCGCGGCCCGCTCCGCCTCGGGTGGCGAGCGCAGCAACGCGCCGGCGTCCGCGTCGGGCGATGCGCGAGCCGTGATCGCCGCCGTGCGCGCGCGCGGCGGAACGGTCGTCGCCACCGGCGGGTGCTTCGATCTGCTGCACGCCGGTCATGTGCGCACCCTGCAGGCCGCGCGGGATCTCGGCGACTGCCTGATCGTCTGCCTGAACTCCGACGCGTCGGTGCGCCGGCTGAAGGGCAGCGCGCGCCCCCTCATCGGCGAGCGCGATCGCGTCGAGCTGCTCGGCGCGCTGTCGTGCGTCGACGCCGTGGTCATCTTCGAGGAGGACAGCCCCGAAGAAGTCATCGCCCGACTCCGGCCGGACATCTGGGTGAAGGGCGGCGACTACAGCGCGGCGGCGCTGCCCGAGACCCGGCTGCTGGAGTCGTGGGGCGGTCGCACGCTCACCCTCCCGTTCCACCTCGGCCGCTCGACCACCGCGCTGGCCGCCAAACTCGCCGCGGTCATCTGACGCTCACCGGCCGGCGGAGCAACACCACACACCACCCCCGTGCACCACCAGCCCCGTGCACTACCAGCCCCGTGCACTACCAGCCCCGTGCAGGGGAAGACAGAAAGAGAGCAAGCATGCAGTCCAGCTACCCCCGTCCCCTCGGCCGTGTCGTCATCACCGGCGGTGCCTCCGGCCTCGGTGAAGCCGTCGCGCGTGCTGTCGCCGCCGCCGGCGGTACGCCCGCCGTGATCGACCGCGACGTCTCGGCCGTTCCCGCCGGCACCCTCAGCCGTCGCGCGGACGTGTCGGACCGCCAGCAGGTCGAGCAGGCGGTCGCGGAGATCGCCGAGGAGCTCGGCGGCATCGACGCGGTGGTCACCGCGGCGGGCATCGACCGCTGTGGCCGGCTCGAAGACGTCGCAGCCGACGAGTGGGAGCGGGTCATCTCGGTGAACCTCCTCGGCACGGTCTCAGCCGTGCGCGCCGCGCTGCCCCATCTCGAGCAAGTGCACGGCAGGGTGATCACCGTCGCGTCCTCGCTCGCGCTGCGCGCGCTCTCGGACGCCACGGCGTATTGCGCCTCGAAGTTCGGCGTGCTCGGCTTCTCGCGCGCGCTGGCCGCCGAGAGCCGGGGACGGATCGGGGTGACCACCCTGATCCCCGCAGGGATGCGAACCCGCTTCTTCGACGATCGCGATGAGCAGTACAAGCCCGGTCCGGATGCGAAGCTGAACGACCCGTCGGATGTGGCACGCACGGTGGTGTTCGCGCTGCAGCAGCCCGAGGGATGCGAGGTGCGCGAGCTGGTCGTGTGCCCCGAGGAGGAGCCCTCCTGGCCGTGATTCAGTCGGTGCGGCTGCCGCGGGCGTTCGCGAGCAGCCGCACCACATCTTCGAGCACCGGCTCGAATCCCACGTCCGACACGAACGAGACGTCGTGCTCGCAGCGCTCGGCAGTCCAGCCGACCTGGGTGGAGTCCCGGTCGCACACCGGGCAGCGCGTGGTCCACGACAGGTGCACCCGGTGCCGGCCACGGCCCAGCGGACCGGCGTTGACGACGTTGCCGAACCAGTACACCGACACGGTGCGGGTGCCGACGGCCTGAGCGAGATGGCGGGGTCCGCTGTCGTTGCCGAGCATGACATCAGCGGCGGCGAGCACCGCGGTCAGCTCGGACAGCGTGAGCTGCCCGGACAGGTCCTCGATTCTTCCGCTTCCCGGCCCCCGGGCGCCCGCGGCGATCCGAGCGCACAGCTCGACGTCCTCGCCGTCGCCCACCAGCACCACGCGCGCGGCCTGCGCCGCCAGCGCCGCAGCGACGGCGGCGAAGCGCTCGGTCGGCCAGCGCCGGCGCGGGTCGGTGGCACCGGGATGCAACACCACGAGCGGTTCCCCGCCCGAACGGTACTGCGCGGCGAGGTCAGACTCCGCCGGGGTCAGTGCGATCGTCGGCTCGAGCACCACGGGCGCGGCGCCGGCGAGGCCCGCCACCTCCAGCGCTCGCAGCACCTCGTGCTGGTAGTACACGTACTCCAGCGAGCGCTCCAGCTCTGCGGCATCCGGTGTGCGCGTGCCCACCGTGTGACGCGCGCCCAGCGCCTGCAGGAACGGATTCGAGAAGCGACCCCCGCCGTGCACCTGCACGGCGAGGTCGAAGCCGTCGGCCCGGCAGTCGGCGAGGAACGCCGCGATGGCCTGCTCATCGGCATCCGCCTGCGCCGACGCGCCCACTCCCGGCACGCACGGCAGCACCCGGATGCGGTGCGGCGCCCCCGGGCGCCCCTGCAGGAGGCGCTCGGCCAGCGCCGTTCCCAGCAGGGTCACCTCCGCCTCGGGGTATGCGGCGGCGAGCGCCTGCATGGCAGGCATCGCGAAGAGCAGGTCACCCAGGCCTCCTGCGCGCAGCACCGCGATGCGCTGCACACCGCGGAACCGCGGGCTCAGCGGTGCGATGACCGCCTGGCCGGCCGGGTGCTGGTCCGGTGCGAATGCCGGTGCCGGTGCCGCGTTCGCGGATGCCGTCATGGTCTCCTCCTGTCAGGTGAAGTCGCCGCGAGTCGCGCAGCCGCTTCCCTCCCCCAGTCCCCGCACGCTCGGATCCGCAAACCCCCTCGGCGAAGCAGGTGTGAACCGCGCGTGCGATGGGTAGGGGGCAGGTGACCGGACAAGGCGATTGACCGGATGAGAAACGATCCGCACGGGACGACCCCGGCGACGAGAGGCTGCGACGATGTTCGACACGATGATCGGCACGGACACCGAGATCACCATCACCGACCCGCGCGACGGCTCCCTGGTCGGCACACTCGTCGCCGCGGAGCCGGAGGAGGTGCGTGCGGCCGTGCGGACGGCCGTGGACACCGCCCCGACCTGGGCGCGCACCCCCGCCGGCGAGCGGGGCGCGGCGCTGCGCCACGCGGCGGCGCTGCTCGAGCAGCGGGCCGAGGAGCTCGCCGACATCGAGCAGCGCGAGACCGGACGACGCCGCGAGCAGTCGCTGGGCGGCGTGCATGCCGCCGTCGGCACGCTGCGCGAGCAGGCCGAGCTCGCCGCCCTGCACCGCGGGCGCAGCCTGCTGGGCGCGGCCGACGCGATGGATGTCATGCGCCCCGAGCCGCGCGGAGTGGCTGCCGTGGTCACGCCGTGGAACGATCCGGTCGCCGTGAGCGCGGGGCTCATCGGCGCTGCCCTGGCGACCGGCAACACCGTCGTGCACAAGCCCAGCGAGCGTTGCCCGCATCTGGGCGCGCTGCTGGGCGAGGTGCTGCAGTCCGCGCTGCCGCCGGGGGTGCTGAGCACCGTCACCGGCGGGGCGGAGGTCGGCGAGGTGCTGGTCAGCTGCCCGGACGTCGCAGTGGTGGCGCATGTCGGCTCGACCCTCGCCGGGGAGCGCATCGCGCGGGCGGTCGCGCTGACCGGCGCGCACCTCATCCGCGAGAACGGCGGCAACGACGCCCTCATCGTCGATGACGACGTGGACGCCGAGTGGGCTGCCGCGCAAGCCGCACGCGGCGCATTCACCAACAGCGGGCAGATCTGCACGGCTGTGGAGCGCATCTTCGCGCACCGCGGCATCGTCGACGCCTTCCTCGCCGCACTGGTGCGCGAGGCGGAGTCGCTGCACAGCGGCGAGAGTGCGCTCGCGCCGCTCGTGGATGAGCGCATGCGCGCGCACGTGCACGCGCACGTCACGGATGCGGTGGCGCAGGGCGCCCGACTGCTCACCGGCGGTCAGGTGCCGGAGGGGGCGGGCAGCCACTACCCCGCCACCGTGCTCGCCGACTGTGCCCCGGGGATGCGCGTGCTGCACGAGGAGACGTTCGGCCCGGTCGCGGCGGTGGTGGCCGTGGACGACTTCGAGCACGCGCTCGAACTGGCGCGCCGCGACGAGCACGGGCTCGCGGCGACCGTGCTCACCGCCGACACCGCGCACGCGCTGCGTGCGGCCGAGGTGCTGCCGGTGGGAACGGTGAAGATCAACGCCGTGTTCGGCGGAGCGCCGGGCGGCGCCGCGCAGCCGCGCGGGCGCAGCGGCGCCGGCTACGGGTACGGCCCCGAGCTTCTCGACGAGATGACGCACACCAAGGTCATCCACTTCGAAGCGGCGGTGCGGGCATGAGCGCCGCGGAGCAGATCGCGCGGATCGGGGCGGCGCGCCCGCTCGTGACGGTCCTCGGCGACTTCCTGCTCGACGAATGGTGGACAGGCGAGATCGAGCGCATCGCGCGCGAGGCACCCGCACCCGTCGTCGACGTCGTCGAGCGCCGGGCCGCGCCGGGCGGAGCCGCCAACACCGCGCTGAACGCGGCTCGGCTCGGGGCACGGGTGCGGGCGGTCGGGACGGTGGGCGCCGACGCCGCCGGGGAGGAGGTGCGCCGGGCCCTCGCGGATGCCGGTGTCGATGTGACCCGGCTGCGGCCGGTGCCCGAGGCGCACACGATCACAAAAGTGCGGGTGAGCGCGGGTGGTCAGCTGCTGCTGCGAGTGGACGAGACCCGCCCCGCGTCGTGGTCGGGTCCGGCTCTGCAGGCCTTTCTGACCGACGTGCGCGAGGCCAGTGCGAACGCCGACGCGCAGTTGATCTGCGACTACGGCTCCGCCCTCACCGACGAGATCGTGCAGGCTCTGGCCGGCATGCCGCGTCCGCCGGTGCGCGTCGTCGACGCGCACGACGTGCGGCGCTGGGGCGCCACGACTCCTGACGTCATCACACCCAACAGCGCCGAGACCGAGCGGCTTCTGGGCGCATCGCTCGGCGAGGGCGAGGCGCGTGTGGACGCCGTCGGCACCCACGCGTCGCAGATCCTCGCGGCATCCGGGGCGGAGAGGGCGATCGTCACCCTCGACAGCAGCGGCGCGGTGCTGCTCGACGCCGATGGCCGCATGCACCGCACACACGCGCATCCGACCCCGGAGAAGCAGGCCTCCGGCGCGGGCGATGTCTTCGTCGCCGCCTTCACGGTGGCCAGGGCCGCCGGCTCGACGGCGCCGAAGGCGCTGGAGTTCGCGCAGCAGGCGGCGGATGTGGCCGTGCGCACGCCCGGCACCTGCACCTGCTCGCTCGAGCAGCTGGGCGCCTGGGCCTCGCGCACCACCGGCGCCGCCCTCGACGCGGACGAGCTGTTCGCGCGGCTGGAGGAGCACCGCGCCGCGGGGGCGCGCATCGTGTTCACCAACGGATGCTTCGACGTGCTGCACCGCGGGCACACGAGCTATCTCCGCCAGGCGCGCGAGCTGGGTGACGTGCTCGTGGTGGCCGTGAACGGCGATGACTCGGTGCGCCGGCTGAAAGGGCCGGATCGCCCCGTGAACCCCGCCGTCGACAGAGCTCAGCTGCTGGCCGAGCTGTCGTGCGTCGACTACGTGACCGTGTTCGAGGAGGACACCCCGCGCGCGCTGATCCGGCGGCTGCGCCCCGACGTGTACGCCAAGGGCGGCGACTACACCCCCGGCATGCTCCCCGAGGCACCGGATGTCGCCGCCGTGGGCGGGCGCATCGAGATCCTCGACTACGTGTCCGATCACTCGACCACGCAGATCATCGGCCGCATCCGGTCGGCTCAGCGGAACTGATGAGCACCCCCGCGGCATCCGCTCGACGGCGCAGCAGGCGCGGCGCCGCGCACTGGGCCGTGCCTGCCGACCCGCCACCGGCAGCGGTCGACGTGCTGATCCCCACCGCGGGGCGCAGCGCGGAACTCGCAGTCACCCTCGCCGGCCTGGCCGCGCAGGACGATCCCGCCTTCCGTGTCGTCATCAGCGACCAGTCGCACGGCACGCCCGGCACCGACGCCCCCGCCGTGCAGGCGATGATCCGCGTGCTGGGCGCGCAGGGACGCGCGGTGCAGGTGCACCGCCACCTTCCCCGACGGGGCATGGCCGAGCAACGGCAGTTCCTGCTCGATCAGGCGAGCGCCCCGCGCGTGCTCTTCCTCGACGATGACGTGTGGCTCGAGCCGGGCGCGCTCCAGCGACTGCACGAGGCGCTGAGCGAGCAGCGCTGCGGCCTGGTTGGCTACGCCGTGCAGGGCCTGTCGTACCTCGACGACGATCGCCCCGAGGAGCGGCACGCGTTCAGCGGCTGGCACGGCCGCGTGGAAGCCGAGACCGTCCGCCGCGGCAGCCCCGCGTTCGAGCGCTGGCCGCTGCACAACGCCGCGAACGTCGCGCACCAGGCCGCCGTGCTCGGACTCGACGACGACGCCCGCCTCGCCTACCGCATCGCCTGGTGCGGGGGTTGCGTGCTGTTCGAGCGCGACGCCCTGCTCGCGGTCGGCGGCTTCGAGTTCTGGTCGCGGCTGCCGCCGCAGCACGCCGGTGAGGACGTCGTCGCGCAGTGGCGCGTCATGGAGCGCTTCGGCGGGGCCGGCATCCTGCCCAGCGCCGCCGTGCACCTCGAAGCGCCCACCACCATCGTCGACCGCAGGGTCGAGGCGAGGGAGGTCCTCCTCGATCCCGATGGCACGTCGCCGGGCCCGTCCGGGATCGGCACGCAAGAGAAAGGAAGCAGTCATGAGCGACAAGCCCAATCCGATCCAGATCCAGAAGTTCCTGGGCGGCATCGACTACCCCGCGAGCAAGGACGACATCATCGCATCCGCGCGTGACTCGGGCGCGGACGACGCGGTCCTCGACGCGCTGAACGGCATCGCCGACCGGGAGTACGACGGTCCGACCGGTGTGAGCGAGGCCGTCGCCGGCAAGAACGACTGAGCGTCAGTCGTCGAGCGCGGCCCAGGCCGCAGGAAGGCTCGCGCCCAGCGCCGCCAGCGGGGCGCGGGCCTTCGTCGCGACCTCCGCCGCCTCGGCGTGCGGCTGGGACAGCCAGGTGATCCCGCCGCCGGCGCCGACCCAGGCACCTTCGGCGTCGACCACGATCGAGCGGATCACCATCGCGAGATCCACCCGCCCGTCCACACCGACGAAGCCGAAGCACCCCGAGTACACCCCGCGCGGTGCGCCCTCCAGCGCGTGCAGGATCGTCATGGCCGAGAGCTTCGGCGCGCCGGTCATGCTGCCCGCCGGAAAGGTCGCATCGCACAGCTCGCCGAAGCGGATGCCGTCGCGCAGCCGGCCGCTGACCGTGCTCACCAGCTGATGCACGGCCGGGTAGCTCTGCACCTCCCACAGGCGCGGCACCTGCACGCTGCCGGGGCGGCAGACGCGGGAGAGGTCGTTGCGCATGAGGTCGACGATCATCACGTTCTCCGCGCGCTCCTTCACGTCGGCCTGCAGCTCGGCCGCCAGACGCGCGTCCTCAGCCGTGCTCGCGCTGCGGGGTCGGGTGCCCTTGATCGGACTGGTGCGCACCTCTCCCTCGCCGACGCTGAGGAACTGCTCGGGGCTGGCGCTGAGCAGCCAGCGCTCGCCGACGCGCAGCAGGCCGCCGTGATGGGCAGGCGTGGCCGCTCGCACGCGCCGGTAGACATCCAGCGGCCGAGTCGGCCGCGCGGTGCGGAAGCGCGTGGTGAGACAGAGCTGGTAGGCGTCGCCGCGCGCGATCGCCGCCCGGCAACGCTCGATCAGCTCGAGGTAGTCCGGCACGCGGTGCCGTGCGATCGCCGATACCGGCGGGTCGTGAAGGGGCTCGGGCGCGGCAGGGCGGATGCCGTCGGCGAGCGCCGCCGCGACCTCCCGGCACCAGTGCTCGCCCGCACCTTCGGGGGCCAGCGCGAACACGCGCCCCCCAGCGTGATCGACGGCGACCGCGCGCTGCACGACGATCCACGCCGGCCGGTCCGGGCTCTCCACGGCATCCGCGACGCCGGTGCCGTTCGCGGCGTTCGCCGGCGCCGGGGAGTGCACGGGCGCCCCCGCGCGCTCGGCCCCGGATTCGTAGTCCAGCCAGCCCACCCATCCACCCGTGAACGGGGGCCGCTCCGCCTCCCCCGGCTCGTCTGCGGGGACGACCGCGGGGCGCTCGGCGGCGGCCGCCGGGTGAAGCGGCACGGCCCGAACGGCATCCGCGTCGGTCTCGACCGCTCCATCGCCCAGGATGCTCCAGCCGTCCACGGCATCCGGGCCGGCATCCAGCCAGAACGCGGCCGGCGACGCGGCGAACAGACGCAGGAACAGCGTCTCGACATCCACCGGCGTGGATGGACGTCCACTGAGCGGGATGGGCAGCAGCGGAAGAGGTGCGGGCACCTTCACAGGGTAGCGGGCGGTGAGGCTTTACGCTCATGGGGTGAACGACGTCGTGCTCTGGATCATCGAGGCGGTGCAGTCCGTCGATCCGGTGCTGCGCACGGTGCTCGCGGGCGTCGCGATCATGCTCGAGACCAGCATCCTGATCGGCCTCATCGTCCCCGGCGACACGATCGTGCTGGTCGCCGCCATCGGCGTCACGAACTGGGTCGAGGGCATCGCCCTCGGCGTCACCGTCGTGCTCGGCGCGCTCGCCGGCGAATCGGTCGGCTTCTGGCTGGGCCGCTGGGCGGGACCGTATATCCGCACCTCCTGGCTGGGAAGGCGCATCGGTGAGCGGCATTGGCAGCGTTCCGAGCGCTACCTGCTCCGCCGCGGTGGCGTGGCGATCTTCCTGTCGCGCTTCCTGCCGGTGCTGCATTCGCTGGTGCCGCTCACTGTGGGCATGAGCGGCTACGCATACCGCCGCTTCATCGCGTGGACGCTGCCCGCCTGCGCGCTCTGGGCGGGAATCTACGTGGGCATCGCGGGCACCGCTGCGGGCAACTACCGCGAGCTGTCCCAGCGCGTGCACTACGCCGGCTACCTGTTCGTCGGTCTGATCGTGCTGCTGCTGCTGGTGCTGCTGGGCGGCAAGAAGCTTCTCGCGCGCCGGGAGGAGCGGCACATGGCCCGCGGTGTCGGCGACGCCGACGATGACGCCGCGCTCGGGGGTGAGCCGCACAGCGAACCGTGAAAGACTGGGGGCGATGTCTCCTGCCTCCCCGGCCAAGATCCACTGGTTCGCACGACTCGAACACCGCATCCACGTCTGGCGCGAGCGACGCGCCCGGCGACGTGGACGTTCGGCGACCGCGGTTCCGTTCCCTGCCTACGGCAGCACCCGCTGGGTGCGCGTCGTGGGTCGCGCGCTGATCGTCCCGCCTCCGCTGAAGAACAGTCGCGGTGAGGGCAGTGTGCGCGGGTGGCGGGCGTTCGTCAGCATCCCGGTCAGCTTCGCCTCCGTCGTCGTCGAGATCGGCGGTCGCACGCACACCGTCGTGGCCGACCGCGGCGGGGTGATCGACACGGTCGTCGAGGCCGAGATGACCCCGGGCTGGCAGACCTTCACGATGGCCGTCGAGGGTCAGCAGCCCGTCGAGGCGAGCGTCTTCATCGTCGCCGACGACGTCGATTTCGGCGTGGTCTGCGACGTCGACGACACCGTGATGGTCACCGCGCTGCCGCGGCCGTTCGTCGCGGCGTGGAACTCCTTCGTGCTCGACGAGCACGCCCGCACGCCGGTGCCGGGCATGGCCGTGCTGCTCGAGCAGCTGCGCCGCGACCACCCGGGAGCGCCCATGGTGTACCTGTCCACTGGAGCGTGGAACGTGGCGCCCACACTGCGCCGCTTCCTCAGCCGGCATCTCTTCCCCGCCGGGGCCATGCTGCTCACCGATTGGGGACCCACTCACGACCGGTGGTTCCGCAGCGGGCAGGCGCACAAGACCGGCAACCTGCGCCGCCTGGCCGAGGAGTTCCCGCACGTGAGGTGGCTGCTGATCGGCGACGACGGCCAGCACGACGAGGCCATCTACTCGCAGTTCGAGCAGGAGCATCCGTCGTCCGTGGCCGGGGTCGCCATCCGACGGCTGCTGCCCGCGGAGGCTGTTCTCGCCGGCGGGCGGGCGACGGGTGAGCACGCCGAAGGCGGCGTCCCGTGGGTGAGTGCGGAGGACGGCGCCGGTCTGCGCGAGCGCCTCACCGAGGTCGGCCTGCTCGATGATCCGTCATGAGCACAGATCCGTCATGAGTACAGACCCGTCATGAGCACAGGTGTGACCGACCGGACCGTCGTGCTCTCACGCGCCCAGTGGACGGCGCGCGCCGAGGCGCACGCGGTACGCGCCGACCGGCTGACCGCCGCGCACCGTGATCGTGCGCAGCGCGGCGAGAAGCATCCCGTCGAGGACTTCCTGTTCACGTACTACTCCTACAAGCCCGCGCAGCTGCGCCGCTGGCATCCGGGGGCCGGGGTGGTGCTGCAGGACGCGCCGGAGCGCGCGCAGTGGCGCTGGTACTCCCCCGCCCCCGAGGCAGACGCGTGGATGCCGGATGCCGCGGCGTTCCGGGCCGAGAAGCCGCAGCTCGCCGACCTGATCGAGCGGATGCTGCGACGCACCGCCGCACGCCCGGCCCAGTTCGGCTGCTTCGGCCTGCACGAGTGGGCGATGGTGTACCGCAGCGCGGAGCATCGCCATGCGGTGCCGTTGCGCCTGGGCCGCGCGGGAACGGATGCGGTCGTCGAGGCCAGTGAGCTGCGCTGCACGCACTTCGACGCGTACCGCTTCTTCACCGCCGATGCCGTGCCCCGCAACCGCGAGACGCTCACTCGCGAATCGCAGCCGGAGCGCGAACAGCCGGGATGCCTGCACGCCGGGATGGATCTGTACAAGTGGGCGCTCAAGCTCGCACCGCTCATCCCCGGCGAGGTGCTGCTGGACACGTTCGAGCTGGCTGCGGACATCCGCCGCCTCGACATGGCGGCAGCCCCCTACGACCTGTCCGCGTGGGACGTGCAGCCCGTGCGCATCGAGACGACCGAGGGCAAGGCCGAGTACGTGCGCCGTCAGCGGGTGTTCGCCGAGCGGGGCGCGCTGCTGCGCGAGCGGATGCTGCGGGCCTGGCTGGGAACCCCGTCCTCCCCTTCCGCGGCGGACCGCGCGCTCGGCTGATCCTCCGCCACCCGGCGGGCCGAGTCAACCCCCGTCGAGTGGGCGCGCGTCCGCGAGTATGGTGCGGCAGCATGGTCGATCGCATTGCTGACATCTGGGGAACGCGCACCCCGTTCGCGCGCGGCGCCGCCTGGCCGGTGCGGGTGGATCAGAAGCTCGCCGAGGGGGTGAGCGACGCCGATGTGGAGCGCTGGGTGCAGGCCGCGTGCGTGCTGTGCAGCAACGGATGCGCATGCGACATCGCCGTCAAGGACGGCGAGATGGTCGGCATCCGCGGGCGCGCGGTCGACTCGGTCAATCACGGCCGACTCGGACCGAAGGGGCTGTTCGGCAGCTGGCAGGGCGTGCGCAATCGCGACCGGCTGACCCAGCCGCTGATCCGCCGTGACGGCGAGCTGGTGCCCACCGACTGGGACACCGCGATGAACGCGATCGTCGATCGCAGCCGCGCCCTGCTGGATGAGGTGGGACCGCTCAGCCACGGCTTCTACACCAGCGGGCAGCTCTTCCTCGAGGAGTACTACGCGCTGGGAGTGATCGGAAAGGCGGGACTGGGCACGCCGCACATGGACGGCAACACCCGGCTGTGCACGGCGACGTCGGCGGCGGCCATGAAGGAGAGCTTCGGCTCGGACGGACAGCCCGGCAGCTACGAGGACATCGACGACTGCGATGCGATGTTCCTCTACGGGCACAACATGGCCGAGACGCAGACCGTGCTGTGGGCGCGGGTGCTGGATCGGCTCGCCGGACCGGACCGCCCCCTGCTGGTGTGCGTGGATCCGCGCGACACCGAGGTCGCCCGCCACGCCGACGTGCATCTGGCGGTGCGGCCGGGCACCAACCTCGCCCTCATGCACGGGCTCGTCCGCGAGCTCTTCGTCAACGGCTGGATCGATCAGGACTACATCGACGCGCACACGATCGGCGTCGACGAGCTGCGAGACACCGTCCAGCGATGGACCCCCGAAGCGGTCGCCGAGACCTGCGGGGTCGATGCGGCCGACGTCCGCCGCGCCGCAGAGATCTTCGGCACCACCGAGCGGGTGCTCTCCACCGTCCTGCAGGGCTTCTACCAGTCGTCGCAGGCCACCGCGGCATCCTGTCAGGTCAACAACCTGCATCTGCTGCGCGGCAAGCTCGGCACGCCCGGCAACGGCATCCTGCAGATGAACGGTCAGCCGACCGCACAGAACACCAGGGAGGCCGGCGCGGACGGCGACCTGCCGGGGTTCCGCAACTGGGAGAACCCCGATCACATCGCCGAGCTGGCGCAGCTGTGGGGCGTGCACCCCGACAAGATCCCGCACTGGTCACCACCCACGCACGCGATGCAGATCTTCCGCTATGCCGAGCAGGGCAGCATCCAGCTGCTGTGGGTGTCGGCCACGAACCCCGCGGTGTCGATGCCCGAGGCCGCGCGGATCCGGCGCATCCTGGGCAAAGACGACCTGTTCCTCGTCGTGCAGGACCTGTATCTCACCGAGACCGCGCGCTTCGCCGACGTCGTGCTGCCGGCCGCCGGGTGGGGCGAGAAGCAGGGCACCTTCACCAACGTCAACCGCACCGTGCACCTCGCCGACAAGGCCGTGGAGCCTCCGGGCGAGGCGAAGAGCGATCTGGACATCTTCCTCGACTACGCGCGCCGGATGGATCTGCGCCGGGACGACGGACGGCCGCTGCTGGACTGGAGCGGGCCGGAGGACGCGTTCAACGCCTGGCGGGAGTGCACCCGCGGCAAGCTCTGCGACTACACCGGGCTCAGCTACGAGCGGCTGCGCGGCGGCAGCGGCATCCCGTGGCCGTGCAGCGAGGACAACCCGGAGGGGACGAAGCGGCTCTACGCGGATGCCGACTTCCCCACCCATGTGGAGCGATGCGAGACCTACGGACACGATCTGCTGACCGGTGCGACCGTCGGGCCGGTGAAGTACCGCGCACTGGAGGTGAACGGGCGCGCCATCCTGAAATCGGCGCCGTACGTCGCGGCGCCCGAGGAGCCCGACCAGGAGTATCCGCTGCGGTACACCACCGGACGCACGGCGTACCAGTTCCACACGCGGACGAAGACGGCGCGCAGCACGCAGCTGCGCCGTGCAGCGCCTGCCGCGTGGGCGGAGATCTCCACGGTCGACGCCGAGCGGCTGGGCATCGCGGAGGGCGACGTCATCAGCGTGCGCTCGCGCCGCGGCGAGATCGTGGTGCCGGCGCGGGTCGGCGACGTCATGCCGGGCGTCGTGTTCGCCCCCTTCCACTACGGCTACTGGGATCGTGAGGCGCTGGGACAGCAGCCGGATTCGCCGCCGACCATGGCGAACGAGCTGACGATGACCGAGTGGGACCCGGTCTCGAAGCAGCCACTGTTCAAGAACACGGCCGTGCAGGTGCGCCGGGTGGCGGATGCGGTCGGCCCCGCTCCCGCACCGACCACCACCGCGTCGCGGCCCGCTGACCCGAGCTCTGCTCCCCCCACCACGGGCGGGCACGACGCGCAGGTGCACGAGGAGGTGATGTCATGAAGTTCCCGGTGTATCTCGGCATGCTGCAGAGGGCGGAGGCCGTGCTGTCGTCATCATTTCGCACGGTCGCCGACGCGCACGGCGACGAGCCCGACATCTACATGCTCTGCCACACCCTCGCCGACCAGTGCGATGAGCACGAGCGCCTGCTGAAGCCGATCGTCGACCGCTACGGCGAGCAGCCCGACGACGAGCCGGAGCGCCTGCACGCCGCGGAGATGTCGGAGTCGCGGGAGGGACCGCTGGGGATGCTGCGCGACCTGCAGGATCTGCACCTGCTGGCGACGATGGTGGAGATGACGTACACGCTGGTGCGGCAGGCCGCCCTGGCGCTGCGGGATGAGGAGCTGCTGAGGATCATCGGCACCTGCTCTGAGCAGACGTCGGTGCAGGTGGCCTGGCTCAGCACCCGAGCGAAGCAGGCCGCCCCGCAGGCGCTGATCGCCGCGCGGTGAGCGGCAGTCCGGTGTGCTGGTGATGGTGCGGTGCGGTGCGCGCTAGCGCTGGCCCGCCACCTGCATCCGCAGCCGCATGACGTGCTCGGCGGCATCCCGCAGCCGCTCAGCGCTCAGCCGACCGTCGCCGACGGCGCTGACGATCCCGGTCACCATCTGCGATGCGGTCTCGGCGGTGGAGCCTGCGACCATGAGCACCATGTCGTTTCCCGCCTGCAGGGCCGTCACCGCGTTCGCGACGGGATCGCGATACTGCGCGATGCCGGAGGACGTCAGCATGCCCAGGTCGTCGGTGATCATCACGCCGTCGAAGCCCAGGTCGTCGCGTGCGATCTCGTGCCAGCGCGTCGACAGCGACGCGGGCGCCGGATCGACGGCCGTGTACGCCAGATGCCCGAACATGAGCAGCTCCGCCCCGGCATCGATGCCCGCGATGAACGGCCGGGCCGCGTCCGCTCGCCACTGCTCGAGCGTCATGGGCGTCGAGGGGATGCCGTGATGGGAGTCGCCGGGAGCGGCGCCGTGCCCGGGGAAGTGCTTCAGCGTGGACAGCACGACCCCGTCCTCACCGTCGACGGCTGCCGTCACGCGGGACGACGCCGAGTCCGGGTCGGTGCCCAGCGCGCGCGGGGCGATGAACGAGGAGGCGTCGGACGGCACGTCGGCGATGATCCCGAAGTTCACGTCGGCGCCGGTCTCGGCGATGAGCGCAGCGCGCTGCGCGAACACCTGCTCGGTCTGCGCCGGGTCGTCGGCCTGCAGACCGCGCCCGCCGGGCAGGGTGTCCCACGGCAGACGCCGGACGATGCCGCCCTCCTCGTCGATCGCGATCAGCGGCGGCAGCGCCGGATCGAGGGTGAGCGCGTCGCTGACCGCTCGGACCTGCGCGGCGTCGGCGCCGATGTTGCCACCCATCAGGATGAATCCGCCCAGGCGTGCGCCCTGGGGCGCGGACTGCATGTACGCGCGCAGGGTCGCGGGATCCGTGCCGGAGATGTGACCCATCACCACGCTGGCCGCCTGCTCGGTCACGCTCATCCGCGCGACGGCGTCCACCGCCGGATCCGGTGGTGGCGTCGGGGTCGGTGTGGGCGTGCTGGTCGCGCTGTGTCGGGGTGCCGCCGCGGGGGTTCCGGCGGGTGACGCGGCGGTGGTGCCGGGCGCGCAACCGGCGAGCAGAAGCATCGCCAGGGCAGCCGCCATGGCGCCGCGGATCGCTCGAGCACGCATGGCGTCGACGCTACTCCCCGACCCCGACTGTCAGCTGTGCGGGCGGACGCTGTCCGGCTTGCTAACCTGGTGCTCACGCGACCGCCGGGACGACCCGACGGAGAGATCACAAGTGGGGACGGCCCCGCAGATTCGGCTCGCACCGTGTCCCGCTCTGTCATCCTGCGCTCCGTCCTGCTGCGCTCGGTGCTCATGCGCTCGGTCCTGACGCGCACCGCCGTTCTCCGCCTCGTGCTCGGCTGGGGATTCTTCGCCGCCCTGCTCGCACTCGCTCCTCTCCTCGACGGGCATCTGCCGACGCCCGTGCTGTGGCTGGTCCTCGCCGCGATCGTCGCGGTCATCGTCGTCTGCGCGTTCGGTGTCGTCACCGAAGCCGAGCACCTCGCGAAGCGGCTGGGCGACCCGTACGGCACACTCGTGCTGACCCTGTCGATCGCGGCGATCGAGGTGATCCTCATCTCCGCCGTCATGCTCGGCCCGGGCGAGCACGCCACCATCGCGCGGGACTCGGTGATGGCCGTGTCGATGATCATCCTCAACCTCGTCATCGGCATCGCGCTGGTGGTCGGCGGAATCCGGCATCCGGATCGGCGTGCGAACCGCACCGGCGTGGTCGGCTACCTCGGCGTGCTCGTCGTGCTGCTCGCCGTCGCGTTCGCGATCCCGGCGCTCCTAGGCGCGGGCGGCGCCTATCCGCCGGCGGTGGCGATCGCCGTGATCGTGCTCGTCGTGCTGCTGTACGGGTTCTTCCTCTTCCGGCAGCTGGGTGCACGCAAGGCGGATTTCCAGGAGGTGGACGCAGTTCCAGATGCTGGCGACGCGACGCCTTCCTCGTCGGTCGTCCGTGTGCTGGTCGCGCACCGATCCGAGCTCATCGCCCGCACGCTGCTGCTCGTCGCGCTCGCGCTGCCCATCGTGCTGCTCTCGCACGACATGGCGACGCTGCTCGACGAGGGCCTCGGCCGCCTCGGCGCGCCGGTCGCGCTCTCCGGCATCCTCATCGCGATGATCGTGTTCCTGCCCGAGACCATCACCACCGTGCGCGCGGCTCTCGGCGGCGAGATGCAGCGGGTCAGCAATCTGTGTCACGGCGCGCTCGTGTCGACCGCCGGTCTCACGATCCCCGCCGTGCTGACCATCGGACTGCTCACCGGCCAGACGGTCGTGCTGGCCGAGAGCCCGGCGAACCTGGTGCTGCTCGCGCTCACCCTGCTGCTCACCGCGGTGACCTTCGCCGGACATCGTGTGAACCCGCTGCACGGCGCTGCGCATCTGGTGCTGTTCCTGCTCTACGGGGTCGTCGTGTTCGTCTGATCCCCCGTGAAGGCGCCGCGCGAGAGGGGGCTCATCCCCGTGTCCGATGTCTCGGGCCGCGCGTACGATGTGCGCTGGATGCCGATGGTGACGTCCCTGCGCCGGCCGGGCGGAGTGGCTCGAGCGGTCGCAGATCGAGCGGTCGAAAGGAACGACGAGATGAAGACTGGCTTCAAGGCGTTGGGGGCGATCCTCCTCGCAGGCGCCCTCATGTCGGGGGCGAGCGCCGCGAGCGCTGCCCCTCCGCGAGCGCAGGTGTACACGTGCACGGGTGGGAGCGTTCCGTCGGGCACCTACTCGCAGCTGATCATCGCCGGAGCCTGCGACGTCGGCGCCGGTGCGGAGATCACCGTGACCGGCAACCTCGTAGTGCAGCAGGGCGCCGTGTTCGACGCGCAGAGCGCGCCGTCGACTCTCGTCGTCCGTCAGAACGTCACCAGCAGAGCCGGGTCGATGCTCGGCCTCGGCTGCCAGCCGGGCCAGCCGGGCAATTCCGGACATCCCTGCATGCTCGACGAAACCGGTCGGTCGGACATCACGGTGCACGGCAACATCAACGCGGATCGCGCGGTGGGGCTGTTCCTGAACGGAGTGACCGTCGGCCGCAACGTCAGCGTGACGGGTGGCGGATCCGACATCCCCTGGTCGATCAAGAACAACATGATCGCCGGCAACCTCACGGTGCGGGGAATCACCGAGGAGTGGATCGGGGTGATGTGGAATCGCATCGCCGGCAACGTGGTGCTCACCGACATCACGATGACCGGGCTCGACGACCAGGCCGGAACCGGGCTGAACGACGTCTTCGTGGTGCGCAACGAGATCGGTCGCAACCTGGTCTGCAACGGGCTCGTCCCCGGGGCGTTCGGATACGGCAACAGCATCGCCGGACACGCCACCGGGCAGTGCGCGGCGCTGGCCGGCTGAGCATTCGGGCTGCACGCGAAGCAGCGGCCCCGCGAGTGATCGCGGGGCCGCTGCGCGACGAAGATCATGCGCCTCTTCCCACCCGGCCCTTGCTGCATCAGAATGGACGCGAGATGGCGCGAAGAGGCGCTGATCTTCGCCGGTCGTTCTGGGGACGCCGGCGGCGCACTTTACTCGAGTGAGCAGCGCTTGACCTTGGGGGTTGGAGATGGGTACTCCGGCTGGGTGGTACGACGACGGTGGCGGCCTGATCGACGAACGACATTCGCGCCGCTCGCTCAGTCCGTGGAAGGTCGCGCTGATCGCGGGCACGGTGATCGTGCTGCTGGCAGGTGCCTTCGTCGTCACGCACAAGACAGCCCGCCACTGGACAGCGGTCGACGTTCCCGAGCACCCCGAGACGTTCCACTCTGAGGACTATGCGACCGGCAAGCGCATCGTCACGGATGACGGTGTGAGTCCGTGCGCGGAGGGACAGGATTGGAGCGAGTGCACGGACAAGATGATTGCCGAGTACGAGGCGCAGTGCCTGGACCGCGATCTGCTTGCGGAAGCGTCGACTGGCTTGTGCTCCGCATATCTCACTGAGATCCATCGCATGCAGGAGGTCGGCGAGGAAGGCGCGAAGGTCGGCGTGGTGGGCAATTTCGGCCACCTTCAGTCGACTCCGGAATATGGCACCCGGACGGTGTCGAACAACGACCATCGACCGGCAGTCACGCATCAAGCGACGTGCTATCTGGAATTCCTCGGTGAATGCGGTGCACCCGCCGCCGCAGACGAAGCACCCGAGTCGCCGAGCCCCGCACCGTCACCGTCCTCGCCGAACCCTGCGCCGAAGGGTGATACGAACATCGATGTCGAGACGAGCGGATCCGTGCCGATCAATCCCGCGAGCGACGAAGAGGTGGCAGGCGTGATCCATGAGGCGGTCGCCGTGGTGAGTGAATTCTGGCGCGTCCACTTCGACGAGCTGTTCCCCTCAGATGGGCCGTACACGGCACCGTATGTGGGGGGAATGTACACCGCCGCACAGAGTCCTTCGATCTGTGAGGGTCCCCCGGATGCCAACAACGCGTTCTTCTGCCCGAAGGACGACTCCCTGTGGTTCGGTGCGGACCTGCTTCGACAGTTCTACTCGGTTTCGGACATCGACGTGTATCTCATCGTCGGGCACGAGTGGGGGCATGCGATCCGAGACCGGATCGCTGACGACACTGAAGCGCGCGAGCTCCAAGCCGACTGCCTCGCCGCAGTCGCTCTGTACGGTGCCGCGAAGGACGGCACCCTCGCGTGGGAAGACGGCTATACGGAGGACCTCTCCTACGCGCTCACCGACCTGGCGGACGCCACGCCTTGGGGCAGTTCCCGCGACCACGGAGACGCCCTTGACCGGGTGGGCGCGTTCGAGCAGGGCCGGGACGGGCTCGAAGGCTGCATGTCCGATTTCTAGAGCTCACTCCGTGGCCAGCGATCTGGATGGATTCGACAGCTCGACAGGATTCGCCGATAGCCAGGTCGGGGGCGTTCCTCAACCCTCTATGCAGCGGGCCGCTGCACGCGCATGCTGGCACAGCCGGGTGTTCCGGAGCAGAAGCCGTGTGAGCTGGAAGAACCGGAATGAGCGAGATCGCGAAAGCAGCGCTGGTGGCCGTTCGCGAAGTACTTCCCCTTCGACAACATCATCTTCGGCGAGCCCAGCCTCGGCTTCGGCATCCTGCTGCTCGGCAGCGCGATCCTGCTCTGGCGACGTCGCAACGTCCCCGAGACCGAGGATCGGGGCGCCGAGCTCGCCTCCGTCCTCGCGCCCCTGAACGTGGTGATCGTCGGGCTGGGTCTCGCTCTCGGGGCCATCGCGTTCGCCGGTCTCGTCTTCCAACTGTTCGCCGCCCCGCCCGAGGAGCCGATCAGCGGCGCCTTCGCGCAGTGGCCGTGGGTGGAGGCGATCTTCATGTCGGGCATGTTCGGCCTGGCCGGAGTGGGCGCCGTGCTGTTCCCGCTCGCGCTGCGCGGGTTCCGCACCGGAGCCGATCGCACCGTGTGGCAGTGGATCGTGGGCATCTGCATCGGACTGCCCGGACTCGGGTTCTTCCTGTTCGGGGCCCTCAACTTCTTCACGCACATCGGGTTGATCATCAACACGATGGGGTGACATCGGATGGCGAAGGTGCGCGGCGATCGGATGCGCTTGGAACCAAGAAGAACCCACGGGACTCCGGGGATTCTCAGTGTGGTGGACCTGAGGGGACTCGAACCCCTGACCCCCTGCATGCCATGCAGGTGCGCTACCAGCTGCGCCACAGGCCCATCTTGCTGCCGAACTCGGCAACCTGATCAGCATACTACGAGGCTGTGGGCGAGCACCAAATCACCGGAGCCAGCCGGGTGTGTCGAGCATGGCTAGCCGTGGGGGCAACGCGGGTCAACCCGCTGCGCGCTCGATCGCACCGGCGGTACGGTGCTGGCATCCGGCTCGACGACCCACCGACGCGCCGGACTGCCAGAGAGGAGCGATCATGTCCAACCCCACCTTCAACTACCTGCCCGAGGACCCCGATGCCGAGGTCGAGGGTGACGCCGCGCTGCGCGAGGTGGACGGAGAGCCCGCACTCGACCCGGACGCCGACCCCGACCTCATCGAGAGCATCGACGCCGACCGGCTCGCCAGCGGCGCTGACGAGGATCAGGCCCTGGGCGGCGAGGAGACGGCCGGCTGATACCGGTGCGCCGCGGGGGCGGTCCGGCTGAGGACTACTCCCCCGCGGTGTCCGCAGCCGTACCGGCGGTGACCTCGAGCGGGATGACCGGGCAGTCCTTCCACAGCCGCTCGAGGCTGTAGTAGACGCGCTCCTCAGCGTGGAACACGTGCACGACGAGGTCGCCGAAGTCCAGCAGCACCCAGCGCGACTCGGCGCGACCCTCCCGGCGCACGCGCTTGTGCCCCGCCTCGAGCAGCTTGTCCTCGATCTCGTCGGCGATCGCGGCGACATTGCGCTCGCTGTTGCCGGTGACGAGCAGGAAGATGTCGACCAGCGGCAGCGGCTCGGAGACGTTGAGGGCGATCAGGTCCTCGCCGCCCTTCGAGTCCGCCGCCCGCGCGGCGATCTGTAGCATCTCGACAGCGGATTCGGGGGCTTGCATCAACTGAGGACTCCTGAGGTGAAGGCGATGACCAGGGCGGTGGCCAGCGCGAGGGCCAGGCCGCCCGCGACGATCGCCAAAGTGAGGGTGAGCTTGCTGCTCTTGTCGGGAACCGGGGGTCGGATGACCTCACCGGCGGGCTTGGAGGTGCTGATCGCCGAGCTCGCAGCGATCGGCGTGGGCGACGAGGCCGGGGCGAGTTCGCCGTCGATGAGCACCGCATCCACGTCACGGCCGTCGGTCGTGCCGAGTGCGTGCCCCTGCGACCCCATGCCCTCGGGCAGCGCGTAAGTGCCGGTGATCAGCAGCTCGCCGGTGGATGCGACCGGGCCCGAGAGCGAGCCGGCGCCAGGCGAGGGCGTGAAGATGAGGGTGCTGGCGGTCTTGTGGGAGCCGCTGGATCCGGTCTCGAGCAGGTCGTCGAACGCGGCCGGTGCCGGGTGCTGGCCGTGCGGTGCGCGCTTCACGCCGATGCCGAAGGCCGCGCCTACCATGGGGCGCTCCTCGTGCTCGGCGGAGTCGTCGCTCGTCGGGAAGTCGGGAACAGCCGAGACGACCTCGGGCTCGGCGACAGCCGACTCGCCGGAATCGCGCTCGACGGCCTCCGGCTCGACGATCTCCGGCTCTACGATCTCGGGCTCGACGGTCTCCGGCTCAGCGTCACGCTGCTCCGCAGCCTCCGGCGCGGATTCCGCCTGGCGCTCGAGGGCGCGGGCGGCGCGACGGGTCAGCGGTGCGCCCGCTCCGATCGGCGGGGCGTGCTCCTCGGGCTGCGGCTGGATCACCGGATCCTGCGGCGCGGCATCCGGTTCGACGACCGCATCCCTCTGCTCGACATCGCCGATGACCGGCGTCGAGCCCGTCAGGCGGAGCTCACGCAGCTGCTTGCGCGTGAGCCGGGCCTGTCCGTCCTGTTCTGTGCTCATGCCTTGCTCCGATACAGATGGTGCTTCGCGATGTACTGGACCACGCCGTCGGGAACGAGATACCAGACCGGCTGCCCGTCGGCGACGCGCTCCCGGCAAGCGGTGGATGAGATCGACAGCGCCGGAACCTCGAGTTGACTCACGCCGTCGGTGGGCAGACCGTCGGTGCTCAGCACGTGCCCCGGCCGGGATACTGCGACGAAGTGGGCGAGATCCCACAGTTCATCATGGTTCCTCCAGCTGAGAATCTGCGCCACGGCATCCGCGCCGGTGATGAAGAACAGCTCCGCATCGGGGCGTCGCGCCTTCAGATCGCGCAGCGTGTCGATCGTGTAGGTGGGACCCTCGCGGTCGATGTCCACGCGGCTGACGGTGAAGTCGGGGTTGGATGCCGTGGCGATGACCGTCATCAGGTAGCGGTGCTCGCTCGGCGAGACGTGCTGCTTCTGCCAGGGCTGCCCGGTCGGCACGAACACGACCTCATCGAGATCGAAGGAGTGCGCAACCTCGCTCGCAGCCACCAGGTGACCGTTGTGAATGGGGTCGAAAGTGCCACCCATCACGCCGATGCGCGGTGCCCGAGCGGTCGTGTCGTGCATGCGGTCCTAGTGGCCGTGGCCGTCCCTGCCGTGCTTGAGCGCGTACGCCTCGGCCTTGGCCGAGTGACGGTTCGCGACGTGGCGGAACGACAATGTCACGACGGCCATCACGGTGAAGACGATCGCGGCGATGACACCGAAGATGAAGGTTTCAGCAGCCACGTTGCCGTGGTGCTCCGTCTCGGCGGCGGCCATCGCAATCTGTGCGACGAGGTTCATCGTGACTCCGTTCGTGACCTGACAAGCAAACGCCTGTCCATTCTAGTCCTCAGTCGCGTGTCTGACCCGACCCCCGCGCCAGCCATTTCGTGCTGGTCAGCTCGCCCAGACCCATCGGCCCGCGCGCGTGCAGCTTCTGGGTGGAGATGCCCACCTCCGCGCCGAAGCCGAACTCGGCGCCGTCGGTGAACCGGGTCGACGCGTTGACCATCACCACGGCCGAGTCCACCTCGGCCAGGAAGCGCTCGGCATTGCGGGCATCCGTGGTGATGATCGCCTCGGTGTGACCGGTGCTGTACCGGCGGATGTGCGCGAGCGCCTCGTCGAGATCGTCCACCACCTTGATCGCGATCTCCAGACCGAGGTACTCGGTCTTCCAGTCCTCCTCGGTCGCAGGGATCGTCATGGCCACCAAGCCCGCCACCATGTCGTCACCATGGATGGCGACACCCTCGCTGAGCAGCGCGCTGGCGATCACCGGGATCAGCTGCGGTGCTGCCTGACGGTGCACGAGCAGGGTCTCCACGGCGTTGCAGACGCTGGGACGCTGCACCTTCGCGTTCACGACGATGTCGCGCGCCCAGTCCATCGGCGCGGACTCGTCGATCACGATGTGCACCACGCCGGCGCCGGTCTCGATCACCGGCACGGTCGATTCGGTCACGACCGTCTCGATCAGGGATGCGCTGCCGCGCGGAACCAGCACGTCGATGAGGCCGCGCGCGTGCATCATCGCCTTCGCGCCGTCTCGGCCGAAGTCATCGACCGTCTGGATCGCCTCGGGGTCGTGCCCCAGGCTCTCCAGCGCGTCGCGCATGATCTGCACGAGAACCGTGTTGGACTCCCGGGCAGCGCTGCCACCGCGCAGCACCACCGCGTTGCCCGCGCGCAGCGCGAGCGCCGCGATGTCGACGGTGACGTTGGGCCGGGCCTCGTAGATGGCCCCGACCACACCGAAGGGCACCCGCACCTGCTCGAGGGCGACGCCGTTCGGCATCCGGTGCCCGCCCACCACCTGCCCGATCGGGTCAGGAAGCAGCGCGACATCGCGCACGGCGGATGCCAGCGACGCCACGCGCGCATCGTCCAGTCGCAGCCGGTCGATCAGCGCGTCGCCGATGCCGTCCTGGCGACCGCGTTCGATGTCACGCGCGTTGGCTTCGACGATGCGTGCGGCGCCGCCCTCGATCGCCGCGGCGATCGCCTCGAGCAGGCGCGCCTTCTGGGCGCTGGTGAGGCGGGCGATCGAACGAGAGGCGTCCTTGGCGCGCACCAGGCGATCCTGCGCGGTGTCGGTCGTGGCGCCGTCGACGAGGGGCGAATTGCTCATGCGGTCAGTGTATCGACGGCCGCGCGCGTCGCCGCCGGTCGTGACGACGGCAGCGCGTCAGGCCGAGACGGCCGACTCGTGGGCGGGAATGTCCTGCACGGGCTGCAGCACGGTCGGCTCGAACCAGGTGCCGATGGCCGCCCCCTCCAGCGCCTTGCCGACGAGGTCGGCACTGGTCACGAGCACGCCGATGCCGGACGCGGCGGCCATGCGCGCCGCCGACACCTTCGTCGCCGCTCCCCCGGTACCGACGCTGTTGACCACCGATGCGCCGAACTCCAGGCCGCTGAGGTCGGAGTCGGCCGGGATCTCCGCGATCGCGACAGCGCGTGGGTCGGTCGGCGGTCGGGTGTACAGCGACTCGACGTCGCTGAGCAGCACCAGCGCATCGGCGTGCACCAACTGCGCGACCAGGGCCGCCAGCCGGTCGTTGTCGCCGAAGCGGATCTCCTGCGTGGCGACGGTGTCGTTCTCGTTGACGATGGGGAGGATGCGCAGCGACAGCAGGCGGTCCATCGCGCGGCGGGCGTTCGAGCGCGAGGTGGCGTTCTCGAGATCGCCCGTGGTGAGCAGCACCTGGCCGGCGACGATCCCGAAGGGACGCAGCGCCTCCTGGTAGCGGAACACGAGCACGTTCTGGCCCACGGCGGCCGCCGCCTGCTGCGTCGCCAGGTCGGTGGGGCGCGAGTCGAGCGCGAGGTACGGGATGCCGGTGGCGATCGCCCCCGAAGAGACGAGGATGATCTCAGCTCCGCGGCGATGCGCGGATGCCAGCGCCTGCACGATCATCGGGATGCGCCAGGAGGCCTCCCCGCTGATGGACGAGGAGCCCACCTTCACCACGATGCGGCTCGCAGTGGCGAGCTCCGCGCGTGTGCGCGCGGTCATTCCTCACCCTCGCGGGACGCGAGACGCTTCTCCTCGAGCTCGGCGCGGGCGGCAGCCCTGGCATCCATCATCTCGTGGTACTGCTCACGACGCTCCGCCGTGGTGCGACGGTTCGAGCCGCCGATGCGGATGTCGGTGCCGCGCGGCGAGCTCATCAGCTCGGCGGTGGAGGCGATCGAGGGCTCCCAGTCGAAGACCACGCTGTTGTCGCCGGTGCCGATCATCACGGTGGCACCGGGAACCGCACCCGCCTTGAACAGGGCATCCTCCACACCGAGTCGCTCGAGGCGATCGCCGAGGTAGCCGACGGCCTCCTCGTTCTGGAAATCGGTCTGCTGCACCCACCGCACCGGCTTGTCGCCGAGTACGCGGTAGATGTTGCCGTAGGTGCCGCCCTCGACGCGGATGGTGAACTCCTGCTGGGCGCCCTTCGGACGGATCACCACGCGCTCGCGCGGCGCCTCGACGGCGAGCTCGGCCCGGTGCCGGTCGACGAGCTCGGCCAGCGCGAAGCTCAGCGGACGCAGACCCTCGCGCGAGACCGTGGAGATCTCGAAGACGCGGAAGCCCCGGGCCTCGAGGTCCGGACGCACCATCTCCGCGAGGTCGCGCGCCTCTGGCACGTCGACCTTGTTCAGCGCCACGAGCTGCGGGCGCTCGAGCAGCGGCGTCTGCCCCTCGGGCACCTCGTAGGCGGCGAGCTCGGCGAGGATCACGTCGAGATCCGACACCGGGTCACGGCCGGGCTCGAGGGTCGCGCAGTCGAGCACGTGCAGCAGTGCACTGCAGCGCTCGACGTGGCGAAGGAACTCCAAGCCCAGACCACGGCCCTCGCTCGCGCCCTCGATGAGTCCCGGCACATCGGCGACGGTGTAGCGGCTGTCGCCGGCCTGCACGACGCCGAGGTTCGGGTGCAAGGTCGTGAACGGGTAGTCCGCGATCTTCGGGCGGGCCGCCGACAGCGCGGCGATCAGGCTGGACTTGCCGGCCGAGGGGTAGCCCACGAGGGCCACGTCGGCGACGGTCTTCAGCTCGAGCACGACCGAGCACTCCTGGCCGGGCGTGCCGAGGAGGGCGAATCCGGGCGCCTTGCGCTTGGGCGAGGCGAGCGCCGCGTTGCCGAGCCCGCCGCGTCCGCCCTCGGCGACCACGTACTTCTCGCCGGGGATGATCATGTCGTGCAGCACGTCGCCGTCGATGCTCTTCACCACCGTGCCGACAGGCACGGGCAGCTCGAGGGACTCGCCGTCGTAGCCGGAGCGGTGGTCGCCCATGCCGAAGCCGCCGTTGCCGCCGGTGCGGTGCGGAGAGTGGTGGTACGACAGCAGCGTCGTCACCTGAGGGTCGGCGACGAGGATGATGTCGCCGCCGTCACCGCCCTTACCTCCGTCGGGGCCGCCGAGCGGCTTGAACTTCTCGCGGCGCACCGAGACGCAGCCATTGCCGCCCTTGCCCGCGCGAAGGTGCAGTGTGACGGTGTCGACGAACGTGACCATGCCACTCCTTGAACTGGGTCCCTGAGCCCGACGAAGGGCGGTGATACCAGGACGGGGCGAGCCGAAGCCCGCCCCGTCCAGGAAGTCTGCTGCTCTTACTGAGCGGCTGCGACGATGTTGACGACCTTCCGGCCGCCCTTGGTGCCGAACTCGACCGCGCCCGCCTCGAGGGCGAACAGCGTGTCGTCGCCGCCACGGCCGACGCCCGCGCCGGGGTGGAAATGCGTGCCGCGCTGACGGACGAGGATCTCGCCGGCGTTCACGGCCTGACCGCCGAAGCGCTTCACTCCGAGTCGCTGTGCGTTGGAGTCACGACCGTTGCGGGTCGAGCTCGCGCCCTTCTTGTGTGCCATGTCCTGAGCCTCTTCCGTGCTTAGTTGATGCCGGTGATCTTGACGCGCGTGAGCTCCTGACGGTGGCCCTGGCGCTTCTTGTAGCCGGTCTTGTTCTTGTACTTCTGGATGATGATCTTCGGCCCGCGGAGGTCGCCGAGAACCTCAGCCGTGACCGTGACCTTCGCCAGCTTGTCGGCGTCGGTGGTCACCGTGGAGCCGTCGACGAGAAGCACGGCGGGAAGCTCGATCTTCTCGCCCTGAGCAGCCTGAACACGGTCGAGCTGAACGATCGTGCCGACCTCGACCTTCTCCTGCCGTCCACCGGCGCGCACTACTGCGTAAACCACTTCATACCTGTTTCGTTGGGGAGCGCATCGCTCCGGGAATCTCACGGGAAGACTGTTGCTTGCGTACATCGCCCGCGGCGACGGGTGCTGACGCAAGAGATCTCCTGCGACCGGGAAAAGCCGTCAGGGGTCTCGCACCAAAGGACAACTTTACCCGATCCAGGCCGATGCCGCAAAAACGGGATGTCGCATGTCGGCGTCCTATGATCGCGGCATGACCGTTCTCGTCGACGACCCCATCTGGCCGGCCCACGGCCGGCTCTGGGCTCACCTGGTCAGCGACAGCGATCTCGACGAGCTGCACGCATTCGCCGCGGCGCACGGCGTGGCATCGCGGGCGTTCGACCGCGATCACTACGACGTGCCGGCACAGAGCGTACCGCGGCTGATCGCCGCCGGAGCGGTGCCGGTGGGCGGCAAGGAGCTCACCCGCCGGCTCATCCGCTCAGGACTGCGCGTCCGGGCCCGAGACCGGCGCTGAGCCGGCATCCGCCCCCGCACTCGCACTCGCGCCGGGCTGCACGTCCGGTGCACCACCCGCGTTCGGGGTGAGCATCGCCGTGGTCACCCGACGGCGATTGCGCCCCTGACCGGGCGCCTTCGGCTCGGGCAGAGCGTCGAGCACCGAGTCGAGCAGCTGCTCGGCCTCGCTGCGCGGACCCTTTCGCTCCCCGCGCTTCTTGCGCGACTTCTTGGGCCGTTCGGGCGCAGCGGATGCCGTCGGCGCCTCGCTCTGCGGCTGCTCCGCCTGCGGGGTCTCCCCCGTCGGCACGATGGTGGACGCGGCGATCGCGGCGAGAGCCGACTTCGCCCCCTCGGTGATGCTGTGCGTGACGCCGTTGGCGGCGGGCTGCGCCGGGGCCGCGGTCTGCTGCGAGGAGGGCGAGGACGAACCGCCGCGCGAGCGGCGTCCCTGTCCGTTGCCGTTGGAGCTGCCACCGCGGTGCTTGACGACCGGGTCGTGGTGCACGATCACGCCGCGGCCCGCGCAGACGTCGCAGGCCTCGCTGAACGTCTCGAGCAGGCCCAGGCCGAGCTTCTTGCGGGTCATCTGCACGAGACCCAGCGAGGTGACCTCGGCGACCTGGTGCTTCGTGCGGTCGCGGCTGAGGCACTCGACCAGGCGGCGCAGCACGAGGTCGCGGTTCGACTCGAGCACCATGTCGATGAAGTCCACGACGATGATGCCGCCGATGTCGCGCAGTCGCAGCTGACGCACGATCTCCTCGGCCGCCTCGAGGTTGTTCTTGGTGACGGTCTCTTCGAGGTTGCCACCCGAGCCGACGAACTTTCCGGTGTTGACGTCGACGACGGTCATCGCCTCGGTGCGGTCGATGACCAGTGACCCGCCGGAGGGCAGCCACACCTTGCGGTCGAGGGCCTTCTCGATCTGCTCGGTGATGCGGTACGCGTCGAACGGGTCGACCTCGTCGGTGTACGCCTCGACGCGCTCGAGGAGGTCGGGGGCGACGCTCTCGAGGTAAGCGCGGATGGTCTGCTGGGCGTCGTCGCCCTGGATCATCATGCGCGTGAAGTCCTCGTTGAAGACGTCGCGCACGATTTTGACCAGCAGATCGGGTTCCGCGTGCAGCAGCGCCGGAGCCTGCTGGCTCTGCACCTGCTTCTGGATGTGCTCCCACTGCGAGGTGAGCCGCTGCACGTCGCGGGTGAGCTGCTCCTCGGTCGCGCCCTCAGCGGCAGTGCGCACGATGACGCCGGAGGACTCCGGCAGCACCTCCTTGAGGATGCGCTTGAGCCGCGCGCGCTCGTTGTCGGGGAGCTTGCGCGAGATGCCGTTCATCGACCCGCCCGGCACGTACACGAGGTAGCGCCCCGGCAGGGAGATCTGGCTGGTGAGGCGGGCGCCCTTGTGCCCGACCGGGTCCTTGGTGACCTGCACGAGCACACGATCGCCGGCCTTGAGCGCGAGCTCGATGCGGCGCGGCTGGTTGCCGGTCTCGACGCCGTCCCAGTCGACCTCGCCGGAGTACAGCACGGCGTTGCGGCCGCGACCGATGTCGACGAAGGCGGCCTCCATGCTGGGCAGCACGTTCTGCACGCGCCCCAGGTAGACGTTGCCGATCAGCGAGGCGTCCTGGTTGCGTGCGACGTAGTGCTCGACGAGCACGTCGTCCTCGAGCACGCCGATCTGCGTGCGGCCGTTCTTCGCCCGCACGACCATCATCCGGTCGACCGACTCGCGGCGGGCGAGGAACTCGGCCTCGGTGACCACCGGACGCCGGCGACCGGCGTCACGGCCGTCACGGCGCCGCTGCTTCTTCGCCTCGAGGCGAGTGGAGCCCTTGATCGCCTTCGGCTCCGTGATGTACTCGACCTGGCGCTGACGCTGACGCGGCTCTTCCCGGGTGTCGTCGCCGTCACGGCGGCGGCCGCGTCCGCGGCGGAACGCGCTGCCGCGCTCGTCGTCCCCGTCCTCGTCGTCATCGCGGCGGGACTGCTGAGCGGGCAGCGGCACGATCTCCGGCGCGTAGAAGTGCAGCTGCGTCGACACCTTCGACACGAACACCTCTGGCAGCAGGCCCAGGGAGACCGCGGTGACCGGAGTGGGCTCGGCCGGGGCGGGCTCGGCCGGGGTGGGCTCGGCCGGGGTGGCGGGAGCTTCCGGTGCTTCGGCAGGCTCGGCGGGTGCGGCCTCGGCCGGCTGGGCGGAAGCCTCGGGTGCGGCCTCGGCCGGCTCACCGGGCTCTGCCGGAGCTTCGATCGGCTCAGCGGGAGCCTCGACACCGGCATCCGACCGCTCGGCCTCAGAAGGCTCGGGCGCACCGGCATCCGAGGGCTCGACCAGCTCTGCCGGAACGGCATCCGGCTGCGCTGACGCGTCCGACGCGGCATCCGCCTCGCTCGCGCTTTCCTCGGCTACCGGCGGCGCCGGCGTCGCGTCGAGGGTCTGGGTGTTGTTGTCATCGTTCTCATCGGCCATCTCTGGCTTACTCCCTGCGCGGGCACCGGGGTGCACCGCGGAAACTCGTGCGGCGAAACAGCGGCCGCGAACTCAATCGGCTGGCGGCGGGCCCGATGCCACGACCGCCTGGGGCACAGGACCCCGAAGTCTTGTCGATTCCGTCGCGAGGATCGCGACGTCGTCTTCAGTCATTATCGCACTACCGAGACCGCCGACCGCACCCGCCTTGTTCGGCAGGGCGCGATTCACCCGGGCCGCATAGCCGGCGCTGGGATAATCACGCCATGACCACCCAGCGCGCCCGCCACGTCGGCTACGGAGTTTGGCTCATCATCGCGGCGGTCGGGGGCTGGTGGGCGGCGTTCCAGCTCACGCTGGAGAAGTTCTACGTGCTGCAGCATCCGGGCGAGACCAGCAGCTGCTACGTCAGCGTGATGCTGCAGTGCGACAAGAATCTCGGCTCGTGGCAGGGCGCTGTGTTCGGCTTCCCCAACCCGCTCATCGGCGTGGGCGCGTGGATCGCGGTGCTGGTGATGGGTGTGGCGGTGATCGGCGGGGTGCGCTTCCCGCGGTGGTTCTGGCTGCTCTTCGCGACGGGGACGCTGGCGGCGTTCGTGTTCGTGTGCTGGCTGATCGCGCAGAGCGTCTACAGCCTGCAGACGCTGTGCCCCTGGTGCATGGCCACCTGGGCGGTGACGATTCCGACGTTCTTCGCGACGGCACTGCATGTCGTGCGCAACGGCGCGCTGACCCGGTCCGCGCGGGCGCGCGAACGGGCGGGGCGCTTGATGGTGTGGGTGCCGCTGGCGACGATCCTCGCGTACGCGGCGATCATCGCGATGGCGCAGCTGGCGGGGCTGGACCTGCTCGGCGAGGTCGTGGCGCTCATCTTCTGACCCTCCCCGATGAGGGGTCAAAAAATGCCGCATCCGGGGGTGCGCATCCCGCACTTATTGACCCCCCTCACCACGCGCGGGGCGAGCGCGCCGCCCCACACGCCAAGAGGGGTCAGAAAATGTCGGGTGGCGGGGTGCGGATGCGACATATTCTGACCCCTCGTGGGGGTGGAGCGGGCGTCAGTCGAACCAGATGCCGAGCTCGCGGGATGCCGACTCGGGGCTGTCCGAGCCGTGCACGAGGTTCTGCTGCACAGCCAGGCCCCAGTCGCGGCCGAAGTCACCGCGGATGGTACCGGGGGCGGCCGTCGTCGGGTCGGTGGTGCCGGCCAGCGAACGGAAGCCCTCGATGACGCGGTTGCCGGCGAGACGGATGGCCACTGACGGCCCCGACATCATGAACTCCAGCAGCGGCTCGTAGAACGGCTTGCCCTCGTGCTCGGCATAGTGCGCGGCCAGGCGGTCGCGGTCTGGCTCGACGAGGCGGATGTCGACGAGCGCGTAGCCCTTCGCCTCGATGCGCGCGAGGATGTCCCCGGTCAGGCCGCGGGCGACGCCGTCGGGCTTGACGAGGACGAGGGTTTCTTCAGTGGCCATGTCATTCGCTCTCTGTGTGAGGTTCTGCCGGCGGGCCCGTCGGCTGCTTGCGGTCGATGCGGGCCCCACCGATCGTCGCATACGCCCACATGCCGCCGAAAATCAGCGCCACGAAGACGATCGCCGGCTCGAGCAGCCCGCCGAGCGCGATGACCCCCTGCAGCGCCCACCCCGCCGGAACAGCCCAGGGGCGCGTGATCGCACCCGAGACCGCAACGAGCGCGACCGCGACGGCGACGCCCGCCACGATCCCCCACCACGACGGGATGGCGGCCGGCAGCGCGTTCAGGCCGAGGATGACCATGCCGGCGAGGAGTGCGACGAGCGCCTCGAAGCCCAGCACGATCGCGCCGAGCTTCTGCGCGAGCGTGCGCGCCGGACGGGCCGTGCGCGCCGGACGGGCACCTCGCGCACGGGCGTCGCCCGCACGGCCGCCGCCTCCGCCCGCGCTCATGCGCGCCACCCGGACTTCCAGTCATCGTCCTCCGAGAGCAGCAGCGCCTCGCCGGCGAGCACGATCGACCCGGCGATCACGACCGCACGGCGCTCGGCGGATGCGGCCCACTCCCGCGCCGCGTCGACGGCATCGGCCAGCGTGGGGTGCACGCTGGCTCGACGCCCGCGCTCCTCGACGAGGTCGGCGATGGCATCCGCGTCCGCCGCGCGCTCGGAATCCGGAGCGGTGGCGAACACCTCCGCCACCTGCGGCAGCAGCTCGTCCACGATGCCCGCAGCGTCCTTGTCGGCGAAGACGCCGAGCACCAGGCCCCACTCGTCGAAGTCGAAGCTGTCGTCTAGAGAGCGGGCGAGCGCCGCGGCGCCGTGCGGGTTGTGCGCGGCGTCCACCACCACGGTCGGCGCGATGCCGACCAGCTGCAGGCGCCCGGGCGAGGTGGCGTGCTGCAGACCGTCGGCGAGGATGTCGCCGGCCACGCGCTGCGACCCGGCGCCGATGAGCGATTCCACGGCCGCGACGGCAAGCGCGGCGTTGTGACCCTGATGCGCGCCGTACAGCGGCAGGTACTCGTCTGCGTACTCGCCCGCGAGGCCCCGGATGCCGATCAGCTGGCCACCGACGGCGAGCTTCTGCGCGCTGAGGCCGAACTCCTCGCCCTCGAACGCGATGCTCGCGTCCTTCTCGGCGGCGGCCCGGCGCAGCACCGCGGCGACCTCGGGGCGCTGCTGGGCGGAGACGACCGCCGCGCCGTCCTTGATGATCCCCGCTTTGACCTCCGCGATCGCCTCGATGGTGTCACCGAGGCGGTCGGCGTGATCCATGTCGATGGGGGCGAACACCGCGACGTCGCCGTCCGCCGTGTTGGTCGAGTCCCACGACCCGCCCATACCGACCTCCAGCACGAGCACGTCGACCGGCGCATCGGATGCCGCCACGAACGCGAGCACCGTCAGCAGCTCGAAGAACGTCAGCGGGGCGTCGCCGGCGGCCTCGAGCTCGGCGTCGACGATGCCGATGAACGGCTCGATCTCGTCCCACGCGTCGGCGATCGCCGCGTCGGCGATCGGCTCGCCGTCGATCATGATCCGCTCGGTGAAGCGCTTGAGGTGCGGGCTGGTGAACAGGCCGGTGCGCAGGCCGTGAGCACGCAGCAGGCTCTCGATCATCCGCGCAGTGGAGGTCTTGCCGTTCGTGCCGGTGATGTGCACGACGCGGTAGGTGCGCTGCGGGTCGTCGAGCAGGGTCAGGATGCGGGCGACCCGCTCCTTGCGCGGCTGGACCCACCGCTCCCCCGCCCGTTCGAGCAGCTTCTCGTAGACCACGTCGGCGCGCTGGATGTCACTCACTGCTTCCTCCGATCCGGCTGACGGCGACAGCGAAGTCGCCGCGGTTCGCGTAGGTGCCCTTCGCGATGACGGCGGAGAACTCGCTCTCGGCCAGCTCCTCGCCCGCCCGCAGCAGCCCGTGCTCGAGCGCGAGGGTCTCGCCGGCGACGTTCGCCACCTCGAAGGCGGATGCCACGGCATCGCCGTCGGCGGCGTCGTCGAAGCGCACCTCGAGGCGGATCCGGTCGCTCACGTCGAAACCGGCGTTCTTGCGCGTGTCCTGCACGGCGCGGATGACGTCTCGGGCCAGACCCTCCGCCTCGAGCTCCGGGGTCGTCGCAGTGTCCAGCAGCATGAATCCGCCGCCGGGAACCAGCGCGAGCGCCTCACCCTCGGGGCGTCCGGAGGTCTCGAGCACGAGGTCGTACTCGTGCGGCTCCAGCACGATGCCGTCGGCGGTCACCACGCCGCCCTCCTCGGTCCACATCCCCGCCTTGGCGGCCTTGATGACGTGCTGCACCTGCTTGCCGAGGCGAGGGCCGGCCGCGCGCGCGTTGACGCTGAGGCGGTGGCTGATGCCGTACTCGGATGCCGTGGTCTCGGCCAGCGGCACGAGCTCGACCGACTTCACGTTGAGCTCCTCGCGGAGGATGCCCTCGAACTGCGCGAGGTCGGCGGCGAGCGGCGACACGACGGTGAGCCGGGCGAGCGGCAGGCGCACGCGCAGCTTCTCCTTCTTGCGCAGCGCGTTGCCGACGCTGGAGAGCTCGCGCACGGCATCCATCGCGTCGCGCACGTCGTCGGCGGCGGGGAACGCATCAGCGTCCGGCCAGTCCGTCAGATGCACGCTGCGCCCGCCGGTCAGGCCCTGCCACACGCGCTCGCTGATCAGCGGCACGAGCGGCGCCGCCACGCGGGTGAGCGTCTCGAGCACCGTGTAGAGCGTGTCGAACGCCTCGCGAGTGCGCGGGTCTTCGCCGACGCCCTCCCAGAAGCGGTCGCGTGAGCGACGGATGTACCAGTTGGTCAGCACCTCGGCGAAGTCGCGCAGACGAGCGGATGCCGTGGTGGAGTCCAGCCCTTCCAGGTCGGCGCGCACATCGCGCACGAGGTCGCCGAGTCGGGCCAGGATGTAGCGGTCCAGCACGTCGGTGGAGTCGGTGCGCCAAGTCGCCACATACCCGTCGTCACCGGAAGCGTTCGCGTACGTGGCGAAGAAGTACCACGAGTTCCACAGCGGCAGCAGGAACTCACGCACGCCGGCCCGGATGCCCTCTTCGGTGACGGCGAGGTTGCCGCCGCGCAGCACCGAACTCGACATGAGGAACCAGCGCATGGCATCCGACCCGTCGCGGTCGAGCACCTCGCTGACGTCCGGGTAGTTGCGCAGCGACTTCGACATCTTGTAGCCGTCGCTGCCCAGCACGATGCCGTGGCAGCTCACACCGGTGAACGCCGGACGGTTGAACAGTGCGGTCGAGAGCACGTGCATCACGTAGAACCAGCCGCGGGTCTGCCCGATGTACTCCACGATGAAGTCCGCCGGCGAGTGGCTGTCGAACCACTCCTGGTTCTCGAACGGGTAGTGCACCTGCGCGTACGGCATGGAGCCCGAGTCGAACCACACGTCGAAGACGTCCTCGATGCGGCGCATGGTGCTCTTGCCGGTGGGGTCGTCGGGGTTGGGCCGCGTGAGGTCGTCGACGTACGGCCGGTGCAGGTCGATCTCGCCATCGGGACCCAGCGGCAGAGCACCGAAGTCGCGTTCGAGCTCCTCGAGCGAGCCGTACGCGTCGACGCGCGGGTACTCGGGGTCGTCGCTCTTCCAGATCGGGATGGGCGAACCCCAATAGCGGTTGCGGCTGATCGACCAGTCGCGTGCGCCCTCGAGCCACTTGCCGAACTGGCCGTGCTTGACGTTCTCGGGCACCCAGGTGATCTGCTCGTTGTTGGCGAGCAGGTCGTCCTTGATGTCGGTGACACGGATGAACCAGCTCGACACGGCCTTGTAGATCAGCGGGTTGCGGCACCGCCAGCAGTGCGGGTACGAGTGCACATAGCTCTGCTCGCGCAGCATCCGTCCCGCCGCGCGCAGCAGACGGATGAGCGGAGTGTTCGCCTCCATCCACAGCTGACCGGCGACGTCGGTCACCGAGGGCAGGAAGCGGCCGCCGTCGTCGAGCGAGAGGATCGTGGGGATGCCGGCGGCGTTGGTCACCCGCTGGTCGTCCTCACCGTACGCCGGCGCCTGATGGACGATGCCGGTGCCGTCGGTGGTGGTGACGTAGTCGTCGACGAGAACCCGCCAGGCGTTCTCGGTGCCCCACGTCTCGGCGTCGGCGTAGTAGTCGAAGAGGCGGTCGTACGCGACGTCCTCGAGCTCCTTGCCGAGGAGGGTCTGCTGGACGGCGGCGAGCGCCTCCTCAGCGGACTCGTAGCCGAGGTCCTTGGCGTACCCGCCGAGCAGGTCGCGGGCCAGCAGGTAGCGGTGCGCGTCGCTCTCGGCCGGATCGTCGCCGGGCACGATGTCGGCGGCGCCGTTCGGCCCGCCCGGCAGAACGACGTACTCGATCGCAGGTCCGACGACGAGGGCGAGGTTGGTGGGCAGCGTCCACGGCGTGGTGGTCCAGGCCAGGGCGCGCACTGCGGTGAGTCCGAGGGTCTCGGCCTTCGCGCCGACCAGCGGGAATGTGACCGTGACCGAGGGATCCTGGCGGTCCTGGTAGACGTCGTCGTCCATGCGCAGCTCGTGCGCGCTCAGCGGCGTCTCATCGCGCCAGCAGTACGGCAGGACGCGGTAGCCCTCGTAGGCGAGGCCCTTGTCGTAGAGGGTCTTGAACGCCCACAGCACGCTCTCCATGTAGCCGAGGTCGAGCGTCTTGTACCCGCGCTCGAAGTCGACCCAGCGGGCCTGGCGGGTGACGTAGTCCTCCCACTCCCGGGTGTAGGCGAGCACCGAGCCGCGCGCCTTCGCGTTGAAGACGTCGATGCCCATCTCCTCGATCTGGCTCTTCTCGGTGATGCCGAGCTGCTTCATCGCCTCGAGCTCGGCGGGAAGGCCGTGCGTGTCCCAGCCGAACACCCGATCGACCTTCTTGCCCAGCATGGTCTGGAAGCGCGGGAAGAGGTCCTTGGCGTATCCGGTGAGCAGGTGCCCGTAGTGCGGCAGTCCGTTGGCGAACGGGGGGCCGTCGTAGAAGACCCACTCGTCGGCGCCCTCGCGCTGTGCGATCGAGGCGCGGAAGGTGTCGTCGGCCTTCCAGAACTCGAGCACGTCGCGCTCGATCTCTGGGAAGCGCGGGCTCGGGCTGACGGCGTCGGCTGCTGCACCGAAGGAAGACTGGGGGTAGGTCATCGTCTCTCGCAGTGGTCTGTGCTGGGTGGCTGGCGGATGCTGCTGCAGGGACGACCCGTGCTTCCACGGACCGCGGTACCACCCTGCGTGCTTCTCGCGAAGCCACTCTCACTGCGGCGATGACGGGCCTGCCCCGCTCGGTTCTACTTGCCTCTGCCTTCGAGCGTGACGAAGGGTCGAAGCGTTCTTCCGAGAGCTCCCCGGTGATGGCCGGATCGCAGCTTGTGCAGCCATTCTACAGCCGGCGAGTGGTCACGACTCGCGGTGATAGCCGTGCAGGTCGGTCTGAGCGGCGTTGATCGTGACGGCGGGCTCCGTGATGCGGATGGTGCGCGTGTACGCCTCGTCGACGACCGAGGCGTCGAAGCCCGCCTCGCGCAGACGTGTAGCGAGTGCGTCCAGGTCGCCGCGCACCTCGAACGACAGGCCGAAGCCCGCGCCGTCGGCCTCACTGCGTCCGGATGCCGAGTGCAGGCCCACCGTGCCCCCTCCGTCCGCTCGCAGCTGCACCCATCCTCCGGCATCCGCCGCGATCTCCGCGCGCATGCCCAGCGCCTCCAGGATGGCCCGCGCCTCGGCGATGTCGTCCTGGAACCAGATCGGCTGCACCGCCACTTCACCCGCTGTCGCCCGCGCCCCCGCGAACACCGCGAGCTCGACGCCCGCCTGGGTGCGCACCGTGAGCATCCTTCCGACGCCGGCCATCTCCCCGCGTGTGACGTCGTGCCCGGCGAGCGCCTTCTCGACCGCATCCAGGTCGCGCACGAGCACGTTCAGCTCCACGCGGTCGGCGCAGGCTGCACTGTGATGCACCGCGAGCACTCCGTCACCGACGAACTCCCCCCATTCCGGCGAGGGCGCGAACGGTGCCGCGAGTCCCAGCGCGTCGGCGAGCGCATGCCAGCGCGGTGCGTCGCGGGTGAAGACGACCTGCTGGACGGTCACGGTGACTGCGGACGTCATGATCCCTCCTGGATGTGCGCGCGCAGCGCCGCTTCGACGAGCGCCGAGAGACTGAGTCCGTCGTCGATGGCGCGGTGCTTGACTGCCCGCACCAGGTCCGGCGGCAGGTACACGTTGAACTGCACCTTCTGCTGCTTCGCTTGCATGCTAGCAATCTAGGTCGCACTGCGGTCCCGTGTCAACTGCCGTCGGGACCGCCGCCGCGATTCACAACGCGGGTGCGAGCAGCAGACCCGCGAGCCTCTCCAGCACGGCCTGGCCGGTGAGCTCGCCGGGGATCAGGGGGACCTCGATGATCGGCGTGCCAGGCACCTGTGCGCGCACCCGCTCGAGCTGTGCGTCCTCGGCCGTGCGCCGGGCATGCAGCAGCTCCCCGGCATCCGCCGGCGAGCGGCGATTGGCGATGAGCGCGGCCACGTCGACGTGCAGGGCGCCCAGCACCTCGACCACATCGAGGGTCTCGGCGACCGGCAGCGCCTCGGCGACGAACGCGACGACGAAGCCCGTGCGCGCGGCATCCGAGAGCGCGGTGCCCAGCGCATCGAAGCGCGCTCGACGGCGCTCCAGCGTGCGCCGCAGGGTGGCCTCGGACTCGCCCTGCGCGTCACTGCGGCCGGTCAGCCCGCGCATCGCGGCGGCGTACCGCTCCGAGCGGTCCCGGTTTCGCAGCAGCGACTCCGTCCACCCCGCCAGCTGCCCCGGCAGGGCCAGCAGACGCAGCGTGTGCCCGGAAGGGGCGGTGTCGAAGACGACGAGGTCGTAGTCGCGCCGACCGACCTCGGCGAGCTCGGCGATGCGCTCGAGCACCGCGGACTCGTGGCTGCCCGGGGCGACGCGGGCACGTTCGAGGTGAGCGTGAGCTGCGCCATGCTGCTGCTCGGGCAGAAGACGCAGCATCGTCTCGCGCACGGCGGCAAGGTGACGCTCGACGGTGGCGGCGGGATCGATCTCGACACCGTCGAGCACGCCGCCGTCGGGGAAGCGCGCCAGCGCGACGATCTCATCGCCGATCATCCGCCGCCAGAGATGACCCAGACTGTGTGCGGGGTCGGTGGAGACCACGAGCACCCGCACTCCCGTGCGTGCCCGCGCCAGCGCGAGCGCGCTCGACAGCGACGTCTTGCCGACGCCGCCCTTGCCTCCCACGAACAGCAGCTCACGCTGCAGTACCTCTAGCAGCATGAGACGTGGTTCAGGGGCGAGCGCGGCATGCCCATCCGGCGATGCCAGCGATGGAAGTCACCGGCCACGAGCGGCATGAGCTCGGCGCTGTAGTATGCCGCCGGGTCGGGCACGCCCAGCGCCTCGCTGAGCACGATCAGCGTGAACAGGTCGTCCTCGTCGCGCTGCTCACGGGCGAGCATCTGACGGTACGGCCCAGCGTAGTACTCCGCGAGTGCGCGGCTGAAGGCGGCCCAGCGCCCGCGCAGACGCCGGGCCGCCTCAGTGCGATGCATCGATCAGACCTCCTCGCGCACCGCCACGAGCCGGGCGTCCTCGTCCTCGTGCTCGGGCTCCTCGCGGGCGGCGCGCCGCATTGCGAGCACCGCCTCCACGGCGACCCAGACGCTCGAGGCGATGATGATGACATCCAGCGCGAACAGCAGCCAGTCCGCCTTGGCGGGATCGGCGAACGAGGCGAGCTGCTCGATCGCGGCCCAGAACGACAGCACGAAGACGATGACCAGCGGGATCATCGCGGGCAGCGGGTTGCGCCGCTTGCGGATGAGCATGACCGCGATGATCGACAGCGTCAGCGAGGCCATCAGCTGGTTCGTGGTTCCGAACAGCGGCCAGATGCGCAGTCCGCCGTCACCGCCGAGACCCTGCGAGAACGTCAGGCCGAGACCGACCACCACGACCACGATCGTGGCGGGCACCTTGCTGATGCGCACCTTGACCGCGTCGCCGATCTCCTGCACGACGAAGCGCAGCAGACGCATGCCGGTGTCCATGGTCGTCGCCGCGAACAGCACGGCCATCGTGGCCAGCACCGTGGCACTGAGGGAGGCGGGCAGGCCGATGCCGGCCTGCATGAGCGCTCCGCCGCCGGTGACGAAGGCTCCGACGCCGCCGGCGCCGAAAGCGCTGTAGACCTCGTTCCACTCCGCGACGGTGCGGAAGCCGGCGATGACCGCCAGAATCGTTCCCAGCGAGAGCAGCCCCTCACCGATCGCACCGAAGTAGCCCACGAAGCGGGCGTCAGTCTCCTTGTCGAGCTGCTTCGAGCTCGTGCCCGACGAGACCATCCCGTGGAAGCCCGAGATGGCACCGCAGGCGATCGTGACGAACAGCAGGGGCACCATGCTGGGCGTGCCGTCCGGCACCGCCGTGTTGATCGCCGGTGCGACGATCTCGGGCGCAGCACCCGAGAAAAGGGTGGCGGTGAGCACCGATCCGAACAGCAGGATCAGACCGACGAACAGCTGCACGCCGTTGATGTAATCACGCGGCTGCAGCAGCACCCACACCGGCAGCAGCGAGGCGATCGCACCGTAGATGAACAGCGCGAGGATCCAGAACGTCGCCGGTCCCATCCCGAGGAAGTCGTCGGGCAGCACGACCGGAACCTGGTCGCCGAGGACGATCAGCGCGTACAGGGCGACGACGCCCACCACGGTGACAGGCAGCAGCGGCCAGCGCAGGCGGTACACCGCGACGCCCACCAGCAGCGCCACGCCGATCGCTCCCCAGGTCGGGATCACGGCGCTGGGGGTGGAGATCAGCAGGTTCTTGATGACGACGGCGAAGGCCGCGATCACCATGAGCAGCAGCAGGAAGATGACCACCAGGAACAGACCCGCCCCCCGCTTGCCGATGTAGCGTCCGGAAAGCGCGCCGATCGAGCGGCCCTTGTTGCGGGCCGAGGCCCACAGCGCGCCCAGGTCGTGCATGCCGGCGAAGAAGACGGTGCCGAGGGTGACCCAGAGGAAGGCGGGCACCCAGCCCCAGATGACGGCGATCGCGGGGCCGACGATCGGGGCGGCGCCCGCGACGGAGGTGAAGTGGTGCCCCCAGAGGATGAACCTGTTGGTGGGCACGTAGTCGACGCCGTCGTTGAGCTCGTGCGCGGGAGTCGCGAACGAGTCGTCGAGGCGGAAGACGCGACGGGAGAGGTATCGGGAATAGACGAGATAGCCGACGGCGAAGATCGCCAGGCCGATCAGCATGAGCAGGACCGGGGACATGATGCGCTTTCCTTTCCGAACGCGACGCCATAGTCACGTCCCTGCCCACCGTAGCAAAGCTGGGAAGTTGCTGTGAGATTGCCTCGGCGTGGCTGTGAAGCGCCTCCTCGCGAGGGTCGGCGTCAGTGGGCTGCCGCGAGCAGCTCCCGTGTGAACGGATGCCGAGGATCGGCGAACACGTCGGCCACCGTGCCCTGCTCGACGATCTCTCCTGCGTGCATCACCAGCACGTCGTCGCAGACCGCGGCGACCACGGCGAGGTCGTGCGAGACGAGCACCGTGGTCAGCGCGCGATCCTTTTGCAGCCGAGCCAGCAGATCGAGCACACGGGAGCGCACGGTGGGATCCAGCGCCGAGACCGGCTCATCGAGCACCAGAACCTGCGGGTCGGCGGCGAGAGCACGCGCGATCGCCGCCCGCTGACGTTGCCCGCCGGAGAGCTGCCGCGGGCGCCGCTCGGCGAGCGCCGCATCGAGTCCGACCTCCGCCAGCAGCTGAGCGGCGGCCCGCGGGCGGTCGCGGCGCCGCACGCGGGCGGCCTGCAGTGCCTCATCGAGTGATCGCGCGACGCTCCACCTCGGGTCGAGGGCGCCCAACGGGTTCTGATGCACGAGCTGCCTGCGCTGGGGCCGCACCCACTCCAGAGAACCGGTATCAGGGCGCTCGACGCCGACCAGCATCCGCGCGAGCGTCGTCTTGCCCGAGCCGGACTCGCCGACGATCCCGAGGGTGCGGCCGGCTGGCAGCGTGAAGGAGGCCTCCACGACCGCGGGCCGGTCGAATCTCCTGTTGACACCCCGTGCGTGCAGCAGCACCTCCCCTGCCACGTCGTCCGCCCCCCGCGCCGTGCGCGGCGTCGGCGTGCTCGCCGCCACCAGCGCGCTGGTGTACTCCGCGCGCGGGGCGCGCAGGATCTCCTCCGTCGTCCCCTCCTCGATGATGCACCCGTCGCGCATCACCAGCACGCGGTCGGCCACGCGACGCACGGCGGCGAAGTCGTGACTGATGAGCAGCACTGCGCGCCCCTGGTCGGCGATCGATCGCAGCAGCGCGAGGACGCGCGCCTGCACGGTGGCATCCAGCGCGGTCGTCGCCTCATCCGCCACGATCACCGCGGGCTCGCCCGCGAGAGCCGAGGCGATCAGCGCGCGCTGTCGCATGCCGCCGGAGAGCTGGTGCGGATATGCGCGGGCGTACCGCTCGGGCTCGGGCAGCGAGACGGATCCCAGCAGCTCGCGGACCCGCTCGTCGCGCCGGCCCGCGTGCAGAGCGTGGATCTCCAACGGCTCGGCGACCTCCCGACCGATCCGCCGCAGCGGATCCAGCGCGGCGAGTGCGTCCTGCGCGACCAGGGCGATGCGTCGTCCGCGCAGCGCGCGCCACCCGGGCGCGCCGTAGGCGGGGGCTGCGGCGCCGTCGACGGTCAGCTCGTCCGCCGTCATCCGGGCGCCCTCGGGCAGCATCCCGAGCAGGGCGCGAGCGGTGAGCGACTTCCCGGCCCCGGACTCGCCGACGATCGCCACGCACTCGCCCGGCGCGATCCGGAAGCTCACGTCGTCGACCACCGGGCGCCCGCCGATCTCGATGCGCAGCCCGCGCACGGCCACCGCGTTGATCGCGCTCACAGCGCCCTCCCCTCGGCACGTGCGCGAAGAGCCCGACCGATCACGGTCGCGCTGATCACGGTCAGGGTGATCGCGAGGCCGGGGAAGACCGAGATCCACCAGGCGCGTCCCAGCACGTTGCGTCCGCCCGAGAGCATCAGCCCCCACTCCGGAGCCGGCTCGGCCGGTCCGAGGCCGAGGAAGCTGAGACCGGCGGCGGCCAGGATGCTGGATCCGATGCCGATCGTGGCGAGCACGCTCAACGTGGACAGCACTCCGGGCAGCACGTGCCGCACGAAGGCACGCGCTCTGCCCACGCCGAGGATGCGCGCGGCCTCGACGTGCTCGGCGACGAGCAGAGTCCTGGTCTGCGTGCGCGCCAGCCGGATGTACACCGGCACCGCCGCGACGGTCACCGCGACCGCGACGTTCACCCCGCCCGGCCCGAGCACGGCGACGACGATCAGCGCGACGAGGAACTCCGGGAAGGCGAGCAGGATGTCGGTCACGCGCATCGCCGCGCTGTCGATCGCCCTTGGCGCGGCACCCGACAGCGATCCGAGCGCCAGGCCGATCCCCACGGCGAGCACGGTCGCGAGCAGGCCGATGCCGACCGAGCGGCCGGCGCCGTGCACGACCCGCGAGAAGACATCGCGACCGGACTGGTCGGTCCCGAACGGATGCGCCCAGCTCGGCGCCTGCAGAGCGCTGCCGACATCCGCGCGCAGCGGATCGTGGGCGGCCAGCAGATCCGGAAGCAGCGCGGCGAGCGCGACGACGGCGAGGAAGAGCACGGCCGCTCCCACCGCGGCCCGGCGCGCGTTCATCGCCGCTCCTGAATGGCCGGCGCCTCGAACGTCCCCCGCGCGACGGTCAGCCGCGGATCGATGATCGGATGCAGCAGCTCGACGATCACGTTGACGACGACGAACACCAGCGCGCTGAGCATGATGACTCCCGCGACCACCGGAAGGTCCCGGTCGACGATCGCGGTCAGGGTGACCCGGCCGAGCCCGGGTCGGGCGAACACGGTCTCGACGAGCACCGCACCGCCGAGCAGCGACCCGACCAGGTACGCGGTGAGGGTGAGCGCGTTGGCGGCCCCGTGGCGCAGCGAGTGGTGCAGCAGGAGGCGGGATGGGCCCGCGCCGCGGGCCCGGGCCGTCTCGGCGAACGGCTGTCGCTCAGCCTCGTCCACGCCGTCACGAAGCACCTGCCCGATCAGCGCTGCCACCGGCAGGGCGAGCGTGAGCGCGGGCAGCACGATGGTCGCGGGGTTGCGGGTGCCCGCGACGGGGAACCAGCCCAGCCCGAAGGCGAACACCGCCAGCAGCAGGATGCCGATCCAGAACACCGGGGATGACAGCACGATCAGCTCCGCCGTCGCGACGATCCCGCGCGCGACGCCCCGCCGCGCGACGAGAGCGGCGATCACGGCGAGGACGAGCGCGATGAGCAGCGCGAGGGCTGTCAGCTGCAGGGTGGGCGCGAGCTGGCGTCCGATCACCTCGCTCACCGGCATCCGCAGCTGGTACGACTGACCGAGGTCACCGCGCAGCAATCCGCCCAGGTAGCCCACATACTGCTCGAGCGGCGGCCGGTCCAGGCCGAGCTCGGCGCGCACCGCGGCCTTGACCGCTTCGCTGACCTGCGCCTGCGGTCCGAGCATGACCGAGACGGCATCGCCCGGGATGATCCGGAAGGCGAGGAACGCCAGGGTCGCCGCGCCCCAGAGCACGATGATGACGGATGCGGCGATCCCGGCGGTCCTGGTCAGGATCCGTGGCACGTCAGCGGCTGACGCTCGCGTCGTAGAACAGCGGGCGGCCGTACAGGTCGTAGTCCAGACCGTCCACCGTCTTCGATGCCCCGGTGATCAGGGAAGACACGTAGATCGGCACGATCGCGACGTGCTGCGCGTTCCACTGCTGCAGCTCGGTGTAGATCTTCCCCCGCTCGGCGGTGTCGGTCGTCGACAGACCCCGTTGCAGCAGCGCGTCGACGGCGGGGTCGCTGACCTGCGAGGCGTTCTGGAAGCCCTCGGTGCCGAGGTGGCTGCGCAGCAGGTCGGCGTCCACGCCCGAGAAGTCCCAGTCGGTGATGTCGTACGTCTTCGGCCCGTACTGCTCGTTGTACGCCGCGGGCTCGAGCTTCTCGCGGACGACCTCGAACCCGACCTCCTTCAGGTCGGACTGGATCGCGTTGCCGAGTGCCGTTCGGTCATCGGAGATCGGCGTCCACGCGATCCACCGCGCCGAGAGGCGCTTGCCGTCCTTCATGCGGATGCCGTCGCTGTCGCGCTGCGTCCACCCGGCTTCGTCGAGCAGCGCGTTCGCCTTGTCGGGGGCGAAGGGCCAGCTGCCCTCGAGGCTCTGGTCGTAACCCGGGGTGGTCGGGCCGAGGATGCTCCATGCCCGCGGGAACTCGCCGAAGAAGATCTTCTCCACCGCGGTGTCGATGTCGATCGCGCGGGAGAATGCCTCGCGCACCTTCTGGTCGGCGAACACGCCGTACTTCTCGTTGAGGAACAGCGAGTACGGCAGGCCCGGATACTCCTTGGCAGTCACGGAGATGTCATCGCCGAGGTCGGCGACCGTGTTCGGCGGCAGCTGGCTGGCCACATCGGCCTCCCCGGAGGAGAGCACCCCGGCACGGACGGACGCCTCGGGCAGTAGCTCGACCCGCAGCGTCTTGATCTTCGGCGCCTGGGAGCCCTCCGGACCCCAGGCGTAGTCGTCGTTGCGGGTGTAGACGATCTCCTGGTCCGCGGTGTACTCGCTGAGCACGAACGGACCGGTGCCGACGGTGACATCGGGGCCACCGGCCTTCAGCTGGTCGGCGGAGTCCGAGAGCACCTTCGGCGACCAGAAGCCGAGCTGGGCGGTGCTGGCGGCCTGCAGGAAAGGCGCGTAGGGCTGGGTGAAGTGCACCTCGACGGTGTAGTCGGCGGTGGCGTCGGTGCCGGCGTACAGCTCGCCGCCGAGCATGCTCGCCGCCTGCGCCGACTTCGTCGCGGGATCGGCGATGCGATCGAAGTTCGCCTTCACCGCAGCGGCGTCGAAGGGGGTGCCGTCCGAGAACGTCACATCGTCACGCAGCTCGAACGTGTAGGTCTTCCCGTCGTCGGACACAGTCCAGCTCTTGGCGAGCCATGGCGAGAACGAGCCGTCGGGCTGCTGGAAGACGAGGGAGTCGAGCACCTGGCGCTGCACCATCGCCGACACATCGAGCTGGCTGGTCTGCGGGTCCATGTGCCCGGCCGAGAGGTTGGCGCCCTCGATCGCCCAGACCAGCTCGTCGCCCCCACCCTCGCTGCCGGAGTCGGCGGGTGCGGCGCAGGCGGAGAGGACGAGGGCGGATGCTGCGGCGAGAGCGGTCAGCGACAGCAGGCGACGCACGGGGAAGGAAGGCATTGAGGAACCTCTGTGAGTGCGGAAGGGGAACGCTCCATTCTACGGCCGTTCTTGGACTCAGTCGATCTACATGCCGAATGACGGAAGCAAGTAGACTCGCGGGACAACCCACACTCAGGCACGCTCACACAGTGCCGCATACATCGCTCGAGGAGACCGTCATGTCCAGCATCCCTGACAAGCCCGCACTGGAAGGCCTCGAAGCGAAGTGGGGTGAGCGGTGGTCCGCGCAGGGCACCTTCCTCTTCGACCGGGCCCAAGCGGTGGCATCCGGACGCGACGGGGTGTACTCGATCGACACTCCCCCGCCCACGGCATCCGGCAGTCTGCACATCGGCCACGTGTTCTCGTACACGCACACCGATATCAAGGCGCGCTTCGAGCGCATGCGCGGCAAGAACGTCTTCTACCCGATGGGCTGGGACGACAACGGCCTGCCCACCGAGCGCCGGGTGCAGAACTACTACGGCGTGCGGTGCGACCCGTCGCTGCCGTACGACCCCGACTTCACCCCGCCGTTCGAGGGCGGCGACAACAAGTCCTCGCGCGCCGCCGACCAGCAGCCGATCAGCCGTCGCAACTTCATCGAGCTGTGCGAGAAGCTCACCGTCGAGGACGAGAAGCAGTTCGAGGCGCTGTTCCGCCAGCTGGGTCTCAGCGTCGACTGGACGCAGACCTACCGCACCATCTCCGACGACACGATCCGGCAGAGCCAGCTCGCGTTCCTGCGTGGGCTCGAGCGCGGCGAGGCGTACCAGTCGCTCGCACCGACGCTGTGGGACATCGACTTCCGCTCCGCGATCGCGCAGGCCGAGCTCGAGGACCGCGAGCAGCAGGCCGCCTACCACCGCGTCGCCTTCCACAAGAGCGACGGGTCGGGTGACATCCACATCGAGACCACCCGTCCTGAGCTGCTGCCCGCCTGCGTGGCCCTGGTCGCGCATCCCGACGACGAGCGCTACCAGCCCTACTTCGGCCAGACGGTGCGCACGCCGATCTTCGACGTCGAGGTTCCCGTGCTCGCGCACCACCTCGCGCAGCCCGACAAGGGCTCCGGCATCGCCATGATCTGCACGTTCGGTGACGTCACCGACATCATCTGGTGGCGGGAGCTCGACCTGCCCAACCGCACGATCCTGGGCAAGGACGGCCGCGTACTCGCCGAGGCCCCCGAGGCCATCGCCTCCGAGGCCGGAAAGGCGGCTTACGCCGAGCTCGCCGGCAAGACGGTCTTCAGCGCGCGCAAGAGCATCGTCGAGCAGCTGCAGGCGTCCGGCGACCTGCTCGAGGTCGGCAAGCCGTTCAACCACGCCGTGAAGTTCTTCGAGAAGGGCGATCGTCCGCTCGAGATCGTCTCGACCCGGCAGTGGTACATCCGAAACGGCGCCCGCGATCCGCGGCTGCGCGAGCAGCTGCTCGAGAACGGACGCGCCCTCACGTGGCATCCGGACTTCATGCGGGTGCGCTACGAGAACTGGGTCGGCGGTCTCACCGGAGACTGGCTGATCTCGCGCCAGCGCTTCTTCGGCGTGCCGATCCCGGTGTGGTACGCGCTGGACGAGAACGGCGAGCGCGACTACGAGCGCGTGCTGACCCCGTCGCTCGCGAGCCTGCCGATCGACCCGACCACCGACATGCCCGAGGGGTACACCGAGGATCAGCGCGGGGTTCCCGGCGGGTTCGACGCCGAGCAGGACATCTTCGACACCTGGGCCACCTCATCGCTCACCCCGCAGCTCGCCGGGGGCTGGCAGCGCGACGAGGAGCTGTGGAACACCGTCGCACCGTTCGATCTGCGCCCGCAGGGTCAGGACATCATCCGCACCTGGCTGTTCTCGACCATGCTGCGCTCGACGCTCGAGGATCACCGCTCGCCGTGGCGCAACGCCGCGATCTCGGGCTTCATCGTCGACCCCGACCGCAAGAAGATGTCGAAGTCGAAGGGCAACGTCGTCACGCCCGCCGACATCCTCGACAAGCACGGCTCGGATGCGGTGCGGTACTGGTCGGCGTCCAGCCGGCTGGGCATGGACGCCGCGTTCGACCCGCAGAACCCGACGCAGGTGAAGATCGGGCGCCGGCTGGCGATCAAGATCCTGAACGCGGCGAAGTTCGTGCTGTCGTTCCCGGTGCCCGAGGGCGCGCAGGTCACGCACGCGCTGGACGCGTCGATGCTCACGGTTCTCGACCAGGTGGTGCGCGAGGCGACGGCGGCGTACGAGAACTACGACCAGGCGAAGGCGCTGGAGGTCACCGAGGCGTTCTTCTGGACGTTCTGCGACGACTACCTGGAGCTGGTGAAGGAGCGTGCCTACGACCGGACCGACGTCGGTCAGGCGTCCGCCGCCCTCGCCCTGCGTCTGGCGCTGTCGACGCTGCTGCGTCTGCTGGCGCCGATCGTATCGTTCGCGACCGAGGAGGCATGGTCGTGGTTCGAGCAGGGCTCGATCCACACCGCACCGTGGCCGGAGCCCCTGTCGGAGGGGACGGCTGGCCCGTCGAACGGGGACGCATCGGTGCTCTCCGCGGCCAGTGCAGCCCTGATCGGCATCCGCCGCGCGAAGACCGAGGCGAAGGCGTCGCAGAAGACGCCGGTGCGCACCGCGACGATCCAGGCGCCCGCCGCGACGCTGGATGCGCTGCGCGCGGCGGCGGACGACCTGCGCGCGGTCGGCCGCATCGCGGAGCTGGAATTCGTGGAGGGCGACGAGCTCGTCGTCACCGCGATCGAGCTCGCACCGGTCGAGGCCTGATCATGCAGCTCGGCACGAGGTGGCAGGTCGGCGCTGAGCCGCCGGCCTCGGTTCCGGCCGCGCTGCGCCCGGCGATCGCGGAGGTCGAAGGCCGGCTGTCGGCGAGCCCGTCGAATGGGTCCCTGAGCCTGTCGAATGGGTCCCTGAGCCTGTCGAATGGGTCCCTGAGCCCGTCGAATGGGTCCCTGAGCCCGTCGAAGGGGAACTGGACGCTCACCTGGCTGGAGGGCCGCCCGATCGCCGAGCTGGATGCCGGGTGGGAGGTTCTGCTCACGGCATCCGGCGACGTGATCGCGCGGCCCTTCCAGGACTGACCGTCGCGGCTGCCGGCACCGGCGGGTCAGGGGCGGGGACGGGATCCGATCGCGAGCAGGGCGATGTCGAGCGCGCGGGGATCCTGGCGTCGGGCGTGCTGTTCGCGCAGCAGGTCGAGCGCGAGCTCACGACGCTCCGCGCGCTGTGCGACGCGGCGCTCCACGTAGCGCGCCAGAGCGATGGAGAGGCGCTGCAGAGCGCGCTCGAGGGCGGTGGGGGTGGCGATGCGAAGGGTCGCACTGGTCATGGTCACTCCTGATCGCGGGTGCTGCGGCGCGGCGCCGCAGGAAGATCGAAGACCTCGGCGCGCAGCGTCACGCGTCGGGTGCCGGGCTGGGAGTCCTGCCCGCGGTAGCGCTCGATGGCGGCATCCACCACGGCGCTGAGCTCGTTCTTGAGCTCCGTCATCTGCTCGGGCGTGATGTCGAGCATCGTCGTCATCACGAGTCCGGCATCTTTCCAGCCCTCCGGCTGGGCGGATTCCGGGCGGTTGATGTACTCCATGAGGGTCTCGTGACGCAGCCGCAGGAACTCCGACGTCACGATCTGCGCGGCGGCCCGACTCGCCGGCGTCATGGTCTCGTCCGGTCCGGGGAAGTTCACGCGGCCGCGCGGACGCTCCCACCAGCGCTCGCGTGCGGTGCCGCGATCGTGCACCTCGCGGATGAGCTGATGAGCGGCGAGCGCACGCAGGTGATAGCTGGTCGACCCGGACGTCTCGCCGATGATCGTGGCGAGGCTGCTCGCCGTCTGCGGTCCCCGCTCGCTGAGCAGGTCGTAGATCCGCACCCGCAGGGGGTGGGCGAGCGCCTTGAGCGCGCCGGCGTCGAGCGTGCGGACCTGGTCGTCGTTCACCATGGTGCAACGATAGCTTTGCAAAGACTCCTTTGCAAGACTTGATTTGCAAACGATTCTTTGCGTCCTTCCGCTGGTGAGAAGTCTCTCATCGACACCTCCCGTCCGGTGACCTGAGCGAGACTGAAGAGGTGGTGTCTCGGTGGACGATCGTCGGCGCGGCGGCAGGCGTGCTGCTCGTCGGCGGCGTCTGGTGGTTCGTCGATCAGGTCGCCGCGGCACCCGCCCCTCGTCTGGGGCCCGCCATCGTCGTGACACCGGCGACTCCCCCCGGATCCGGCTCACCGTCCGGGACGGACTCGCCGACTCCGATCCCCGACGCGCGCGGAACCCGGGCCCCCTCGCCATCCGCCACCCCCTCAGACGCGGTCGTCGTTCCTCCCGCGCCCGTGCACGAGGCCGGCGACGACGATGACGATGACGGCGCTGACGATGACGGCGCTGATGATGACGGCGCTGACGATGACGGCGATGATGACGGCGATGATGACGGCGATGGGTGAGCGCCGTCGCCGCGGGGCCACAGTGCGCACCCGCATCCTCGCCGCCACGCTGTGCGTCGTAGCGCTGGCGCTGGTCGCCATCATCTTCGTGACCGGCAGATCACTGTTCGCGCGCGTGGAGTCCACGGCCGCTCTCGAACTGACCCACGAGGCAGCGAAGCTGCGCGCCTATGCCGAGGGCGCCGACGCGCGCGAGGGCGCTGCCGCCACCGACACGCGCGAGCTGCTCACGGGCTACCTCAGCCAGCACGTCGCCGAGACGCACGAGACCCTGTTCAGCATCGTCGACGGCATCCCCGACCGGCGCAGTCACGCTGAACCGCTCGTGCGCCTGGACCGCTCGCAGAGTTTCCTATCCGAGGTACGCGCGGTGCGCGAGCCGACGTTCGGGCGCGTGCAGACCTCGGCCGGCCCCGCCATGTACGCGGCCATTCCGGTGCAGGTGAGCGGTGACGACTCGCCTGGTGTGCTCGTGGTGGTGGAATTCCTCGGCCCGGAGCAGGCCGAGGCCTGGTCGACGGTGTTCACCATGGCGGCGGCGGGCTGCTTCGCTCTGCTGCTGGCGGCATGGGCGGGATGGCTCGTCGCGGGTCGCGCGCTCACCCCGATCCGCGAGATGCGCGAGACTGCGGCTGAGATCGACGGCGGCGATCTGCGCCGACGCATCGAGGTGTCCGGTACCGACGATGTCGCGCAGCTCGCCGTGACCTTCAACCGGATGCTGGACCGGCTGCAGTCCGCCTTCGACGGGCAGCGGCGCTTCCTCGACGATGCCGGGCATGAGCTGCGCACGCCTATCACTGTGGTCCGGGGGCATCTGGAGCTGATGGGCGACGACCCGGTCGAACGCGAGCAGACGCTGCGGCTGGTCGACGACGAGTTGCGGCGGATGTCGCGGCTCGTGGATGACCTCATCCTGCTCGCGCGCTCGGAGCGGCCCGACTTCCTCATCCCGGCATCGACGGACGCCGCGGATCTCGTCGTGGAGACCCTGGCCAAGGCCACTGCTCTCGCGCCGCGCGCCTGGGCTTTGGACGCGGTTCCCGAGGGCGAGGTGCTCGTCGACGAGCAGCGCCTCACCCAGTGCCTGCTGCAGCTGGCCGCCAACGCCGTACAGCACACCGGTGAGGGTGAGGCGATCGCGATCGGCGGCACATGCGACCAGGGGCATCTGCGCCTGTGGGTGCGCGACGAGGGCGACGGCATCCCCTTCGCAGAGCAGCCGCATATCTTCGACCGCTTCCGTCGGGGTGCGGGCGCCCGGCACGCCGGGAGCGGTCTGGGCCTCGCGATCGTCTCGCGCATCGTCGAGGCGCACGGCGGCAGCGTGAGCGTGAGCTCCACTCCCGGCCACGGGGCGACGTTCCGCATCGATATCCCGCACGCTCGAGAGGAGCACCGATGAACCGCATCCTGGTCGCAGAGGACGAGGAGCGCATCGCGTCGTTCATCGAGAAGGGCCTGCGTGCGAACGGGTTCCGCTCAGAGACCGTAGCGGACGGCAACGAGGCGGTGGCCTTCGCGCGCAGCGGCGACTTCGACCTCATGGTCCTCGACATCGGGCTTCCGGGTCTGGACGGGTTCAGCGTGCTGCGACGGCTGCGGGCGGAGCGCGTCGAGATGCCGATCATCATCCTCACCGCACGCGACGCCGTCGAGGACACGGTAGCGGGACTGTCGGGCGGCGCCGACGATTACATGCGCAAGCCGTTCGCCTTCGACGAGCTGCTCGCGCGGATCCGCCTGCGCCTGGTCTCCGAGAGCGCCACCGAGGCGGTGGTGCTGCGCGCGGGCGACCTCGCCCTGGATCTGCGCACGCGCAGGGCCAGCGTCGGCGAGCGGACCGTCGAGCTCACCACACGGGAGTTCTCCCTGCTGGAGACGCTGCTCCGCCACCCCGACGAGGTGCTCACCCGACAGCAGCTGCTGAGCCGGGTGTGGGGCTTCGCCTTCGATCCGGGCTCGAACGTCGTCGACGTGTACGTGCGCTATCTGCGCGGCAAGCTCGGTGCCGACCGGATCGAGACGGTGCGCGGGGCCGGTTACCGGCTGTGCACGGGCGCCTGAACGTGATGAGCGCGAGGACGGCACCGTACATGTGAACTCTCTCATCCGGCCCTCACCCGCCCCTCACCGCGGGTCGAGAGCATCGAAGAGAACCAATGGAGGAGTTCCCATGTCTCTGATCGTCGCCCTCATCACCGACCTCGTCGCCATCACCCTGCTCGCCTACGTGCTGTACTTCCGCCGGCATCGTCGGCGCGACCTGCTGCTGTCGTACGTGGCGCTGAACGTCGGTGTGCTCGCCGTGACCATCGCCCTGAGCTCCGTCGAGGTGGGGATCGGGCTGGGGATCGGGCTGTTCGGCATCCTCTCGATCATCCGGCTGCGCTCGGATCAGATCACGCAGCAGGAGATCGCCTACTACTTCGTCGCGCTCGCCCTGGGTCTGCTGGCAGGTCTGCACCCTGCGGAGGCGTGGGTGACGCCGGCACTGTCGGCGCTGATGCTGCTGGTGATGTTCGTCGTCGACGGATCCTGGGTGGGCGGGCGCACCCGGCACCAGTGCATGATTCTCGATCGCGCGTACACCGACGAGGAGGCACTCACGCGGGCGCTGCGCACCCTGCTGGGCGCATCCACGCTGCGGGTCGAGGTGCGCGAGGTCGACCTCGTGCGAGAGATCACCGTGGTGGACGTGCGCTTCCGGGTCGATCCCGCCGCACGTGAGCGCGCGGTGGCGCAGCCGGATGCCGGCCGGACGGACGCCGACCCGACCGAGATCACGGACTCCTCGGTGCGCGTGCCGGCGGATGAGCGGGTGCTGGCGTGAGCACGGCCTCGATGCTCGGCGAGCGCGCGCCGATCTCCCTCGCCGAGCTCGACGCCTCGGCCTCGCTGCTGAGCCGCGTCGACCGGAAGTACTTCGTACCCCAGCCGCTGCTCGCCGAGCTGCTCGACCGGCTCGGGGATGACTGGCGGGTGCTCACCATCGACGGGCGGCGGTCGTTCCGCTACCGCACGATGTACTTCGACTCGCCGCGCTTCGATCTCTTCCGCCAGCACGTGCAGCGCCGCCGGAACCGCTTCAAGGTGCGCACGCGGCTGTACTGCGACTCCGGCGACTGCCTGCTCGAGGTGAAATCGAAGGGACTGCGCGGCCGCACGGTGAAACAGCGCATCCCGCACGACCCGCTCGCGCGGGACCAACTCGATGCGCGTGCGAGCGCGTTCAGCGAGGCGATCACCGACATGGACGCCGCGCGGCTGCATCCGGTCCTGAAGACGGTGTACCGGCGCAGCACGCTGACCGACGGCGCGCATCGCATCACCCTCGACAGCGACCTGAGCTGGTCGTCGCCCCAGCACCGCATCGACGGGCCCGCGGACGTGCTCGTGGAGACGAAGTCGGATGCCGCAGCGGGCGCGCTCGACCGGATGCTGCTGCAGAACGGCATCCGGCCGCACGCGGTGAGCAAGTACTGCCTGGGCGCCTCACTGCTGTACCCGCACCTGCCCGGCAACGACTGGGCGCGACTGCGCCGGCGCTACTGGCCGAGCAGCGTCAGCTGACCGCCGCCCGCGCCGCGACGAACGCCGCCACGCAGCGCTCGACCTGCTCGCTCGTGTGCGCCGCGGAGAGCTGCACGCGGATGCGGGCCTGCTCGCGCGGAACCACCGGGAAGCTGAACGCCGTCACGTACACGCCCTGGCGCTGCATCTCCTCCGCGATGCGCGCCGTGCGCGCGGCGTCGTGGAACATCACCGGGACGATGGGATGCTCGCCGGGCAGCAGCTCGAACCCCTCCTCGGTCATCCGCCGGCGGAACAGCTCCGCGTTCTCGCGCAGCCGCGCGCGCAGATCCGCCGACCCCTCGACGAGGTCGAGTGCGGTGAGCGTTCCCGCGACGATCGACGGCGCGAGCGTGTTCGAGAACAGGTAGGGCCGTGAGCGCTGGCGCAGCAGCGCGACGATGTCGCGATGCGCGGCGACGTATCCGCCGGACGCGCCACCGAGCGCCTTGCCGAAGGTGCCGGTGTAGATGTCCACCCGGTCGGAGACGCCGCACAGCTCGGGAGTGCCGCGGCCGTTCTCCCCGACGAAGCCGACCGCGTGGGAGTCGTCGACGAACACCAGGGCGTCGTAGCGCTCGGCGAGATCGCAGATCTCCCGCAGCGGGGCGATGTAGCCGTCCATGGAGAACACTCCGTCGGTGACGATGACGCGGAAGCGCGCATCGGATGCCGCCTGCAGCTGGGCCTCGAGGTCGGCCATGTCGCGGTTGCGGTAGCGCAGCCGACGCGCCTTGGAGAGCCGGATGCCGTCGATGATCGACGCGTGGTTCAGCTCGTCGGAGATGATCGCGTCCTCTGCCGAGAACAGCGTCTCGAACACCCCGCCGTTGGCGTCGAAGCAGGAGGAGTAGAGGATCCCGTCGTCGGTGCCGAGGAACGCGGCGAGGCGGCGCTCGAGTTCGAGGTGCTGATCCTGCGTGCCGCAGATGAACCGCACGCTCGCCAGACCGTAGCCCCACTCGTCGAGCGCGCCACGGGCGGCGTCGAGGATGCGCGGGTCGTCGGCGAGACCGAGATAGTTGTTGGCGCAGAAGTTCAGCACCTCCTCTCCACCCGTGACGATCTCCGCGCGCTGCGGACCCGAGATCCCGCGCTCGTGCTTGGTCAGCCCGGCCTGCTCGATCCCGGCGAGCTCGGCCTGCAGGTGTTCCTTGAAGGTGGTGTACATGACAGCTCCGTCGTCTCTTACAGTTCGGTCCAGTCGAGGATGATCTTGCCGGTGCCGGCGGACTCGGCTGCGGCGAACCCGCGCTCCCAGTCGCGTGCGGGGATCACGTCGGCGATCACGCGTGTGATGGATTCGCGCAGCGCGGCACTGGTCTGCAGCATGGCCCCCATGGCGTTCCAGGTCTCGAACATCTCGCGACCGTAGATCCCCTTGATCGTGAGCATGTGGGTCACGAGCTTGCCCCAGTCGATGTCGAATCCAGCGCTCGGCAGGCCGAGCATGGCGATCTGCCCGCCGTGGTTCATGTTGTCGATCATCGCCGGCAGCGCCGCGGGCGCCCCACTCATCTCGAACCCGATGTCGAAGCCCTCCCGCATCCCGAGTGCGCGCTGGACGTCGCGGATGTCCTGCTGCGACACGTCGACGACCGCATCTGCACCCATCTGCTCGGCCATCTCCAGCCGCGGGGCACTGACGTCGGTGGCGACGATGAAGCGAGCGCCGGCGTGACGTGCGACGGCGATCGACATGAGCCCGATGGGCCCGCATCCGGTCACCAGCACGTCCTCACCTATCACCCGATAGGTGAGCGCGGTGTGCACGGCGTTGCCGAGCGGATCGAAGATCGCGCCGAGCTCGGGCGTCACATCGTCGTGGTGCACCCATACGTTCGTGGCGGGAAGGGAGAGGTACTCCGCGAAGGCACCGTCGCGCTGCAGGCCGAGACCGATCGTGCGGATGCACATCTGCCGACGCCCGGCACGACAGTTGCGGCAGGTGCCGCAGACGATGTGCCCCTCGCCCGATACGCGGTCCCCGACGGCGATGTCGTGCACCATGTCGCCGACCTCGACGACTTCCCCGTAGAACTCGTGGCCGGGGATCAGCGGCGTCTGGATCGCCGACGCCGCCCAGTCGTCCCAGCGCAGGATGTGCAGGTCGGTGCCGCAGATGCCGGTGCGCAGCACCCGGATGACGACCTCGCCGGTGCCCGCGACCGGATCCGGCCGCTCGGTGAGCTCGAATCCCGCGCGGGGTGCGCTCTTGAACAGTGCCTTCATATTCCGATCCCACCGCAGCCGATCGTGAAGAGCAACACCCACTTCCTGCAGGATCGATGAAGCCGAACTGAATCGTAGGATCGAGGGATGGAGCTTCACCAGCTGCAGATCCTGCGAGAACTCGGTGCCCTCGGCAGCGTGACGGCCGTCGCCGAAGCGCTTCGCGTCACGCCCTCGGCGGTCTCGCAGCAGCTGGCCGTGCTGCAGCGCGAGTTCCGCACGCCGCTGACGCAGCGGCAGGGCCGCACGCTCGCGCTCACTGCCGCCGGGCGGGTGCTCGCCGAGGCAGGGGCCGAGGCGCTGGATGCCATGGCCGCGGCGCGCAGCGCGCTGGACGCGTTCGAACAGGACAGCACCGGCGTGGTCAGCGTCAGCGGCTTCCACAGCGCGGGCCAGGCCCTGTTCGGCGCGCTGCTGCGCGAGCTGGCGGCCGGCGACGACGGGCCGTCGGTCGAGCTCACCGACGAGGACGTCGCGCAGAGCGAGTTCCCGGCGCTCACGGCGCGGTACGACCTGGTGCTCGCGCACCGCATGGAGCATTCCGAGCCGTGGCCGGCGCAGGGTGTGCGCAGCCTCACCCTGGTGCGCGAACCCCTCGATGTGGCCGTCGCCGCGTCGCATCCGCTGGCTCATCGTTCGTCGGTGTCGCCCGCGGACATCGCGGGCGAGCGGTGGGTGACCAGTCGCATCGGCTACTCCCCCGATGACGTGCTGCGCGCGATCGCCGCCGTCGCGCACGTCGCTCCGCGCGTGCAGCACCGCATCAACGACTACGGCGCCGTCGCCGCAGCCGTCGCCGCAGGCGATGTCATCGGGCTGCTCCCCCGCTACACCTCCCGCAGCGTCGACGACCGCGAGATCGTGCGCATCCCGCTGCTGGGCGTCAGCACGCACCGCCTCATCGACGTGCTGGCGCGTCCGGAAGCCCTGCGGCGGCGCAGCGTGCGGCGCGTGGTGGACGCCCTGCAGACCGTCATGGCCCGGTTGAGCAGCTGAACCGCGGCGGACCGGCGCAGGGCCGACCGGCCCCGTAAACTCTTCGGATGATCGAGGCCGAGAATCCGCTGCTGTCGCCGCCCCCGCTGGCCTACGAGCTGCCCGACTTCGCCCGCATCCGGCCCGAGCACTACCTGCCCGCTTTCGAGGCCGCGTTCGCCGAGCACCTTCACGAGGTCCGCTCCATCACCGGCGAGCCCGGCGCGCCGACGTTCGAGAACACGATCGATGCGCTCGAGCGCAGCGGCGCACTGCTCGACCGCATCGCGCACACCTTCTACACCGTCAGCTCCGCCGATGCCACGCCCGAGATCCAGGCGGTGGACGAGCAGCTCGCGCCGCTGATGGCCGCGCACCAGGACGCGATCCTGCTCGACGGGCGCCTGTACGACCGCGTGGCCGCCGTGCACGAGCACCTCGCCGAGCGAGGGGACCTCAGCGCAGAGCAGCGCTACCTCGTGCAGCGTCACTTCCGTGAGATGACGCATGCCGGTGCCGCGCTCGACGACGAGGCGAAGGCGCGGTTGACCACCCTGAACCAGCACCTGTCCACGCTGAGCACGACGTTCGAGAGAAATCTCCTCGGCGACACGAACGACCTCGCGGTCGTGTTCGACCACGCGTCCGAGCTCGACGGGCTCTCGGCGGGCGAGCTGAGCGCGACCGCTCGCGCGGCGGCGGATCGCGGCCTGGACGGCAGACACCTCGTCGCGCTTCCGCTGTTCACCGGACACCCCTACCTCGCCGCGCTGACGGTTCGCGAGACACGACAGCGCATCATGCAGGCCTCCCTCGCGCGTGCCGCGCGCGGCAACGAACGCGACAACCGGGCGGTGCTGCGCGAGATCACCGCGCTGCGCGCCCAGCGCGCGGCACTGCTGGGCTACGAATCGCATGCGGCGTACATCACCGCCGACGAGACCGCCGGCTCACCCCAGGCGGTCGAGCGGATGCTGCGCGACCTCGCTGCGCCCGCTGCGCGCAACGCCGAGCGCGAGCGCGCAGCGTTGCAGCAGATCATCGATGACACCGAGGAGGAGCCGTTCCCGCTCGAGGCGCACGACTGGGCGTTCTACACCGAGAAGGTGCGACAGGCGCGGTATGACATCGACACCGCCGCGCTGCTCCCGTACTTCGAGGCAGAGCGGGTGCTGCGCGACGGCGTGTTCTTCGCCGCGACGCAGCTGTACGGCGTCACCTTCACCGAACGACGCGACCTGCCCTCGTACCACCCCGACGCCCGCGTGTTCGAGGTCCACGACGCGGATGGCACGCCGGTGGGCCTGTACGTGCTCGACCTGTACACGCGCGACTCCAAACGCGGCGGCGCGTGGATGAATCCGATCGTCAGCGAGTCCGCGCTGCGCGGCACGCTGCCCGTGGTCGCGAACAACCTCAACGTCGCGCGGCCCGGCGACGACCTGCCGACGCTGCTCACCCTCGACGAGGTCACGACCCTGTTCCACGAGTTCGGCCACGCGCTGCACGGGCTCTTCGCGCGCGTCACCTACCCGCACTTCTCTGGGACGAACGTGTTCCGCGACTTCGTCGAGTTCCCCAGCCAGGTCAACGAGATGTGGATCCTCTGGCCGGAGGTCCTGAAGAACTACGCCCGGCACCACCAGACCGGTGAGCCCCTGGATGCCGAGATCGTCGAGCGTCTCCGAGCCGCAGAGGCCTTCGACCAGGGCCACGCGACGAGCGAGTACCTCGCGGCGGCCTGGCTCGACCAGGCGTGGCACCACATCGGTCCGGATGATGAGATCGAGGACGTCACCGCGTTCGAGCGCAGCGCCCTGAACGACATCGGTCTGCTGAACCCCGTCGTGCCGACCCGCTACTCCTCCGCCTACTTCGCGCACGTGTTCTCGGGCGGGTACAGCGCCGGCTACTACTCCTACATCTGGAGCGAGGTGCTCGACGCGGACACCGTGCAGTGGTTCCGCGAGAACGGCGGCCTCACGCGCGAGAACGGCGAACGCTTCCGGCGGCGGCTGCTCGGCGTCGGCGGCTCGAAGGATCCGCTGGAGGCGTACCGGGACTTCCGCGGCCGGGATGCCGAGATCGCACCGCTGCTCAAGCGTCGCGGTCTCGACGCCTGAGTCCCCCGCCACGTCAGGCGTATCCCCCGCCCCCCCCCTTGAACCGCTTCTCGCTCCGGTATGAGTTCGTGCCGCCTGATCCGCGTTCGGGCGGCAGAAAGTCATACCGGAAGCAGGAGCGGTTCTGATTTCGGCCGGGGGCCGTTACGGGGGTGTGGGGCTGCTCAGCTCGCGCGTTCGGCGCGCAGATGATTCATCGCCTTGAGCCACGTCAGCAGGTGATAGCTCTGCTCGAGACGCGCACCCAGATCCTCGAGATCCTCGGTGCGAACGACGATCATCTCGGTGTCATCGAGGGACTGATCGGCGACGCGGCGGCATCCGCGTGCGAGGAAGTGATGCGAGCGGTTCGTCTGGTTGCCCCAGTTCGCCCACGTGCTGCCGAGGTCGATGATCTCGGCGGCCATGCACCCGGTCTCCTCCCGCAGCTCTCGCAGTGCGGCATCCCGAGGATCCTCACCCTCGTCCACCGCGCCGCCCACCAATCCCAGCCCGACGACGCCGGCACCGTGGCGGTACTCCTCGAGGGCGATCGCGCGGTCGTTCTCGTCGAGGGCGAGCACGGTGACCCAGTCGGCGGGCTCGAGGACGTAGTACGGACTGATCGTGCGCCCCTGTGCGTCGATGCAGGTGTCCGCGCGCAGGTCGATCCAGCGGTCGGCGACGATCCGCTCGCTGTGGACCACCTGCCAGGGCGACGGACGCAGGACGTCGTTCACGTGCCCCGCACCGCCGGCAGCCGACGGACGGGTATCTCGTGCTCGGCGTCGCGCTCGACGCGCACGACCCTCCGTCCCGAGCGCTCGCCGACGGCTTCGACAATCTCGCCGTCGCGCCACACGATCGCGGTGTAGTCGTCGGCCCCGTGCCCGGCGGGAAGTGCCCCCGAGGCGACCCAGTCGCGGTACAGCGCCTGCCGACCGGGCTCATCGTGATGATGGGGGCAGGCGCTTCCGGGCAGGAACGCGAGCCCATCATCGAGAGGAGCGAGCGATCCGAAGGAGTCCGTGGACGAGGCCTCGAACCAGCAGTTCATGCCCGCGCTGATCCCGGCCAGGATCGCGCCTGCGGCTGCTGCCCGCTGGAGCATCTCGGGAACGCCGTGCAGACGCCAGATCGCGAGCAGATTCGCCGTGGATCCCCCGCCGACGTAGATGACGTCGTGCTCGAGGAGCGTCCGGGGGTCGCTGTAGTCGTAGACCGAGTTGCCGAACAGGGACAGCACCGAGGTCTCGGCCCGCCCTTCGAAGGCCGCCTCGAATCGGCGGCAGTAGTCGACGGAGTCCCCGCTCGCCGTCGGGATGAAGCAGAGCTTCGGCGTCTCACGTCCGCTCAGATCGAGCAGCAGGTCATCGATGGACGAACGGCCGTCGTCCGACATCGAGAACCCGCCACCACCGAGGGTGACGATGGTGCCCGCAACCGTCACAGCACGCCGGTCAGGCGCTCTTGCGCTTGCGCGTGAGCACGACCGTGGGCGCAGCGCCCTCGTCGACGGCGGCCTTGGTGACCACGACCTTCGACACGTCCTCGGCCGACGGGATCTCGAACATGATCGGGCCCAGCACGTCCTCGAGGATGGCACGCAGCCCGCGGGCACCGGTCTTGCGCAGCACGGCGAGATCGGCGATCGAGCGCAGGGCGTCCTCCTCGAACTCCAGCTGCACGCCGTCGAGCTCGAACATGCGCTGGTACTGCTTGACCAGCGCGTTGCGGGGACCCGTGAGGATGTCGACCAGCGCGGCCTGGTCGAGCGGCGACACCGAGGTGACCACCGGCAGGCGCCCGATGAACTCGGGGATCAACCCGAACTTGTGCAGATCCTCGGGCAGCACCTCGCTGAACAGGTCGAGGTCCTTGCCCTTGTCGTGCAGCGGCGCACCGAAGCCGACCCCGTGCTTGCCGACCCGCGCGGAGATGATCTCCTCAAGACCGGCGAAGGCGCCGGCGACGATGAAGAGCACGTTGGTCGTGTCGATCTGCAGGAACTCCTGGTGCGGATGCTTGCGCCCGCCCTGCGGCGGCACCGACGCCACTGTGCCCTCGAGGATCTTCAGCAGCGCCTGCTGCACGCCCTCGCCCGAGACGTCGCGGGTGATGGAGGGGTTCTCGGCCTTGCGCGCGATCTTGTCGATCTCATCGATGTAGATGATGCCGGTCTCGGCGCGCTTGGTGTCGTAGTCGGCGGCCTGCAGCAGCTTCAGCAGGATGTTCTCGACGTCCTCACCCACGTACCCCGCCTCGGTCAGCGCGGTGGCGTCAGCGACGGCGAACGGGACGTTCAGCCGCTTGGCGAGGGTCTGCGCAAGGTAGGTCTTGCCGCAGCCGGTGGGCCCGAGCATGAGGATGTTGCTCTTGGCGACCTCCACATCCTCGGCCTTCTGCTCGGCCGGCTGCAGGGTACCGCGCGCGCGGACGCGCTTGTAGTGGTTGTACACCGCCACCGCAAGGGAGCGCTTCGCTGGCTCCTGACCGACCACGTACTCCTCGAGGAACGAGAAGATCTCGCGGGGCTTGGGCAGTTCGAAGTCCGCCACCGGACCGCTGCCGGCCTCGGCCATCCGCTCCTCGATGATCTCGTTGCACAGCTCCACGCATTCATCGCAGATGTAGACGCCGGGTCCGGCGATCAGCTGCTGCACCTGCTTCTGACTCTTTCCACAGAAAGAGCATTTGAACAGGTCAGCGCTTTCACCGATGCGAGCCATGCGCGTCCTCCTCGGGAGATGAGATCGTCATTCGAGCCTAACCGGTGCCTCCGACGCCGGGGCGGATTGGCGCGCAGGAGCGCCGCACCCGCCCCGGAGTCGAGGGCGAGGATCAGATCAGGCTCTTGGTGTGCCAGACCGTCTTCGTCTCGGTGAACGCGGTGATGCGGTCCAGGCTCGCGGACACGTCGCCGGGGCGCAGCACTCGCGTGAGCGTCTCGGCGGCGGCGATCTCGAGATCGACCCAGTCCAGTTCTCCGGCGCCCGAGAGATCCAGCGCGTCGACGTCGGCGTGGGATGCCAGCCACGGCGCGATCTCCGCGGGCGAGCCGGTCAGCACGTTCACCACTCCCCCGGGCAGATCACTGGTGGCGAGCACCTCGGCGAGGCTGATCGCCGACAGCGGGTAGCGCTCGCTGGCGACGACGACCACGGCGTTGCCGGTCACGAGCGCCGGCGCGATCGCCGCCACGATGCCCAGCAGTGCGGAGTCCTGCGGTGCCACCGTCGCCACGACGCCGGTCGGCTCCGGCACCGAGATGTTGAAGTAGGGTCCGGCGACGGGATTGGCGTTGCCCGCCACCTGTGCGTACTTGTCGCACCAGCCGGCGTACCAGACCCACAGGTCGATCGCGGCATCCACCTGCGCGGCAGCGGCAGTCTCGCTCGCGCCTTCCTGATCGACGATCTCGGCGACGAACTGCGCGCGACGCCCCTCGAGGATCTCCGCGACGCGGTACAGCACCTGGCCGCGGTTGTAGGCGGTCGCACCCGACCAGCCCTTCACCGCCGCACGCGCGGCGACGACGGCATCCCTGGCATCCTTCCGCGACGCCTTCGCCGCGTTCGCGAGGAATGCGCCCTTCGGTGAGAGCACCTCGTAGGTGCGCCCGGACTCGCTGCGCGGGAACGCTCCGCCGATCGCGAGCTTGTACGTCTTGGGGACGCTGAGTCGGGTGGTCTGCTTGGCTCGCATGCTCATGCCGAGGCTCCCTTGAGGTAGGCGGTCAGTCCGTGCCGGCCGCCCTCGCGGCCGTATCCCGACTCCTTGTATCCGCCGAACGGGCTCGACGGGTCGAAGCGGTTGAAGGTGTTCGCCCACACCACGCCCGCGCGCAGGCGGTCGGCGACGGCGAGGATGCGCGATCCCTTGTCGCTCCAGATCCCGGCCGACAGCCCGTACGGGGTGTTGTTGGCCTTTGCGATCGCCTCTGCCGGGGTGCGGAAGGTGAGCACCGACAGCACCGGTCCGAACACCTCGTCCCGGGCGATGCGATGCGACGCCTCCACTCCGGTGAAGATGGTGGGGGCGAACCAGAAGCCCTTCTCCGGGATCGCGCAATCCGCGCTCCAGCGCTCAGCGCCCTCCGCCTCGCCGATGTCGCTGAGCTCGCGGATGCGGGCGAGCTGCGCGGCGGAGTTGATCGCGCCGATGTCGGTGTTCTTGTCGAGCGGATCGCCCATGCGCAGGGTGGAGAGGCGGCTCTTGAGCCGATCGATGACCTCGTCGTGGATGGACTCCTGCACGAGCAGTCGACTGCCGGCGCAGCAGACGTGCCCCTGGTTGAAGAAGATGCCGTTCACGATGCCCTCGACGGCCTGATCGATCGGCGCGTCGTCGAAGACGATGTTCGCCGCCTTGCCGCCGAGCTCGAGGGTGACCTTCTTTCGGGTGCCCGCGACCGCCTTGGCGATGTCGCGACCCACGCCCGTCGAGCCGGTGAACGCGACCTTGTCGACATCCGGATGCCGCACCAGAGCGGCACCGGTGGCGCCCGCACCGGTGACGACGTTCACCACGCCCGCCGGGAGGTCCGCCTGCTGCAGGATCTCGGCGAAGATCAGCGCGGTCAGCGGTGTCGTCTCGGCAGGCTTGAGCACCACCGTGTTCCCGGCCGCGAGAGCCGGAGCCACCTTCCACGCCAGCATGAGCAGCGGGAAGTTCCAGGGGATCACCTGACCGGCGACGCCGAGCGCGCGCGGGTTCGCGCCGAGTCCGGCGTAGTCGAGCTTGTCGGCCCACCCCGCGTAGTAGAAGAACCAGGATGCCACCAGCGGCACATCCACATCGCGGCTCTCCTTGATCGGCTTGCCGTTGTCGAGGCTCTCCGCGACCGCGAGCTCGCGTGCGCGCTCCTGCACCAGCCGCGCGATGCGGAACAGGTACTTGCCGCGGTCGCGGCCGCTCATCTTCGACCAGACCTCGTCATAGGCGCGGCGAGCGGCGGCGACGGCGCGGTCGACGTCGGCGTCGGATGCCGAGGCGACCTCGGCGATGCGGCTCTCGTCTGCAGGTGAGATGGTGTGGAAGCTGTCGCCGTCACCGGCGACGAACTCTCCGTCGATGAACAGTCCGTAGCTGTCTTTGAGGTTCAGGATCGCCGTGGATTCCGGCGCGGGAGCATATTCCAGGAATGACATCAGAACTCCAGGGGTTGCTGAGCTTGTCGAAGCATCAGTCGATGGTCACGTAGTCGGGTCCGGAGTAGTGTCCGGAGATCAGCTTCTGCCGCTGCAGCAGCACATCGTTGAGCAGGCTCGAGGCGCCGAAGCGGAACAGGTGCGGCTGCAGCCAGTCCTCGCCCGTGGTCTCGGCGACCGTGACGAGGTACTTGATCGCGTCCTTCGACGAGCGGATGCCACCGGCGGGCTTGACCCCGATGCGCTCCCCCGTGCCGCGGTGCCAGTCCCGGACCACCTCGAGCATGAGCAGCGTGGTGGGCAGTGTGGCCGCCGGCTGCACCTTTCCGGTGGAGGTCTTGATGAAGTCGCCGCCCGCGAGGATCGACAGCCACGAGGCGCGCTTGATGTTGTCGTAGGTGTTCAGCTCGCCGGTCTCCATGATGACCTTCAGCGATGCGTGGCTGCCGTCCTCCCGGCGACATGCCTCCTTCACCTGCGCGATCTGGTCGAACACGAGTCCGTAGCGGCCCTCGAGGAACGCGCCGCGGTCGATGACCATGTCGATCTCGTCGGCGCCTGCGGCCACGGCATCGCGCGTGTCGGCCAGCTTCACCGCCATCGACGCGCGCCCGGAGGGGAACGCGGTGGCGACGGCGGCCACGGCGATGCCGCCGTCATCGGGGTCTCCGTGCAGGGCGCCGAGCGCCTCCACGGCATGGCCGACCATGTCGCCGTACACGCAGACTGCTGCGACCCGCGGAGTGGCCGGGTCGGCGGCATCCGGGGTCTTCGCCTTGGCCACCAGCGAGCGCACCTTGCCCGCGGTGTCGGCGCCCTCGAGCGTGGTGAGATCGATCAGCGAGATGATGCGGTCTAGCGCCCACGCCTTCGACGTGGTCTTGATCGATCGAGTGCCCAGCGCCGCCGCGCGCTGTTCGAGGCCGACCGCATCCACGCCGGGCAGGCCGTGCAGGAAACGGCGCAGGGTGGCGTCGTCGGGCTCACCGCCCAGCACGTCGACCGCGTTGCGGCGGGCCAGTTCTGTTGTCGTCACGTCTCCTCCAAGAGCTCGCGTGCGGTGGATTCGTCGGTCACCACGATGCTGCACAGGCCGTTGCTCACGACTGTACGCGCGATGTCGTGCTTGGCGGCACCGGCGGTGACGAAGATGGATCGGGGGGCGGCGCGCAGCTGCGCGAGGTCGACTCCGACGGTGCGCGCGTCCAGCTGCGGGTCGACGACGTTGCCGTCCGCGTCGATGTAGCGGCCCAGGACGTCGCCGACCGCCCCGCGCCGGGCGAGCTCGACGATGTCGTCGGCCGTGAGGTAGCCGTTCTCGACGTGCGCGGAGCCCGCATCGGCTGGCCCGGCGGTGAAGAGCAGAGTGTCGGCGGCCGCGGCCTGCGCGAGTACGGCGGCGACCGTGCGGTCGGACACGATGGCCTGCGCGGTCTCGACGCGCTCGAGGATGGCGGGACTGGGCAGCAGGATGGCCTGACCGCCACCGCGGTGGGCGATCGTTCCCGCGAGGGATGCCGCGCCGCCGGCGCGACGGTTCAGGCTCACCCCGCCGTTCGCCTGCACCACCGTGACGCGGTGCGTCCACCCCTCGGGCAGCGCGTCTGCGACGGCGGTCAGGGTGCGGCCCCAGCTCACCGCGAGCGTGCGCGGGGCGGGTCGCAGCGCCGTCAGCATGTCGGCGGCCGCACGCGCGACTCGCTCGAGCACGAGGTCCTTCTCGTCCGGAGCGGGCACGACCACGGCGTCGCGCAGATCGAACCTCTCGACGAGGGCTCGCTCCAGGCTCAGCCGACGGGCGCGCGGATGCACGATCTCGATGCGGACGATGCCGCGCTCCCTGGCCTGCAGCAGCAGGCGGCCGACCTTCCAGCGGGAGATGCCGAGGAGGGCTCCGATCTCGTCCTGCGTCTTGCTCTCGTCGTACGAGAGCTCGGCGACGCGCACCATGAGCAGTTCTTCGTCCACGGCATCCTCCTTCCGACGTCCAGCCTAGAAGACCGCCGACACACGCGCGCATTTCTGCTCATATGAGCAGCGTCGCGCTGTCCAGGTGCGCATTCGCTGTGGGATATCGGGCCGGGCGATGTCGGTGGCCCCCGTCAGACTGGAGGTATGAGCAGCCCCGCTGATGTTCTCGCTCAGGTCGCCGCAGGCCTGCGTGGTCTGCTGGCGGGTGGCGTGCTGGCGGGGCTGGTGGATGCGGAGCGGGCGGAGGCACTGGCTGGGCTCGGGGAGATCTCGCGGCTGGCGGAGGCGGGCATCGTCGAGACGGTCGCGACGGCGGATGCGGAGTTCGGGCATCGGTTCGGATGCCGGGGCATGAACGAGATGCTGCGCCGGGCGGTGCTCGTGGACGCGCCCACTGCGGCGCGGGTCATCCGGGCGGGCGAGGCGGTGCAGCGTGAGACGAGTCTGGTGTCGGGTGAGCGGATGCCGGCCCGCTGGCCGGCCCTTCGCGAGGCGCTGCTGGACGGCGCCGTCGGTCTCGCCGGTCTGTTGGCGGCGGTCGGCCCGCTGGAGCAGGCGCGGGATCGCATCACTGTCGAGCAGCGGATGTGGGCGGATGCGAACCTCGCCGCGTTCGCCCGCGGCGACGCGCTCCCCGACGCCGACCACGACCACGACCACGACGGTGACGGTGACGGTGACGGTGATGGTGGGCGGGCGCCGCGGGCGTCGGCGGAGGATCTGAAGCAGTTCGCGGCGACCCTCGCGATCATGCTCGACCCGGACGGGGCGGAGCCGGCGGATCAGCGGGCGCAGGCGCGCCGGTCGATCACGATCGGGCGGCTGCGCGACGGTGTGCACCCCGTGCACGGCAACCTCACCCCCGAAGTCGCCGCGCAATGGCAGCTCATCGAAGACGCGTACAACAACCCCAAAGTCGGCGGCGCACCCGACACGGGCGTGCACTTCACCCTCGTCGACGACGACCCCTACAGCGACGACGCGTTCAACAGCGATCCGCGCAAGCTGATCGACCCGCGCACCCCCGCCCAGAAACGCCACGACGCCCTCGCCGCCGCCCTCGGCATCGCCGCCCGCCACAGCGAGATGCCCACACTCGGCGGCGCCGCCCCGACCCTGGTCGTGCACGTCGACGCCGCCGATCTGGCGGCAGGCACCGGCTGGGCAACCCTGCCCGGATCCGACACCGCCGTCCCCCTGCACGTCGCCACCCACACCGCCTGCACCGGAGCCATCCAACGCGTACTGTTCGACGAAGGCCGCATCGTGGGGATCACGACCACGGACCGGGTGTTCACCGTTCACCAGCGCCGGGCGATCGTCGCCAGAGACAAAGAATGCCTGATTCCCGGATGCCACGTCCCGGCGACCTGGTGCGAGATCCACCACGTCATCGAGCACGCCCGCGGCGGCCCCACCCACACCGACAATGGCGTGCCACTGTGCTGGTGGCACCACCGATCGCTTGGCCAATCCGGGTGGAAGATCCGCATGAACGGCGGTCTCCCGCAGATCCGCGGACCGGCCTGGTGGGACGCCGAGCAGAAGTGGCGCACGCCGAGACTGTCCACACTCCACCCGCGGCGTCGCCGCCACACGCCCGTGCTGCGCACATAGGCCCGCATCGACCCCGGCCCGCGCTGGCTCCCTCTGGTCGGTGAGCGCGGCGACGCCCCCTCCAGTCGCCGCCACTGCTCGGCAGAATCGCATCTGCGAGAAGCGGCGACCCTCAGAGGGGGCGTCGGTGAAGCGGACTCAGCCGCGCTTGCGGGAGGTGAGCACCTGGTCGACGATGCCGTACTCCAGCGCCTCGGGGGCCGAGAGGATGTTGTCGCGGTCGATGTCGCGATTGACCTGCTCGACGCTCTTGCCGGTGTGGTGCGCCATGGTCTCCTCGAGCCAGGTGCGCATCCGCAGGATCTCCCGCGCCTGGATCTCGATGTCCGAGGCCTGTCCCTGCCCCGCTTCGCCCATCGCGGGCTGGTGCATGAGCACGCGAGCGTTGGGCAGCGCGAGGCGCTTGCCGGGGGTGCCGGCGGCGAGCAGCACGGATGCGGCCGAAGCGGCCTGACCCAGCACAACGGTCTGGATGTGCGGGGCGACGTACTGCATGGTGTCGTAGATCGCCGTCATCGCGGTGAACGAGCCACCGGGCGAGTTGATGTACATCGTGATGTCGCGCTCGGCGTCCTGGCTCTCCAGCACGAGCAGCTGCGCCATGACGTCATCGGCCGACGCGTCGTCGACCTGCACGCCGAGGAAGATCACGCGGTCCTCGAACAGCTTGTTGTACGGGTCCTGGCGCTTGAAGCCGTAGGCCGTGCGCTCTTCGAACTGCGGCAGCACGTAGCGGCTGGAGGGCAGGTTTCCGGCAGCGCGGAAGGTGGGGGTGTGCATGCGTGTGTTCCTTCCTTACTGGTCTGCGCCGGTGCCGCCGCCGCCGGTGACGTCGCTGGCGTGCTCGCGGATGTGGTCGACGAAGCCGTACTCGAGGGCCTCGTCGGCTGTGAACCAGCGGTCGCGGTCGCCGTCGGCGTTGATCTGCTCGACCGACTTGCCGGTCTGGCCGGCGGTGATCTCGGCCAGGCGGCGCTTCATCGACAGGATCAGCTGAGCCTGGGTCTGGATGTCGCTCGCGGTGCCGCCGAAGCCACCGTGCGGCTGGTGCAGCAGCACGCGTGCGTTCGGGGTGATGTAGCGCTTGCCCTTGGTGCCACTGGTCAGCAGCAGCTGCCCCATCGACGCGGCCATGCCGATGCCGACCGTGACGATGTCGTTGGGCACGAACTGCATGGTGTCGTAGATCGCCATGCCCGCGGTGATCGAACCACCGGGAGAGTTGATGTAGAGGTAGATGTCCTTCTCAGAGTCCTCGGCGGCGAGAAGGAGGATCTTCGCGCAGATCTCGTTCGCGTTCTCATCGCGCACCTCAGAGCCCAGCCAGATGATGCGGTCCTTGAGCAGCCTGTCGAAGACGCTCGTCGCCATCAGGGGTTCAGCCATGTCAGCTCCTGTTTCCGTGTTTCGGTGATTCGAATCTACCGGCGGCGGCGCGCGCGCCCGGCCGTGTTCGCCGTCGGCATATCAGCGTGGCGGGGCGGCAGACAGAAGAAGGCGGATGCTGTGCAGCATCCGCCTTCTCCTCACGATCATGCGATGATCACTCGGCCGTCTCGGCCTCGTCCTTCTTCGCCGCCTTCTTGGCCGGTGCCTTCTTCGCGGCGGGCTTCTTCGCGGGCTTCTCCGCATCAGCCTCAGCGTCGGCGGCGTCCTTCTTCGCCGGAGCCTTCTTCTTCGCCGGAGCCTTCTTGGGCTTCTCCTCGGCGGCGGGAGCCTCGTCGGCCGGCGCCTCCTCAGCCTCCGCGGCGTCCTCGTCCTCGGCGTCGCCGATGAACTCCGACAGGTCGACCTTCTGGCCGTTGCTGTCGACGATGCTCACCTTGCCGAGCGCAGCGGCCAGGGCCTTGTTGCGCGCGACCTCGCCGACGAGCGCGGGCAGCTGCCCGGCGCCCTGCAGCGCCTCGACGAACTCCTGCGGCGCCATGCCGTACTGCGCGGCCGACTGGATGAGGTACTGGCTCAGCTCCTCCTGCGAGACCTGCACGTCGGCGTTCTCGGCGATGGTGTCGAGCAGCACCTGCGTGCGGAACTGCTTCTCGCTCGCCTCGACGACCTCGGCACGGTGCACGTCGTCCTCGAGGCGGTTCTCGTTCTCGAGGTGCGCGTGCACCTCGTCCTCGATGACCTGCGCGGGGACGGGGATCTCGATCTGCTCGAGCAGCGTCTCGATGAGCTTATCGCGTGCAGCGGCACCCTGGGCGAACACGCCCTGCTGGGCGACGCGCTCGGCCAGGCTCTCGCGCAGCTCGGCGACCGTGTCGAACTCCGACGCCATCTGTGCGAAGTCATCGTCGGCCTCGGGCAGCTCGCGCTCCTTGACGGCCTTGAGGGTGACGGAGACCTCGGCCTCCTCACCGGCGTGGTCGCCGCCGACGAGCGTGGAGCGGAAGGTGGTCTCCTCCCCAGCGGTGAGGGAGTCGAGCGCCTCGTCGATGCCCTCGAGCAGCTCGCCCGAGCCGATCTCGTACGACACGCCCTCGGCGCGGTCGATCTCGGCGCCGTCGATGGTGGCGACGAGGTCGAGCTCGACGAAGTCGCCCGTCGCCGCCGGGCGGTCGACGGGGATGAGGGTGCCGAAGCGTGCGCGGAGGCTGTCGAGCTCGGCGTCGATGGCAGCCTCGTCCGCCTCGACGGCGTCGACCGTCAGCGTGATGCCCTCGAGGTCGGGAAGCTCGATCTCCGGACGCACGTCGACCTCGATGTCGACCAGCAGGTCACCGGAGAAGTCCTTCTCGTTCGGCCACTGGGTGATGTCCGCGGCGGGACGGCCCACCATGCGCACCTTGTGCTCGGCGGCCGCCTCGCGGAAGAAGCCGTCGAGAGCCTCGTTCACCGCGTGCTCGATGACAGCGCCACGGCCGACGCGCTGGTCGATGATCGGAGCGGGGACCTTGCCCTTGCGGAAGCCGGGGATCTGCACGTCCTGAGCGATGTGCTCGTACGCGTGCGCGATGCTGGGCTTGAGGTCCTCCGGGGTGACCGTGATGGTGAGCTTGACCCGGGTCGGGGACAGCTTCTCGACGGTGCTGTTGGCCATGCTGGTGTGTCTCCTTGTGGTTTCCGCGCGAACGGCGCGGTCGTGAAGTCTTCGGACCGTGGTCGGGGCGACAGGATTTGAACCTGCGACCTCCCGCTCCCAAAGCGGGCGCTCTACCAAGCTGAGCTACGCCCCGGCTTGAACCCGCGCACACGGGAACGGCCCTGTCGAGTCTAACGGACGGAACACGTCGCTCCGTCCGCTATGCTTTACGAGGTGCTCCGGTCCGCCGGGCACCCGAGAGGGCACAGATCCTCCGAGAATTCGGGGATGTAGCTTAATGGTAAAGCCTTAGTCTTCCAAACTAATGACGCGGGTTCGATTCCCGTCATCCCCTCCACTGCAGAAGAACCCCCGGAGCCGAGGCTCCGGGGGTTCTTCTCTTGGGCAGTGACGCCGTGCAGCGGCTCAGCGGCCGCCGCGACGCTCGCGCAGCTGCGTGAGGGCGTCCTCGAGCAGCTGCTCGGCCTCGGCATCCGTGCGCCGCTCCTTGACGTACGCGAGGTGCGTCTTGTACGGCTCGGCCTTGGCCAGCGCAGGCGGGTTCTCGCGGTCGCGTCCCGCCGGCAGTCCCGACTGCGGGTGATCGATGATCTCGGGGATCTCCTCGTCGGGCAGACCCGCAGCGAAGTAGCGCACCGTCTCGTTGCCGAGACCGTCCCAGTACGACACCGCGATGCGGTCGGCGTGGTAGCCGTGATCCTGCTCGCCCATCGGGCCAGAGCCGACCCGCGTGCCACGGATCGCGTTTCCACCGGTTGCCATCAGATCACCTGGAATTTCGTGATGAGTCCGAGCGCGACGATCGCGATGAACCACACGAGCGAGAGCACGATCGTGAAGCGGTTCAGGTTGCGCTCGGCGAGCCCGGAGGAGCCCACGGCGGCGGACATGCCGCCGCCGAACATGTCGGACAGGCCGCCACCGCGGCCCTTGTGAAGAAGGATGAGGAGCGTCAGCAGCACGCTGGTGATGCCCACCAGCACCTGCAGAACGAACTCGAGAACCTGCACGGAGAAGCCTTTCGCCGGGGCCGGGAAGCCCGTCTAGCGGTCAATTATACGGCGAGGTGCGCGCGCACCCCGCCGACTCACACGCCGACGTGCTTCTGGAAGCGCACGATGGCGGCGAACTCGTCGACCACGAGGCTCGCCCCGCCCACCAGGGCGCCGTCCACATCCGGCTCGCGCATGAAGCTGGCGATGTTGCCCGACTTCACCGAGCCGCCGTACAGCACGCGCGTGCGCGCTGCGGCATCCTCGTCGAGCACCTGCGTCAGCACTCCGCGCAGCGCCGCGCAGACGTCCTGCGCCTGAGCGGGCGTCGCCGCCTGACCGGAGCCGATGGCCCACACCGGCTCGTAGGCGACGACGATGTCGGCAGATGCCGGCACCCCCTCCAGCGCCTTCTCGAGCTGACCGGCGGGAACCGCGCTGGCTCCGAACTTCTCAAGGTCCTCTGCCGTCTCGCCGACGCAGATGACCGGCACGAGACCGTGCTTGACGGCCGCCTTCACCTTGGCGTTGACCAGCGCGTCGTCCTCGTGGTGGTACTCGCGGCGCTCGGAATGGCCGATGATGACGTAGCCCACGTTGAGTTTGGCGAGGAAGGCGCCGGACACCTCGCCCGTGTAGGCGCCGGAGTCATGCGCCGAGAGGTCCTGCGCACCGAGCGCGAACGGGATCTGATCGGCGTCGATGAGGGTCTGCACGCTGCGGATGTCGGTGAACGGCGGGAACACCGCCACCTCGACGGAGTCGCCCTCGTGCCCCGCGTCCTTCAGCGTCCAGTGCAGCTTCTGCACGGTCGCGACGGCCTGCAGATGATCCAGGTTCATCTTCCAGTTGCCGGCGATCAGCGGTGTACGGCGGTTCTGTGCGGTGGTCACGGGTTCACTCCCATCCGAGGACCGTCAGGCCCGGTAGCTTCTTGCCCTCGAGGAATTCGAGGCTGGCGCCTCCGCCCGTCGAGATGTGCCCGAACTGATCGTCCGAGAATCCCAGCTGGCGCACGGCGGCTGCGGAGTCGCCGCCGCCCACGACGCTGAGGCCGTCGACCTCCGTGAGCGCTTCCGCGACGGCACGAGTGCCGGCGGCGAACGCCGGGAACTCGAACACGCCCATCGGTCCGTTCCAGAACACCGTCTTCGCTCCGCGGATCGCGTCCGCGAAGGTCGCGGCCGTGTCCGGGCCGATGTCCAGCCCGATCCCGGACGCGCCGAAGGAGCTCTGCTCGATGGCATCCGCAGCCACGACCTCGTGCGCGGCATCCGCGGAGAAGGACTCCGCGACCACCACGTCGGTCGGCAGCACGAGTTCGACGCCGTGCTGCTCGGCCGCGGCGATGTAACCGCGCACCGTGTCGAGCTGGTCCTTCTCGAGCAGGCTGGATGCCACGGGGTGTCCCTGCGCGGCGAGGAACGTGAAAAGCATTCCCCCGCCGATCAGCAGCCGGTCCACGCGCGGCAGCAGGTGCGAGATCACACCGAGCTTGTCGCTGACCTTCGACCCGCCCAGCACGACCGCGTACGGCCGCTCCGGATTCTCGGTGAGACGGTCGAGCACGTCCAGCTCGGCGGCGATCAGCAGACCCGCGGCGGAGGGCAGCAGCTCGGCGAGGTCGTAGACGCTCGCCTGCTTGCGGTGCACGACTCCGAACCCGTCCGAGACGAACGCATCACCCAGCTGCGCGAGCTGCGCGGCGAACGCACGGCGGATCTCATCGTCCTTCGCCGTCTCGCCCGGGTTGAACCGCAGGTTCTCCAGCACCACGACGCTGCCGTCCTGCAGCTCGGACACGTGATCGCGCGCGTTCAGGCCGACGGTGTCGCTCGCGAACGCGACCGTCTGCCCGAGCAGGTCCGAGAGCCGATCCGCAACGGGCGCCAGGCTGTACTTCGGATCCGGCGAGCCGTCGGGACGACCCAGGTGGGAGCACACGACGACGCGTGCTCCCGCCTCGATCAGCGTCTTCAGCGTCGGCAGGGACGCCCGGACGCGACCATCGTCCGTGATCCGACCGTCCTGGAGGGGGACGTTCAGATCACAGCGGACGATGACGCGCTTGCCCTGGAGCGGGCCCAGTGAGTCGAGGGTGCGCAGCGCCATGGGGATCAGAGACGCTCGGCGACGTACTCGGTGAGGTCGACCAGGCGGTTCGAGTAGCCCCACTCGTTGTCGTACCAGCTCGAGACCTTGACGAGGTTGCCGCTGACGTTGGTGAGCGCCGAGTCGAAGATCGAGGAGTGCGGGTTGAGCTGGATGTCGCTGGACACGATCGGGTCCTCGGTGTACTCCAGGATGCCCTGCAGACGCCCCTGCGCCGCTGCCTCGCGGTAGGCGGCGTTGATCTCCTCGACCGTCAGGTCGTCGCGCTCGGCGATGATGGTGAGGTCGACGATCGAGCCGGTGGGCACGGGCACGCGGTAGGACGAGCCGCTGAGCTTGCCGTTGAGCTCGGGCAGGACCAGGCCGATCGCCTTCGCCGCGCCGGTGGAGGCCGGAACGATGTTGATCGCGGCGGCGCGGGCACGACGGAGGTCGCTGTGCGGGCCGTCCTGCAGGTTCTGGTCGGCGGTGTAGGCGTGCGCGGTCATCATGAATCCACGCTCGATGCCGAACCGGTCGTTGAACACCTTCGCCAGTGGCGCCAGGCAGTTCGTGGTGCAGGACGCGTTGGAGATCACGTTCATCGTGGCGGAGTCGTAGGTGTCCTCGTTCACGCCCATCACGAACGTGCCGTCGACGTCGGTGCCGGGGGCGGAGATGATGACCTTCTTCGCGCCGCCGGCGATGTGCTTGGCCGCGTCGGCGGCCTTGGTGAAGCGGCCGGTCGACTCGATGACGACGTCGACGCCCAGCTCGCCCCAGGGCAGCGCGGCGGGGTCGCGCTCCTCGAAGACCTTGATGTCCTTGCCCCCGACGGTGATGACGTCGCCCTGGTGGGTGACCTCGACGCCGAGCGGTCCGCCGACCGAGTCGTACTTCAGGAGGTGCGCCAGTGCGGCGTTGTCGGTGAGGTCGTTGACGGCGACGATCTCGAGGTCAGCGTTCTGCGCGAGGGCCGCGCGGAGGAAATTACGTCCGATACGACCGAAGCCGTTGATACCGATCTTGACAGACACGAAAGTCTCCCGGTTCTTAAGGAAGGAAATGCGGATATTCGTGGACAACGGCGTCCTGACGGGCGAAACGCCCATCAGGACGCCCATCTTTTACGACAGTACCAGCAGTCCTGCGGTCTTCTCGCGCGCAGCGTCAAAGCGCGCTGCGACGTTCTCCCAGTTGGCGATGTTCCACGCGGCCTTGATGTAGTCGGCCTTGACGTTGAGGTAGTCGAGGTAGAAGGCGTGCTCCCACATGTCCAGCTGGAACAGCGGGATGGTGCCCTGCGCGGTGTTGCCCTGCTGGTCGAACAGCTGCTGGATGATCAGGCGCGAGCCGATCGGGTCCCAGCTCAGCACCGCCCAGCCCGAACCCTGGATGCCAGCGGCTGCGGCGGCGAAGTGCGCCTGGAACTTCTCGAAGGAGCCGAAGAACTCGTCGATGGCCGACTTCAGCTCGCCCTCGGGCTGTCCGCCGCCTTCGGGCGACAGGTTCGTCCAGAAGATGGAGTGGTTGACGTGACCGCCGAGGTTGAACGCGAGGTCCTTCTCGAGCTTGTTCACGTTCGCGAGGTTGCCGCTCTCGCGGGCCTCGGCCAGGCCCTCGAGGGCCGTGTTCGCGCCGGCCACGTAGGCGGCGTGATGCTTGTCATGGTGCAGTTCCATGATCTTGCCGCTGATGTGCGGTTCCAGCGCTGCGAAATCGTAGGGAAGGTCGGGGAGCGTATAGGTCGCCATGTCGAATTCATCCAATCCGCGCCGCGCCGCGGCGCTTGCCGATCCTCTGCGATGCCGAAGTGCCTCGCAGAGCGGACGTCTCTCATCCTACTGACGACAACGCCGCGGGCGACGGGATGTTCCGAATGCGGTCGATCCGTCGCGCTCAGTCCTCGAAGCCGGCCGGCACCGCGGCCTCGGTGCCGGGCACGCCGTCCTGCTGAGCGCGCTTGTCGGCCATCGCGAGCAGACGACGGATGCGGCCGGCGACCGCATCCTTAGTGAGCGGCGGGTCGGCGTGATGGCCGAGCTCGTCCAGGCTGGCATCACGGTGCGCGAGGCGCAGGTTGCCCGCCGTGCGCAGGTGATCGGGCACATCGTCGCCGAGGATCTCGAGGGCTCGCTCGACGCGGGCGCACGCGGCGACGGCGGCCTGAGCGGAGCGGCGCAGGTTCGCGTCGTCGAAGTTCACCAGGCGGTTCACGCCGGCGCGGACCTCGCGGCGCTGACGCATCTCCTCCCATGCGACGGCCGTGCGTCGCGCTCCCATGGCGGCGAGGATCGCGCGGATGGCCTCTCCCTCGCGCACGACGACGCGCGGCAGGCCTCGCACCTCACGTGCCTTCGCGGCGACGCCGAGGCGGTGCGCGGCTCCGACCAGGGCCATCGCGGCTTCCCCGGAGGGGCAGGAGATCTCAAGCATGGCGGATCGGCCCGGCTCGCTCAGCGTGCCCGCGGCCAGGAACGCACCGCGCCAGATGCCGGCGAGCTCCTCGGGCGAACCCGTGGTGAGTCGGTTCGGCAGGCCGCGCACGGGTCTGCGGCGCGCGTCGAGCAGACCGGTCTGGCGGGCGAGGGTCTCGCCGGCGCCGATCACCCGCACCGCCCAGCGGGCTCCATCGTTGATGCCGCCGGCGTTGGCCACGCTCGCCTTCACCTGGGCGATCTCGGGGCGCACGCCGTAGATCTCGGCGAGGTCGCGGCTGACCCGACGCGCCAGCGTTTCGGCATCCACCTCGGCCTCGACCGCCACGCGCCCGGCGATGGAGTGCAGCCCACCGGCGAAGCGCAGGATGGTCGTCACCTCGGCGACGCGCACCGTCGGCGGCGCGTTGCGCACGCTGACGAGCTCGGCCTTGACGTCGGTGGTTAGTGCCACGGGACTCCTCACGATCCACGCGTCGGATCGCGACGCAAGGGACTAGCCTACAAGGCGGTGGACGATCGCACCCACTCAGGGCGCTGTCACTCCCGACCGAGATCCCGGTGGCGCACGTTCACGGCGACGCCGGAGATATCCGCCAGTCGCCGCGCGAGCTCCTCGCTCATCGCGACCGACCGGTGCTTGCCTCCGGTGCATCCGATCGCCACTGTGGAGTGGCTCTTGTTCTCGCGCTGGTACCCCTCCAGCACCGGGCGCAGCGCCTGCGCGTACGCGTCGAGGAACTCCGCCGAACCGGGCAGGCCGAGCACGTAGTCGCGCACCGGCTGGTCCCGGCCGGTGAGCTCGCGGAGGTCCTCGTTCCAGAACGGGTTCGGCAGGAATCGCATGTCCGCCACGAGGTCGACGTCGGTGGGCAGTCCGTACTTGAACCCGAAGCTGAGGATCGTCAGGCGGTGGCGGGCGGCCCCCTCCTCGGAGAACATCTCGGACACCTGCATGGCGAGCTGGTGGATGTTCAGCGTCGAGGTGTCGATGAGGAGGTCGGCGGACTCGCGGATCGTCGCCAGCCGCGCGCGCTCGATGCGGATGCCGTCGAGCAGCGTTCCCTCACCCTGCAGCGGATGCGGTCGGCGCACGGCCTCGTAGCGCCGCACGAGGACGTCGTCCGAGGCGTCGAGGTAGAGCACCTTCACTCCGCCGCGCGCACGCAGCGCACGGTACACCTCGGGCAGCTCGTCGAACAGACCCCGTCCGCGCACATCGACGACGGCGGCCACCTTCGGCATGCTGCCGGCGCCCATGTCGGTGAGCTCGAGCAGCGGTCGCAGGATCTGCGGGGGGAGGTTGTCGACGACGTACCACCCGAGATCTTCCAGGGCGTTCGCCGCCGTGGTGCGTCCGGCACCGGACATGCCGGTGACGATGAGGAACTCGCCCTTCTCTGCGGCCGCCATTCGACTGCTCCCTTCGCTGCTGCCAGCCTAGCGAGTCGCGGGAGGCGAACCGCCGGCGAGGTGCGCGTGGATGGTCGTGGCGAGCACCGGCCCGATGCCCGGCACCTCGCTGATCTGCTCCGGGGTCGAGCCGCGCAGCGCCGTGACAGAGCCGAAATGCGTGAGCAGGGCCTTGATGCGCGCATCGCCGAGGCCGGGGATCTCGCGCAGCACGGTCTGGATGTCGCGGCGACGGCGCTTGCGCTGATGCGTGATCGCGAAGCGGTGCGCCTCATCGCGCAGGCGCTGCACGAGGTACAGCGCCTCGCTGGTGCGTGGCAGGATCACGGGGAAGTCGTCGTCGGGGACCCAGATCTCCTCGAGACGCTTGGCGATGCCGCACAGGGCGATCTCGGTGTGCCCACTGTCACGCAGTGCGCGGGCGGCGGCCTGCACCTGCGGCTGGCCGCCGTCGACCATCAGCAGCTGGGGCCGGTACGCGAAGCGCGGACGGCGGCGCCCGGCATCCTCCTCCCCCGTATCCGCGTCGACCTCCGCGTCGGGAGCGGCATCGACGCGGGCGAGCCGGCGCATGAGCACCTGGTAGATCGAGTCGGTGTCGTCGGTGGTCTCGGCGATGTTGAACGAGCGGTATTGGTCCTTGCGCGGCAGCCCGTCCTCGAAGACCACCATCGAGGCGACGACGTTCGTGCCCCCGAGATGGGAGATGTCGAAGCACTCGACGCGCAGCGGCGCCTCGGTCATTCCCAGCGCCTCCTGCAGGTCGGTCAGCGCCTGCGTGCGCGCGACGTAGTCGCTCGTGCGTCGGGTCTTGTGCCGCAGCAGCGCCTGCTGTGCGTTGAGGGTGGCGGTGCGCATGAGATCCGCGCGTTGCCCGCGCTGGGCGACGGCGATCTCCACCTTGCGTCCGCGGCGCTCGCGCAGCCACTGCGCGAGCTCCTCGGCGTCGTCCGGGAGGGTGGGCACCAGCACGCGCCGGGGGATGTCGTCCGACTCGCCGTACACGCGCTGCAGGATCTGATCGACCAGCTCGCCGCGGCTGATGTCGAGCTCCTTGTCGACCGCGAGCGAGCGCACACCGCGCACACGTCCGCCGCGGATCACGAAGTGATGCACGGCGGCAGAGAGCTCGTCCTCCGCGATGCCGAACAGGTCGGCGTCCTCGTCTGCGGGCAGCACCAGGGCGCTCTTGCCGAGCACGGCCTCGATCGCCGAGAGCTTGTCACGCAGCCGCGCGGCGCTCTCGTAGTCCATCGCAGCGGATGCCGCCTGCATTCGCTTGGTGAGCTCGCGCGTGAAGCGCTCGTCACCGCCCGCCATGAACGCGACGAAGTCGTCGACCATCGCGCGATGCTCTCCGATCGTCACGGTCATCGAACAGGGGCCACCGCACTTGCCGATCTGCCCGGGGAAGCAGGGCCGACCGGTCTGCATGGCGCGCCGGTAGCTCGAGTCGCTGCACGTGCGGATCGGGAACGCCTTGACCATCAGATCGATGGTCTCGTGCACCGCCCACACCTTCGGGTACGGGCCGAAGTATCGGGCACCGGGGATGTGCCGGTTGCGCGTCACCATCACCCGCGGCGCCTCGTCGCCGAGGGTGATCGCCATGAACGGGTAGGACTTGTCGTCGCGGTAGCGCACGTTGAACGGCGGATCGAACTCCTTGATCCACATGTACTCCAGCTGCAGCGAGTCGACGTCGGTGTCCACCACCGTCCACTCCACCGAGGCGGCCGTGGTCACCATGCGCCGGGTGCGCTCGTGCAGCGTGCGCAGCGGAGCGAAGTAGTTCGACAGCCGCTGGCGCAGGTTCTTCGCCTTGCCGACGTAGAGCACCCGACCGTCGGCGTCGCGGAAGCGGTAGACGCCGGGGTCGGTGGGGATCTCTCCGTGGCGGGGCTTGTACGGCAGCACGTCGGCCATCAGCCGGCCTTGCGCGCGCCTTCGCCGCCGAGGATCTCGGCGAGGAAGCGCCCGGTGTGGCTCTCCTCGACCTCGGCGATGCGCTCGGGTGTGCCGGCGGCGAGGATCTCGCCGCCACCCGATCCGCCCTCGGGCCCCAGGTCGATCACCCAGTCTGCCGACTTGATGACGTCGAGATTGTGCTCGATCACGATCACCGTGTTGCCCTTGTCGACCAGTCCGTTCAGCACCTCGAGCAGCTTGCGGACGTCCTCGAAGTGCAGTCCGGTGGTCGGCTCGTCGAGCACGTAGATGCTGCGGCCGTTGCTGCGCCGCTGCAGCTCGGTGGCGAGCTTGACGCGCTGTGCCTCGCCGCCCGACAGGGTCGTCGCCGACTGGCCGAGTCGCACATAGCCCAGGCCGACGTCGACGAGGGTCTTCATGTACCGGTGGATCGCCTGGATCGGCTCGAAGAACTCCGCTGCCTCGGCGATCGGCATCTCGAGCACCTCGGCGATGTTCTTGCCCTTGTAGTGCACGGCGAGGGTGTCGCGGTTGTAGCGCTTGCCGTGGCAGACCTCGCAGTCCACGTACACGTCGGGCAGGAAGTTCATCTCGATCTTGATGGTGCCGTCACCCGAGCAGGCGTCGCAGCGCCCGCCCTTGACGTTGAAGCTGAACCTGCCCGGCAGGTAGCCACGCACCTTCGCCTCGGGCGTCTCGCTGAACAGCGTGCGGATGCGGTCGAACACGCCCGTGTAGGTGGCCGGGTTCGAGCGCGGAGTGCGCCCGATCGGCGCCTGATCGACGTGCACGACCTTGTCGAGGTTGTCGAGCCCGGTGACACGGGTGTGCTTCCCCGGCACCGTGCGGGCGCCGTTGAGTCGCCCGGCCAGCACCTGGTAGAGGATGTCGTTCACGAGCGACGACTTGCCGGACCCGCTCACACCGGTGACCGCGGTGAGCACGCCGAGGGGGAAATCAGCGGTGACGTTCTTGAGGTTGTTCGCGCGCGCGCCGACCACGCTCAGCATCCGCTTGCGGTCGATCCTGCGCCGCTTCGCCGGGGTCGCGATCTCACGTCGCCCGGCGAGGTAGTCGCCGGTCATCGATCCGGTCTCCGCGAGCAGCGCCGAGTACGGCCCGGAGTGCACGACCTCTCCGCCACCCACGCCCGCACCCGGTCCGATGTCGACGACCCAGTCGGCGGCTTCGATGGTCTCCTCGTCGTGCTCGACGACGATGAGCGTGTTGCCGAGGTCGCGCAGCCGCACCAGGGTCTGGATGAGGCGGCGGTTGTCGCGCTGGTGCAGGCCGATGGAGGGCTCGTCGAGCACGTAGAGCACGCCGGTCAGACCCGAGCCGATCTGGGTGGCCAGCCGGATGCGCTGGGCCTCGCCACCCGAGAGCGAGCCGGCGGAGCGACCGAGGTTGAGGTAGGAGAGTCCGACCTGCAGCAGGAACTCCAGACGCAGCCGGATCTCGCGCAACACCTGCGCGGCGATCTTCGCCTCGCGCTCGGTCAGCTCGAGCTCGTGCATGAACCTGCTGGCGTCGACGAGGCTGAGGTTCGACACCTCGGCGATCGAATGCCCGTGCACCTTGACCGCGAGCACCTCGGGCTTCAGGCGGGCGCCGTCGCAGACCGGGCAGGGCACCTCGCGCAGGTACTCGCCCCAGCGGCTGCGCTGCGTGTCGGACTCCGCCTGCAGGTACTGCCGCTCGATGTACGGCACGACGCCCTCGAAACCCGAGGTGTAGCGCATCTCGCGGCCGTAGCGGTTCTTCCACTTGACGCTGACCTTGTAGTTGTCGCCGCGCAGCACGGCCTCGCGCACATCGGAGTGCAGCTGGTTCCAGGGGGTGTCGAGCGAGAAGTTCAGGTCGCGGGCAAGACCCTCCAGCAGCCGCTCGTAGTACTGGAACAGCCCCTTGCCCTGCGTGGTCCAAGGCAGGATGACACCCTCGCGGATCGAGAGGTCCTCGTCGCCGAGCATGAGGTCGACGTCGACCGACATCCGCGTGCCGAGGCCGGCGCACGCGGGGCACGCGCCGAACGGCGCGTTGAACGAGAAGGTGCGCGGCTCGATCTCGGTGAGCGCGATCGGGTGGCCGTTCGGGCAGGCGAGCTTCTCGGAGAAGGACTGCCAGGCGTCGTCGCCGTCCTCGTCGACGAAGTTGACCTGCATGATGCCGCCCGCCAGGCCCAGCGCCGTCTCGACGGAATCGGTCACGCGGCCGAGGATGTCCCCGGATGCCACCAGGCGGTCGACGACCACGGCGATGTCGTGCTTGTAGCTCTTCTTCAGCCTCGGCGGCTCGGCCAGCTGGATGAGCTCGCCATCGACGATGGCACGGGAGTAGCCCTTCGCGCCCAGCTCCTTGAAGAGGTCGACGAACTCGCCCTTCTTCTGGGTGACCACCGGGGCGACGATCTGATAGCGGGTGCGCTCGGGCAGCGCGACCAGCTGGTCGGCGATCTGCTGCACGGTCTGGCGCTGGATGCGCTCGCCGCACTCGGGGCAGTGCGGGATGCCGATGCGCGCCCACAGCAGACGCATGTAGTCGTGGATCTCGGTGATCGTGCCCACGGTCGAGCGCGGGTTGCGGTTCGTCGACTTCTGATCGATCGAGACCGCCGGGCTCAGGCCCTCGATGAAGTCGACGTCAGGGCGGTCGACCTGGCCCAGGAACTGGCGTGCGTATGCGCTGAGGGATTCGACGTAGCGGCGCTGGCCCTCGGCGAAGATCGTGTCGAACGCGAGGCTGGACTTGCCCGAGCCGGACAGCCCGGTGAAGACCACCAGCGAGTCGCGCGGGATGTCGATGTCGACGTTCTTGAGGTTGTGCACGCGGGCACCGCGGACACTGAGCTTGGCGGAGGAGGCGACGGGAACGATGGGCACCGTCCAAGTCTAGGATCGGCCACCGACACCGGGCTGGACGTCAGCCGAGGGCGAACGCGCGGGTGGACGCGGGAACGCCGAGGCGCGCCGCCCGTGCAGCATCCGCAATCCCCCGAGCGCCAGCACGAGCACGGCCGCGGCGCCGACGAGCGCGACCGCAGGCGCCGCCCCGCCCCGCGGCAGCAGCAGGATGCCTGCGAGCACCGCCTGGGTGAGCACCTGCACCGCGACGAAGCGGACGGCGGTCGGAACGAGCGCACGCAGCGCGACCCGCGCCGCCGCGGGCACGACGAACGACAGCGAGCCGAGCACGTGCAGCGCGTGCACCGCGACTGCCACCACGGCCGCGCGTCCCTCCTGCGGACCCTGCACGATCAGGAGTGCGATCAGCACCGCGGCGACCAGCCAGGTCACCACCTGCGCGGTCGGCAGCACGCCGATCAGCGCGAGCACCGCGACCACCACGACCCACCCGAAGGGCGGTGCGAGCAACAGCGCCGCGCTGACGGCGATCAGCACGCCGAGCGCGCGCAGGGCCACTCCCGGCACGCTCGGTCCGATCCGCAGCTCGTCCTCCCGGCGCAGCGGACGGTGCTGTCGCCCCGAGCTCCTCACCGCGTCATCCCCGCGCGGGACGGCCTGAACGCGCCCCGCGTTCCCCCGCCCGCGATGCGCACGCGGGGGTCGGCGAGCGCGGTCCAGGCCGTCATCCCCTCATCCTGCCAGCGCACCACCTCGACACCGGACTCCTGCAGCCCGTGCAGCATGTCCTCCCGCTCTGCCAGCAGGACTTCCAGCGCGAGCTCGCGCGCACCCGTGAGCCGGTCGCGCCGCAGCGCCGGCAGCACGTCGACGGCGACGACGCGATGACCGCTCGCGCGCCAGCGCACCGCGATCTCTGCGGCGGCACCGTCGAAGAACGTCGAGAGCACGTGGATGATCGACCCGTGCGGCACCGGCGGCGTGCGCCGGAACCGGGAGTCGTCGCCGGCGCGCCCGCTCGCGGCGATCTCGGCCACCACCCGCGCCAGCTGGCGTCGTCCGCCGCCGCTGCGCACCGAGCGCCCGCCCTGCGCGAGCGTGTGGAAGGCGATCGGATCGCCCTTCGCCACAGTCGCCTCGGCGATCGAGCGGGCGGCCGCACGCGCCAGGTCCAGCGAGGTGACACCGCAGCGCTGCAAGTCAGCGGTGCCCCAGGTCGACACCATCTCACCGAGATCATCGGCGGTGTCCATGACGATGACCGTCGATGCGTCGCTGAGCGTGTTCGTGCGGCGGATGAGCAGTTCGCCGGGACGGCGGGCTGCGCGAGCGGTCGCCTTCCAGTCCACGCGTCGCAGCTCGTCTCCCGGCGCGAACGGGTGGATGTCGCGGAAGTCCCCGCCTTGACCGGGGCGGATCCCCTCGTGCGAGCCGTGCAGACCCGTGAGCCGCGGCGCCAGCGGCATCCGCCCGAGAGGGTGCGCGATCGGAGCGAGTGCGTGAGTGACCACGACGGCGGGGCTGGGTGCGTCGAGCAGCGCGGCGTCCGCGTGCAGGCCGCGCGCGCACGCCTCGACGGTCCGCAGCGGCCCGGAATGGCGTACCCGACTGCGCGCGCGCAGGCGTGCACTGCCTGATACGAAGACCCGTCGGCGGCGGCGCTCGGCCTGCACGATGGCGACCTCCACGATCTCCGCGCCCGATTCCACGCGGATGCTGTCCCGCGCCCACCCCGGCGCGGCATCGGTCTCGCGGTTGATGACGAGGCGTGTCGCGTTCTGCGGCGCTTCGCCCGCCGGCGCCCCCGGGCTGGGTGCTGTGTCGCGATTGCGCGCCATGACGGTGCCGGCGTGGACGGCCCAGAGCGCGATCGGGAGGGCCACCGCGATGACGTCCGGCCGGGACAGCGCGACGCCGACGGCCGGCACCGCGACCGCGCCGATGACGGCGAGGAACAGAGGCGGACTTGCTCGGACACGCACGGCTGAGGGACCCGTCATGTCAGCCCCTTCCCGCAGCCACACTGGGCGGCACCGGGACCGCGCCGACGATCTGCCGCACCACATCGGCGGGGTCGACGCCCTGCGCCCAGGCCTGCGGCGTCAGCGTGAGCCGGTGCGCGAGGACGGGCACGGCGACCCGCTTGACGTCGTCGGGGCGCAGGAAGTCGCGTCCGTCGAGAGCCGCCAGTGCCCGGCCGAGCAACAGCAACGACTGCGAGCCGCGCGGTGACGCCCCCACGGCGACGTGCGGCGTCTGGCGAGTCGCGGCGGCGAGCGCGACGCAGTACGCCGCGACGTCCGGGTCGACATGGATCCGCTCCACCTCGCGCTGCACGTCGGCGAGTTCGCCCGGCGCCAGCACCGGCGAGACCTGCGCCGCCTCCTGGCCCCGTCGCACGCGGGCGAGCAGGATCTCCGTCTCGCCTGCCGCGTCCAGGTACCCGACCGACAGGCGCACCATGAAGCGGTCCAGCTGCGCCTCCGGCAGCGCGTACGTGCCCTCGTACTCGATCGGGTTGGCCGTGGCGAGGACGTGGAAGGGCGCCTCGAGCGGGAAGCTGTTCCCCTCCACGGTGACCTGGCGCTCGGCCATGGCCTCGAGCATGGCCGACTGCGTCTTCGGCGTGGTGCGGTTGATCTCGTCCGCCAGCAGCAGGCCGGTGAAGATCGGCCCGGGCCGGAAGACGAACTCGCCCGAGTCGGGGGCGTACACGTAGGAGCCGGTGACATCCCCCGGCAGCATGTCGGGCGTGCACTGCAAGCGACGGAACGCCAGTCCGAGAGCGGATGCCATGCTGCGCGCCGCCACGGTCTTGCCGAGGCCGGGCACATCCTCGAAGAGCACGTGCCCTCCGGCGATGATCGTGGCCAGGGCGATCTCCAGCGCCTCGTCCATGCCCACCACCACGGTGCCGATCGCGGCACGGATCCGCTGCCCGGTCTCGCGGATGTCCTCGAACCTCATGCGGTGCTCTCCTTCTGCTCATCCTGGGTCTGTGGCGAATCGCCGTCCTGCTGCGGCAGGCGACGCAGGCGCTCGGCCACCTCGAGGGCCGCGCGGATGTCGTCGACGCGCACGTCGCGGCCCTGCAGCCGCGCCCACAGTCCCGGGCCGAGGTGTCGTTCGACGCGTGCGGTGTCGGTGGCGACGTCGATGCCGGCCCGCGCGAGCCGGCGCTGCAGGATGGCCCGCACACGCCGCGTGACCGCCTCGCCGGCCGTGCCGGTCTCGGGGTTGATCGCCCATGCCAGCCGGGAGACCTGCGAGCCGCGATGCTCCCCCTGATCGCCGTGCGCCGGCGCGTCCATGCGCGAGTCATCCGGCATCCGGATTCGGACCAGCAGCGCAACCGCAGCGACGAGGACCCCACCCACCCAGGCGAAGGCAGGCGGCATCGCCACCGCGTGCAGCGCGAGTGCAGCGAGCAGCCCGGCGATGACGGGCAGCGTGGCGCCCCGGAGCGCCGCGAGCGTGCTCTTCGTCCTCATCGCCAGCCCGCCTCGATCGCGTCGAGCGCACGCGTCGCGTCCTCACGCATCCTCTCGTCGCCGCGCCGGCCGCCGAAGCGCACCTGCTCGTACAGGGCCAGCAGGCCGCGCGCCGGCTCGTCGATGCCCGGTCGGCGCAGCAGCAGTCGCAGGGCGAACTCTGCGGGCGTCTCGCTGCGTCCCCGGCCCACGCCGGAATCGGCGGCGGTCTGCTCCAGTGCGAGCCATGCGGCGACGATCGCGTCCCCGGCGTCGCCGTGCGCGCCGACGGTCCGCCGCGCGGCCGCGATCCCCTGGCGCACGCGCGGCGCGTCCATCTGTGCCGGATCGCCCGTCTGCTCCTCGGTCGCGACCTCCGTGGGCGCGGACTCGGCCGGACGCCGCATCCACTCGGCGATCACCGCGATCAGCCGGGGCACCAGTCGTGCCACCGCGATGATGACGACCGCGCTCACCAGCAGTCCCAGGATGATTCCGACGATCAGCAGCACGACGCCGTCAGAGCGCGTCTCGGGCGGCACCGGCGGCCCGGTGCCCATGAGCAGGCTCTCCTGTGCGGAGGGCAGCGGTCGGGGCGCGCGCGGCTCGGATGCCGGCAGCGGCGGCGGTCCGGCGAGCACGGCGGCGAGCATCGCGATGAGGAACAGGCCCAGCACTCCCGGGCCGGCGAGTGTGCTCCCCCGCGCGCCGACCGTCATGGCCACCACCTTAGGGGCGTCCTCGTGAGCACCGGCGGCCAAGCGCGCGGATGTGCGGAATCACCGCAGACGCGACGTCGTCTCGCCGCCGGTTCTCGCACGGTCGCGCACGTGCCCGGGCGCCGGCCCTCGGTAGGCTGGTGTCATGGCGAAGGATCAGCACGGTGTGCCGCTGCGCACGCGCATCCGCGAGGCGGGCGGTCTGTACGCCTGGTTCAACACGAATCTGATCCGCTTCGCCGGCCCCGCCTCGGTGGGCCCCTACGAGCCGACGCTGCCTCCCAGCGCGGAGGAGCGCGCAGAGCGCGCGTGCCCGCTGTGCGGGTCCGCGATGAACACGCACCGCATCGACCGCTCCGGTCCGAAACCGCTGATGCACTGCCCCTGACCGCAGGCTCGCCACTCAGGCGTGTCCGGCACGCTCCATCGCCCGCAGCTCCTTCTTGAGGTCCTGCACCTCGTCGCGCAGCCGGGCGGCGAGCTCGAACTTCAACTCGGACGCGGCGGCGAGCATCTGGTCCGACAGATCGGCGATCGTCTCCTCGAGCTGCGCCGCGCCCTCCGCGGCGATCCCCGTGCGACGCAGGTTCGGCGTCGGCGACTTCCCCCTGCCGGACTTGTTCCTGCTCGCGCGCATGTCGGCGGTGTCGGCCGCTTCGCGCGCAAGCACCTCGGTGATGTCCGCGATGCGCTTGCGCAGCGGCTGCGGGTCGATCCCGTTCTCCTTGTTGTAGGCGATCTGCTTCTCGCGTCGCCGCTCGGTCTCCTCGATCGCCTTGCGCATCGAATCGGTCATGTTGTCGGCATACATGTGCACCTGACCCGAGACGTTGCGCGCCGCACGACCGATCGTCTGGATGAGCGAGGTGCCCGAGCGCAGGAATCCCTCCTTGTCGGCGTCGAGGATCGCGACCAGTGACACCTCCGGAAGGTCGAGTCCTTCGCGCAGCAGGTTGATGCCGACGAGCACGTCGTACACTCCGGCGCGCAGCTCGGTGAGCAGCTCGACGCGGCGCAGGGTGTCGACGTCGGAGTGCAGGTAGCGCACGCGCACCCCGTGCTCGCCGAGGAAGTCGGTGAGCTCCTCCGCCATCTTCTTCGTCAGCGTGGTGACCAGCACGCGCTCGTCGCGCTCGACGCGCAGCCGGATCTCCTCGAGCAGGTCGTCGATCTGCCCCTTGGACGGCTTCACGATGATCTCCGGGTCGACGAGCCCGGTCGGCCGGATGATCTGCTCGACCACGCCGTCGGCGATGCCCATCTCGTACTTGCCGGGCGTCGCGGAGAGGTACACGGTCTGCCCGATCCTGTTCTTGAACTCGTCCCAGCGCAACGGCCGGTTGTCCATCGCGCTGGGCAGGCGGAAGCCGTGCTCGACGAGTGTGCGCTTGCGTGACGCGTCGCCCTCGTACATGGCCCCGATCTGCGGGACGGTGACGTGCGACTCGTCGATGACGAGCAGGAAATCGTCGGGGAAGAAGTCCAGCAGCGTGTGCGGCGGCTCGCCGGGGGCTCGGCCGTCCATGTGCCGGGAATAGTTCTCGATGCCCGAGCAGAATCCGAGCTGCTGAAGCATCTCGATGTCGAACGTGGTGCGCATGCGCAGTCGCTGCGCCTCGAGCAGCTTGCCCTGCCGCTCGAACTCCGCCAGTCGCTGCTCGAGCTCGTGCTCGATGGTGCCGATCGCGCGCTGCACGACGTCGGTGCCGGCGACGTAGTGCGATGCGGGGAAGATCGGCACCGAGTCGAGCCGGGCGATGACCTCGCCGGTCAGCGGATGGAGGGAGTACAGCGCCTCGATCTCGTCGCCGAACAGCTCGATGCGGATCGCATGCTCCTCGTACACCGGGATGATCTCGATCGTGTCGCCGCGCACGCGGAAGTTGCCGCGCGAGAAGTCGACGTCGTTGCGGTTGTACTGCATGGCGATGAACTGGCGGATCAGGGCGTCGCGGTCGTAGCGCTCGCCGACCTGCAGCGCGACCATGGCGCGCAGGTACTCCTCGGGGGCACCGAGACCGTAGATGCACGACACGGTCGAGACGACGACGACGTCACGGCGGCTGAGCAGTGAGTTGGTGGTGGAGTGCCGGAGCCGTTCGACTTCGGCGTTGATCGAGGAGTCCTTCTCGATGAAGGTGTCCGTCTGCGGCACGTACGCCTCGGGCTGGTAGTAGTCGTAGTACGAGACGAAGTACTCGATCGCGTTGTTGGGCATGAGCTCGCGGAACTCGTTCGCGAGCTGCGCGGCCAGCGTCTTGTTGTGCGCCATCACCAGAGTCGGACGCTGCACCTGCTCGATGAGCCACGCTGTGGTCGCCGACTTGCCGGTGCCGGTCGCTCCGAGCAGCACGACGTCCGTCTCACCGGCGTTGATCCGCGCCGCGAGGTCGGCGATGGCCTGCGGCTGATCACCCGCGGGCATGTACTCGCTGATGACCTCGAAGGGGCGGACGCTGCGCGTGGTCTGCATCCCTCCAGCCTACGAGCAGCGTCCGACACGGGGTCTGCAGCTGGTGAGTTTAATTAGTTGTGCATGACAGATAAATGCTTGTACTCTGACTGCTGCATGAGAGCACGCCATCCCGATATCACTCGACGAGGAGCAATCGATGAACGTACGCCAGAACGCCGCCCTGATCGCGGGGCTGACCGTCGCCGGCCTGACACTCGGCGGATGCGCCGCCACTGGGGACACGACCGCGGAGGGTCCGGTGGAGTTCACGTTCCTGCATCGCATGCCCGACAAGGAGGGGGCCAAGACGGTCGACGAACTCATCGCGGAGTTCAACGACTCACATCCGGGGACGACCGTGGTCGGAGAGACCATGCAGGGCTCCTCCGGCGAGTCGTACCCCAAGATCCGGTCGATCGTCGAGGCAGGGAAGGATGTGCCGTGCGTCGCTCAGCTCGGCAGCGAGCGGGTCCCAGACATGCTCGACTCCCTCATGGACGTCACGGAATACGCCGAGAAGTACCGCGACCACTACCAGCCGGCCTTCTTCGGCAAGGCGAAGGTGGGCGATGCGATCTTCGGCCTTCCGATCGGCGCCTCCCCCATCGTCATGTACTACCGCGCCGATCTGTTCGAGAAGTACGGGCTCGAGCTGCCGCAGACGTGGTCCGAATACGAGCAGATGGGCCGCATCGTGACGGAGAAGTCCAGCGGCACCGCGTACATGGGCTCCTTCCTCACCGACGAGATCCTCTGGACGAGCGCTCTCGCGACCTCCGAGGGCGCGGACTACTTCGCCTACGACAGCGATGAGCAGGCGTGGGAGGTCAGCGTCGACTCCCCTGAGACAGACGCCGTCGCCGCTCAGTGGCAGGCGATGATCGACGCGAAGACTGTGCTGCCGACGCCGCGCTGGGGCGACGAGTACGTGAAGTACCTCACCGACGGCACCCTTGTGACGCACATCGGCGCACCCTGGGAGTCCACCATGTTCGCCGACTCGGTCCCCGACGCCGCGGGTTCGTGGAAGGTCGCACAGATCCCGCACCTGAAGGCATCGACGAAGACCGTCGGCCAGAACGGCGGATCCGTAGCCGCTGTCCTGAAGGGGTGTGCGTTCCCTGAGCAGGCGGTCGAGTTCATCGACTGGTGGGCAACCAACACCGAAGGCGTCTCTGGCCTGGGCATGCTGCCCGCGACGAAGGTCGACTCCGTGCCGACTCCCCCGGCGCTGAAGGAGTACTTCTCGGGACAGGACATCTTCGACGAGTACATCGCCGCGAACGAGAACGTCGCCGCCGTCACCTGGGCTCCGCAGTCTGCGACGCTGTTCCAGGCTCTGTCGGATGCCCAGAGCAAGGTCGCCGAAGGCGGTCGGGTGGCGGACATCTTCCGTGACGGGCAGGATGCGGCCGTCGCCGCGCTGACCAAGGCGGGCGCTCAGGTCAAGTGACCGCTCCGTCCGCTCCCCGGTGCGGTCGCTCTCCGGGCGGCCGCACCGGGACGTTCGACAGCCTCTGGAAAGGATCCAGCCGATGACCACCGCCGACGCCACGGCGCCCGCCCCGGTGCGCGAAGCACGGCGAAGTCATGCCGCCCCGCCTGCTGCACGTCCCAGACGAGGCGCGAGCCGCCGTGAGTCCCGCATCGGCTGGGCCTTCGCCCTGCCGTTCACGGCGCTGTTCGCGCTGTCGATGATCGCACCCATCATCGCCTCGCTGTGGAACTCGCTGTTCCGCAGGCAGCTGTCGATGGGCGGGCTCGGCGGCACCGAGACCGTCTTCAGCGGCCTGGCCAACTACGTCGACGTCCTCACCAGCGATCAGTTCTGGCGCGGCATCGTCAACGTCCTGGAGTACGGCGCCATCAAGATCCCCCTCGTGCAGGGACTCGCACTCGTGCTGGCTCTGCTGCTGGATTCGCTGGCCGCCCGCGGCGTGCGATTCTTCCGTCTCACCGCATTCCTCCCCTATGCCATTCCGGGCGTGGTGGCGGCGCTGGTGTGGGGATACCTCTACTCTCCGACGCTGTCGCCGTTCGCCGACCTGCTGCAGTCGGTGGGCCTCCCGGCCGACCTCTTCCTCGAGGGCGCCCTGCTCAATCTATCCATGGCGAACATGACCGCCTGGACCTTCATCGGCTACAACATGATCATCTTCATGGCGACGCTGAAGTCGATACCGGCGGAACTCTACGACGCGGCTCGGATCGACGGGGCCAGCGAATGGCAGATCGTGCTGCGGATCAAGCTGCCCATGCTCAAGAGCGCCGCCCTGATGACCGTGCTGATGTCGATCGTCGGCACGATCCAGTGGTTCAACGAGCCGACGGTGCTGCGCACCATGACGCCTGCCATCGACACGGCGTACACGCCGATGATGATGGCGTACAGCCAGGCCTTCGATCAGAACGACATGGGCGGCGCCGCAGCCACGTCGGTGATCATGGCGATCATCGCCGGCCTCCTCGCGGGCGTGTACGCCCTCGTGCAGACACGGATAGGACGCGCACGATGAGCTCGACCACCCTCCTCACACTGCCCACGCGCCGGCGGGCGCGCGCCGCGGACGACGAGCCGAACGTGCCGTCTTCGGTGCAGCCGTCGGCCGGCACGAAGACCATCACCATGGTGGTGCTGACCGCCGTCGCGCTGTACTTCCTGCTTCCCCTGTGGTGGCTGTTCGTGCAGACGACGAAGACCCGCCCGGACATGGTGAACACGCCATCGCTGTGGTTCGGATCCGAGCTGAACCTCTGGGAGAACATCCGCAGTGTGCTGACGTACGACGGTGGGCACTTCACGCAGTGGCTCGGCTATTCCTTGCTGTACGCGGGGGCGGCCGCCGTGGTCGGCACCGTCGTGTCGATGGCGTGCGGCTACGCCTTCGCGAAGTTCCGCTTCCGCGGGCGCCGGTATCTGCTCGTCGTCATCATGGCCGGGATGCTGCTGCCCGCCGCCCTGCTGACCATCCCGCTGTTCTTCGTGTTCAGCGCCCTGGGGATCGTGAACACGGTCTGGGCGATCATCATCCCCTCGTGCGTCAGCCCGTTCGGAGTCTTCCTGTCGATCATCTACTGTCAGACGGTCCCGGACGAGCTCATCGAAGCGGCGCGACTGGACGGAGCCTCGGAGGTGCGGATCTTCTTCACGATCGTGCTGCGGCTGCTCTCCCCCGCGGTCGTGACCGTCGCCCTCTTCATCTACATCGGCACGTGGAACGAGTTCCTGCTGCCGATGGTGATGCTGCGCGGCAAGGACATGCTGCCTGTGACACTCGGGCTGTACACCTGGCAGAACTACGACACCGAGATGCTCACGCTGCAGGTGCTGACCGGTTCGATGCTCAGCGTCATCCCGGTGATCGTGCTGTTCCTCGGCCTGCAGCGCTACTGGCGCGCCGGACTCACCCAGGGCGCGGTCAAGGCATAGTGAGAGACGCTGCACCATCAGTTCGGAAGGCGAAGATGCATCAGTCATCGACGGAATCGATCGGCTCATCCCCGCGCGCTCGGCTGCTCGGCGCCCTAGGCGGTCCCCCTGCCCAGCGCACGGCGCTGCGGATGGTCATCGCCGGTGTGCGCTCGCGCGCCGAGATCGCTCGTGAGAGCGGCCTGGACACCGGCACCGTCACACGTGCCGTGACCGCGCTCATAGAGGCTCAGGTGCTCACAGAGTCGACCGGTGCCGTCACCTCTCGACCCGGTCGTGGACGCCCCAGTCGTCCGCTGCACGTCGCGGAGGAGGAGTTCTGGGCTGTCGGCCTGCACATCGGGGTGCGCGATATCACCGCGTCGGCCGTGGGCTTGGGCGGCTCGAGTCTGGCGCGAGTCGCACGACGCCACGACGGATCGGTCGAATCGGCATTGGATGCCTGTCTGCAGGGCACCGCCGCGGTGCGCGAGTCGATGCGAACGCAGCCGATGGGGATCGGTGTCGCGGTGGGCGGGCGCGTCGACTCACGCTGCGGGCGGATCGTGGAGATGCCCCGCCTCGGGTGGACCGACGTCCCGCTCGCAGACGAGATCGCCAGGGCGACGGGCCTGCCGTGCACGGTGCGCTCCATGGCACAGGCGCAGGCGCAGGCGAACGTCGTGTACGGGCAGGTGAGCGCGAAGGCGACGTTCGGCCACCTCTACGTCGGCTACATCGTGGAGTACTGCGTGGTGATCGGCGGCGAGGTGTGGGCGCCGGAGCAGCGCTACGGCGGAGCGATCGATTCCCTCCTGCTGCGCACCGATGACGGGCGGTGCGGAACCGTGCAGGAGCTCGTGAGCGACGACGGGATCCTCGCCCAGGCGCACACCGCCGGGCTGATCGTCGGCGACGTCGACCTCGATGCCGTGCTCGATCCCTCGACCGACGATCCACGAGAGAGAGCAGCCCTCAAGGGTCTGCTCCACCACCGCGCGGAGCTGGTGGGCGACCTCGTCACCCAGCTGCAGGAGGTCATCGCACTGCCCGCGGTCGTGATGTCGGCCTCCATGGCCCGCCAGTCCGACGCGCTCGACATCGTGCGCGAACGCATCGCCGCCGGCGATGACGCCCGCACGCCGCCCGACATCCTCTCAGGCGGTCCGGTCGAGATCGTGAACCCGCGCTCCGGAGCCTGCGGCTACTTCGAGACGCTGTTCGCGGAGGCCGGAGCATGAGCGCCCCCAACGTCGTGCTGGTGTGCACCGATCAGTGGCGTGCCGACAGTCTCTCGCTGCTCGGCAAGCCGGTTCTGAAGACACCCTTCCTCGACCAGCTGGCGGCCTCAGGCACCATCGCGACGCGGGCGTACTCCCCCGCGCCGACATGCGTGCCGGCGCGGATGTCGCTGCTCAGCGGACTGGCTCCGTCGTCGCACGGCCGGGTGGGCTACCAGGAGGGCCTCGACTTCGACGCAGCCGTGACGATGGCGGGTTCTTTCCGTGATGCCGGCTACCAGACGCAGGCGATCGGCAAGATGCACGTGCACCCGCCGCGCAACCGCGCCGGGTTCGACAACGTCATCCTCCACGATGGCTATCTGCACGCCAGCCGGCAGGGGCGTCCGGATCCGCGGTTCTACGACGACTACGCGGCCTGGCTAGCCCGCGTGTCGGACCGCGGCGCCTACACCGACGAATACGAGAACGGCGCACACTGCAATGCGGCGATCGCGATGCCCTGGGACCGGCCCGAGTACCAGCATCCGACGAACTGGGCCACGAGCGAGGCGATCGACTGGCTCTACCGACGAGACCCGGATCGGCCGTTCTTTCTGTTCCTGTCGTACCACCGCCCGCATGCACCGTACAACCCGCCCGCGTGGGCGTTCGACATGTACCGGGACAGCGAGTTCCCACCCGCGCCCATCGGCGACTGGGAAGACCACCACCTCGAATCGTTCCGCGCCGATCACTCGCCCGAAGCGCATGTCGCGAGGTACGACGAGGAGACGCGTCGTCGCGCCCTGGCCGGGTACTACGGCAACATGACCCACATCGATGTGCAGCTCAGGCGGTTCACGGAGGCGCTGTCCGACTTCGGGCTCGGCGACGACACGGTGATCTGCTTCACCTCCGATCACGGCGACATGATGGGTGACCACGGTATGTGGCGGAAGGGGTATCCCTACGAGGGCTCGGCGGCCGTGCCAATGATCTTCGCAGGGCCGGGTATCGCCGCGGGGCGGCGCTGCGAGGCGCTCATGGATCTCACCGACGTACCCGCGACCCTGCTCGATCTGGCGGGGCTCCCCGTTCCGGGCGAGATGGACTCGCGCAGCCTGGCGACCGCTCTGCGGGCGCCGGCACCGGCTGCGGATGCGGATGCCGGGCGCTGCTTCCTGCACGGCGAGCACGCCATCCTCGGTCAGTCCCTGCAGTGGATCATCCGAGCAGACGTGAAGTACGTCTGGTGGTCGGCCACGGGGGCGGAGCAGCTGTTCGACCTCTCCGCCGATCCTGACGAGCTGCACGATCTCGTGCTCGACGGCTCGGCGCTCGACGAGACGACAGCCGCCGGAGAGGCGCTCGCGGAGTGTCGGCGGCTGCTGGTGGCCGAGCTGGCCGGGCGACCGGAGGGGTACGTGGCGCACGGTGCCCTCGTGGGCGGACGGCGCGCTCGCGCGATGCTGCGGTGATCGCAGCGGCACTGTCGCCGAGCGGCATCAGCACGGCGGCGGGGCATCGCTGACGGGTGGGTTCATCCCGCTCTGAGCGTGCGCCACAGCGCGTCGACCTGCTCGAGCGTGTGCTCGACGGTTTGCGAGGCGTCGATCACCACGTCCGCGATCGCCCGGCGCGCGTCATCCGACACCTGGGCGCCGATGCGACGCCGGGCGTCCTCCTCGGTCATCCCCCGCAGCTGCACCATCCGCTGCACGCGCAGCTCGGCGGGCGCATCCGCCACCACGATGAGATCCCACGGGTCCTCGACCCGCGCCTCGACGAGCAGCGGCACGTCGTACACGACGACGGCCGCCGGATCTGCGGAGAAGGCCGCGTCGAAGCGCCGCTGCGACTCGGCGCGCACCGCCGGATGCACGATCGCATTCAGCCGCTGCAGCGCCTCGTCATCACCGAAGACCCGGGCGCCGAGCGCCGCGCGCTCGAGGGCCCCGTCCGCGGCGATCATGTTCTCGCCGAACGTCTCGGCGATCGCCTCGAGCACCGGGCTGCCCGGCTGCTGAACGTCGCGCACGATCCGGTCGGCGTCGATGATCACCGCGCCGTGCTCGGCGAGCCGGGCGGCGATGGTCGACTTGCCCGAGGCGATGCCGCCGGTGAGCGCGATGAGTGGCATCCCCCCATCCTGGCACGCCGTGCATGCGCCCCCGGAACGCGGAACGGGCCGCCACACTCACCCGAGGGTGAGATGACGGCCCGTCCGGACGTGCTCGGTGATCAGCTGTTGCCGCCCGAGAGCTTCTCGCGCAGAGCGGCGAGAGCCTCGTCGTCGGCCAGGGTGCCGGCACCGGTCGAGTCGCTCGAGAACGACTGCGCACCGAAGTCGTCTCCGGCCGCGGCCTCGGCCTCGGCGGCCTTCGCGACCTGAGCCTTGTGCGCCTCCCAGCGGGACTGGGCAGCGGCGTACTCCTGCTCCCAGGCCTCGCGCTGGGCGTCGAAGCCTTCCTTCCAGGCGCCGGTCTCGGCGTCGAAGCCCTCCGGGTACTTGTACTCGCCGTTCTCGTCGTACTCGGCGAGCATGCCGTACAGAGCCGGGTCGAACTCGGTGCCGTTGGGGTCGACCGACTCGTTGGCCTGCTTGAGCGACAGCGAGATGCGGCGGCGCTCGAGGTCGATGTCGATGACCTTGACGAAGACCTCTTCGCCGACCGAGACGACCTGCTCAGCCAGCTCGACGTGCTTGCTGGAGAGCTCGGAGATGTGCACGAGGCCCTCGATGCCGTCCGCGACGCGCACGAACGCGCCGAACGGAACGAGCTTGGTGACCTTGCCCGGTGCGATCTGGCCGATCGCGTGGGTGCGGGCGAAGACCTGCCACGGGTCCTCCTGGGTCGCCTTCAGCGACAGCGAGACGCGCTCGCGGTCCAGGTCGACCTCGAGGATCTCGACGGTGACCTCCTGGCCGACCTCGACGACCTCGGACGCGTGCTCGATGTGCTTCCACGACAGCTCGGAGACGTGCACGAGACCGTCCACGCCGCCCAGGTCGACGAACGCACCGAAGTTGACGATCGACGAGACGACGCCCTTGCGGACCTGACCCTTGTGCAGGTTGTTCAGGAACGTGGTGCGCGACTCCGACTGGGTCTGCTCGAGCAGGGCCCGGCGGCTGAGCACCACGTTGTTGCGGTTCTTGTCGAGTTCGAGGATCTTCGCCTCGAGCTCCTGACCGAGGTACGGGGTGAGGTCGCGGACGCGGCGCAGCTCGATGAGCGACGCGGGCAGGAAGCCACGCAGTCCGATGTCGACGATGAGGCCACCCTTGACGACCTCGATGACGGTGCCGGTGACGACCCCGTCGTTCTCCTTGATCTTCTCGACGTCGCCCCAGGCGCGCTCGTACTGGGCGCGCTTCTTGGAGAGGATCAGACGGCCTTCCTTGTCCTCCTTCTGGAGAACGAGGGCCTCGACCTGGTCGCCGACGGCGACGACCTCGTTGGGGTCGACGTCGTGCTTGATGGAGAGCTCGCGCGAGGGGATGACACCCTCGGTCTTGTAGCCCACGTCGAGCAGAACCTCATCGCGGTCGATCTTGACGATCGTGCCCTCGATGATGTCGCCGTCGTTGAAGAACTTCAGGGTCTTCTCGACCGCGGCCAGGAAGTCCTCAGCAGAGCCGATGTCGTTGATCGCGACCTGCTTGGTGGCCGGGGCGGTCGTTGCGCTAGTCATGTAGTGGGTTGTCCTTGTGAATGGAAGATCAGGCTTCGACGATCGACGCGCACGCCGGGAGCTGCGAAGCGGTTGGATGTGGATTGCGATGCCACGAGGGCAGACGGATGCCCGCCACGAGTGACACTTCAGATTATCAGATCCCAGCGGCTCGCGCTCCCCTCCTCCTATGCTGGAGCGGTGACCGAACGCCTGATGCTGCTCGACACCGCCAGCCTCTACTTCCGGGCCTACTTCGGAGTTCCCGACAAGGTCAAGGCACCCGACGGCACGTCCGTGAACGCGACCCGCGGCCTGCTCGACATCATCGCCAAGCTCGTGACCGTCTATCGGCCATCGCAGCTGGTCGCCTGCTGGGACGACGACTGGCGGCCGCAGTGGCGCGTCGATCTGATCCCGAGCTACAAGGCGCATCGGGTGGTGGCCGAGGTCGCCGCAGCCCCCGACGTCGAGGAGGTGCCCGACGCCCTGCAGCAGCAGGTCCCGCTGATCCGCGAAGCGCTCGACGCGCTCGGCATCCCGATCATCGGCGTCCCCGAGCACGAGGCGGACGACGTGATCGGCACGCTCGCGACGCGGGCGACGCTGCCGGTCGACATCGTCACCGGCGATCGCGACCTGTTCCAGCTGGTCGACGACGTCCGCGACGTCCGCGTGATCTACACCGCGCGCGGCATGAGCAACCTCGATGTCGTCACCGATGAGACCGTGCTCGAGCGGTATGGGATCCGTCCGACCCAGTACGCGGACTTCGCCACCCTCCGCGGCGATGCCTCGGACGGCCTGCCTGGAGTCAAGGGGATCGGAGAGAAGACGGCGGCCAGTCTGCTGCGCATGCACGGTGATCTCGCGGCCATTCGCGACGCGGCGCAGGCCGGCGGCCTGACCGGAGCCGCCGCCGCTCGCGTCACGGAGGCGTCGGATTACCTCGACGTCGCACCGCGCGTCGTGCGCGTCGCGACCGACCTCGACATCAGCGCCCCCGGCATCGCGCTCGGCACCCTCGATGGCGCCGCACGCCAAGCCGCGGAGGCTCTCGCCGAGCGGTGGAACCTGGGCTCGTCGATGAGCCGCGCGCTGACCGCGCTGGCATCCGCGGAGGAAGCGGGCTGACTCAGCCCCGGGCCCATGCGCGCAGCCGCTCCAGCCCCCACGTGCTGACGATCCGCTCCGCCGGCACACCGGCCGCCTCAGCGCGCTCGGCGCCGTAGTCGAGCAGCGAGAGCTGGCCCGGAGCGTGCGCGTCGGAGTCGATGCTGAACAGGCAGCCCTCGTCGAGCGCGATCTCGATCAGGTCGTCCGGCGGGTCCTGCCGTTCGGGCCGAGCGTTGATCTCCACGGCGACGCCGTACTCGGCGCAGGCCGCGAACACCGCCCTGGCGTCGAACTGCGACTGCGGCCGCGTACCGCGCGAGCCCTCCACGAGGCGTCCGGTGCAGTGCCCGAGCACGTTGACGTGCGGGTCGGCGACAGCGGCCAGCATCCGCCTGGTCATCGTGCCGGGATCCATCCGAAGCTTCGAGTGCACCGACGCGACGACGATGTCGAGTGCGTCGAGCATCTCCGGCGTCTGGTCCAGGCCGCCGTCCTCGAGGATGTCCACCTCGATGCCGGCCAGCACCGTCAGCCCGTCGCCGGACTGCGCTCGCACGAGCGGGATCTGCTCGCGCAGCCGCTCGGCCGACAGCCCCCTGGCCACCTTCAGCCGAGGCGAGTGGTCTGTGATGGCGAGGTACTCGTGCCCGAGGGCCCGCGCTGCCGCGACCATGGTGTCGATCGGTGTGGTGCCGTCGGACCAGTCCGTGTGGCTGTGCAGATCCCCGCGCAGCTGCGCGCGCAGCGCGGAGGTGCGCTCGGGCTCCACCTCGCCGCGCAGCTCGACGAGGTAGTCGGGCACCCGCCCCTCCCGCGCCTGGCGGATCACGGCGAAGGTGGACGCGCCGATGCCCTTCTGCGCCTGCAGGCGGGCGGGGTCGTCGAGGACGTCGGCGGGCAGGGATGCCACGACGTCCGCCGCCTGCCGGAACGCCTTCGCCCGGTAGCGGGACGCACGCTCGCGCTCGAGCAGCGACGCTATCTCAAGGAGGGCTTCGGCGGCGTCCATGGGCATCCGCTCAGCCGGCGGCGGGTTCCCGGGTCACGCTGACCCACTCGTCGAGTTTGGCCGCAGCCCGACCGTCGTCCACTGCGGCGGCCGCGCGGTGGTACGCGTCGCGCAGCCGCTCGACGATCGGCACCTGCGTCAGGGCCGCGTCGTGCGAGAGCTCGTAGGCGACGACGCCGGCGGCCGCGTTGAGCAGCACGATGTCGCGCACGGCGCCGGTCTCGCCGCCGAGCGTGCGCCGCAGCACGGCGGCGTTGTGCTCGGGCGGACCGCCGACCAGGTCGGAAAGCTCTGCCAGCGGGATGCCGAGATCACGCGGATCGAGGTCGTGCTCGTGGATGTCTCCGCGGGTGACCTCCCAGATCCGACTGTGCCCGGTGGTGGTGAGCTCGTCCAGACCGTCGTCACCGCGGAAGACCAGGGCGGTCGCTCCACGGGTGCGGAACACCCCGGTGATGAGGGGCACGCGATCCAGCTGCGCCACGCCGACGGCGTTCGCCTCGGCGCGCGCGGGGTTGCACAGGGGGCCCAGCATGTTGAACACGGTCGGGACGGCCAGCTCCGAACGGGCGACACCCGCATGCTGGAAGCCGGGGTGGAAGGCCGCCGCCCAGGCGAACGTGATGCCCGTGCGCTCCAGCGCCGCCGCGACGCGCTGCGGATCGAGAGAGATGTCCAGGCCGAGCGCGGCGAGCACGTCGGATGAGCCCGACGAGGAGCTCGCGGCGCGGTTGCCGTGCTTGACGACGGGGATGCCCATCGCGCCGATGATCACCGCGGCGGTGGTCGACACGTTCACCGTGCCGATCCGATCGCCACCGGTGCCGACGATGTCGAGCACGTCGGACGAGACCGGAAGGGGCACGGCGGCCTCGAGGATGGCATCGCGAAACCCGACGATCTCGTCGATGGTCTCGCCCTTGGCGCGCAGCGCCACCAGGAAGCCGGCGAGCTGCGCATCCGACACGCGGCCCTGCATGACCTGGCGCATGGCCCACGTCGACTCCCAGACGCTGAGGTCGCGGCGACTCAACAGGGTGGAGAGCAGGTCGGGCCAGGTCGGGGTGTCGAGCATGACTGCGATCCTAATCGCGCGCAGAACGATGCCGATTCGAGATGACACGGCCGGCGCACCCGTCGGCAGCAGTGCCGGACCGGCCTCACCGGGACATTACCGCGGATTCGCAGGTGCTTCTTAGGTTCTCCTTAGTTCTCCGACAGGCGGACAGGCGAGCGGGGTGCGAGAATCCCGCCGGCGAATCGGCCATAATGGTCTGGTGACCACCTCAGCGACGTATGCCCCGGCGGCAAGAACCATCAAGCGCCCCAATCCGGTCGCTGTCGGCACCATCGTGTGGCTCGGCAGCGAAGTCATGTTCTTCGCGGGACTCTTCGCGATCTACTTCACGCTGCGCAGCACCTCCCCCGAGCTGTGGGCCGACCGCACACAGCTGCTCAACGTCGTCTACGCCGGCGTCAACACCGCGATCCTGGTCGCCTCGTCGTTCACCTGCCAGATGGGCGTCTTCGCCGCCGAGGACCTGCAGCCCTACCGCATCGACAAGGGCAAGCTGAACGCATTCGGCCGCCGCCGCCTGTTCGGCTGGGGCATGGTGGAGTGGTTCTGGCTCACCTTCATCCTGGGCGCGATCTTCGTCAGCGGACAGGTGTGGGAGTACGCCCAGCTGGTCACCGAGGGTCTGCCTATCACCGCCGACTCGTACGCCTCGGCGTTCTACATCACCACCGGCTTCCACGCCCTGCACGTCACCGGCGGTCTGATCGCCTTCGTGCTCGTGATCGGGCGCGCCTACGCCGTCAAGAACTTCGGCCACAAGGAGGCGACCTCCTCGATCGTCGTGTCGTACTACTGGCACTTCGTCGACGTCGTCTGGGTCGCCCTGTTCGCCGTCATCTACTTCCTGAAATAAGAGCGGAGCGATTTTTCGAAATGGCACGAGAGAAGAAGCACCGCTCACGCGGTCGCCGCAGTCCCCTCGCCGCTGCCGCCCTGATCGGCGCCGGCCTGCTGCTCACCGGCGGCGCCTACGCCGGCGCATCGGCGGCGATGGCCTCGACCAGCGACGTGCAGTCCAGCGCGGCCACCGAGCTGACGGTCCAGGACGGCGAGAAGCTGTTCACCGCGAACTGCGCCACCTGTCACGGCCGAGAGATGCAGGGCACCTCCGAGGGTCCGAGCCTCATCGGGGTGGGTGAGCTCGCGGTCGAGTTCCAGGTGTCGACCGGGCGGATGCCGCTGCAGATGCAGGGCCCGCAGGCGCCGCAGAAGGACCCGCAGTTCACCGAGGCGCAGATCCGCGCGATGGCCGCCTATGTGCAGAGCGTCGCCCCCGGCCCGAAGTACCCGGACGAGTGGATCACCGCGGGCGAGAAGAACCCGGACGACGCGACCGACGAGGTCGACGTCTCCCACGGCGCCGAGCTCTTCCGCATCAACTGCGCGATGTGCCACAACGTGGCCGCTGCCGGTGGAGCGCTGACGGAGGGCAAGTACGCCCCTGCGCTGACCTCGACGAGCCCCCTGCACATCTACGCGGCCATGGTCACCGGCCCCCAGAACATGCCCGTGTTCGGCAACATGAACCTGAGCACCGAAGACAAGCGCGACATCATCGCCGCCCTCGTCTACCAGCAGGAGGCCGTGCAGATCGGCGGCTTCACGCTCGGATCGCTCGGTCCTGTGTCCGAGGGCCTGTTCATCTGGATCTTCGGCATCGGCGCCCTCGTCGCGCTCACCGTGTGGATCACGGCGAAGTCCAACTGACGCACTTTCATCGAAGAGTTACGTACGAGGAGCACCATGGCACACGACGACGACACGCAGGCTCTGGACAGGGCCTACCAGCCCTCACCGGGGCTGGGCGTCGCAGTCAGCGATCCTGCGGAGAACCCGGGACTGCCTCCCCACCGCCAGCGGATGACCGACAAGGACCCCCGCGCCGAGAAGGCCGCGGTCCGCACGGTGTACACGCTGTTCTACCTGTCGCTGGCCGGCAGCATCTGGGCGGTTGCGGCGTACATGCTGTTCCCGATCGAGAGCGGCCTGGCGATCGACATCCGCCACAACAACATGTACATCGGCATCGGCATCGCCTTCGCGCTGCTGGCGCTGGGCATCGGCGCGATCCACTGGGCCAAGGCCCTGATGGCCGACCAGGAGCACATCGAGCTGCGCCACCGCACCCGCGGTCGTGACAGCACCCGCGAGGCGGTCGTCGACTCCTTCGCAGTCGCGAACGAGGAGTCCGGGTTCGGCCGTCGAACCGTCATCCGCAACTCCCTGATCGCCGCCGTGGTGGCATCCGTGCTGCCGGGGATCACGCTTTTCCGCGGGCTCGCGCCGCACAACACGCCGGAGAACCCCATCGCCGGCGACCCGGTCGCGCTGCTCAAGCACACGATGTGGGACTCGGGCATGCGCCTGGCGCGCGACCCGGAGGGCACGCCAATCCGCGCCGCCGACGTCACCCTCGGCTCCGCGTTCCACGTGATCCCCGAGCCGCTGGCGGACCTCAGCCACGGCGAGGGCTACATGGAGGAGAAGGCGAAGGCCATCGTCCTGCTCATGCGCCTGCGGCCCGAGCAGCTCATCGAGTCCGAGGAGCGCAAGGACTGGTCGTACGACGGCATCGTGGCGTACTCCAAGGTCTGCACGCACGTCGGCTGCCCGGTGGCGCTGTACGAGCAGCAGACGCACCACCTGCTGTGCCCGTGCCACCAGTCGCAGTTCGACGTCACGGACCACGCCAAGGTCATCTTCGGCCCGGCAGCGCGCCCGCTGCCGCAGCTGCCCATCGCCGTCGACGATGAGGGCTACCTCATCGCGCAGCGCGACTTCACCGAACCCGTCGGCCCGAGCTTCTGGGAGCGTCATTGAGCACCGCAACTCTTAAAGAGGACACCAAGCAGAAGCCCCTGGGCGGACGCTTCATCGGCGCGACGGCGAACTACCTCGACGAGCGCACCAGCCTGTCTGGCCTCGTCAAGGAGCTCGGACGCAAGATCTTCCCCGACCACTGGTCGTTCATGCTGGGCGAGGTCGCGCTGTGGGCCTTCGTCGCCGTGTTCCTGTCGGGATCGTTCCTGACGTTCTTCTTCCAGGCCTCGATGGCTCCGACCCACTACACCGGCGCGTACGCGCCGCTGCGCGGCGTGGAGATGACCGCGGCGTTCGAGTCCGCGCTGCGGATCTCGTGGGATCTGCGCGGTGGCCTGCTGGTGCGCCAGATCCACCACTGGGCGGCCCTGGTGTTCATCGCCGGCATCGGCATCCACATGCTCCGCGTGTTCTTCACCGGTGCTTTCCGCAAGCCGCGTGAGCTGAACTGGGTGATCGGCTTCGTGCTGTTCATCCTCGCCCTCGCCGAGGGCTTCACGGGCTACTCCCTGCCGGACGACCTGCTCTCCGGCAACGGTCTGCGCATCATCGACGGCATGATCAAGGGTCTTCCCCTGATCGGCACCTGGACCTCGTTCCTGATCTTCGGCGGCGAGTTCCCGGGTGACGACATCGTCGGCCGGCTCTACACCATGCACATCCTGCTGCTGCCGCTGCTGGTGATCGCCTTCGTGGCGCTGCACCTCATGCTGATGGTGATCAACAAGCACACCCAGTTCGCCGGCCCGGGCCGCACGAACGACAACGTGGTCGGCTACCCGATGATGCCGGTCTACATGTCCAAGATGGGCGGCTTCTTCTTCATCGTCTTCGGTGTGATCGTGCTGATCGCGTCGTTCTTCCAGATCCTGCCGTTCTGGGATTACGGGCCCTACGACCCGTCCCCCATCTCGGCCGGCACGCAGCCGGACTGGTACATCGGCTTCGCCGACGGCGCGCTGCGTCTGGCGCCTCCGCACCTCGATGTGCCGATCGGACCGTTCACGCTGTCGCTCGGCATCGTGATCCCCGTGCTCGTGCTCGGACTGTTCATCGTCGTCGTCGCCCTCTACCCGTTCATCGAGGCGTGGGTCACCGGCGACAAGCGTGAGCACCACCTCGCCGACCGTCCGCGCAACGCCCCCACCCGCACCGCCATCGGCGTGGCCGGCATGATCTTCTACGCCGTGCTGTGGGCGGGCGCCTCGTCCGACCTGATGGCCACGCACTTCATGCTCACCATGGAGGGTGTGATCCACACCCTGCAGGCGCTGCTGTTCGTCGGACCGGTGCTCGGCTACTTCATCACCAAGCGCATCTGCATCGCGCTGCAGAAGAAGGACCGCGAGATCGTGCTGCACGGATACGAGTCCGGGCGTATCGTCCGACTCCCCGGCGGCGAGTACATCGAGGTGCACCAGCCGGTCGACGTGTACGACCGCTGGAAGCTCATCGACTACGCCACTTACGAGCCGCTGGTCGTCCGTCCCAACGCCAAGGGCCGCATCCCGTGGCACGAGAACCTGCGCAGCTCGATCTCGCGCTGGTTCTACGAGGACCGCCTGCAGCCGCTGACGCAGGCCGAGATCGCGGCAGCGGACGCGCATCAGCACCACACGCTGGCCGTCGACGAGGCGCTGGAGGCCGAGGAGATCGCCGGGGCGCACGCCCGCGCCGGTGTCACCTCGGAAGACCAGATCGCTCCAATGGACGCTCACGTCGGCGAGACGCCGAACACCCCGAGTTCGGTCATCGCTCAGGACCCGGCTGAGAAGCCGCGCCCGAAGAGCCACGACGACAAGGCGGAGGACGCGTAAGCGCACTCCTCCATTGCACAGAAGGTCCCGTCCGCAATGGACGGGACCTTCTGCGTTGTGCGCTCCCCTGTACCCGGCTGATCTCCCCGACCTCGTGACACCCGATGCGTTGCGACCCGCGCGGTCACGACGGTCATATCCGCGTGCTTAGAGTCCGGACGCGAGTAGCCTGAGCGCATGATGGATCGTCAGGACTTCTTCGCCGCCAAGCTGCAGTACGAGACCGACGCCAGCGATCTGCACGCGGCACGGACCGCCGGCGAGGACATCGTGGTGGTGGATGTGCGCTCGGACGAGGCGTGGGCCCAGGGGCGCATTCCCGGCGCCGTGCACATGCACTACGCGCAGATCGCGACCCGCGCCCGGTGGAGATCGCATCCGACGCGCAAGTGGTGGTGTACTGCTGGAGCCCCGGATGCAACGCCGGCGCCAAGGGCGCGCTGGAGTTCGCCCGGCTGGGTTTCGCGGTGCGTGAGCTCATCGGCGGCTTCGAGTACTGGGTGCGCGGCGGCTACCCGGTGGAGGACCACGACGGCGTGCACCGGCGTCCGGTGGATCCGCTGACCGGTGTCCCCCGCGTGCGTACCCGGCCCTGACGCATCGTTCCCGGTCGCCCGTGCAGGCACGGCACCATCAGCAGCCCGGCAGGGCACCAGCAGGAGCGGCGTGCACGGCAGACGAGACGAAAAGGCCCCCTGGACGCATCCAGGGGGCCTTCGTGGTGAGACGGGAGTCGTCAGCGCGCGAAGTGACCGCGGTAGTACTCGTAGACCCAGCCGACGATCGCGACGACGAAGATCGCCAGGCCGATCGGCAGCAGGAATTGACCGACCGCGAGGCCGAGCAGGAACACCCCTGCTGAGCCCGCGAGGACGAGCGGCCACCACGACCACGGCGAGAACTCGCCGAGCTCGGGGTCACCGTCGTCGATGTCGGCGGTGAGCACGTCCTCGGGCAGCTCGCCGCCCTGGGCACGGTAGGTGCGACGCAGGTAGACGGCGATCATGGCGCCCATGAAGGCCACGAACAGCAGGGCCACCGTGCCGACCCACTCCACGTAGCCGTGGAAGGGATCGACGAGGTTCCAGATCGTGTAGATCACCGAAGCGGCGAGGAAGAACGCGGTGATGATCCACCACAGGACGATATTGCTGCGCATGTCTTACTTGACCTCTCCCGCTGCGACGCCGACCGGGTGCTCGGCGGCCTCCGGGTGGTTCAGGTCGAATGCCGGACGCTCGCTGCGGATGCGCGGGATCGACGTGAAGTTATGACGCGGGGGCGGGCAGGAGGTCGCCCACTCGAGCGAGGCCCCATAGCCCCACGGGTCGTTGACGGTGACCTTCGGCGCCTTGCGTGCAGTGATCCACACGTTGAGGAAGAAGGGCAGCATCGACGCACCGAGGATGACGGCGCCGATCGTGGAGACCTGGTTGCCCCACTCCCAGTTGTCGTACGCGGAGTAGTCCGCGTAGCGGCGCGGCATGCCGTCGACGCCCAGCCAGTGCTGCACGAGGAAGGTCATGTGGAAGCCGATGAACAGCATCCAGAAGTGGATGTACCCGAGGGTCTCGTTCAGCATCCGCCCCGTCCACTTCGGCCACCAGAAGTAGAAGCCGGCGAACATCGCGAACACCACGGTGCCGAAGACGACGTAGTGGAAGTGGGCGACGACGAAGTACGAGTCGCTGAGGTGGAAGTCCAGCGGCGGCGACGCGAGGATGACGCCGGTCAGACCGCCGAAGACGAACGACACCAGGAAGCCGAGCGAGAACACCATGGGCGTCTCGAAGGTGATGGAGCCCCGCCACATCGTGCCGATCCAGTTGAAGATCTTCACACCCGTCGGCACCGCGATGAGCATGGTCATCAGCGAGAAGAACGGCAGCAGCACACCGCCGGTGACGTACATGTGGTGCGCCCAGACGGCCACCGACAGCGAGGCGATCGCGATGGTCGCGTACACCAGCGTCTTGTATCCGAAGATCGGCTTGCGGCTGAACACCGGGAACACCTCGGAGACGATGCCGAAGAACGGCAGCGCGATGATGTACACCTCGGGGTGACCGAAGAACCAGAACAGGTGCTGCCACAGCAGCACGCCGCCGTTGGCGACGTCGTAGACGTGCGAGCCGAGGACGCGGTCCGAAGCGGCGGCGAGCATCGCCGCGGCGAGCACCGGGAACGCCATGAGGATCAGCAGGCTCGTGATCAGGGTGTTCCACGAGAAGATCGGCATGCGCCACATGGTCATTCCGGGCGCGCGCATGGTGATGATCGTGGTGATGAAGTTCACCGCACCGAGGATCGTGCCGAAGCCCGACATGCCCAGACCCAGCATCCAGAGGTTGCCGCCCACGCCAGGGGAGAACGACGAGTTGGCCAGCGGCTGGTACGCGAACCAGCCGAACGCCGCGGCGCCCTGTGGGGTGAGGAAGCCGGCGACGGCCATCACGGAGCCGAACGTGAACAGCCAGAAGGCGAACGCGTTCAGACGCGGGAAGGCGACGTCCGGCGCACCGATCTGCAGCGGCAGGATCGCGTTGGCGAACCCGGCGAACAGCGGCGTCGCGAACATCAGCAGCATGATCGTGCCGTGCATCGTGAACAGCTGGTTGTACTGCTCCTTGGTCGGCACGATCTGCATGCCGGGGGAGAACAGCTCGGCGCGGATGATGAGGGCCATCACACCGCCGAGGAGGAAGAACAGCACCGACGCGATGAGGTACATGTACCCGATCGTCTTGTGGTCGGTGGAGGTCATCCACTTGACGACGATGTTGCCCTTCTGCTCCACACGCGAGGAGGTGAGAAGAGCGGCCTGACGCGGTGGGAGCGTGGACGGACGTCCGCCCGGCACCGTGGTGGGTTCAGCTGTGGTGGTCATGGCTTACTCCTCTTCCTCGGGATGCGTGCTCGTGCCGTTCCCGGGGAGATTGCTGAGTCGGTCGTAGGCGTCCGCGATGTCGCCCGTGTTGCCCTGCTCGCGCAGGGTGTCGAGGTACGCGTCGTATTCGTCCTGCTCGACGACCTTCACGTTGAAGAGCATCATCGAGTGGTACTCGCCGCAGAGCTCGGCGCACTTGCCGTCGTACTCTCCGACACGCGTCGGCACGAAGGACCACGAATTGTCCTTGCCGATGTACATGTCCTTCTTGTAGAGGAAGTCGATGATCCAGAAGGAGTGGATCACGTCACGCGACTGCAGCTCGATGGTGACCTTCTGGTCGACCGGGAGCACCAGCGTGGGCAGCTTCTCGCGCTCGATGTCGCCGTTCTCGTCGGGGTCGGCCTGCACGCCCATGGTCCACACGGCGTCCGAGTTGTCGCTGTCCTCGCCGTCGTACTGGAAGTCCCAGGCCCACTGCTTGGCGATCGCGGTGATGTGGACGTCGGGGTCCTTCCACTGCGTCTCGATGTCGGCCTGATCGCGCGCGGTGAAGAAGAACATGCCGAGCACGAGGATCAGCGGGATCACCGTGTAGAGGATCTCGATCGGCATGTTGTAGCGCAGCTGCACGGGCAGCCCGGTCTGGCCGCTGCGCCGGCGGTACATCACCAGCGCCCACGCCATGAGCGCCCACGTGATCACGCCGACGGCCAGCAGGACGATCCACGACGTGACCCACAGACCGGCGACGGTGTCCGTCTGGTTGGTCGCAGGGGTGCCGTCTTCGACGAAGCCCGGGAGGAAGCCATGGAGTTCGGTGGGAGTACATCCCGCCAGGGCCACAGCTGCCGCTGCTCCCAGCGGGAGTGCGGCCCAACGAAGGCGGCGTTTCGAAGGCACGGTGCACCTTTCAGATCTTGGACAGGAGCAGAATCAAGTCTAGGGCAACCTCACACGCGATTCATGCCAACCATGCAGGTTGGCGCGACTCAGTGGAAGCTGTCGCCGCAGGCGCAGCTGCCCGCCGCGTTGGGGTTGTCGATGGTGAACCCCTGCTCCGAGATCGTGTCCTTGAAGTCGATCGAGGCACCATCGAGATAGGGCACGCTCATGTTGTCGATGATGACCTCGACACCGTCGAAGTCGACGGTCTCGTCGCCCTCGAGGTAGCGCTCGTCGAAGTACAGCTGGTAGATCAGGCCTGAGCAGCCACCCGGCTGGACGGCGACGCGCAGGCGCAGGTCGTCGCGTCCCTCCTGCTCGAGCAGGCTCTTCACCTTCAGGGCGGCGGCTTCGGTCAGGGAGACCCCGTGGGCGGGAGCCGCGGTGGACTCCGAGGTCAGGGTGGTGTCGCTCATCTCAACTCCTTGCAACGGGCAGCGCGGTCTCGCTGCTCGTGCTCGATTCTACCGCCGCCCACCCCGTTCGGGCCGGATGCTCAGTCGGCGCCCGATCGCGCGTTCATGCGCGCCAGCAGCAGCGCCTCGGTGCGCACAGCGTTGCGGAACGTGTCGAGGTGCAGCGATTCGTTCGGGCTGTGCGCACGGGAGTGCGGGTCCTCCACGCCGGTGACGAGGATCTGCGCGTGCGGGAACTCGCGGACGAGGTCGGCGATGAACGGGATCGAGCCGCCGATGCCCAGATCCACCGGCGCGACCCCGTAGCCGTCGGCCATCGCATCGCGGGTCAGCTCGAGCGCCCAGCCGGACGGATCGACCAGGAAGCCGTCGCCGAGATCGACATCCGAGAAGGTCAGCTGGGCCCCGAAGGGGGCGTGCGCGCGCAGATGCCGTTCCAGAGCGGCGTACGCCTCGGCGGAGCTCTGACCGGGCGCGACGCGCGCGCTGAGCACGACCCGCACCTCGGGCAGCAGGGTGTTCGAGGCGGCGTCGACGCTGGTCGCGTCGATGCCGATCAGCGTGATGGCGGGCCTGTTCCAGATCCGGCCGTAGATGTCGTCGCGGCCGATGGGCGAGACGCCGTCGAGCAGGCCGGTCTCGGCACGCAGCGTCTGCTCGTCGTAGGGCGGTGTGGCCGCGTCGCGCTGCGTCATCCCCTCCACGGCGACCGCGCCGTCGGCATCCCAGAGCGTCGCCAGCAGGGTGACCGCGGCCATCATGGCATCCGGCACCGCTCCGCCGAACATCCCCGAGTGCGAGGCGTGCGCGAGAGTGCGCACGGTGAGCGTGAAGCGCGCGTTGCCGCGCAGGGACACGGTGAGGCCGGGGGTGTGCGAGTCGAGGTTGCCGGAGTCGGCCACGACGATCGCGTCGGCGCGCAGCGAATCCGCGTTGTCGCGCAGGAACCGCGCGAACGAACGCGAGCCGTACTCCTCCTCCCCCTCGATGAACAGTGCGACGCCCAGGTCGAAGTCGTCGCCGATCACCTCGGCCACGGCGCGCAGTGCGGCGATGTGCGCCATGATGCCGGCCTTGTCGTCGGCGGCGCCGCGGCCGTACAGCCGCCCGTCGCGCACGGTCGGCTCGAACGGCGGGGTCTGCCACAGCGCGTCGTCACCCGGGGGCTGCACGTCGTGGTGCGCGTAGAGCAGGATGGTGGGTCGACCGTTGCGGGCCGCGCGCGTGGCGAGCACCGCGGGCTGGCCGAGCTCCTCGGTGTCGTCGACGTGTGCGCGCAGCACGCGCACCTCGTCGAAGACGCCCGTCTCACGGGCGAGTTCGGCGACGGCCTCGGCCGAGCGCTCCAGCTGGGTCTGGTCGAACGAGGGCCAGGCGATGCCCGGGATGCGCACGAGTGCGCCGAGGTCGGACAGCGCGGACGGGATGCCGAGGGAGACCGCCTCGAGCAGCGCGTCCTCGGCGGGCGAGGCGGACGAGGCGGAGGGGGATGAGGTCGACGTCATGCGAGTAATCTTAAGGTGAACCCGATTGCGAACTGAGGTCGACCGTGCCCCACTCCTCCCCCGCCGCTGACGACGCCCCCAAGACGCCCGTCGTGGGCAAGGGCCGCGCCACCCCGACGCGCGCCGAACGCGAGGCGGCGAACCGCCGACCGCTGGTCGCCGACACCAAGGAGGCCAGGGCGGCCGCCAAGGCCGACCTGCAGGCCCGGCGCGAACGGGCGCGAGTCGGCATGGAGAACGGCGACGACCGCTACCTGCCCGCCCGCGACCGCGGTCCGCAGCGTCGCTGGGTGCGGGACTACGTGGATGCCGGCTGGCTCATCTCGGAATGGCTGATGGCCTCGATGCTGCTGGTCATCCTGCTGAGCCTGGTCAACATCCCCGCCGTGCAGCTGTGGGCGATGGTCGGGCTGTGGGCGTTCATGCTGCTCGCCGTCGCCGACATGGTGCTGCTGAGCATGCGCGTGAAGAAGAAGGCCGCCGCGAGATTCGGCGCGGAGCGACGGGAGCGCGGTCTGGGCTGGTACGCGGCGATGCGCTCGCTGCAGATGCGCTTCATGCGTCTTCCCAAGCCGCAGGTCAAGCGCGGTCAGTACCCGGCCTGACCCTTCGACAGGCGCAGGCCTCTGTTGATCTGCCGTGCCCACAAGGGTCCGCGGTAGAGGAACGCGGTGTACCCCTGCACGAGGGTGGCGCCGGCATCCAGGCGCCGCTGCACATCCTCCGCCGTCTCCACTCCCCCGACGGCGATGACGCAGAAGTCGTCCGGTACGGCCGCGCGCACGACCGCCAGCACCTGCAGCGACCGCTCCTTCAGAGGTGCGCCCGACAGTCCGCCGGCACCGGCGGCCTCGACGACAGCGGGGTCGGTGCGCAGTCCCTCACGGGAGATCGTGGTGTTGTGCGCGATGATGCCGGCGAGACCCTCCGCGACGGCGAGACGCGCGATCGCCTCGATCTCCTCGTCGGGCAGGTCGGGAGCGATCTTCACCAGCAGGGGCGTCCCGGCGGCTGCCTCTCGCACCGCGCGCAGCAGCGGGGCGAGAGTGTCCACGGCCTGCAGGCCGCGCAGTCCCGGCGTGTTCGGCGAGGACACGTTCACGGCCAGGTAATCGGCCAGGGGTGCGAGGCGGGTCGCCGAGACGACGTAATCGCCGATCGCGTCCTCCACGTCGACCACCCGGCTCTTGCCGATGTTCACCCCGATCACCGCGCGCGGGGCGCGTCGACGCAGGCCGCCCAGGCGACGGGCGGCGGCATCCGCTCCCTCGTTGTTGAATCCCATCCGGTTGATGACAGCGCGGTCCTCGACCAGGCGGAACAGGCGCGGCTTCGGGTTGCCCTCCTGCGGGATCGCCGTGATCGTGCCGATCTCGATGTGACCGAACCCCAGCGCATCCAGTCCGCGCACGCCGACCGCGTTCTTGTCGAAGCCGGCGGCCACCCCGAACGGGGACGGGAAGGTGAGACCGAGGGCGTGCACCTGCTGGTCCGCGCCGGGCGCGGTCAGCGCGCGCGCCGCCCACGACAGCGGTCGCACGCCCAGCACACGGATGACGGCCATCGCGGCGTGGTGCGCGACCTCGGGATCGAAGCGCGTGAGGACGTGGCGGAAGAGCAGCGAGTACATCACCGCCCAAGGTTACCGGTCGGGGGAATCCGTCTCTGACGCGATGTGATCGGCGCGCAGGTCTCCGATGGCGCGCTCGAAGTCGTCGAGGGAGTCGAACTCCTGGTAGACGCTCGCGAAGCGCAGGTAGGCGACCTCGTCGAGCTCACGCAGCGGACCCAGGATGGCGAGGCCGATCTCGTTGGTGTCCAGCTGCGAGACGCCGGTCTGGCGCACGGCCTCCTCGACCTTCTGCGCGAGCAGGGCGAGGTTGGCCTCGGTGACCGGGCGCCCCTGGCATGCCTTGCGCACCCCGGAGATCACCTTGTCGCGGCTGAACGCCTCCACGACGCCGGAGCGCTTGATGACCGACAGACTCGCGGTCTCGGTGGTGGAGAAGCGTCCTCCGCACTCCGGACACTGTCGGCGACGGCGGATGGAGAGTCCGTCGTCACTGGTGCGCGAGTCGATGACCCGGGAGTCCGGATGCCGGCAGAAGGGGCAGTGCATGGTGCTTCAGCGTAGTCGCTCGAGCCGACGTCACCGGGGAGCATCGGCGAATCGCGCCTGCACGGCGTCGCCGTGCGCGGGCAGCACCTCCGCCTCGGCCAGCGCGACGATGCCCTCGCGCACCTCGGCCAGTGCGGCGTGGTCGTATTCGATGACCTGCTGCGGACGCAGGAACGTGTACGCCCCGAGCCCGGCCGCGTAGCGCGCCTGCCCGCCGGTGGGCAGCACGTGATTGCTGCCCGCCATGTAGTCGCCCAGGCTCACCGGGGTCTGATCGCCGACGAACACGGCGCCGGCGCTGGTGAAGCGGTCGGATGCAGCGGCTGCGTCCACCAGGTGCAGTTCGAGGTGCTCGGGTGCGTAGGCATTGCTGAAGCGCTCCGCCATCGCCCGGTCGTCGACGAGCACGATCGCGGACTGCGGGCCCTCGAGCGCGGCCGCGACCCGCGCCACGTGAGTCGTGGATGCGGCCTGCCGCGTCACCTCGTCGGCGACGCGCGCGGCGAGCTCGGCGGAGTCGGTGACCAGCACCGCGGAGGCCTGCTCGTCGTGCTCCGCCTGGCTTATCAGGTCGGCGGCGACCAGGACCGGATCGGCCGAGGAATCGGCGACGACGAGGATCTCGGTGGCGCCCGCCTCGGAGTCGGTGCCCACCACACCGGCCACCGCGCGCTTGGCGGACGCGACGTAGTTGTTGCCGGGGCCGGAGACGACGTCGACGGGGTCGAGGCCGAGCGCGGCCACGCCGTGGGCGAGGGCGCCGACGGCGCCCGCTCCGCCCATCGCGTAGACCTCGTCGACACCGAGCAGCGCCGCGGCGGCGAGGATGCTGGGGTGGACCCGACCGTCGTGATCGCGCTGCGGCGGGGAGGCGAGGGCGATGGAGGAGACACCGGCCACCTGGGCGGGGACGACGTTCATGATGACACTCGACGGATAGACCGCCTTGCCACCCGGGATGTACACGCCGGCGCGCCCCACGGGCTGCCAGCGCTGCACGATGTGCGCCCCCGGTCCGATCGCGGTGGTCTGCCCTGCGGGGACCTGCGCGGCGGAGGCGCGACGCACCCGCTCGATCGCTTCCTCGAGCGCCGCCCGCACCTTCGGCTCGACGCTCTGTGCGGCTTCGGCGATGTGCGCGGCCGGCACGCGGATGGCGTGACCGGTGACGCCGTCGAAGCGTTCGGCCTGGTCGCGCAGTGCTTCCTCGCCGCCGGTGCGCACCGCCTCGACGATGCGAGTCGCGGCGTCGAGGGCCTCGGCGCGTGCCTGGGTCGCGCGCGGGACGGCGGCGAGCATTTCTGCGGGGGTGAGGCTTCGCCCGCGGAGATCGATGGTGCGCACGCACTCAGCCTTTCGTGATGTCGGAGATGTCGTGGAGGTAGCCGATGCGGCCGTCCTCATGTCGCACGACGAAAGCTCCGCCGCGATCCTCGAGGGCGAGCGCCCAGGCCGTCGGCCCCACCCGGAACAGGGGCTGGCCGTGTTCGTCCAGCACGTCGCGCTCGGTGGGCGCGAGGATCCAGAACGGCTCGGGGCGGGCCGGTCCATCAGCGGCGTGCTCCGCCTCCGTGTCGGTGTACTGGCCGGGGTCGGCGGGCTGAACGACGACGTGGGCCCTGGTCTCGGGGCCATCCTCGGGGTCGGATCCGCCGGGATCGACGTCGGTGTAGTGTCCGCGCGGTGCGGCCTCCGCCCCGACCTCCTCTCCCGCGAGCCCGTCGGCGGCGGTGTTGTGCTGAGCCGCGGCCAGCGCGTGGGCGCGCTCGTCGTCGACGGTGAAGATCTGCTGCAGCGCCTCGACGGCGGCGGTGTTGTGCAGCACCTCCACGCCGCGGGTCGTCGGCGCGTCAGTGCCTGCGGTGCCTGCGTCGTCGGGAGCGGGCGCTGCCGGCCTGCCGGCCGGCTTCACGGGGCGCTCTGCGCGCGGCCGGGAGATCACGGGACGCACCGGATTGGCGTTGCGGTGCGCCAGAGTCTCCAGACGCCCGTGGAAGTCCTCGCGCAGGCGCGGAAGCAGCGGGGCCGCGACGGTCGTGGCCACGAGCGCGAGCGTCGCGAGCTGGGCGAGCACCGCGACCCAGCCGACCAGCAGGACCCCGGTCTCCACGCTCCCGGCGATCTGCTGCCAGAGCACCTGCGCCCACGACACAGCCGCCACCGCGGCCGCCACCGAGGCGAACTGATCGATCCCCAGCGAGCCGACCCGCCGGATCCCCGCCGGCGAGAAGCGGCGCAGCAGGACGAGGAACACCGCCACCGTGGGCACGCCGACCATGAGGATCCAGCTGATCCCGGTCGTCCAGACGGAGCCGCCGATGGTGCTCACCGGGAAGAACGAGACGATGAAGAGCACCAGCCAGGCGCCCACGATGAGAAGCTCGCGCAGCGTGAAGCCCACGATCCCGTACTCGGGCTGGACCTGGTCCTCGTAGAGCACGCCGTCGTCGTCGGCATCCCGGGCGTCCTCGGTCTGCGGCACGGCCGCGGACCCGACGCCGAGAGCGCTGTCGTCGTCTGAGGGGTGGGGCTTGTCGAAGCTCATCGGCCCTGTCCTTTCATCGTGCGCAGTCGCCACGCGAGACCCGATCCTACCGACGTCATCCGCGTGTTCCATGTGTCGTTTCCCTGCTGCCCGCCGCGTGCCGATCAGCCGAGGCAGGTGGGGCCGAGCAGGGACTTCAAGTCGCCGAACAGGTCAGCGGAGACCTTGACGGGCATCGGCACCTCGAACACCTTCGCCGACCCACCCCGGTGCACGCGCAGCAGCACCTCGGTGTCGCCGGTGTGGCGGCGCAGCACATCCGCGAGGTCGAGCATGATCCGCTCGGTGGCGCGCTGCTCGGCGACCAGCAGCGACAGCGGTCCCGCCGCGTCGAACGAGCCGATGTCGGGCGCGAAGGCCGATTGGGCGTGCAGATTCAGTCCGTCGTCGCGCCGCGACACACGACCGCGCACCGCGAGAATGGCGTCCTGCTGCAGCGTGTGCTGGAACTCGGTGTAGGTCTTGCCCATGAACATGATCGTCACCTCGCCGTTGAAGTCCTCGACGGTGATCATGCCGTAGGGGTTGCCGCTCGCCTTCGCCACGCGATGCTGCACGCTGGTCACCAGACCCGCCACGGTGACCTGATCGCCGTCCTGGAGCTCCTCCGAGGTGAGCAGATCGCTGATCGAGATCGATGCGTGCTTCGCGAGCGGCACCTCGAGCCCGGCCAGCGGGTGATCGGAGACGTACAGGCCGAGCATCTCGCGTTCGAACGCGAGCTTGTCCTTCTTGATCCACTCCGGCCGGTCGGGGACCTTGGCGGGGATGTGCTCCGGCTCGTCGTACAGGCTGTCGAAGTCGAAGCCGATCGCGCCCTGCGCCTCGTTCCGCTTGCGGTCGACGGCGGCCTCGACGGCATCCTCATGGATCTCCATGAGTGCGCGGCGTGTGTCACCCATCGAGTCGAACGCCCCGGCTTTGATCAGCGATTCCACGGTGCGCTTGTTCGCCACATGCAGCGGGACCTTGCCGAGGAAGTCGTGGAACGAGGTGAACTTCTCGTCCTTGCGAGCCTCGATGATGCCGTCCACGACGTTCCCGCCGACGTTGCGCACGGCGCCGAGCCCGAAGCGGATGTCCTCGCCGACGGCGGCGAAGAAGTTGATGGACTCCGAGACGTCGGGCGGCAGGACCCGGATGCCCATGCGCCGGCACTCGTTGAGGTACAGCGCCATCTTGTCCTTGGAGTCGCCGACGCTGGTCAGCAGAGCGGCCATGTACTCCGCCGGGTAGTGCGCCTTCAGGTACGCGGTCCAGTAGGAGACGAGGCCGTAGGCGGCGGAATGCGCTTTGTTGAACGCGTAGTCCGAGAACGGCAGCAGGATGTCCCACAGCGCTTTGACCGCGCCTTCGCCGAAGCCGCGCTCCTTCATTCCGCCCGAGAAGCCCTCGTACTGCTTGTCGAGCTCGGACTTCTTCTTCTTGCCCATCGCGCGGCGCAGGATGTCGGCCTGACCGAGGCTGAAGCCGGCCACCTTCTGCGCGATGGCCATCACCTGCTCCTGGTAGATGATCAGACCGTACGACTCCTGCAGGATGTCGGCGAGCGGCTCCTCGAGCTCGGGGTGGATCGGCGTGATCTCCTGCAGCCTGTTCTTGCGCAGCGCGTAGTTGGTGTGCGAGTTGGCGCCCATCGGCCCCGGCCGGTACAGCGCGATGAGCGCGGAGATGTCGCCGAAGTTGTCGGGCTTCATCAGGCGCATCAGCGAGCGCAGCGGAGGGCTGTCGAGCTGGAAGACGCCGAGGGTGTCGCCGCGGGCGAGCAGGTCGTACACGCCGCGGTCCTCGAGCGCGAGGTGCTCGAGGTCGAGCTCCTCCCCCCGGTTCAGGCGGATGTTGTCGAGCGTGTCGGAGATGATGGTGAGGTTGCGCAGCCCGAGGAAGTCCATCTTGATCAGACCGAGCGACTCGCAGGACGGATAGTCGAACTGCGTGACGATCTGGCCGTCCTGCTCGCGCTTCATGATCGGGATGATGTCGAGCAGCGGGTGCGATGACATGATCACGCCGGCGGCGTGCACGCCCCACTGCCGCTTCAGCCCCTCCAGACCGAGGGCACGATCGAACACCCGCTTCGCATCGGGGTCGGTGTCGATGAGAGCGCGGAACTCCGTCGCCTCCTTGAACCGCGGATGCGCGCTGTCGTACATGCCGCTGAGCGGCATGTCCTTGCCCATCACAGCCGGAGGCATCGCCTTGGTGAGCCGATCGCCCATGCTGAACGGGTAGCCCAGCACGCGACCGGCGTCCTTGAGCGCCTGCTTCGACTTGATGGTGCCGTAGGTGACGATCTGCGCCACGCGCTCCGAGCCGTACTTCTCGGTGACGTACTCGATCACCTCGCCACGGCGGCGGTCGTCGAAGTCCACGTCGAAGTCGGGCATCGAGACGCGGTCGGGGTTGAGGAAGCGCTCGAAGATCAGGCCGTGCTCGAGCGGGTCGAGGTCGGTGATCTTCATCGCGTAGGCGACCATCGAGCCCGCGCCGGATCCGCGCCCGGGCCCCACGCGGATGCCGTTGTCCTTGGCCCAGTTGATGAAGTCGGCGACGACGAGGAAGTAGCCGGGGAAGCCCATCTGCAGGATGATGCCGGTCTCGTACTCCGCCTGCTTGCGCACGCGGTCCGGGATGCCGTTCGGGTAGCGGTAGTGCAGCCCCTTCTCGACCTCCTTCACCAGCCAGCTGTCCTCGGTCTCGCCTTCGGGCACCGGGAACCGGGGCATGTAGTTCGCCTTGGTGTCGAACTCCACCTGGCACCGCTCGGCGATCAGCAGCGTGTTGTCGCACGCCTCGGGGTGGTCGCGGAACAGCTGGCGCATCTCCTGCGCCGTCTTGATGTAGTAGCCGTCGCCGTCGAATCTGAAGCGGTTCGGGTCGTCCATCGTCGAACCGGACTGCACGCACAGCAGCGCCTCGTGCGCATCGGCCTCGTGCTGGTGGGTGTAGTGCGAGTCGTTCGTCGCGACCAGCGGGATGTTCAGATCCTTCGACAGCCGCAGCAGGTCGCTGATCACACGGCGTTCGATGGAGAGGCCGTGGTCCATGATCTCGGCGAAGTAGTTCTCCTTGCCGAAGATGTCCTGGAACTCGGCAGCCGCAGCCCGCGCCGCGTCGTACTGCCCCAGTCGCAGGCGGGTCTGGATCTCACCCGAGGGGCATCCGGTCGTGGCGATCAGGCCCTTGCCGTAGGTCTGCAGCAGCTCGCGGTCCATGCGCGGCTTGAAGTAGTAGCCCTCGATGCTGGAGAGCGAGCTGAGCCGGAAGAGGTTGTGCATCCCGGCGGTGGTCTCGCTCCACAGCGTGGTGTGCGTGTACGCACCGGAGCCCGAGACGTCATCACTCTTCTGATCCGCCGTCCCCCAGGCGACCCGCGACTTGTCGCTGCGGTGGGTTCCAGGGGTCACGTACGCCTCGAGGCCGATGATCGGCTTGACCCCGGCCGCGTGCGCGGCGTTGTAGAACTCGAATGCCGCGAAGGTGTTGCCGTGATCCGTGACGGCGATGGCCGGCATCCCGTAATCGGCCGCCGCCTGCGTCATCGAGTTGATCTTCGCCGCACCGTCCAGCATGGAGTACTCGCTGTGGACATGCAGGTGCACGAAGGAATCGGAGGCCATGCCTCGAGTCTACTTTCGACCTCGGACAGCTGACCCGGGCGCCTCACCGGATACTCTGATCCGATGGCTACTCCTGAGTTCGTGCTCGCCCTGCGCGAGCACGTCGGCACGGCACCGCTCGCGCTCGTCGGCACCACCGCGGTGGTGTTCCGCGACGAGAAGGTGCTGCTCGGCAAGCGCGCGGACAACGGCGCGTGGCAGAGCATCGCCGGGATCGTCGAGCCCGGAGAGGAGCCGGCGGATGCCGCAGCACGCGAGTGCCTCGAGGAGGCCGGCGTGGTCGTGTCCGTCGACCGCGTCGCCGTCGTGCAGCAGCTGCCGCGTCTGACGTATCCCAACGGCGATCAGGTCGACTATCTCGACATCGTCTTCCGCTGCACCTGGGTGTCGGGCGAGCCGCATCCGGCCGACGGCGAGCTCACCGAGGTCGGGTTCTACGACCTCGCTGCGATGGGCGATGTCGACGACGCGCACGTGCGAAAGATCGCCCTCGCGATGGCCGAGGACGACCCGGCGCACTTCCGCGGCGGGCGCGTCAGGCGCTGAGGTCCCGGCGCATCAGTACTCCAGCCCGCGGGCGTGTCGGCCAGGTAGGCGATCACGCCGGTCTCACCTCGATGCCCATCTGCGAAGTCTCACACAGGGCGAAGCGCCGATCCAGCGAAGCGATCAGTCCGCGAGACGCCCGGGATCGAGCACCTCGAGCGCGTGCTCGAAGTCAGCGGGATAGGGCGAGGAGAACTGCACCCACTCTCCCGTGGCCGGATGCGCGAACGCGAGCTGGTGCGCGTGCAGCCACTGCCGACTGAGTCCCAGCCGCTCGGACAGCACCGGGTCGGCCCCGTACAGCGGGTCGCCGACGCAGGGATGACGGTGAGCGGCCATGTGCACCCGGATCTGGTGCGTGCGCCCGGTCTCCAGATGGATCTCGAGGAGTGACGCGCCGGGGAACGCCTCCAGCGTCTCGTAGTGCGTCACCGACGGCTTGCCGTCCGGCACGACGGCGAACTTCCAGCTGTGGTTCGGATGCCGACCGATCGGCGCGTCGATCGTGCCGCTCAGGGGATCGGGATGCCCCTGGACGACGGCATGGTAGATCTTCTCGACCGTGCGCTCCTTGAACGCGCGCTTGAGCACGGTGTACGCGTGCTCGGTCTTGGCGACCACCATCAGCCCGCTGGTGCCCACATCCAGTCGATGCACGACGCCCTGACGCTCGGGGGCGCCGCTCGTCGCGATCCGGAAGCCCGCCGCGGCGAGGGCGCCGACGACGGTCGGGCCCTCCCAGCCGAGGGAGGGATGCGCGGCGACGCCGGTCGGCTTGTCCACGACGACGATGTCGTCGTCGTCGTGCACGATGCCGAGCTCCGGCACGGCGATCGGCACGATCTGCGGATCCTCTCGGGCCGTCCAGCTCACGTCGAGCCATCCGCCCGCGCGCAGCCGGTCCGACTTGCCCAGCGGGGAGCCGTCCAGCGTGACGCCGCCCGACTCGGCCACCTCGGCCGCGAAGGTGCGCGAGAAGCCGAGCATCTTCGCCAGCGCCGCGTCCACGCGTTGGCCGTCGAGCCCGTCCGGGACGGGAAGACTGCGCGACTGCACGGTCAGGAACCCGCGGATGCGGCGGCATCCGCTCGGCCCGGGGCGTCGTCGGACGGATCGACGGACGACACGGCCTCGGCACGGTCGTGCTCGCGGGTGCCGTCCAGTCGCAGCCCGAGCACCACCAGCAGCGCGACGGAGATCATGCCGGTGACGATGAAGATGTCGGCCACGTTGAAGATCGCCGGCAGCATCCACGGCATCGAGATCATGTCGACGACGTGCCCCACACCGAAGCCGGGCTCACGCAGCAGACGGTCGGTGAGATTTCCCAGCACGCCGCCCAGCAGCGCGCCCAGCACGATCGCCCAGAGGCGAGAGTGCACCGCGAGCGTCTTCCAGACGATCACGCCGGCCACCACGGCCAGGGCGATCGTGAAGATCCAGGTCATGTTCGAGCCGATCGAGAACGCGGCACCGGAGTTGCGCACGTAGTACAGCTGCAGGAAATCTCCCAGGACCGGCACTGCTTCATGCTTGGGGAGGTTCTCGATCGTGAGGTGCTTCACATACTGATCGGCGGCCAGCACGATCGCCGCGAGAATCGCGACGATCGCGCCGGCCGCCGACCGACGAAGGGGACGACGTCCTGCCAAGAGTGACCTACAGGCCGATGGCGGAGACGGGCGTCGAATCCGTCGAGGACTTCTGGTCGAGCTCGCGCAGCTGGCTCTCGATCATCGCGCGCAGCTTGCCGCGGTAGTCGCGCTCGAACTCGCGCAGCTCGGTGATCCGACCCTCGAGGGTGTTGCGCTCGCGCTCGAGTCGCGCGGACTCCTCGCGCTGCTTGGCCTCGGCCTCCGTGCGGATGCGCTCCACCTCGGACTCGGCCTCCTCGATGAGCTGCTTGCGCTTGGCCTCACCCTCGGCGACGTGCTCGTCGTGCAGACGCTGGGCGAGCTCGATGATGCCGGCGGAGGTGCCGGTCGGCGAGCTCTCGGCGGCCGGAGCCGGAGTGGGGGTGGCGGCTGCGGGGGTGCTCTCCCCGGACTCGAACGCCGCGAGCTTCGCCTTGAGCTCGTTGTTCTCCTCGATCGTCTTGCGCCACTCAACGACGATCTCGTCGAGGTAGTCGTCGACCTCCTCGGGGTCGAAGCCGTCCTTGAAGCGGACGTGCTGGAACTCCTTGTGGACGACGTCATCCGGGGTAAGTGCCATGGGTGGCTCCTCTTTCGATGAGTTCGGTTGCCAGACGCTGAGAGCCGGCGGTGTGATTCATTAGACGCGTACCCGGGGCGCGCGTCTGGGAGCCAAGCATAGTCCCCCAGCCTGAACGGCGCGATGCGCGCGAACGGCGACGGTCAGGTCAGGGCGCGGACGATCCCCATGAGGATCAGCACGCTCAGCATGGTGAGCGTGAAGCCGAAGTCCAGCGCGATGGTGCCGATCCGCAGCGGCGGGACCAGCCTGCGGAAGAACCGGATCGGCGGATCGGTGACCGTGTACACCAATTCGGCCGCGACCAGACCGGCGCCCTTCGGGCGCCACGATCTGTTGAACAGCGGGATGTAGTCGAGCACGAGGCGCACGATGAGCACGAGAACGTACAGCGTCAGCACCAGCTCGACGATGCCGCCGACGATGCTGAGGATGGCTCCCACGGATCAGGAGTCGAACGAGGCGGATTCCGCCTGCGCGATACCACCCTGACCCGACACGGCGATGTTCTCGGGCGACAGCAGGAAGACCTTGCTGGTGACCCGTTCGATGCGACCGTACAGGCCCAGCGAGAGCCCGCTGGCGAAGTCGATCAGGCGGCGCGCGTCGGCGTCGCTCATCTGCGACAGGTTGATGATCACCGGCACGCCCTCGCGGAAGTTCTCCGCGATGATCTGCGCGTCACGGTACTGCTTGGGGTGCACCGTGAGGATCTCGTTGACCGCGCCTGCGGCCGGCTGGCGCACGGCGGTGGGCCGGCGCAGCGGCGTGACCGGCGCGGGAGCCGGCTCCTCGTGCTCGCTGGTCTCGGTCTTCTCGCGGGTGACGCGCGCGGGTGCCTGCGCGGTCTCCTCCTCGTAGACCTCTTCCTCGTCGGCGAGGCCGAGATACACCATGGTCTTCTTCAGCGGGTTACCCATCGTGTCCTCCGGTTCGAACGTTCGGGCTGGTCTGGTGAAAGGCTAACCCCGGTCGGGGCGCGGTCCTGTGATTGCGGAACCGATCCGCAGGTGTGTCGCACCCGCGTCGATCGCCTCCTCGAAGTCGCCGGTCATTCCGGCGGAAATCCATGTCGCCGCGGGGTCGAGGGCGCGGATGCGCTCGGCCACGCCAGCGAGTCGGGCGAAGGCGGCGGCGGGCTGCTCGTCGAGGGGCGCCACCGCCATCACACCGCGCAGGCGCAGCGTCGGCAGGCTCAGCACGTGCTCGGCGAGGGCCTGCGCGTCGGCCACGGTGCTGCCGCCTCGCCCGGCATCCTCGGAGAGGTTGACCTGCACGAGCACGTCCAGCGGATCGCGACCCTGGTCGGTCTCGGCGGCGCGGTGCAGCGCGTCGGCGAGCTTCACGCGGTCGACGGAATGCACCACGTCCGCATCGCGGCGGATCGCGGCGGCCTTGTTCGTCTGCGCCTGCCCGATGAAGTGCCAGCGCAGAGGCTGACCCTGTTCCGGTTCCTGGGCATGTTCTGGCCCCTGAGCCTGTCGAAGGGCCGCGCGCTTGGCCGACATCTCCTGCTGGCGGTTCTCGCCGACGTCGCGCACCCCGAGTTCGTGCAGTTCGCGCACCAGGGAGGCGGGGTGGAATTTTGTCACCACGATCCGGGTGATCTCCCCCGGATCCCGGCCTGCCCGGCGCGCGGCGTCGGCGATGCGCTCGTCGATCGCCGACAGCCGCGCGCGGAGCGTCACTTCAGGAACTCGGGGATGTCGATGTCGTCGTCCGAGAACGCCGGCTCGATGCTGGATGCCACCGGCGCGGGCGCGACCACCGGCTTCGCCGGCTCCGGGCGCTGCGCGCTCTCGGTGCGCTCGTCCAGACGCACCTCCGGCAGCGGGTTGGCGGCGGGACGCTCGACCACCATCGGCTCCAGGCGCGGGGCAGGCTCGCCGCCGTCGAAGCCGGCCGCGATGACCGTGACGCGCACCTCGTCGCCGAGCGTGTCGTCGATGACGGTTCCGAAGATGATGTTCGCCTCGGGGTGCGCGGCCTCCTTGACGAGATCCGCGGCGTCGTGGATCTCGAAGATGCCGAGGTTCGATCCACCCTGGATCGACAGCAGCACGCCGTGGGCGCCCTCGATCGAGGCCTCCAGCAGCGGCGACTCCACGGCCAGTTCGGCGGCCTTGATGGCGCGGTCGGCGCCGCGCGCCGAGCCGATGCCCATGAGCGCGGAGCCGGCCCCCTGCATCACCGACTTCACGTCGGCGAAGTCGAGGTTGATCAGACCGGGCGTGGTGATGAGGTCGGTGATGCCCTGCACACCGGCCAGGAGCACCTGGTCGGCGGTGGCGAAGGCCTCGATCATCGAGATGCCGCGGTCGCTGATCTCGAGCAGACGGTCGTTTGGCACCACGATGAGGGTGTCGACCTCTTCCTTCAGCTTCGCCACACCCGCCTCGGCCTGGCTCTGGCGCCGGCGGCCCTCGAACGAGAACGGCTTGGTGACCACACCGATGGTAAGCGCGCCGATCGACTTGGCGATGCGCGCCACGACCGGCGCACCACCGGTGCCGGTGCCGCCGCCCTCGCCCGCGGTGACGAAGACCATGTCGGCGCCGGTGAGGGCCTGTTCGATCTCCTCCGCGTGGTCCTCGGCAGCGCGACGGCCGACTTCGGGGTCCGCGCCGGCGCCGAGCCCGCGGGTGAGCTCGCGTCCGACGTCGAGCTTGACGTCGGCGTCGCTCATCAGCAGCGCCTGGGCGTCCGTGTTGACAGCGATGAACTCGACTCCGCGGAGTCCGAGCTCGATCATGCGGTTCACGGCGTTGACGCCGCCACCGCCGACGCCGACGACCTTGATCACGGCGAGGTAGTTCTGGTTGTGGCTCATGGCCGGCCTCCGTTATTCGAGCCTGACGAGGGAGAAACCTTAAACCTCTAGAAGAGGGTTAAACTATTTCCCGGTATTGCGTTCTCGAGTTCGACGGTATGCGCAAGCCCCCCGTGTGCGCGCACCGACACGGCGTGTCGTCGCGATCGACTTCCACGCGTCGAGGAGAGACCCTCCGCGCGGGGTCAGCCGACAACCGGGACAGTCGGCGACGAGACGTCGAAGGTCTGCGCATCCGGGGCGGCGGCGATGAGCCGCACGAGCACGGCGGCCTTGCGCACCGACTCCTTCTCGCTCCCCCACACGATCGACGTGCCGTCGTCGAGGCGGAGGGTGACGTCCTCACCGGAGGTGGCGTGCACCTGCGTGACACGGGCGCGCAGATCCGCCGGCAGCGAGCGCATCACCAGACCCGCGCTGTGGAACGCCGTCGAATCGATCCCTCCGCTGATGTCCAGCTCGGGGCGCCCCTCCGGCTTCTCCGGCGTGGTCGAGAGCACGACACCGGCGGCATCCACCACGGAGTACCCCGCGTCGGAGCGGACCGCGCCCACCGGCGTGCGCTCCACGATCCGCACGCGCAGCTCGTGCGGGGGCCGCGCCTCCAGCGCGTAGGACTCGATGATGGGGAACGCGGTCAGCGCCGACTTGACCGCGCTGGCATCCACCAGCGCGAGGGGTGCGCCCACCTGGTCGGCCAGCGCCTGCTGCACGATCGCGGGATCGACACTCGTCGCGCCGATCACCGTCACCTTCTCCACCGCGAACAGCGGGCTGTATGCCGCGATGACACTCGCCAGCACGACGGCGGCCACGCCGCCCACCGAGCCCCACAGCGTGATCCGGCGTCGACGCGACCGCTGGGTGAAGCGGCGGATCTCCGCGCGCAGGGCCTTGCGCCGCGCTCGGGCCGCGCGCCAGACCTCAGTGCTGCGGACCGCGTACGGGGCGGTGCCCTGCTCGCCGCCGGGTGAGGAGTGGGGTGCCGAGTCGGGTGCGGACTCGTGCAGGGAGCCGAGGCCGCCGTCCCGCCCGGACTCCGCCGTCCTGTTCACGGTCGCATCGCCGCGCTCCGGTGCGGGGAGCTCGTCGTGGTGCGCGGAAGCGGACGCGCGCCGGAAGAGCTCACCCCACCGGCCGGAGCGGCCCCCGCGGCCGTGCGCGTGCTCGACGCTCTCCGCGGCGGGCTCCTCCGGAGAGGCCGGAAGCGGTGCCGGGCGGCGCACGTCAGACCTCGTCGGCGCGGCGCAGCGCGTCCAGCACCTGCGGGATGAGCTGGTACACGTTCCCGCACCCGAGGGTCACGACGTAGTCGCCCTCGCGCGCGATCGACGCCGTGTAGTCCGCCGCCTGCTGCCAGTCCGGCACGTAGTGCACGCGCGCGGCATCCGCGAAGGCGCCGCTGACGAGCTCACCGGTGACGCCGGGAACCGGGTCCTCGCGCGCGCCGTAGACATCGAGCATGACGGTGTGATCGGCGTACTGCTCGAGCACCTCCGCGAATTCGCGGTACATGTGCTGCGTGCGCGAGTACGTGTGCGGCTGCTGGATCGCGATCACCCGCCCGCCGTCCGCGATGCCGCGCATCGCCTCGAGCGCCGCACGCACCTCCGTGGGGTGATGCGAGTAGTCGTCGTACACGTGCACCCCGTGCGCGATGCCGTGCAGCTCGAGCCTGCGCACGGTGCCTGCGAAGCCCTCGACGGCGCGCGCGGCGTCGGCGAGCGGGTAGCCGAGGGTGAGCAGCACCGCGACGATGCCGCCGGCGTTGATGGCATTGTGCGCCCCGGGCACGGCCAGCTCCAGCCGCGTGGACTGCTCCCCGTGCACCAGGGTGGCCGAGACCGTGGACCCGCTGACGATGTCGTCGATGCGCAGATCGGCATCCACCGCACGCCCGAACGTCACCACACGACGATGGCTGAGACCCGCACGCACGCGCTGTGCGCCGGGATCGTCGCTGGAGATCACGACGGCTTCGCGGGCGCGGTCGGCGAAACGCACGAATGCGTCGTAGAACGCGTCCTCCGAACCGAAGAAGTCGAGGTGGTCGGGATCGACATTGGTGATCAGCGCGACCGCGGTGTCGTACAGCAGGAACGTCCCGTCGGACTCGTCGGCCTCGATGACGAACAGCTCGTCCGAGCCGGTGCCGCTGGAGATCCCCAGCTGCTCGATCACACCGCCGTTGACGAAGCTGGGGTCGGCGCCCAGCGCCCGCAGCGCGGTCACCAGCATCCCCGTCGAACTCGTCTTGCCGTGCGCGCCCGCGACGGACACCAGCCGGCGGCCGCCGATCAGCCAGAACAGCGCCTGCGAGCGGTGGATGACGTGCAGACCCCGCTGCTTCGCGGTGACGAATTCGGGGTTCTCCGGCCAGATCGCTCCGGTGTGCACCACTGTGTCGGCATCGCCGAGGTGCGCCGCGTCGTGTCCGACGTGCACCGTGGCTCCCGCCGCGGCCAGCGCGCGCAGGTTGTCGCTGTCGGCGCGGTCGGAGCCGGAGACGCGGATGCCGGCGTCGAGGAACATCCGGGCGAGTCCGCTCATGCCGGAACCGCCGATGCCGATGAAGTGCGCCGAGGTGATCGTCTCTGGGATGGGGAGGGAGAGGTCGGGTCTGATCATGTCGCTCCCAGTCTAGTTTTCGCCCAGTGCGCGATCGATGAGCGCGATGAAGTCGTCGGTGCCGGTGCGCCGGCCGATCCGCTGCGCGGCAGCGGCCATGGTGTCCAGGCGCGCGCGATCCCCGAGCAGCGGGATGACCTGCTCGCGCACGGCCGTCGCATCGAAGCTCGCGTCGTCGAGCAGCTGCGCAGCGCCTGCGGCGACCGCGGAGGCGGCGTTCAGGCGCTGTTCGCCGTTGCCGACCGCGTAGGGCACGTACAGGGCGGGGATGCCGAGGGCGCTGACCTCGCTCACGGTGGCCGAGCCCGACCGCGAGACGATGAGGTCGGCCAGCGCGAACGCGAGGTCCATCCGGTCGATGTAGCGTCGCATCGCGTAGCCGGGCACCTGCGGGTCGACCTGCTCGCTGCGCTCTCCGGTGGCGTGCAGCAGCTGCCAGCCGGCGGCCAGCACGTCCGCCCACGCGTCGCGGAAGGCCTCGTTCAGCCGCAGGGCTCCCAGCGAGCCGCCGAACACGAGCAGCACGGGGCGCGCGGGGTCGAGACCGAAGTACGCGGCGGCCTCGTCGCGCAGCGCGGCGCGGTCCAGGTGCACGACCTCGTCGCGCAGCGGCATGCCGACCACCTCGCCGCGGGCGAGCGGGGTGCCCTCGAAGGCTACGCCCACCGCGGCGGCGCGTCGCGCGCCGAGGACGTTGGCCAGCCCCGGGCGCGCGTTCGCCTCGTGCACCACGAACGGGATGCGCTCACGCCGGGCGGCGACGTATGCCGGCGCCGCCGCGTACCCGCCGAAGCCGGCCACGACGTCGACACCGTGCCGGCGGATGTGCGCGCGGGTCTGGGCGACAGCGCGGGAGAAGCGGGCGGGGAAGGCGACCGCGGCGCCGTTGGGGCGACGCGGGAAGGGCACCTTGTCGACGACGAGCAGCTCGTAGCCGCGCTCGGGCACCAGGCGCGACTCGAGCCCCTCGCGAGTGCCCAGCACGAGCACCGTGGCGCCGTCTCGCTCGCGCAGGCGGTCGGCGACCGCGAGCAGGGGGTTCACGTGGCCGGCGGTGCCCCCGCCGGCGAGAAGGTAGGTCGTCACTTCGACTCGCTCCGCTCGCTCAGCACGGCGCCCTTCGACTCGCTCCGCTCGACGGGAGGCAGCGTGCGCGCGAATGCGAGCAGCACGCCGCAGGCGGCGAGCACCGAGATCAGCGCCGTCCCACCCTGTGACATGAACGGCAGCGGCACTCCCATCACCGGGAGGATCCGCAGCACGACACCGATGTTGAAGAGCGCCTGACCGAGGATCCACACTCCGATGCCGCCGGCTGCGACGCGCACGAAGAGGTCGGGGCTGCGGCGCACGATGCGGAACACCCCGAAGGCGAAGACCGCGAACAGCGCCAGCACCAGCAGGCAGCCGATCAGGCCGAGCTCCTCGCCGACGATCGCGAAGATGTAGTCGTTCTCGGCGGCCGGCAGCCATCCGTACTTCTCCTGGGAGTTGCCCAGCCCGACGCCGAACACTCCGCCGTTGGCCATCCCCCAGATGCCGTGCACGGCCTGATAGCACAGGCCGGTCTTGTCGCACTCGTCGGGGTTGAGGGCGGAGAGGATGCGCTTGAGGCGGTTGTCGCTGGAGAGGGCGTAGAAGAGCACCGCGACCACCCCGCCGATCAGCGGCAGGATGAACAGGCGCAGCTTGACTCCGGAGAAGAACAGGCATCCGAGCACGATGAGCACCATCACCATGGCCGTGCCCAGGTCGTCACCGCCGATGACCGTGCCGATCACGAGCGCCGACACCGGCACCACCGGGATGAACACGTGATGCCAGACGGTCAGGCGGGCGCGCTTGCGCAGCAGCACGTACGCGATCCAGAGTGTGAGGGCGAGCTTGATGAACTCCGAGGGCTGCAGCTGGAAGCCGGCGATGTTGACCCAGTTCGTGTTGCCGTAGGAGGTCACCCGCAGCGCCGGCACGAAGATCAGCAGCTGCAGGCAGGTCGCGCCGATCAGGGCGGGCCAGGCGATCCGGCCCAGGAACGCGACCGGAAGGCGGCTGATGAGCAGCATGAGCGGGATGCCGACGAGAGCGAACAGCCCCTGCTTCAGCGCCCCTTCCCACGGGTCGGGCCGCGCGCTCGTCGCCGAGAGCACCATCACCCAGCCGAAGACGGTGAGCATGACCGCGGTGGACGCGATGAGCACGAAGTCCGTGCTCGGCGGTGTGAAGCGCCGCCCGAGCGAGACGCGCGCCGTGAGACCGCGGTCGTCGCGGCGCGGAGGGTGAGCCGTTTGCGTCATCCGACTCCTCCTTCGCCTATCCGACCTGTTCGATCCACGCACGCACCGCCTGTGCGAAGCGCCGGCCCCGTTCCGCGTAGCCGGAGAACTGGTCGAAGGATGCCGCGGCGGGGGCCAGCAGCACCGTTCCCTCGCCGTCGATGATCCCCGTCGCCAGTTCCACGACGCGGTCCATTACCTCCCCAGTCTCGCCGGGGACGACCTCGAAGACCGGCACCTCGGGTGCGTGTCGTTCGAATGCCGAGAGCACTGGCGCCCGGTCGACGCCGATGACGATCGCCGCGCGTGCGGTGCGCCCCGCGCCGTGCACGAGATCGCCGAGGTCGACGCCCTTCAGATCGCCGCCGACCACCCAGACCGCGCCGGGGTGGGCGCGCAGCGACGATGCCGCCGCGTGCGGGTTGGTCGCCTTCGAGTCGTCCACCCAGCGGATGCCGCGGTGCTCGGCGATCAGCTGGATGCGATGCGCGTCGAGCGCGAAGGTGGCGAGTGCGTCGTGGATGGCGGCCGGTGGCACGTCCATCGAACGGGCGAGCGCGGCGGCGGCGAGGATGTTCTGCACGATGTGCGGCGCCGCGAGCCCGACTGCGTCCAGCTCGGCGACCGTGGTCAGCTCCAGAGCGCTGTGCCGGCGGTCGTCGAGGAAGGCGCGGTCGACGAGGATGCCGTCGACGACGCCGAGGTCGCTGGGGCCCGGGGTGCCGAGGTCGAAGCCGATGGCGCGCGCGCCCTCGACGACATCCGCCTCCTCGACCATGCGACGGGTGGCCAGGTCAGCCTTGTTGTACACGCAGGCCACGCGGGCGTTGCGGTACACGACGGCCTTCGCGGCGCGATAGGCGTCCGCGCCGCCGTGCCAGACCAGGTGGTCGTCGGCGAGGTTGAGGCAGACCGCGGCGTGCGGCGACAGACGTCCGGGTGCGTCGGCGCCGCCGATGTACCACAGCTGATGACTGGACAGCTCGACGACCAGCACGTCGAATCCACCCGGGTCGCGCACCGCGTCCAGCACCGGCACGCCGATGTTGCCGCACGGAGCCGCGCGCAGTCCGCCGGCCTGCAGCAGCGTCGCCGTCAGCTGTGTGGTGGTGGTCTTGCCGTTGGTGCCGGTGATGAGCACCCAGTCGGCAGGCCGTCCGTCCGCGCGCACCACCTTGTCGCGCACGCGCCAGGCCAGTTCGACGTCACCCCACAGCGCAATCCCGGCATCCTGCGTCCAGCGGATCACCGGATGCGCGGGCGGGAAGCCGGGCGAGGCGATGACCACCTCGGGCGCGAAGGCGACGAGCGCCTGCGGCACCTCCTCGAGCGCGCCGATCTCCAGGCGTGCGCCGATGACGGGGAGCAGTCGCGCGTACTCCTCGGCGGCGCTCTCGGACAGCACGAGCACCTCGGCGCCGAGCTCAGTGAGCGTGTCGGCGACCGAGAAGCCGGTGACCGACAGTCCGAGCACCGCGACGCGCAGCCCCGACCAGTCGGCGCGCCAGCTGGTGAGGGTGTCCAGTCGGCTGCTCACGCCTGCACCAGCCAGTCGACGTAGAACAGTCCGACCGCCGACACCGCCATCAGGCCCGCGATGATCCACAGCCGCACGACGATGGTCACCTCGGCCCAGCCGCGCATCTCCAGATGGTGGTGGAACGGGCTCATCAGGAACAGTCGCTTTCCGCGAGTGGCCTTGAAGTACAGCCGCTGCAGGATCACCGATCCCGACGAGAGCACGAAGATTCCCGCGATCACGAGCAGCAGCAGCTCGGTGCGGGTGAGGATGGCCATGGCCGTCACGACTCCGCCGATCGCCATGGAACCGACGTCGCCCATGAACACCTTCGCCTTGGGAGCGTTCCACCACAGGAAGCCGACCAGGCCGCCGGCGAACGCGGCGGACACGGTGGCGAGGTTCAGCGGCTCGCGCACCTCGTAGCAGCCGGCCTCCACGATCGCGGAGGCGACGCAGGACTGCTTGAACTGCCAGAAGGCGATGAGGCTGTAGGCCCCGACGACCACGACACCGGCACCGGCGGCGAGACCGTCCAGACCGTCGGTGAGATTGACGCTGTTCGAGGTGGCGACGCCGATGATCGAGATCCAGATCAGATAGAGCGCCCATCCCAGCACCGCCCCGAAGGCGAAGAGGTTGAGCCAGGAGATGTCGCGGAAGAGCGAGACGAAGCCGCTTGCCGGGTACTGCCCGAGCCGGTTCGGGAAGTTCAGCGCCACGATTCCGAACGGCACCATGACGATCAGCTGACCGACGATCTTGCGCCAGCCCGAGAGACCGAGGCTGCGCTGACTGCGCACCTTCATGTAGTCGTCGACGAAGCCGACCGCGCCGAAGCCGATCATCAGCCACAGCACGAGGATCGCGGACAGGGCGGGGGTGGTGCCGCCGAAGAGGCTGCCGGCGAAGTAGCCCACGACGGTCCCCAGGATGAAGATCACCCCGCCCATGGTGGGCGTGCCGCGCTTGGCCTCGTGACTCGGGTTGGCGATGTCCTCGGGGGTGCGGATCACCTGCCCCCAGCCGATCCGGCGGAACACCTTCAGGAAGACGGGGGTCAGGAAGAGCGAGAAGGCGAGCGAAATCGCCGTCGCCATTAGCAAGGACCTCACGAGAACGATTCTCCCAGACGATCGCCGAGGTGCCGCAGCCCCGCCGCGTTGGACGACTTGACCAGCACGCGGTCGCCGTCGCGCAGCTCGCCCTGCAGGTACTCGAACGCGGCGTCCTGATCGGGCAGGTGCACCGCCTCACCGTCCCAGGAGCCCTCGCCGACCGCGGCGAGGTAGAGCCGGCGCGCCTCGGCGCCGACGACGACGATGCGCTGGATGTTCAGTCGCACGGCGAGCAGGCCGATGCGGTCGTGCTCCTCGCCGGCGGTCTCGCCGAGCTCGCTCATGGCACCGAGGACGGCGACGGTGCGCTCGGCCGGCCCGGTGATCTGCGCGAGGGTGCGCAGCGCGGCCGCCATCGAGTCGGGGCTGGCGTTATAGGCGTCGTTGATGATGCGCACCCGCTCCCCGCCCATCGGCTGCATGCGCCAGCGTTCAGCGATCTCCACGGTCTCGAGGCGGCGCACGGCATCGGCCGTCGCCACGCCGAGCACGCCGGCGGCGGCGATGGCGGCGAGGGCGTTGTGCACGTGGTGTGCGCCGAGCACCTGCAGGCGCATCGTGATCCGCTCGCCGGCGGCGTGGATGACGGCGGCGGTGCCCGAGGCGGACACCTCGACGTCCTCGGCGCGGACGTCGGCATCCGGATGCCGGCCGAACCCGACCACCGACATGCCCCGCTCCTCGGCGATGCGGCGCATCGCCCAGACCCGCGGGTCGTCGACGTTCAGCACGGCGGTCCCGTCGGCGCGCGCTGCGGAGACCAGCTCGGATTTCGCCAGCGCGGTCTGCTCGATGCCGCCGAATCCCCCGGCGTGCGCGAGCCCGACCATCAGCACGACCGAGACGTCCGGCTCGACCAGGCCGGCGAGGCGGGCGATGCTGCCGCGACCGGCGGCGCCGAACTCGCTGACCAGGTAGCGCGTGTCCGGCGTCACCCGCAGCATCGTCAGCGGGGCGCCGACCTCGTTGTTGTACGAGCGCACAGGTGCGACCGTCTCCCCCTCGTCGGAGAGGATGCGCGCGAGGAAGTTCTTGGTCGTCGTCTTGCCGTTCGAGCCGGTGATGCCCACGATCCGCAGCCGGCCGTCGGCCCGCACGCGGGCGACCACCTCGCGCGCGAGGTCGGCCAGCGCGGCGACGGCGTCCGCGACGACGATCTGGGTGATCGGCGCCTCGACCTGGTGCTCCACGATCGCGAGCACGGCGCCCGCGGCGGCGGCGGCGGGCACGAACCGGTGCCCGTCGGTGGTCTCACCGGGCTTCGCGACGAAGATCGCGCCCGGGACCATCTCCCGGGAGTCGGTGTCGACGACCCCGTCGACGACGGTGTCGGCCGTGTCCGGGGCGTGCAGGCGCAGCTCGCCGCGGAGGATCTCGGCGATCTCGCCGAGCGGAAGGGCGATCATGTGGCATCTCCTTGCGCGGCGGAATGCCGGCTAGTCGAATTTGGGAAGCAGCTCGTCCATGGGCTGCGAAGAGGGAGCGACGCGGTAGGTCTTGAGCACCTGGGTGAGCGCCTTCTGCAGCGCCGACGCGGTGGCCGCGGATGATGTGATTCTAGTCGGCTCGTCGAGGGTGACCATCACGACGTACTGCGGATCCTCGATCGGAGCCACCCCGATGATGCTCGTCTCGTACACCCCGGCCTTGTACCCGCCGTGACCGTCGGGCGTCTGGGCCGTGCCCGTCTTGGTGCCGATCCGGTAGCCGGGAACGGCGATCGCGTCGGCCAGCCCGCCCTGCACGGCGACGTTCTCGAGCATGCGGCGCACCTGCGATGCGGTCTCGGCCGACACGACGCGCTCGCGCTCGGTGCGCGTCTTGTGCACTGTGCCGTCGCTGTCGGTGCAGGACTCGACCAGGCTCAGGCCGATCCGCTCGCCGTCATTCGCGAGGGTCTGGTAGGCGCGCACCACCTGCGCGGGCGTCACAGTGAACGCCTGCCCGAAGGTGGTCGTGTACAGCGTCTGGTTGTCCCAGTCCTGCGGCTGCGCGACTCCGCCGGGCTCCTCCCCGGGCCAACCGACATCGGTCTTCTCGCCCACCCCGAACTTCTTCAGGTACTCGTAGCGGGTCTCTGGCGAGACCATCGTGCCGAACTTCGACAGCGCGACGTTGGAGGAGTCGATGAGCGCGCCGGCGAGGGTGTAGTCGTAGCGGGGGTGCGAGAACGCATCGCCGACGTTCGCGCCGTTGGGGAAGCGCTCCCGGGTCTCCGCCGAGACCACGGTGTCGGGCGTCGCGGCCTTCTCCTCGAGCAGGGTCGCGGCGGTGATCGGCTTGAAGGTGGATCCCGGCTCGTAGGTGTGAGTGAAGATCTGCGACTTCCACAGATCGACGGGCACGCCGTCGACGTTGTTCGGGTCGAGTGCGGGCCACTCCGCCATCGCACGGATCTTCCCGGTCTTCACCTCGACCACGGTCACCGTCCCGCTCTTCGCGCCCTGGTGCTGCGCCTCCTCCGAGATCATCTGCTGCAGGTACCAGTTCAAGTCGCTGTCGAGGGTGAGCTGCACCGTGCCGCCGTCCACAGCGGGGGTGATCTGCTCGCTGCCGGGGATCTTGACCCCGCCGAGGCCGCGGAGGTAGGTGATCTCGCCGTTCTGCGGCGACAGGCACTTGTCCTCGATGCGCTCCACGCCATAGCGCGCCTTGCCGGATCCGTCGAGGAATCCCAGGGCGCTGCCGGCCACGGCGCCGTTCGGGTAGACGCGCACCGCTCGCGGCACGGTGGCGATGTAGGCAAGGCCCTCGTCGACCTTGAGGTCGCGCAGCGCGAGGTACTGCTCGGTGGAGAGACCGTTGACGAGCTTGGCGTAGCGCGACTCCCGGTTGGCGGCGAGCGCGGTGGCGACCGACTCGCGCACCTCGTCGCCGGTGACGCCGACGATGCGGGCGATGCGCGTGCTCGCCTCCGCCCAGTCCATCTTCGGCTTCTTCTTCGGATCGGGCTCGTCCTCGAAGTCCTGGATCAGCTTGGGGTCGAGTTGCGAGTCGTACACCATGACGCTCGACGCCAGCACGGTCCCGCGCGCGTCGGTGATGTCGCCGCGCGCGCCCGCGAGCACCTGGGTGGTTCCCAGGTTGCCGGCGTTCACGCCCTCCGCGACGTGGTCGTCGGCGTGCACGACCTGGATGTCGATGAGGCGGAGGACGAAGGCGCACAGCACGGCGAGGATCACGGCGAGCGCCGCGACGGTGCGCCGGCGCTGGGCACGGGTGGCTCGGGTGGTCATGCGCGTCTCCGTCCGGTCGGCTATCGGGTGGTGGGCGAGGGCAGTCCGTCGGAGACGGTCGGCGGCAGATCGGGCGCGACCTCGGGCGTCGCCGGGACGACGCCATCCGTCATGCCCGCATCGCTGGGCGTGTCGGCCTCATCCGCGGGCGGTGCCGGCGGCGGGACGAGAAGAGCGTTGGCGACCTTCGTGCCGCTGTTCGGGTTCACGGTCGAGTCCCAGCTGGCCCCGTCCCCGGCACCGAGCACCTTTCCGTCGCTGAGGCGCAGGTACGAGGCCGATCCGGCGACCACGAGTCCCAGGGCATCCGCCTTGGCCGCCAGGGCCTGCGGCGAGCTGATGCCGACGATGTTCTCGTGCACGGCCTGCTTCTGCAGGTCGAGCTCGTGCTGCTGACTGCTCAGCTGCGCGAGCACGAAGGCATCCTGAGTTGTCGCCAGCGACACCGCCATCTGGGCCGCGCCGATCGCCAGGGCGCCGCCCAGGGCGAGAGCGGCGTAGGCGAGCTTGGGGCGGCGGCGCGGGGCGGGCGCGGTCACCGGCGCGAGCCGGCGCGGTGCGCTCGGCGACGGCTGCGGCTCGGGCCGCGGCTGGATGCGTGCGGTCTGGAGGCTCATGCCGACTCCCTCAGCTTCTGCGCGGCGCGCAGCCGCACGGGTATCGCGCGCGGGTTGCGCGCCTTCTCGTCGTCCCCGGCCAGCTCGGCGCCCTTGGTGAGCACGCGGAACCGCGGTGCGTGCTCGGGAAGCTCCACGGGCAGGCCCGCCGGAGCCGTCGAGGAGGATGCCGCCGCGAACGCCTGCTTGACGAGGCGATCCTCGAGCGACTGGTACGCCATGACGGCGATGCGTCCGCCGACCTCGAGCGCGTCCATCGCCGCCGGGATGGCGTCGGCGAGCACGCTGAGCTCGGAGTTCACCTCGATGCGCAGCGCCTGGAACACGCGCTTGGCCGGGTGGCCGGCGCGCTGCGCGGCAGCGGGGGTGGCGGCCACGAGCAGGTCGACGAGCTCGCCGGAGCGGGTGAGCGGATGCTGGGCGCGCGCCTCGACGATGAAGCGGGCGTACCGGCCGGCCAGCTTCTCCTCGCCGAAGCGCTCGAAGATGCGCCGCAGCTGCCCCTCGCTGTACTCCGCGAGGATGCTCGCCGCGGTGCGGCCGCGGGTCTGGTCCATCCGCATGTCCAGCGGTGCGTCCTTGGAGTACGCGAATCCGCGCTCGGCCTCGTCCAGCTGAAGTGAGGAGACGCCGAGATCGAACAGGATGGCCGAGGCGCCCTGCGCGTGCAGCCCGATCTCGTCGTACACGGTGTGCACGAGCGTGACGCGGTCGCCGAATCGGGCGAGGCGCTCCCCGGCGATGCGCAGCGCGTCGGTGTCGCGGTCGAGCCCGATCAGGCGGATGTGCGCGAAGCGCTCGAGGAACGCCTCGGAGTGCCCGCCCATGCCGAGGGTGGCGTCGACGAGCACCGCGCCGTCGCGCGCGAGCGCCGGGGCGAGCAGCTCGACGCAGCGCTCGAGGAGCACCGGGGTGTGGATGTCGCGAATGCTCATGGTCTTCCTCCCGTGACCTCCGGCTCTGATTCCTCTCCGCTCGACCCGGCACCGGGGAAGTGTGTCGGGGCGGAGCGGCGAGGCATCACAGCCGTGGTCAGAACAAGCCGGGAATCACCTCCTGTTCCAGATCTGCGTAGGACTCTTCGTTGCTCTCCAGGTAGCTGTTCCAGGCCGTGGCATCCCAGATCTCCGCGTGGGCGCCGACGCCGGTGACGACCAGCTCCTTCTCCAGGCCCGCGTACTGGCGCAGGTGGGCCGGAAGGGTGATGCGGTTCTGGCTGTCGGGCATCTCCGCGCTCGCCCCGGAGAGGAACATGCGCAGAAAATCACGGGCCTGCTTGTTGCTCAGCGGCGCCTGACGGATCCGCTCGTGCATGGCCTCGAACTCGGCGGTGCTGAACACGTAGAGGCAGCGCTCCTGACCACGGGTGACGACGATGCCGCCGGCGAGATCCTCGCGGAACTTCGCGGGGAGGATCACCCTGCCCTTGTCGTCCAGCTTCGGCGTGTGCGTACCCAAGAGCACCGGTCATCACCCCCTCTGCGTCCGGCCAAACCGAGGTGCGCACCACTTTACTCCACTTCCCTCCACATTCCTACGGTCATGAGCGTTCGTATCGCTGCACTCTCCGCGCTGACGGACGAGGAACCGCGTGATTGCGGGGAGAACATCCGGTGGAGGACGGTGGAGGAGAAGTGGAGGATCGGCGGCGGTTCGGCGCTGCCCAGCGCCGGCGGCCGGGTGCCGCGCCGACTTCCGAGCATGAAGAAAGCCCGGATGCTCGGCATCCGGGCTTCTCAGCGGATCAGTTCTCGCCTGCCTGCAGGCGCGGGGTCAGTGCGGGTCGAGGCGCTGTCAGCGCTCTTCCTGGCGACGGTCCCACCGGTGGTTCATGCGGTCCATGAAGGAGGAGTCCGGCGACCTGGGGCCACGCGCCTTGTGGGGGGCGCTGGGGCCGGGGGTGCGCCGCACCGGGGTGAACGCGAGGATGGCGCCGCCCAGCATCGCGAGGAAGGCGATGACGCCGACGATGATGCTGCCGATCACACCGAGGGAGTCGCCGGCGGCGACAGCGGCGACGAGGCCGCCGATGCCGGCGAGCAGCAGCAGAGCGCCGTAGACGAGGTTGCGGTAGCTGAGCGCACGATCCCCTGACGGCGCCGTGACGACGTCCGCGTCGTGCTGGAGAAGATGGCGTTCCATCTCGTCGAGCATGCGCTGCTCTTGTTCGGAAAGAGGCATGTCCAACCCCCTCGGTTCGGTCTGTTCAGTCTACCCGCGTCCGGGGCGGTCGGCTAGCCGCGCAATCGCGGATTCCCTGCATCTAGGCTGAGAATCGTGCCCTCCTCCCCTGTGACCGACGCCGTCGCGCAGCGACTGGACCGCTTCCTGAACGAGATCCGCTGTTCGGCCGAGGAGTACGGCCCCGATGCGACGCTGTTCCTCGACGCGGCGGCCGCGACGCTGATCGGCGGCAAGCGGCTGCGAGCGCGCTTCGCCCACGCCGGCTGGCTCGCCGCGGCCGGCGACGCACGTTCTGTCGACGAGGCCCTGTGGGGCCTGGGTGCGGCGCTGGAGGTCTTCCAATCCGCCGCGCTCGTGCACGACGACCTGATCGACAACTCCGATACCCGCCGCGGCCGACCCGCGTCGCACCGCGCTCTGGAGTCCGCGCACCGCGACGCGGGCTGGCACGGCGACTCGGCGGCGTTCGGACGCTCCTCCGCGGTGCTGCTCGGCGATCTGCTCGTCGCGTGGAGCGACGACCTGCTCGAGCAGTCCCTCGTCGGACACCCGCACGCCGACTCGACTCGAGCCGAGTACGCCCGGATGCGACGCGATGTGACGATCGGGCAGATGCTCGACATCACCGAGGAGTCCGCCTGGGTGGTGCAGCCGCCCGAATCGCTGCTCGAGCGCGCGCTGCGGGTCGCCGCGCTGAAATCGGCGCGCTACAGCGTGCAGCAGCCGATCCTCCTGGGCGCCACCCTCGCCGGAGCGGATGCCGGTCTGCTGGCGGCGCTGCGCGCATTCGGTCATCCGGTGGGGATGGCGTTCCAGCTGCGCGACGACATGCTCGGCGTCTTCGGCGATCCCGCGGTCACCGGCAAGCCCGCGGGCGACGACATCCGCGAAGGCAAGCGCACGGCGCTGATCGCGCTCGCGCGCGCGGAACTGTCCGACGCCGACCGCGCCGCTCTCGACGGCGCGATGGGCGATCCGCAGCTCAGCGACACGGATGCCACCGCCGCACAGCGCCTCATCCTCGGCACGTCGGCGCCGGCGCGCATCGAGCACATGATCGCGCAGTACACCGATGCCGCCGCCGCGGCGCTCGCGGACGCCGGCCTGCCGGCAGGCGCCGAGGGTGCGCTGCGCGCACTCGCCGAGGCCGCCATCACGCGTTCGGCCTGAGCGAGCGGTCAGGCCAGCGTGCGGGCGACCCGGCGCACCTCGCTCTTGTGGCCGGCGAGCAGCGCCGCGATCGGCGTGCGGCCGAGCGTCTCCTCCTCGCTGAGCAGCCAGTCGATGATCTCGTCATCCGAGAAGGCGGCGTCCTGCAGCGCCATGATGGTGCCGCGCAGCGACGGCAGCGGCCGGGCATCGTCGATGAACACCGCGGGCACGGCGAACACACCCGAGCGGCGCGAGCCGATCAGGTAGTGCTCGTCGAGCAGGCGGCGCACACGGCCGGGGGTCTCGTCGAGCGCCTCAGCCAGCTCGGGGATCGTCAACCAGGCGGAGGAAGCAGCAGCGTTCTCGGACACCCCTCCACTATCTCATCCGGCGCCGAGCCGACCGGCGCATCCTGATCGACGCACCGTGGCATCCCGTCACTCCCGCCCCATTGGTTGACTTCAGTGCACACGCGTGCCAGCGTTCTCTATGGGCGCGCAGCGTGTCGTGCCTCCCCCCATCCGGCTGCGGCGAAAAGGACGACTATGAGCATCGGCATCCATCGCACCGCTGCGGTGCGCATCAGCGCACCCGCCGCGGTGGTCGGCACTCTGGCCGCCGTCCTCACCGCAGCACCCGCCGAGGCCGCCCCGGTCGCGACGCGCACGCCGACCCACCCGCGCCCGCACGCCGTGCCGCCGGCGCCCGCCACGAGCACGCCCGTCCTCGTGCCGCTCGCCGCGAAGGGCCCACGGATGCACACGGTCCGCCCCGGCGACAGCGTCTGGTCGATCGCCGCCGCCCAGCGCCTGTCCACCGCCGATCTGCTCGCCTGGAACGGGCTGAACTGGCGGTCGGTGATCTACCCCGGTCAGCAGCTGCGCCTCGGGCCGGCCGGCGCAGCGCCGGCCGCTCCCGCTGCGCACAGCAGCGCACCGCGCCCGGCCGCCGCCACCAGCCACACCGTCGTGCGCGGGGACACCGTCTACGCGATCGCGAAGCGGTACCGCACCACGGTCTCGACGATCATGTCACTCAACCGCCTCGGCGCATCCGCGCTGATCCGTCCGGGGCAGGTCCTGCAGATCGCCGCGCCGGCCGGCACGGCGTCCGCCCCTGCCGCGACCGCGCCCCGGCCTGCCACCCCCGCCACGCCCTCCGCCACCGCACGGCCCGCCGCGCACACCGTGGTCGCCGGCGACACGCTGTACGGCATCGCCGGGCGCTACGGCCTGACCGTCGCCGCGCTGCTGCAGGCCAACGGCCTCACCACCGGCAGCATCATCTACCCGGGGCAGTCGCTGCGACTCGCTTCCGCCGATCCGAGTCAGCGCTGGGCGACCCTCGATGCGACGCAGAAGGCGCACGCCGTGCGGATCATCCGCATCGGCCGCGAGCTGGGCGTGCCCGAGCGGGGCATCGCGATCGCGCTCGCGACGGCGATGGTCGAATCGTCCCTGCGCAACCTCGACTACGGCGACCGCGACTCGCTGGGACTGTTCCAGCAGCGTCCCAGCCAGGGCTGGGGCACGCGGGCGCAGATCATCGACCCCGACCGCAGCACCCGCGTGTTCTACGGAGGGCCGAACAACCCGAACGGGCGCGCCACCCGCGGCCTGCTGGACATCCGCGGATGGCAGAGCATGGCGTTCACCACTGCCGCACAGGCCGTGCAGATCTCCGCCTTCCCGGAGCGCTACGGACAGTGGGAGCAGCAGGCGAACCGCTGGCTCGCCACGCTGCGATGACACGCCCATCGTCACCGGATCGAAACCCGCTCATGGTGCGCCGCTGCGGTTCGCGCGGCTCACTTCTTCATAGACTCGACCTGTGAGCATCCCGCAGGCCGACCCCCTCATCGGGCGGCTTGTCGACGGTCGCTACCGGGTCCGCGCCCGCATAGCGCGCGGCGGCATGGCGACCGTGTACGTCGCGACCGACATGCGCCTGGAGCGGCGCATCGCGCTGAAGGTCATGCACGCGCACCTCAGCGACGACTCCGCCTTCCAGAGCCGGTTCATCCAGGAAGCGCGCGCTGCCGCCCGCCTCGCCGACCCGCACGTCGTCAACGTCTTCGACCAGGGTCAGGACGGCGAGCTGGCGTACCTGGTCATGGAGTACCTGCCCGGCATCACGCTGCGCGAGCTGATGCGCGAGCAGAAGCGGCTCACCATCACGCAGACCATCACGATCATGGACGCGATCCTCTCTGGTCTCTCGGCAGCGCACGCCGCGGGGATCGTGCACCGCGACGTCAAACCCGAGAACGTGCTGCTCGCCGAGGACGGCCGCATCAAGATCGGCGACTTCGGCCTGGCCCGTGCGACGACCGCGAACACCGCCACCGGCGCGCACCTGCTCGGCACCATCGCGTATCTCGCCCCCGAGTTGGTCACCCGCGGCACGGCCGACGCCCGCAGCGACATCTATGCTCTGGGCATCATGCTGTACGAGATGCTCGTCGGCGAGCAGCCGTACCAGGGCGAGCAGCCGATGCAGATCGCCTTCCAGCACGCCACCGAGCAGGTCCCCCGGCCCAGCGTGCGCAATCCTGCCGTGCCGGAGCAGCTCGACGAGCTCGTGCTCTGGGCGACCGAGAAGTCTCCCGACGAGCGTCCGCTGGACGCGAGGGCGATGCTCGAGCGGCTGCGCGAGATCGAGCGCGAGATCGGCGTCGCCCCGGTCACCACGCGCACGGAGTCGACGACGCGCAGCTACGACTCCGGATCGGTCACCAAGGTGCTCGCCGGCACGGCCGTGCTGCCGGATGCCGCTGCCGACGACGAGTCGGACGGCGCCGACAACGCCACGCGGCTGCGCAGGCGCACCGCGCGTCGCCGCTCCCGGGGCGTCGTGCTGCTGGTGCTCGTGCTGCTGCTGGCTGTCCTCGCCGGCGGGGTGGGCTGGTGGTTCGGCTCCGGACCGGGCTCGCTGATCCCGGTGCCCGCGGTGGCGGGGAAGACCTACGAGGCCGGCGCTGCCGCCGTCACGGCGGAGGGGCTCGTGCCGAAGAAGCAGGAGCGGTCGTCGATCGACGTCGACGCCGGCCTGATCATCGAATCCGCACCCGGTGCGGGCGAGCGCGTCGAGAAGGACAGCACCGTCTCGCTGATCGTCTCCACCGGACCCGCCGAGCACGCCCTCCCCGCGTTGCGGGGCCAGAGCGCCGACGAGGTGCGCGAGATCCTCCGCGCGAACGGCGTGAAGACCGCCGACGAGGTCGAGGAGTACTTCGACGCGCTCGAGAAGGGACTCGTCATCAACGTGCGCATCACGCCGCGCGCGGGCGGCGATGCGTATGGCTGCGCCGACGGATGCCAGGTGTTCGAGGACGACACCGCGCTGCTGCAGCTCTCGCTGGGCGCCGTGCCGGATGTCGCCGGCAAGCCGGTCGACGACGCCGTCCGCACGCTCGAGGAGGCGGGGCTGAAGGTGTCCGGCGACCGTCCCGAGGAGTGGAGCGAATCGGTGCCCAAGGGCTCGGTGATCTCGCAGAGTGCGGAGCGTCCGGACGGCGGTGCGTGGCGCCCCGGCGACACCGTCACCCTCACCGTCTCGAAGGGTCCGCAGCCCCTGCCGATCCCGGATGTGAAGGGCGACACCGTGCGCGTCGCGGTCGAGAAGCTGCAGAACGCCGGCTTCAAGGTCAACGCGACGATCGAGGACGTCGAGATCCCCCTGGGCGGCAAGTACTGGGACATCTACAGCGTGTGCGGCTACGATCCCACCGGCAGCGCCGCGCGCGGCACCACCATCACTCTCACTCCCGGAATCTTCTGCCGGGACTGAACGCCAGCGGCCGCCCGGGGGAGCCGGACGGCCGCTGCGCTGCTGAGCGGTTCAGCGCTTCTCGAGCTCCTCGGCGACAAGGAACGCGAGCTCCAGGCTCTGCATGTGGTTCAGGCGCGGGTCGCACAGGCTCTCGTAGCGAGTGGCGAGACCGGCTTCGTCGATCTGCTCGGATCCGCCCAGGCACTCGGTGACGTCATCACCGGTCAGCTCGACGTGGATGCCGCCGGGGAACGTGCCGGCACCGCGGTGCGCTGCGAAGAAGCCGCGCACCTCGTCGACCACGTCGTCGAAACGCCGGGTCTTGTACCCGCTGGGCGTCGTGATGCCGTTGCCGTGCATGGGGTCGGTGACCCACAGCGGGGTGGCGCCGGAGTCCTTCACCGCTTCGAGCAGCGGAGGCAGCGCGTCGCGGATCTTCTCCGCCCCCATGCGGGTGATGAACGTCAGGCGTCCGGGCTCGCGGTGCGGGTCGAGCTTGTCGATCAGCGCGAGTGCCGTCTCGGGCGTGGTGGTCGGGCCGAGTTTGACGCCGATCGGGTTGCGGATGCGCGAGAAGTAGTCGACGTGTGCGCCGTCGAGCTCGCGGGTGCGCTCGCCGATCCAGAGGAAGTGTGCCGAGGTGTTGTAGGGCGTCTCGGTGCGCGAGTCGATGCGCGTCATCGGCCGCTCGTAGTCCATGAGCAGGCCCTCGTGACCGGTGAAGAACTCCACGCGCTTGAGCTCCTCGAAGTCCGCGCCGGCGGCCTCCATGAACTTGATCGCGCGGTCGATCTCGGCCGCCATCCGCTCGTAGCGCTGATTGGCCGGGTTCTGCGCGAAGCCCTTGTTCCACGAGTGCACCTCGCGCAGGTCGGCGAACCCGCCCTGCGTGAACGCGCGGATGAGGTTCAGCGTCGACGCCGCGGTGTGGTACCCCTGCAGCAGCCGGCCGGGGTCGGCCTGGCGGGACTTCTCGGTGAAGTCGTAGCCGTTGACGATGTCACCGCGGTACGCCGGCAGGGTGACGTCGCCCCGGGTCTCGGTGTCGCTGGAGCGCGGCTTGGCGAACTGCCCGGCCATGCGGCCCATCTTCACGACCGGCATCGAGGCGCCGTAGGTGAGCACCACGGCCATCTGCAGCACGGTCTTGATGCGGTTGCGGATCTGATCGGCCGTGGCCGCGGCGAAGGTCTCGGCGCAGTCGCCGCCCTGCAGCAGGAAGGCGTTGCCGGATGCCGCCCGCGCGAGGCGTGCGCGCAGGTTGTCGACCTCACCGGCGAACACGAGCGGCGGCAGCGCCGCGATCTGGCTCGACACCTCCGCAGTGCGCTCGGCATCCGGCCACTGCGGCTGCTGCTTGATGGGAAGGGATCGCCACGCGTCGAGGTCAGGGTGCGAGGGGGAGAGCATCCCCCCAGCTTAGTGTTCGCGCATGGCCCCGCCGGCCCTGTGACGGCGGCGATCAGGGACGCCCGGGCGCACCCGGTGGCAGCCGATCCTTCACGGTGGAGGCGTACACGTCGTCGTAGCGCTGGGCGCCCAGACGCTGCAGCGCGATCATGATCTCGTCGGTGACCGCCCGCAGGATGTAGCGGTCGTTCTCCATGCCCTCGTACCGCGAGAAGTCCAGCGGCTCGCCGATCAGCACGCCCACGCGCATCACCCGCGGGATGCGCTGACCGATCGGCATGGCGGTGTCGGTGTCGACCATCACCACGGGGATCACCGGCACCTTCGCCTCGAGCGCCATGCGGGCGATTCCGGTGCGCCCCCGGTAGAGGCGGCCGTCGGGGCTGCGTGTGCCCTCGGGATAGATGCCGAGGAGGTCGCCGCGGCCGAGGATCTGCAGGCCGGTGTTCAGCGAGGCCTCCGAGGCCTTGCCGCCGGAGCGATCGATGGGGATCTGGCCGGTGCCCTTCATGAACAGTCGGGTGGCCCACCCCTTGAGCCCGCGCCCGGTGAAGTAGTCGCTCTTGGCGAGGAACGACATCGGCCGGTCGATCAGCAGCGGCAGGAAGATGGAGTCGGCGAAGGAGAGATGATTGCTCGCCAGGATGGCCGCGCCGCTGGTGGGGACGTTGTCGCGCCCCACGATCCAGGGTCGGAAGATCGCTTTGACCAGCGGACCGATCGCGATGTACTTCATCAGCCAGTAGAACATCGATCGCAGTCTAGCGCCGCGACCACCGCGGCGACCCAGTTTCACTATCCGTGCGACTGAATCCCATGGCATAGACTCGGGAGATACCCGCTCAACCGGTACCGAAGGAGCTGCCGTGGCCCAGTTCGAAGTCCCCGCAATCGTCCCCGCAGACCCGGAGGGGAACGTCAGCGACCTGCTCGTGGAGCGGGTGCGGAAGACCCCGGATCTCGCCCTGTTCAGCGTGCCCGAAGGCAGCGGATGGCGCGACGTGTCTGCGCGGGACTTCGAGACCGCGGTCATCGCCCTGGCCAAGGGTCTCGTGGCGGCCGGCATCCAGCCCGGCGAGAAGGTCGGGTTCATCGCCCGCACGACGTACGAGTGGACGCTGATCGACTTCGCGCTGTTCTATGCCGGCGCCGTGATGGTGCCGATCTACGAGACCAGCTCCCCCGCGCAGATCCAGTGGATCATGGAGGACTCCGGTGGCACGGCGCTCATCGTCGAGTCGGCGGAGCACTACACCCGCGCCGACGAGGTGCGCAGCGAACTGCCGCTGGTGCGGCAGATCTGGCAGCTGCACCTCGGCGCGATCGACACCCTCACCGCCCAGGGAGCGGAGGTGACGGATGCCGAGATCGAGCGCCGGCGCAGCATCGCGATCGGCTCCGATATCGCCACCCTCATCTACACCTCCGGCTCGACCGGTCGCCCCAAGGGGTGCGTGCTCACGCACAGCAACTTCGTCGAGCTCTCGCGCAACTCCGCGAAGGCCCTCGACGAGGTCGTCTCGGCGCCCGGTGCGTCCACGCTGCTGTTCATCACCACCGCGCATGTGTTCGCGCGCTTCATCTCCATCCTCGCCGTGCACTCCGGGGTGCGCACCGGGCACCAGCCCGACACGAAGCAGCTGCTGCCCGCGCTGGGGTCGTTCAAGCCGACCTTCCTGCTCGCCGTGCCGCGCGTGTTCGAGAAGGTGTACAACTCCGCCGAGCAGAAGGCCGAGGCCGGAGGCAAGGGCAAGATCTTCCGTGCCGCCGCCGCCGCCGCGATCGAGCACTCGACGCTGCTCGAGGAGGGCAAGCCGGTCCCGTTCGGTCTGCGCCTGAAGTTCGCGCTGTTCGACAAGCTCGTCTACGCCAAGCTCCGCGAGGCGATGGGCGGGAACGTCTCGTACGCCGTGTCGGGTTCGGCGCCGCTCGGCGCGCGGCTCGGGCACTTCTTCCACAGCCTGGGCGTGGTGATCCTCGAGGGCTACGGCCTGACCGAGACCACCGCACCGGCGACGGTGAACCTCGCGCACAAGTCCAAGATCGGCACCGTGGGTCCCGCGCTGCCCGGGGTCGGGGTGCGTCTCGCCGAGGACGGCGAGATCGAGGTGCGCGGCATCAACGTGTTCAAGGAGTACTGGAACAACCCCGATGCGACGGCCGCCGCCTTCGACGACGGCTGGTTCCGCACCGGCGACCTCGGCAGCTTCGACGCCGAGGGCTTCTTGACCATCACCGGCCGCAAGAAGGAGATCATCGTCACCGCGGGCGGCAAGAACGTCGCACCAGCGGCGCTCGAGGATCCCATCCGCTCGAACCCGATCGTCGGCCAGGTGGTCGTGGTGGGCGATCAGCGTCCGTTCATCTCCGCGCTGATCACCCTCGACACCGAGATGCTGCCCACCTGGCTCGCCAACAACGGCCTGCCTGCCGACATGTCGCTGAGCGAGGCGAGCCGCAACCCGGCCGTGCGTGAGGAGGTGCAGCGCGCGATCGACCGCGCGAACAAGTCCGTCTCGCGTGCTGAGTCGATCCGCAAGTTCACGATCCTGCCCGTGGAGTGGACCGAGGCGAGCGGGCACCTGACCCCGAAGATGTCGATCAAGCGCAACGTGATCCTCGACGACTTCGCCGACGCGGTGTCCGAGATCTACGACGCGCCGGTGCAGACCACGACCACGCCGCTGGGCTGACGCGTCAAGGCCGGATCAACGCGGCTTCGCCGCATTGATCCGGTCCGTGTCAAAACCAGTCGCTCTCGCGCACCTGGCGCATCGCGAGCTTGCGCGTCTCGCCCTCGAGACGGCTGAGGTACACCCGCCCGTCGAGGTGATCGGTCTCGTGCTGCAGGGCCTGCGCGAGCAGCCCCTCCCCCTCGAGCACGACCGGGCGGCCGTCGAGGTCGATGCCCTCCACGCGCGCCCAGGGGTGGCGAGGGGTGTCGTGCCAGAGGCCCGGCACCGACAGGCAGCCCTCGCCGGTGGGCACCGGCTCGCCGCGCACCTCGGTGAGCACGGGGTTGATCACGTAGCCGATGTCGCCGTCGATGTTGTAGCTGAACGCGCGCACCGCGAAGCCGATCTGGTTCGCGGCCACGCCGGCCCGGCCGGGCAGCTCGACGGTGTCGACGAGGTCGGCGATCAGGGCGCGCACGCCGTCGTCGATCTCGTCGACGGGCGCGCAGACGGTGCGCAGCACCGGATCGCCGTACAGGCGGATCTCGCGGACGGTCATGAGGCCGCTCCGGCGCGCAGGCCCTCGATGAGGGTCGCGGCGATCTCGCGGGCGGCGCGGCGTGTGGCCGGCTGCAGGCGGGCGAAGTCGATCGGGCCGCCGCCGGCGATCTGCGGGTCGTACGGGATGCGCAGCACGTGCCGGGCACGCGTGGAGAAATGCGCCTCCAGCTCGCTCAGCCGCACGAGCGGCGCGCCGGGTGCGGCCTGGTCGAGCACGACGATCGCCTCGCGGGCCAGGGCGGCGTAGCCGTTGCTCTCCAGCCAGGTGAGCGTCTCGGATGCCAGCCGCGCCTCGTCGACGCTGAGGCCCGAGACGATGATGATCTGATCGGCCAGGTCGAGTGTGGCGCCCATCACGGAGTGCACGATGCCGGTGCCGGAGTCGGTGAGCACGAGCGAGTAGTACTGGGCGGCGACGGTGGCGACGTCACGGTAGTCGCCGTCGCCGAAGGCCTCGGAGACCCGCGGGTCGGCATCCGAGGCCAGCACGTCGAGCCGAGTCTCGTCACGGCCGACCAGCGCCGAGAGGTCGTGGAAGCCGCGGATGTCGTGCTGCGCGCGCACCAGGTCTCGCACTGAACGGGAATGCCCGCCGACGACGCGCTCGGCGAGTGTGCCGCGGTCGGGGTTCGCGTCCACGGCGATCACGCGGTCCTCGCGGGCGTCGGCCAGGGCCATCCCCAGCAGCGCGGTGACCGTCGTCTTGCCGACGCCGCCCTTGCGCGAGAGCACCGGCACGAAGCGCGCGCTGCCGGCCAGCGGCGCGGCGATGCGCGCGGTGAGCTGCTTGCGCTCGCGGGCATGGCGGCTGTCGCCGACGTTGATGCGCCCACCGGTGAGGGAGTACAGCAGGTGGCTCCAGGTTCCCTCGGGTTCGGGCCGGCCGATGCGGGCGGGGTCGAGCAGTCGATCAGGGGTGAGCAGGTCGGCGCTCTCGCTGCCGGCGACGACGTCGAGGTCATCGAAGCGCTTCGCGCTGAGCTCGACCTCCGCCGGTGCCGGCTCGGTGGAGCGCGGAGCGGTCGCCGGGGATGCCGGACCGCCCGCGTCGACGAGCGGTGCGGCGGCAGTGCCGGTGCGGTCGGCGTCCGTCGGATCCTCGTCCGTCGGATCCTCGTCGCCGGTGTCCTCGTCCGCCAGGACCTCGACGAGCGGGTCCTCCTCGGCGACGACCTCCTCGGTCATGCTGTCGGCAGACTCGTCCTCTCCGTTGAAGACCGCGTCGGCGGGGTCCACATCCTCGTCCTCGTCGTCCTCGTACTCGTCGGCGACATCGTCGTCCTCGTACTCGTCGGCGTAGGCGACGTACTCGTCCTCGTCCTCGGCGACGTCCTCGTCCGCCGTGTCCTCGTGAGCCTCGTCCTCGACGACCTCCACCACGAGCTCCGCACCGGTCGCCGCATCCTCGCTCTCGCTCGCGGATGCCGCGGGCAGGTCCTCGGCGGGCAGCTCGATGATCACATCGGGCGCGTCCTGCTGCATGCGCGCGATGACCTCGGCATCGGCGACCGAGGAGGTGTCGATGACGAGATCCGAGACGACCTCGGCGGCCACGGCGTCGTCGACGAGCTCGTCGTCGACCACCTCGTCGTCGCTCTCGTCGTCCTGGCCGCCGGTGGGCAGCACGACATCCACGTGTGCGGTACCGCCTATCAGACCGATCCCGGTGGTGTCCGACGAGGGCGTCTCATCGAGCACGCCCAGGTCGTCGTCCTCGGGATCGACGGGGTTCTTCGGGTTCACTGTTCACTCCCAGGTCAGGCGCAGTGGGCGCCCGGACAAGGTTAGTGCGCGGTGCTGACCACGACCAAAAGATCTCCGGCGTCCACCTGCTGCGCCGATCCCACCGCGAGACGTGTCACCACCCCCGCCACCGGAGTCGTGATCGCGGCTTCCATCTTCATCGCCTCGATGGAGGCGACCGGATCACCGGCGCGCACCTCGGCGCCCTCCTGCACCTTCAGCGTGACCGCACCCGAGAACGGGGCGGCGATCTGTCCGGGCCGCGACGTGTCGGCCTTCTCCGCCTCACGCACGTCCACCTCGACCGAGCGGTCGCGCACCGAGACCGGCCGCAGCTGCCCGTTCAGGGTCGTCATGACGGTGCGCATTCCCTTGGCATCCGGCTCGCCGACCGCCTCGAGTCCGACGTACAGCCGCACTCCGCGCTCGATGTCGACGGCGTGCTCGGCGCCGGGCACCAGCCCGTAGAGGTAGTCCGCGGTGTCCAGCGCCGACAGGTCACCGTACTCCTCGCGATTCTGCAAGAACGTCTTCGTGGGCCCGGGGAACAGCAGCTCGTTGAGCATCCCGCGCCGCTGAGCCGAGTCGCCCTGCAGCCCGTCGCGCTGCGCGTCGGTGAGCGGGGTGATCCCGCCCTTGACCGGCCGTCCGGCGAGCACCCTGCTGCGGAACGGCTCGGGCCAGCCGCCGGGCAGATCCCCGAGCTCACCGGCCATGAACCCGATCACCGAGTCGGGGATGTCGTACTTCTCCGGATGCGCCTCGAAGTCCGCCGGGTCGGCTTTCACCGCTGCGAGGTGCAGCGCGAGATCGCCCACGACCTTCGACGACGGGGTCACCTTCGGCACCCGCCCGAGGATGCGGTTCGCCGCGGCGTACATGTCCTCGATCAGCTCGAAGTCGTCGGCGAGGCCGAGCGCGATCGCCTGCTGACGCAGGTTCGACAGCTGTCCCCCGGGGATCTCGTGGTGGTAGACGCGACCGGTGGGACCGGGCAGACCCGACTCGAACGGCCGGTACATGTGCCGGGTGGCCTCCCAGTACGGCTCGAGGTCGGCCGCGGCCTGCAGATCGATGCCGGTGTCACGTTCGGTGTGCGCGAGCGCGGCGACGAGCGCCGACAGCGAGGGCTGGCTCGTGGTTCCCGACATCGGGGCGGATGCCGCATCGACCGCGTCCGCTCCGGCATCCGCCGCGGCGAGCAGGGTCGCCAGCTGACCGCCGGCAGTGTCGTGGGTGTGCACGTGCACCCGCTGATCGAAGCGCTCGCGCAGTGCGCGCACGAGCGTGGCCGCGGCGGCCGGTCGCAGCAGTCCCGCCATGTCCTTGATGCCGATCACGTGCGCGCCCGCCTCGACGATCTGCTCCGCCAGGCGCAGATAGTAGTCCAGCGTGTACAGATCCTCACTCGGGTTCAGCAGATCCCCTGTGTAGCAGAGCGCCGCCTCGGCCACCGCGGTGCCCGTCTCGAGCACCGCATCGATCGCGGGACGCATCTGCGTGACGTCGTTGAGCGCGTCGAAGATGCGGAAGATGTCCACGCCGGTCGCGGCCGCCTCGTGCACGAACGCGTCGGTCACCGCGGTGGGATACGGGGTGTAGCCGACCGTGTTGCGTCCACGCAGCAGCATCTGGATCGCGATGTTCGGCAGCGCCTCGCGCAGCGCCGCGAGCCGCTCCCACGGATCCTCGCCGAGGAAACGCAGCGCCACGTCGTAGGTCGCCCCGCCCCACGCCTCGACCGAGAGCAGCTGCGGAGTGAGCCGGGCCACGTGCGGGGCGACCGCGACGAGATCGCGGGTGCGCACCCGGGTGGCCAGCAGCGACTGGTGCGCGTCGCGGAAAGTCGTCTCGGTGACCGCGAGCGGCGTCTGGGCGCGCAGCGCGGCCGCGAATCCCGTGGGGCCCAGGCGGCGCAGCGCGTCGCGTGAACCGGACGGCGGTGGGCTCTGCAGATCGATCGGCGGCAGCTTGTGCGCCGGCGGGAGGGCGAGCGGGCTGTCGCCGTTGGGCTTGTTGACCGTCACGTCGACGAGCCAGCTGAGGATCTTCGAGCCGCGGTCCTTCGACACCCGCCCGCGCAGCAGCTCGGGTCGCTCGTCGATGAAAGAGGTCGACAGGTCGCCGGCGGCGAAGGCGGGGTCGTCGAGCACCGCCTGCAGGAACGGGATGTTCGTCGAGACGCCGCGGATGCGGAACTCGGCCAGCGCGCGCCGCGCCCGCGACACCGCGGTGTCGAACGTGCGGCCGCGGCAGGTGAGCTTCGAGAGCATCGAGTCGAAGTAGGGGCTGATCTGCGCGCCGGCCGCCGTCGTCCCGCCGTCCAGACGGATGCCGGCGCCGCCGGGCGAGCGGTAGGTGGTGATCTTGCCGGTGTCCGGCCGGAAACCCTGCGCGGGATCCTCGGTCGTGATGCGGCACTGCAGTGCTGCGCCGCGCAGCTGGATGTCGTGCTGCTCGAGCCGCAGCTCGGTGAGCGTAGCGCCGTCGGCGATGCGCATCTGGGCGCGCACGAGGTCGACGTCGGTGACCTCCTCGGTGACGGTGTGCTCGACCTGGATGCGCGGGTTCATCTCGATGAAGACGATCTCGCCCGCGCGCGGGCCGGCCGTCTCCAGCAGGAACTCGACGGTGCCGGCGTTCTGGTAGCCGATCGACTCGGCGAAGGCGATGGCGTGCCGGTGCAGCGCGGTACGCGTGGTGTCGTCGAGATTGGGGGCCGGCGCGATCTCGATGACCTTCTGGTGCCGGCGCTGCACCGAGCAGTCCCGCTCGAACAGATGCACGGTGTGCCCGTGCGCGTCGGCGAGGATCTGCACTTCGATGTGGCGCGGACGCAGCACGGCCTGCTCGAGGAACATCCGGGGGTCGCCGAACGCGGCGCCGGCTTCGCGCATGGCCTCGGCCAGCGCGGGCGCCAGCTCCTCTGCATGCTCCACGCGCCGCATGCCCCGCCCGCCGCCGCCGGCGACGGCCTTCGCGAACAGCGGGAAGCCGATCTCCTCCGCCTGAGCGACGAGCGCCTCCACGTCGTCGGAGGCCTCGGTCGAGCGCAGCACCGGCACGCCGGCGTTCATCGCGTGCCGCTTGGCCTCGACCTTGTTCCCCGCCATCTGCAGCACGGCAGCGGGCGGGCCGATGAAGGCGATGCCGGCGGCGGCTGCCTTCTCGGCGAGCTCCGGGTTCTCGGAGAGGAATCCGTAGCCGGGGTAGATGGCGTCGGCGCCGGCCTGCTCGGCGACGGCGATGATGGCGTCCACGTCGAGGTACGCCTGCACGGGATGACCGCGCTCGCCGATCTCGTACGCCTCATCGGCCTTCAACCGGTGCAGCGATCCGCGGTCCTCCCAGGGGAACACCGCCACGGTGCGGGCACCCACCTCGTACGCTGCGCGAAACGCTCGGATCGCGATCTCACCGCGGTTGGCCACCAGGATCTTCTGGAACATGCACACCTCTGCAGAGGTCAAGCGCGCGAAGACGACGCACGCTGGGCGGGGGCTGAGTGTCTGTCCAGACTAGGGCACGGTAACGTGTAGATCGTGCACGTACTCAGCGTCAGCTCCCTCAAGGGAGGCGTCGGAAAGACGACCGTGACTCTCGGTCTCGCCTCCGCCGCCTTCGCCCGCGGCATCCGCACCCTGGTGGTCGACCTCGACCCGCAGTCGGACGTGTCCACGGGCATGGACCTCCAGATCGCCGGACGACTGAACATCGCCGACGTGCTCGGCAACCCCAAGGAGAAGATCGTCCGTCAGGCGATCACCACGAGCGGCTGGGCGAAAGTGCACCCCGGCACGATCGACGTGCTCATCGGCAGCCCGTCGGCGATCAACTTCGACGGCCCGCACCCCAGCGTGCGCGACGTATGGAAGCTCGAAGAGGCCCTCGCGACCGTCGAGGGCGAGTACGACCTCGTGCTGATCGACTGCGCCCCCTCACTGAACGCCCTCACCCGCACCGCGTGGGCCGCCAGCGACCGCGTCATGGTCGTCACCGAGCCGGGGCTGTTCTCGGTCGCCGCCGCCGACCGGGCCCTGCGCGCGATCGAGGAGATCCGCCGCGGCCTCTCCCCCCGCCTGCAGCCGCTGGGCATCGTGGTCAACCGCGTGCGTCCGCAGTCGATCGAGCACCAGTTCCGCATCAAGGAGCTGCGCGACATGTTCGGTCCGCTCGTGCTCTCGCCGCAGCTGCCCGAGCGCACCTCCCTGCAGCAGGCCCAGGGCGCAGCCAAGCCGCTGCACATCTGGCCGGGCGACTCCGCGCAGGAGCTCGCGGCCGACTTCGATCTGCTGCTGGACCGCGTCATCCGCACCGGTCGCGTGCCCGTGCCCGAGAGCGGCGCCGCGGTCTGACCCGCAGCCCTCTGATACGCCGGAAGCCGCCCCTCGGGGCGGCTTCTCTCACATATCGAGTGATCAGGCGGTTCGCTGGGAGCGGCGCGCTGCCAGCTCGTCGACGGGGTCGGGCAGGGTCGGGTCGAACTCGACCAGCGTCGACTCCACCTCGCGCAGCACCTTGCCCACGGCGATGCCGAAGACGCCCTGTCCGCGGCTGACGAGGTCGATGACCTCGTCGTTCGAGGTGCACAGGTACACCGACGCGCCGTCGCTCATCAGCGTGGTGCCGGCGAGGTCGCGGATGCCGGCGGCGCGCAGCTGCTCGACGGCGGTGCGGATCTGCTGCAGCGAGATGCCGGTGTCGAGCAGACGCTTGACCAGCTTGAGCACGAGGATGTCGCGGAAGCCGTAGAGGCGCTGCGATCCCGAGCCGGACGCGCCGCGCACGGTGGGGACCACCAGTTCGGTGCGCGCCCAGTAGTCCAGCTGACGGTAGGTGATCCCGGCAGCGCGCGCGGCGACCGCACCGCGATAGCCGACCTCATCGTCCATCGCCGGAAGACCGTCGGTGAACAGGAGCTCGGTCACGAACCGCGGGTCGCCTGCAGGCCCATCCGCACTCATACTCTGTCCTTCCTCGACGGCTTATCCCCACGGTAGAGCAGGACCCCTGCCCCGGCAACGACATCCGCACCCCGGGGAAGGTGTGTCGCAATCCGTTCGTTACGAAATCACACGGTCCAGCGACTGGCGCACCAGCTGACGGCGCACCTCGTCGATGTGCGCGGCGAGCTCCGGCGCGAGTTCCGCGGCGCGCCCGCGCGAAGCCGCGTCGGTGCGGCGCAGCAGGGTCGACAGCGCCGACTCGATGAGGGCCGCCTCCCGCTCGGCGTTCTGGCGCATGCTGCGCAGGTGACGCGGCTCGATGCCGTGCCTGGCCAGCGTCACCAGACCCGACAGCAGCGTCGCGACGTGCTCGGGGTAGTGCTCGGCGGCGACGATGAGGCCGGCGCTGATCGCGTCGTTGAGCAGCTGCGCGGTCGCGCCGGTGCGCATCAGCAGCTCGTCGCGCCGGTGCCGGCGCGGCGGCGGGGTGATCGACGGCGGCGCGATCGCGCCCCAGCCCTCGCCCTTCGCCTCGGTCTCGTCGAGCTGCTCGCGGATCACGCTGAGCGGCAGGTAGTGGTCGCGCTGCAGGGTCAGCGCGGCGCGCAGGCGCTCGACGTCATGCGCGGAGAACTTGCGGTACCCGGACTCCGTCCGCGACGGGGTCACGATGCCCTGCACCTCGAGGAAGCGCAGCTTGCTGGAGGTGAGCTGCGGGAACTCGGGCGTGAGACGAGCCAGGACCTGACCGATGCTGAGAAGGCGCGCAGGCGCAGAGCGCTCCCGGGCGGCGGCGGCCGCCGCCATCAGTCGTTCGCCGCCGCGAGATCGATCGGTGAGGCGAAGAAGTTCATCCGGAACTTGCCGATGCGCAGTTCGTAGCCGTTGGCCAGCTCGCTGCGATCCACGCGCTCGCCGTTGACGTAGGTGCCGTTGAGCGAGCGCTGGTCGACGATCTCGAACGCGGTGGCGGAGCGGGTGATCTCGGCGTGACGGCGCGAAACGGTCACGTCGTCGAAGAAGATGTCCGCCTCGGGGTGACGTCCGACCGTGGTGACGTCGGCGTCGAGGAGGTAGCGTGCGCCGGCCAGTGCACCGGCGCGCACGAGCAGCAGCGCCGAACCGGAGGGCAGCGCCGCGATCGCCGCGGCCTCGGCCTCGGTGAGGTCGGCTCCGAAGGGCACGAAAGAGAGATCGGAGTCGTGTCCGAACGTCTGCGTCACATCGTGCCGCCGCTCGCCGCCGCTGCGGTGGATCGCGCCTCCGGCGCCGATCGTGCTGTCGTCTGTCACGGTTCTCCCTCCTCCGGCTCTCCAGACTATCTGATGCGCCCGGTGGCGCGGAGGCCGATGTACACCTCTGCCCGCACTTTTCTGTGCCGTCCCGCACCCGCGTCGGTCCGCGCGCAGGGATTAGGCTGTGGGCATGCCACACTACGATGTCGTCATCCTCGGCGCGGGCCCGGGCGGATACGTCGCCGCCGTCCGCAGCTCCCAGCTCGGTCTGTCCACCGCGATCATCGAGGAGAAGTACTGGGGCGGTGTGTGTCTGAACGTCGGATGCATCCCCTCGAAGTCCCTCCTGAAGAACGCCGAGGTGGCGCACACCTTCACCCACAAGGCCGAGTTCTTCGGCATCTCCGGGGATGTGAGCTTCGACTTCGGCGCCGCGTTCGACCGCAGCCGCAAGGTGGCCGAGACGCACGTCAAGGGCATCCACTTCCTCATGAAGAAGAACAAGGTGACCGAGTACGAGGGACACGGCACCTTCACCGGCCCGAAGGCCATCTCGGTCGCCAAGAGCGACGGCTCGACCGAGGAGATCACCTTCGACAATGTCATCATCTCCACCGGCTCGACCGTGCGCCTGCTGCCGGGTGTGCAGCTCAGCGACAACGTCGTCACGTACGAGGAGCAGATCCTCTCGCGCGAGCTGCCCGAGTCGATCGTGATCGTCGGCGCCGGCGCCATCGGCATGGAGTTCGGCTACGTGATGACGAACTACGGCGTGAAGGTCACCATCATCGAGTTCCTCGACCGCGCCCTGCCCAATGAGGACGTCGAGGTCTCGAAGGAGATCCAGCGTCAGTACAAGAAGCTCGGCATCGACATCCTCACCTCGACCGCGGTGAAGACCGTCACCGACAAGGGCTCCGAGGTCGTCGTGACCTACGAGACCCGCGACGGAAAGCCGGGCGAGATCACCGCCGGCAAGGTGCTCATATCGGTCGGCTTCGCTCCGCGCACCGAGGGCTTCGGTCTGGAGAACACCGGTGTGAAGCTCACCGAGCGCGGCGCGATCGACATCGACGACCACATGCGCACCAACGTCGAGGGCGTCTACGCGATCGGCGACGTCACCGCGAAGCTGCAGCTGGCTCACGTGGCCGAGGCGCAGGCCGTCGTCGCCGCCGAGACCATCGGCAAGGCCGAGACCATGACGCTGGGCGACTACCGCATGATGCCGCGCGCCACGTTCTGCCAGCCGCAGGTGGCCAGCTTCGGCCTCACCGAGGAGCAGGCGAAGGCCGAGGGCCGCGAGATCAAGGTCGCGAAGTTCCCGTTCAGCGCGAACGGCAAGGCCAACGGCCTGGGCGAGCCGGTCGGCTTCGTCAAGCTGATCGCCGACGCCGAGCACCTCGAGCTCATCGGCGGCCACCTCATCGGACCGGACGTATCCGAGCTGCTGCCCGAGCTCACCCTCGCGCAGAAGTGGGACCTCACCGCGCTCGAGGCCGCACGCAACGTGCACACCCACCCGACCCTGTCGGAGGCCCTGCAGGAGGCCTTCCACGGTCTCGCCGGTCACATGATCAACATGTGACATCCCGTCTCGTGAAGGAGGCCCGGTCCGTTCGGACCGGGCCTTCTTGCGCATCCGGTGCCGCGCTCAGACCAGGTGCCCGGCGTGCACGAGCAGCAGACGCGCGGGGAAGCGCCGCTGGACCCGCCACTGCGGTGGCGCCACGGCCGCCAGCTCGGCGGCGGTGTACGAGCGGCGGATGCTGAGCAGCCCGTCCTCACGGATGAACGATCTGCGCAGCAGAGTGCCGGCGATCGGCCAGGTGAGCGCGTCGTAGAGCGCGTAGGCCGTGCGGCTGCGGGCGATGTCGCTGTGCACTGCGATGCCGCCGAGAGCGGTGAGCTGCGCGGAGTCGTCGAGCAGGCCCGTCAGCTGCGCGGCGCTGAGATGGTGCAGCACATGATTTGAGAGGACGACGTCGAACTGCTCCCCCTCGGCGACGAGGTCGGAGCTCGACGCGCAACGCCACTGCACGAGACCGTCGGCATCGGCATCCGAGGCCCAGCGCACCGCGCGCGGGTCGATGTCGGCGCCGACCACCTCGGCGCGGATGCCGTCTCTGCGCAGCCCGCGGGCCACGTACCGGGCGATATCCCCGCCGCCGCAGCCGATGTCGAGCACGCGGATCCAGCCGTGCCGCGCGCGCGGGTCGATCTCCCGGCTGTGCACGCCCCTGCGCCCCGACAGGATCGCGTTCAGGTAGGTGAAGCGCGCGTAGGTGCGCGCGAGCATCTCCGGGTCGGCGTCGTCGGCATCCATCCGCTCGGGCAGATCGACGGCGCGCCGGCTCAGATCAACCCGCATCGCCGCTCCCCGCGACGGTCAGCAGCGCGCTCTCGGCGGTGAGGCCCGGTCCGAACGCCATGGCGGCGACGCGCTCCCCCGCCCGGGCGCCCTCGTGCTCGAGGATGCGCTTGAGCACGAACAGCACCGTCGCGCTGGACATGTTGCCGCAGGTGCGCAGCACCTCCCGCGCCGGGTGCAGCTGACGGTCGGTGAGACCCAGCCGCTCCTGCACGCGGTCGAGGATGCTGCGCCCGCCGGGGTGGATCGCCCAGTGCTGCACGATCTCGGCCAGGGGCCGGCTCGGCCGCGACTGCGCCACCTCGGCGTCGCCGGACCACAGTCCGTCCAGCCCTGCCTCGATGTTCTCGCCGATCAGCTGCGGCACGCGCGTGGAGAGCACCATCTCGAAGCCCGAGTCGCCGATGGTCCACGCCATGGCCTGCTCGCCCTGCGGGATGAGGCCGGTGTGGAAGCCGTCCAGGGTGAAGCCGGCGACGCCCGATGGGAGCTCGCGCGAGGTGACCAGCGCTGCCGCGGCGCCGTCGGCGAACAGCGAGGAGGCGATGATCGTGTCGGGGTCGTCGGAGGAGCGCAGGTGCAGCGTGCACAGCTCGACGCTCGCCACGAGCACGACCGCATCCGGATCGGCGCGGCAGAACTGTGCCGCGGCGCGCAGCGCCGGCATGGCCGCGTAGCACCCCATGAATCCCAGGTGGTAGCGCTGCACGTCCGGGGAGAGCCCCAGCGCGCGCACGATGGCGTAGTCCGGGCCCGGCGCGTGGAACCCCGTGCACGAGACGGTGACGACGTGCGTGATGTCGGATGCCGAGATGTCCGGATCCGCGTCGAGGCTGCGCTGCGCGACGCCGGTGAACAGCCGGTCGGCCTCGCGCGCGTACACATCGTTGCGCAGCCCCGTGCCGGGGGCCAGCAGCGTGCCGGCAGTGCGGTCGTAGAACTTGGGCTCGGGCACGGTGGCGGTCAGGTCGAGCTCGTCGAGCACGGTGTGCCGGGTCTGCACCCCCGCACCATCGAACGATGTCGCCACCAGCCTGCGCGCGAGCCGTGACAGGTCGGGCTGTGCGGCGAAGATGTCGCGCACGGCGCTCTGCTCGAGCGAGGTCCCGGGCACGAGGGTCTGGATCGAGCGCAGGTGCACGCTCATGTCAGTGTCCGAGCGCTCGGGCGAGTTTCGAGCCCGACGACGGCGGACGGCCACCGGCGACGTGCACGGCGCGCTCGACGGCGGCGAAGAACTGCGCGCGTCCGGCGTCATCGGCCGGTGCGGCAGGTCCCAGCTCCATCTCCCACTCGCGCCACTCGCGCCGTGTCCCGCTGCGCAGGTCGGTGGCGCGGACATGATCGTCGACGAACTCCGCGACGACCCCGTCCGCATCGCGCAGCAGGTAGGCGGTGCGGGAGTTCTCGATGCGCGCGATCGGCTGCAGGTCGGCATCCGTCCACTGCGCCACCGTCTTGAGCACGGCATCCGGGATCCGGCCGTCGTCGTCGAGCGGCCAGCCGAGTTCGAGGCGGCCGTCGCCCTGGCGCGGGCCCTTGATGTGCCAGCCCGCATCGGGACCGCCGGTGCGGCGCCGCAGCGCCACGCCCTGCCGCGCCAGCGCGGCGTCGGCGGTGTCGAGGTAGCGCGCGTCGAGTTCGCGGGCCTCGCCCTCGCTCACCGAGATCACCCCGGGCACCGCCGTCCACTCGGGCAGGGCGGTGTCGGCGTCGGCGTCGTACTTGCGCTCGACCTCGAAGGTGCGCTGCGGCTCGGCGGACGCGCCGACGGGTCCCTCGCTCTGCATGGCTGTGTGCGGCTCGACCGCGCCGGTCAGTCGGCGTCCGGACTGATGTCGTCGCCGGCCTCGACGAAGCGGAACACCGTCTCGGTCGGGCCGTCGTGCTCGCCCGTGTGCGTGGCCTCGCCATCGCGCCGGTAGGTCAGCTGGGTCTCGCTGTAGGGCAGGATCAGGGAGTCCTGGTCGTGGTCGTCGAGCGGGATGATCTGCCCGTCGAGCGGGCCGCCGTGAAGTCGTGCGATTGCCATGTGCTCACCCTAGTCCCCCTGCCGACGAGCGGTCCCCAGTCGGCGAGCTCCCGCGTCAGCCCAGGACGATCGCAAGGGCCGCGGCGAGGATCATCCACGGGCCGAACGCGATGCGGGTGCGCCGGTCGGCGCGGCCCTGCGACATCAGCACGAGCGCGTGCAGCGCACCGAGCACGAATGCCCCCGCGGCGCCGAGCACGAGGCTGCCCCAGCCGTGCCAGGCGAGCACCAGGCCGATCACCGCGGCGAGCTTCACGTCACCGCCGCCCATGCCCTGGCGCGAGGACAGATGCAGGAGCGCGTAGAAGGCGCCGAGCGCGAGGCCGCCCAGCAGCGCCCGCAGCAGACGCCCGCCGTCACCGAGCGCGAGCGCCTCGACCGCGACGAGCACGACCAGCGCGGCCAGGGTGGGCAGCACGATGCGGTTGGGCAGGCGGTGCGTGCGCGCGTCGATGACGATCAGGCCCAGTCCGACCGCCGCCAGCAGCACGTGCACGATCAGCACGGCCACGGAGTGCACGCTCATCCCGGCAGGTTAGCGAGCCGTGCTCTCGCGCGGGGCGGGCTGTGGAAAGAGCGCTTGTCCGGCATCGAAGCGGATGTCGGATGTGCGAACTACTGTGCGAAGTGGACTTGCAGTGTTCGAAGCTCTATTCGAGGATGGATGTATGGGGATCGGAACGACAGCGGCACTCTCCCCCGCAGATGACCGCGCAGGGGACATTCTGCGCCTGCGCCGCGAGATCGGGCGCATGCAGCGCCGACGCAGCGACGACACGCACCTTCCGGTGCCCGCCGCCCTGCAGGATCTGCTGCCGCAGGGCGGGCTGCAGACCGGCACGGTCTACTCGATCTCACCCTCGCCGAGTCTGCTCTTCGCGCTGATGAGCGCGGTCTCGCAGCGCGGCGGCTGGTGCGCCGCCATCGGCATGCCCACCCTCGGCCTCGAGGCGGCCGCCGCCTTCGGCATCGACCTCTCCCGGCTGATCCTCGTTCCCGAACCGGGTGAGCGGTGGCTGGCCGCCGTCTCGGCACTGGCCGAGGTGGTGCCGCTGATCGCGATGAGTCCCGGTTCGCGGGTGGCGGATGCGGATGCCGCGCGGCTCACCGCCCGGCTGCGCGACCGCGGCTGCACGCTGCTGACCACCTCGCCCTGGCCGCAGGGCGAGGGCCTGATCACCCTGCACGACCCGCACTGGGAGGGCCTGGGCGAAGGGTGGGGCCTGCTGTCGGATCGCACGGTCACGCTCACCGCGCAGACGCGGGCGACGCCGGTGCCCCGCAGCGTGCGCGTGCGTCTGCCCGACGACCTCGGCCGCATCGGCGCGGCGCCCGCCGAGGCCGCTCCCGACCGCCGGGAGACCCTGCCCACGCACCCGAGCTGGGCGGTGGCCTCATGAGCGCCACGACGACGGGCGGGGCGCTGCGCGTGCATGTGCTGTGGTTCCCCGACTGGCCGCTGCGCGCGGCGCTGGGCGCCGCGCCCCCGCATCCGCCGACCGCCCTCGTGCAGGCCGGGACCGTGTCGGCGTGCACCGAGTCGGCCCGCGCGCACGGGGTGCGCGTGGGGCAGCGACGACGCTCGGCGCAGAGCAGGCTGCCGTCGCTGCGCCTGCTGCCGCACGACACCACCGCCGACGAGCGCGCCTTCCTGCCGGTGCTGCGCCTGATCGAGGCGCACGCGCCCGGCGTGCATCTGCTGCGTCCCGGACTCGCGGCGCTGCGCTCGCGCGGTGTCTCGCGCTACCACGGCGGGGAGGAGGGCGCGGCGGCGGCGCTGGTGCGGATGCTGGCCGAGGCCGGCTACGCCGAGGCGCGCATCGGCGTGGCCGACGGGATGTTCACCGCCGAGCTCGCCGCCCGGGCGGCGCCGCCGGCGGCCGATGACGCCGAACCCTGGGCGGTGATCCCCCCGGGGCGCGCCCGGGAGTTCCTCGCCCCGCTCCCCCTCGCGGTGCTCGGCGAACCCGAGCTGGCCGACCTGCTGCGGCGGCTGGGCGTGTCCACCCTCGGCGAGTTCGCCGCACTGGATGTCGGATCGGTGCGCGAGCGGTTCGGCGAGCACGGCGCGCGGCTGCACGACCTGGCATCCGGCGCCGACTCGCGACCGCTCACCCCGCGCGCTCCCGACCCGCAGCTGGCGAGAGAGGTGCTGTTCGAGACCCCGCTGGGTCAGTCCGATCAGATCGCCTTCGCCGTGCGGCAGACGGCGGATGCCGTGCTGCTGGCCCTCGCCGAGGTCTCGGCGGTGTGCACCGAGGTGCGCATCGACCTCACCGACGACGACGGCGCGGTCTTCTCGCGCACCTGGCTGCACCCCACCTGCTTCGACGCCGGCGACCTGGTCGACCGGGTGCGCTGGCAGCTCGAGACCATCGTCGACGACGCCCCCGACGACGCCGCGCACGCCTTCCGCGGCATCGTCGGGGTGCGGCTCGCCCCCGTCGCGGTCGACGACGCCGCCCATCACCAGCCCGGGCTGTTCGGCTCGGGCACCGACGAGCGCCTGCATCACGCCGTCTCGCGCGTGCAGACGCTGCTCGGTCACCGCGGGGTGAGCACCGCCGCGATGGCCGGCGGGCGCATGCTGGCCGACCGGCAGGTGCTCACCCCGTGGGGTGAGCGTCCGCTCGTGCCGCGCGACCCCTCCCAGCCGTGGCCGGGCAGCCTGCCCGACCCGCTGCCGGCCGAGGTGTTCGCGCCGATGCGGCCGGTGCGGGTCAGCGGTGCCGACGACAGTGAGATCCGCATCGACGAGCGCGGCGGGCTCTCGGCCGCTCCCGCGCTGATCGAGGGCACCGCGGTGGTCGGCTGGGCGGGGCCCTGGCCGGTGCACGAGCACCGCTGGGATGCCGAACGCGCCGTCTCGGGACACCGCTTCCAGCTGCTCGACGCGGGCCACCGCGCCTGGCTGGTGTTCCATTCCGCAGGCGCGTGGTGGGCGGAGGGGCGGTACCGCTGATGGGCTTCCACAACCCGCCGCAGACCTGGCACGAGCTGCAGCGCACGCTCAGCGGCGACGGCGCCGCGCCGGTGCACGCCGAGCCGGTGCGTCCGCGTGCCGACCCCGGCCCGGTGAGCCGGCGGCGGCGCACGGCTGCGCCCACCGCGGTCGCCCGCCCCGCCGATGCGGTGCCCTACGCCGAGCTGCACGCGCACTCGTGGTACTCGTTCCTCGACGGCGCCTCCTCGCCCGAGGAGCTGCTGGCCGAGGCCGAGCGACTCGGCCTCACCGCGCTCGCGATCACCGACCATGACGGCTTCTACGGGGCGTCGCGCTTCGCCGAGGTGGCGGAGTCGATGGATGCCGGCGTGCAGACCGTCTACGGCGCCGAGCTGTCCCTGGGCGTGGTCGACGAATCCCCGGTGCAGCGGCCCCGTTCACGAGCCGGCGCCGCCGATCCCGAGGGCGATCATCTGCTCGTGCTGGCCCGCGGCACCGAGGGCTACCATCGCCTGTCCGGCGCCATCTCGGCCGCCCAGCTGCGCGGCGGCGAGAAGGGCCGCCCGGTCTACGACCTCGATGAGCTCGCCGCGCGGGCGGATGGGCACTGGACGGTGCTGACCGGATGCCGCAAGGGCGCCGTGCGCCGCGGTCTGGACGCCGGCGATGCGCACACCCCGCTGCAGCGCCTCGTCGACCTGTTCGGGCCCGACCGGGTGGCCGTCGAGCTGTTCGATCACGGCGATCCGCTCGACACCCGTCGCAACGACGCCCTCGCCGAGCTCGCCGCGCGCATGGGTCTGCCGCTGGTGGCGACGAGCAACGCGCACTACGCCTCGCCCGAGACCGCACGGCTGGCCGAGGCGGTGGCCGCGGTGCGGGCGGTGCGCAGCATGGACGATCTCGACGGCTGGCTGCCCGCGCACGGCGGGGCGCACCTGCGCAGCGGCGCCGAGATGGCCGCCCGGTTCCGCCGCTATCCGGGGGCGATCGCGCACGGGCTGCGGCTCGCCGCCGAATGCGCCTTCCCGCTGCGCTCCGCGCGTCCGGCGCTGCCGAAGCAGGAGGTGCCCGAGGGCCACACGCCGATGAGCTGGCTGCGCCGGCTGGTGTGGGAGGCCGTGCCCGTGCGCTATCCCCGTCTCGACGAGGCCGGGCGCGCGCGGATCGCGCGGGAGCTGGACGTCATCGACGAGAAGGACTTCCCCGGCTACTTCCTCATCGTGCACGGCATCGTGCAGGAGGCCCGGCGCCGCGGCATCCTGTGCCAGGGACGGGGATCAGCCGCGGCGAGCGCGGTCTGCTATCTGCTGGGCATCACCGCGGTCGACCCGATCCTGTACGGGCTGCCTTTCGAGCGCTTCCTCGCCACCACGCGCACCGAGGAGCCCGACATCGATGTGGACTTCGACTCCGACCGTCGCGAGGAGATCATCCAGTGGGTGTACGACACCTACGGCCGCGAGCGCGCGGCGCAGGTCGCGAACGTCATCCAGTACCGGCCGAAGAACGCCGTGCGCGACATGGCCCGCGCGCTCGGGCACTCCCCCGGCCAGCAGGACGCCTGGTCGAAGCAGGTCGACGGGTGGGGCGCGGGGCTGGAGCCGGTGGAGGGGCACGACATCCCCGCCGACGTGCTCGACTACGCCGGCGCCCTGCTGAAGGCGCCACGGCACCTGGGCATCCACTCCGGTGGCATGGTGCTCACCGACCGTCCGGTGGGCGAGGTGGTGCCGGTCGAGCACGCCCGCATGGAGAAGCGCACGGTCATCCAGTGGGACAAGGACGACGCCGCCGCGATGGGGCTGGTGAAGTTCGACCTGCTGGGGCTGGGGATGCTGGCGGCGCTGCAGCACTGCTTCGACATCATCCGGGCGTCCACCGGCGAGCACTGGACACTCGAGAGCATCCCGAAGGAGGAGCCGGGGGTCTACGACATGCTCTGCCGGGCCGACTCGATCGGGGTGTTCCAGGTGGAGTCCCGGGCGCAGATGGGACTGCTGCCGCGTCTGCAGCCGCGGCGCTTCTACGACCTGGCGATCCAGATCGCGCTGATCCGCCCCGGCCCCATCCAGGGAGGCGCCGTGCATCCGTTCGTGCGCCGCAAGCTCGAGAAGGACAGGCACGACGCCGAGAACCGCGAGCGCCGCCGCCGGGGCGAGGCCACGCTGCCGTTTCCGATCCCCTACCCGCACCGCGATCTGGAGCCGATCCTCGAGCGCACGCTGGGCGTGCCGATCTTCCAGGAGCAGCTCATCCAGATGGCCACCGCGGTGGGCGACTGCACGGCCGACGAAGCCGATCTGCTGCGCCGCGCGATGGGCTCCAAGCGCGGGCTGGAGCGGATCGAGAAGGTCAGGGAGAAGCTGTACGCCGGCATGCACCGGCGCGGGCTGAGCGAGCAGACCTGCGATCGCATCTATGCGCAGATCCAGGCGTTCGCGAACTTCGGCTTCGCCGAGTCGCATTCGCTGTCGTTCGCGCTGCTGGTCTACGCCAGCAGCTGGGTGAAGCTGCACTATCCGGCCGCGTTCCTGGCCGGGCTGCTGCGTGCGCAGCCGATGGGCTTCTACTCGGCAGCCTCGCTGACCGCGGACGCCCGTCATCACGGCGTGCAGGTGCGCCGGCCGGATCTGCACGCGTCGGCGGTCTCGGACGGTCTGGAGCCGATCGACGACGTCACCCGGCCCGTGCCCACCGGTCGGGACGACTGCCTGGATCCGGATCAGCCGGCGCCGACCCGCTACGACCCGCAGGGCCCTGACGAGTCCGCGGCGCACCGCCGCGACGGCGGCTTCGCGGTGCGACTGGGTCTCAGCGGCGTGCGCGGCATCGGCGTGAAGCTCGCGGAGCGCATCGTCGCCTCGCGCGACGAGCACGGCCCGTTCCGCGATCTGCACGATCTGGTGCGACGCACGGATGCCACCACGGCGCAGGTCGAGGCGCTGGCCACCGCGGGAGCCTTCGAGTGCCTGGGCCTGACCCGGCGCGAGGGCATCTGGCTCGCCGGCACGGCCGCCGAAGATCGGGCGCGATTCCTGCCGGGCACCGCCGTCGCGGTGCAGCCGCCGCTGTTCGCCGATCAGTCCGGCTACGAGCGGCTGGCCGCCGACCTGTGGGCCACCGGTGTGTCGACCGACGATCACCCCATGGCGCACCTGCGTGCGGCGCTGGACGAGCGGGGCGTGCTGCCCTCCGCCGCGCTGCGCGTGCACGAGTCCGGCCGGCGCATCGAGGTGGCCGGGGTGGTCACGCATCGCCAGCGGCCGGCGACCGCCAGCGGCGTCACCTTCCTCAACCTCGAGGACGAGCACGGCCTGATGAACATCATCTGCTCGACGGGAGTGTGGGCGCGCTACCGCCGGGTCGCCCGCGATTCACCGGCGCTCATCGTGCGCGGGCTGCTGGAGCGCTCGCCGGAGGGCGTGACGAACGTGCTCGCGGACGCCTTCGAGGACCTGCGTACCGGCGTCCTGCACCGCTCGCGCGACTTCCGCTGAGCGCCCTCGCCAGCCCGCCCCCGATCCGAGGCCCGCGTGCCGTTCCGGTCACCAGAAGCGGTCGGGGAACTCCGCGGGACGTTTGTCGGCCCCGCCCCACCGGTCGGATTCGGCCTTGGCCGCCGCGGCCGCGGCATCCGCCTCGCTGAGCGCTTCCTCGGCCGCCGACACGGCGTCCGAGAAGCCGACTACGAGCGTCGTGCGCCCATCGGACGGCGACTCCGTCACGCGGCAGTCGCGCACCACCGCCCGCCACACCTCGATCCGCTCGCGCGAGACGTCGCGCACCTCGTACTGGATGCCCCGATCGAGGTCGCGCACCGCGATCACCGTGCCGTCCGCGGTCTGGGCGATCTCGATGTGGTTTCCCCTCGGCACCGGCGCGGATGCCGCGATGACGAGTGTCCTCTGCATGCCCTCATGCTAGGCCTGCCGCGAGCGGGGTGGCTCGACCTCGCGTGTAGCGTTGCTATGTCAGAGAGAGGACGGACATGACCACACGCGCGCAGCTTCGGCGGCATCGACCCGAACCGCGGACCCTGTGGCGTGCGATCCTCTCCGCCGCGCTCATCCTGCTCTGGCTCACCGGCGCGGGTCTCGGCGGGCCGCTGTTCGGCAAGATCGACGAGGTCTCCTCCAACGACCGCACCGCGTACCTGCCCGACTCGGCGGATGCCACCGAGGTGCAGCGCGCGCTCGACGAGTTCCTCGGCACCGATGCCATCCCGGCCGTCGTCGTGTTCGCCGCCGACGCCGAGATCGACGACGCTGTCAAAGAGCAGCTGACGACGGCGCTCGAGGACGCCACCTCGGCGGAGGGCGTCAAGGACGGCTCCTCTCCTGTGCTGGTCTCAGAGGACGGGCTCGCCGCGCAGGCCTTCGTGCCCATCGACACGGATGCCGACGTCGGCGACGTCTCGGCGGCGCTGTCGGCCGATCTGCGTGCGGCCGTGCCCGACGGCGTGCAGGTGTACATCACCGGCCCGGCCGGTTTCACCGCCGACCTCATCGCCGGTTTCGCCGGCATCGACGGCATCCTGCTGCTGGTGGCGCTGCTGGCGGTGCTGGTGATCCTCGTGATCGTGTACCGCTCGCTGCTGCTGCCGCTGGTCGTGCTGAGCACCAGCCTGTTCGCGCTGTGCGTGGCGCTGCTGGTGGTGTGGTGGGCGGCGAAGTTCGGCATCCTGCTGCTGAGCGGGCAGACGCAGGGCATCCTGTTCATCCTCGTGATCGGCGCGGCGACCGACTACTCGCTGCTCATGGTCGCGCGCTTCCGCGAGGAGCTGCACGTCACCGAGAACCGCTGGAGCGCGATCGGGGCGGCCTGGCGCGGCTCGTTCGAGCCGATCCTCGCCTCCGGCGGCACGGTGATCGCCGGCCTGCTGTGCCTGCTGCTCAGCGACCTGAAGTCCAACAGCACGCTCGGCCCGGTGGCCGCGGTCGGCATCGTGTTCGCCATGCTCGCCGCGCTCACCCTGCTGCCGGCGCTGCTGGGGCTGTTCGGGCGTGCGGCGTTCTGGCCGCGGCGCCCGGCGTACGAGCCCGAGCGCTCGGCCGAGGTCAGCCCGCTCGAGGGCCGCGGTCTGTGGCAGCGGCTGGCGCGCGGCATCCGGCACCGCCCCCGCATCATCTGGATCGCGACCGCCATCGTGCTGGCGGTCGCCGCAGTCGGGGTGGTGCAGCTGGATGCCAAGGGCGTGCCGCAGTCCGACCTCGTGCTCGGCGCCTCCGAGGCGCGCGACGGCCAGCAGGTGCTCGGCGAGCACTTCCCGGGCGGCTCCGGCAGCCCCGCCTACGTGCTCGTCGACGAGGATCGGCTGCAGGATGCCGCCGACGTGCTGCTCGCCGACGACGGCGTGGACGGCGTCAGCGTGACGGCATCCGACTCCCCCTCCGGCAGCGCACCGGTCACCGCCGACGGCATCACCGCCTTCGGCCCTCCCGGCACCCCCGCACCCGAGCCCACCGTGATCGACGGACGCGTGCTGCTGCAGGGCACGCTGACCGACGCGGCCGACTCCGCCGACGCGGAGGCGACCGTCGAGCGACTGCGCGCGGATCTCGAGCCGACCGGGGCGCTGGTGGGCGGCGTGACGGCGACCGCTGTCGACACCAACACGGCATCCATCCACGACCGCAACCTCATCATCCCGGTGATCCTCGGGGTGATCCTGGTGATCCTCATGCTGCTGCTGCGGGCGATCCTCGCCCCGGTGCTGCTGATCCTCACCACGGTGCTCTCGTTCGGGTCGGCGATGGGCGTGGCCGCGCTGCTGTTCAACGGCGTCTTCCAGTTCACGGGCGCCGACCCGGCCGTACCGCTGTTCGGCTTCGTGTTCCTGGTCGCGCTGGGCATCGACTACAACATCTTCCTGATGACCCGGGTGCGCGAGGAGTCGAAGCGGCACGGCACGCGCGAGGGCATCCTGCGCGGCCTCGCCGTCACCGGCGGCGTGATCACCTCGGCGGGCCTGGTGCTCGCGGCGACGTTCGCGGCACTGTCGGTGATCCCCATCCTCTTCCTCGTGCAGCTGGCCTTCATCGTCGCGTTCGGCGTGCTGCTCGACACGTTCGTGGTGCGCTCGCTGCTGGTGCCCGCCCTCGGGTTCGACATCGGCCGGACGATCTGGTGGCCGTCGAAGCTGAGCCGCCGCGAGGCGGAGCCGTCGCGTCGGGATTCGGTGGCCGCAGAGCAGACCGACCGCGCGTGAGGATCTGGTCGCTGCACCCGGCGCATCTCGATCGCGCCGCGCTCGTCGCCTGCTGGCGCGAGACCCTGCTCGCGCAGGCGGTGCTGGCCGGTCGCACGAAGGGATACACCCGCCATCCGCAGCTCGAGCGCTTCCGCGCGCAGGCCGATCCGCTCGCGTCGGTGGGCGCGTACCTGTCTTCGGTGGCCGATGAGGCGGATGCCCGCGGCTACCGCTTCGATCGGACACGCATCCTGCTGCCCGGCGCCGACGTGCAGCGGATCCCGGTGACGCAGGGCCAGCTGGCGCTGGAATGGGCGCATCTGGGAGCCAAGCTCGCGCAGCGCAGCCCCGAGGATGCTGTGCGCTGGCGGGCCGCGACGGCGACCGCGCATCCGCTGTTCACCGTCGTGCCCGGGCCGGTGGAGTCGTGGGAGCGGGCCGTCACCGACGCCGGATGACCGCGTCCGCCGTGCACGCGAGATGCTCTCGCGGCGACGCCGTGCGAGGCGTACCGTCGATGCATGAGCATCGCCGCCGCCGATCGCGCAGCCGTCGCGCACTTCATCCGGGTGTGCGGATCGGGCGTGGTCGCCAGCATCGGCGCCGACGGCGCACCGCAGGCGGCGTACGTCGGGCTCACCGCCACGGATGACGGCGTCCTCGTCTTCGACGCGAAGAGCGACTCGCGCAAGGTCGGCAACATCCGCGAGCGCCCTCGCGTCGCTCTCGCCGTCACCGGAGCGGACATCTCGGTGCAGCTCGAGGGAAGCGCTCGCATCGCGCACGACGAGGAGCGCTGGCGGCTCGGCGAGGTGTACAGCGAGCGCTTCCCGGGCTCGCGGGCGCTGGACGCCGGGTTCGCGCTCATCGCCGTCGAGGTGCGCTGGGTGCGCGTGCACGATGCCGACGAGCATCCGCCGCGCATCGACGAGGCGACGTGGCAGTGAGTCGCCGATAGGCGCGGCCGCAGCGGGTGTCAAGCCCGTCGGGCGCGGTAACGGAGGTACGTAGGGTCGGGAGCGTCGCCGAACGGCGACGTCCGACGACCCGAGGAGGCGGCCATGCCGAACCAGCCAGAGCTCAAGGACGAAGAGCTGTACGAGAAGCTGCGCGACGAGGGCGCATCGAAGCAGAAGGCCGCGCGCATCTCCAACGCCGCGGCACGCGACGGCCGCTCGGCGGTGGGACGACGCGGCGGCGAGGCCGGTGACTACGAGGACTGGACCGTCGACGAGCTGAAGAAGCGCGCGAAGGAGCTCGGCATCGAGGGCTACTCTGACAAGCGCAAGGCCGAGCTGATCAAGATGCTGCGCGATCACTGATCCGCGTGATGGACCGGGCGGCGCAGCCGGAACCCGCCCGTACGATGGCGGGGTGACCGTCACCTCGCCCCTGCGCACGCTCGGCATCATCGGCGCCGGGCGCCTGGGCCGGGTGATCGCCGCGCTCGCCGCCGACGCCGGCTACCGGGTGCTCATCGCACGCTCCGGTGACCCCGCGCCCATCATCAGGGCGATGTCCGCGATCGGAGCGGAGGCGGTCCCCGTCTCCGAGGTCGTCGCGCAGGCGGATGCCGTCGTGCTCGCGCTGCCGCTCGGCAGCTACCTGACGCTGCCGGTCGAGCAGCTGCGCGGGATGCTCGTCATCGACGCGATGAACTACTGGTGGGGCGCCGACGGCATCCGGCCCGACCTCGACGACCCGCGCACCTCGACCAGCGAGATCGTGCAGCACCATCTCACCGGTGCCCGCGTCGTGAAGGGCCTGGGGCACATGGGCTACCACGACCTCGAGGATGAGGCCCGAAGCGCCGGGTCGCCCGGACGTCGCGCGATCGCCATCGCCGGTGACGAGCCGGATGACCTGCGGATCGTCGCGCGTCTGGTCGACGACCTGGGTTTCGACCCGGTCGTGGCTGGCCCGCTGGCATCCGGGATCATGCTGGAACCGGGCGCCGAGGCGTTCGGCGCCAACGTGGACGCTGCGGAGCTGCGCGAGATGCTCGAGCGCTTCCCGACGTCGCAGCGCGGCCGAGTCGTCGCACGTGCGCGCGGCACCGCTCGTCCGTAGCGGCGGATGCCACGGCCGGCAGCGCAGGAGAGGGTGCGCTCCTGCGCCGGCTGCACGGGGGCTGGTTGCTCGGGAACCGGCTGCGCGACCTGCGACGGGACGGCATGCTCGTGCGCGACGCGCTCGAGAAGGTGCACCCACCACAGGATCATGGCGAACGCGATCGCCTCGAACACGGTCAGCGAGATGACCTCGGCCTTGAGCGCCACGAGCGCCGCGATCATGGTCACGGCGCTGATGATCGACGCGCGCTGCAGGGCCGGCGCGAGCTGCCAGAGCAGCACGCGGTGCGAGAGCAGCAGGAACGCGAACGAGAGCACGGCGCCGTTCGTCGCGCGCTCGTGCGCGATCGGGTCGACCGAGAGCGGGTAGGCGCCGATCGCGAGCAGGCTGACGCCGAGGCCGACGATGGCGTGCGGCATGAGGTGCATCGCCACACGCGAGCGGCGGGTCGCGTGCATCATGTCGCGCAGGCGTACGCGCAGCATCCATGCCGAGCAGGCGATGATCGCGCCGCTCACGATCAGACCGCCGTTGAAGGTCAGGCTGGAGAAGTCGCCCATCATGCCCAGCCGGCTGAAGTAGAGTCGCCACCAGTCCGGGTCGGTGGTGGTCGCCATCGACACGAGGATGCATCCGCACAGCAGCAGGGCTGCACACAGCACCCACGTCAGGCGGGGAACGCGCTCGGCTCGATCGATCGACTGTGTCTGCGGTGCCGGCGGGATGCCCCCCATGATCACCTGTGCCGTCAGCAGAGCCTGCGCATTCATCCATCCGCCCCATCACCGCGCGCCAAGGCCGAAGTGGGGACTGACCACCCCGGAAGCGCCGAACTGAACGCGGAGCCCCTCGAAATCTCTCCGCTTCTCGAAGCCTATTGTGCGCGGGCCGATTTCGGGCATCCATTCTCTTGGATATAGTTGCCGCCGGCCGATCTCCATGCCTGATCAGGCGCGGTTCTCATCGCGCGATCAGCGCCTACCGGCGCCGCGGACGGTCAGCCGACGGTCAGCGTGCGCTCGACCGGAATCAGGTCGACGTGCAGCTCCCTGTTCTCTACACGCACGGTCATCATGGTGCACACCGGCTGGCGCCGCCGGTCGGTCGGCGAACCGGGGTTGAGCAGGCGCATGCCCGCGGGTGTGACCGTGTCCCACGGGATGTGCGAGTGCCCGAACACGAGCACGTCGGTGTCGGGGAACGCCCGATCCATGCGCTCCTCGCGCCGCGCCGCGGGACCCGTCTCGTGGATCACGGCGAACCGCAGGTCCTCGACCTGGAAGCGCGCAACCTCGGGCAGACGGTCGCGCAGCTGCGGCCCGTCGTTGTTGCCGTGCACGCCGTGGAAGCTCCGGGATCGCGACTCGATGAGGTCGAGGGTCTCGACGTCGACCCAGTCCCCCGCGTGCACGACGATGTCGGCCTCGTCGACCGCGCGCAGCACGGCATCCGGCAACTTCCGCGCGCGGGCGGGCACATGCGTGTCGGCGAGCAGCAGCAGGGTGGTCGTCATGGTGTCCATCATGCGCGATCGGATGCCGCGCCGGCGCCTGCTCACGCACTCAGAGCGAGCCCAGTACATCCAAGCGCAGCTGAGCGGCGACCGCGATGACCGCATAGTCGACCACGACGATCACCGGCATCCACGAGAGGACGACCGCGCCTGCGCGCTGCGCCGACGCTCCCCACACCCCCTCGCGCATCGTCCACCCGGTCACCGACCAGAACAGCGGGATCGTCATGAGCCACACGACCATGCACCACGGGCACAGCGAGCCGAACTCGAACACGCTGCGGTAGGCGAACACGTGCACGAGCAGGAACCCGCCGAGCACGAGCACCGCATACACCCGCCAGTACCAGGAGCGCATGCCGGTGGGTGACGCGAGCGCACTGATGCCGGCGAAGACCGGGCCTGTGAACAGGACGACGCCGATGATCGAGTTGCTGAAGCCCAGCAGGTTGCCCGCCGGCGAGAGCAGGTTCGGGCCGCAGGTGACGATCGGGCTGATCGAGCACGATACGAGCGGCTGGGCTCCGGTCAGCTGGCCGACGTACTCGAGGTACAGCAGGAACGACACGACCCACGCCACGGTCCCGGTGACGATCCAGAGCACCGCGATGCCGGTGCCGGGGCGGTGGGTGCGCTCAGTCATACCCGATTGTCACCCGTCGGCCGCCCGGATGCCCAGCGGGCGGCCGTGGATAACCGGCCGCCCGCTCTGAGCCGACGTGGTCAGTCTCATCCGGTGGCGGTCAGGGCGAGATCGCGTGAGGCGCCGTCGCGGCAGGTCACCGTGATCCTGGTCTCGTCGCCGGCCGCCTGCACGGTCACGCCGTCCTCGTCGCACGACCATCGCCCCTGCAGGGTGAGGGTCACCCGCGAGGGGGCGCTGGCGTTGCGCCGCCAGGGTCGGGAGTAGCTGGTATTCGCTCCGACGTAGGTGCCGTCGGCGGCGAACTGGTCGGGGTCGTCCCCCTCGTACAGGTGCAGGTCGGGATCGGTCACCGAGAGGGCGAGGGTCTGCTGCTCCTGCCGCCACATGAGCAGACACGGAGCGTCCACGGCGGTGATCGCGGCGTCGATGCCCGTCGCGTTCGCGAAGACGACGGCGCCGGTGATGCCGGTGTCGCGGTGGCGCACGACGTGCGCCGTGGCGTCCTTGCGCACCACCGCGTAGGGTGCATCGTCGGTGCTCATCCGCTTCGTGAAGTCGGCGGTGCGCTGCTTGCCTGCGCCCACGAGCAGGGCGTACTCGTATCCGGCGCCCGTGGGCGCCGTGCCGTGGTCGATGAGCGCGGTGGAGTAGGGCACGGATGCCGTCGTGGTGTCCTTCTCGTCAGGGGCGGTCTGCACCGCGCTGATGCGGCGCAGTCGCTGGCCGGCGGGCAGGTGGAAGCCGTTTCCGAGCGGATCGACGATGCCGATGGGCTCGGCCAGCTGCGAGGTGTCGTCGGTGTCGTCGGCCGCCGGGACGGCGACCTGGAACAGCGTGGTCTGCGTGGTGTGCTGCGAATCGTCGTTGGCGATGTCGCTGCCCAAACACACGATGACGTCGTCGAAGCTGAAGCGCGACACCTTCGCGGTGTGAGTGGCGTCGAACTTCGGATGCTCGATGAGGTGCATGCCGAAGATGCCCTGCTCGCCCTGGAACGAGCCGGCGCCGCCGAAGGCTGATCTCGTCAGCGGCATGATCTCGATCGTGTCGCTCAGATCGCCCTTCAGCAGCTCCCACGGCAGGTGCTTGGTGGTGGCGCCGGGGATGTGGTTCCAGTCCCAGCCGGGGTGCACGTATCCGTTCGCGGGGTGCGTGATCCGCCCGGTCTCGTCGGCCCGGGCGAGCACCTCGACCGAGGCGTAGGAGAGGTAGCGACCGTAGAGGTTGTCGGCGGCGTAGATCTCGCTCGACCACAGGTAGCGGTTGTGTCCGCGCAACGCGACCAGCCATTCATCGCGGCGGTGCAGCCCGCAGGCGGCATAGCCCAGCGCCCAGTGTCCGTTCGGTGCGGGCTCGGCCTCGATGCCGGCGTCACGCAGGTCGGCGGCGAGGCTGCGCTGCGCGGCGGACGCGTTCTGCGGCAGCAGCCGCAGGAACGCCGCGCCGACCTCCGGGTCGTAAGGGCCGCCCTCGCCTGGCATGGGCGTCGCGGCGAGCGCGGCGAAGGGATTCAGTGAGAGCCCCTGCTCACCGTCGGGGTGACGACCGGTGAGGGCGATCGGCCACTGCGTGGTGTTGGCGTGCAGGCGCTGGGTGAGCAGCGCCCGGCGCAGCGACGAGCGCGCGGGCGCGCCGAGGGCGAAGGCGGTGCCGTGCAGCAGGGCGACCACCGGCGCCATCCCGACCAGCGCGTCGCGGCCGTAGTCGGGGTATGGGCCCATGTGGTGGAAGATCGTGCCGTCGGGCTTGAGCCCGCCCTCGATTCCGGGCGAGGTGCTCAGGGAGCGCTCGGTGAAGCGAGTCAGGGCGGCCAGCAGTCGGCACTGCTCGTCGTCGGTCTCGGCGCCGACCGCGCAGATCGCCATCGGCTTGAGCAGCGTGTTCTGCACGTCGATGATGCCGCCGTACTCCGCCGGGTCGCTGAAGTCGTGCGTGAGCCGGCCCAGTCCGACGAACCAGGCGAGGTTGTCCATCGCGCGCCGCCACAGTCCGGCTTCGGTGAGCAGGGGCTGCGCGACGAGGAAGGAGTCGGCTGCTTCGCGGTACTGGTAGCCGATGTGGTGGATCGTGCCCTGCGCGCTGCCCTTCGCGAAGCCCTGGTCTTCGAGGTGGGCATACATGCGCAGGTACAGCTCATCGAACTCTGCGGCCGTGGCGGCCCCGGTGCTGCGGGCCTTCGTCGAGGCGGCGGCGACCGCGCGCATGCGCGTGCCGTAGGCGCGCAGCGCCACTGCGGACGCGAGCGTCATGACGTCGGCGCGGATGTCGGCGGGCAGGATCGCCGACTGGTAGCCGTTGATGTACGAGCCGGGACCGACCGGCACACCGGATGCCCGTTCGGGAACGCCGAGTTCGGCCACCTGCTCCTTCGCCTTCGCGAGGCCGGCGGCGGTCACGTCGGCGGCGACCGTCGCCGACTTCAGCAGGGCCGCGCGAATGCCGGCGAGATCGCCGGCCCCGTCTGCTGCCGGCAGGGATGCAGCGGCGAAGTCGTCATCGAAGCGCACCAGGTCGAGCCAGTGCCGGTTGTCGGCCTCGGCGATCTCCGGCTGCACGAACGGGGCCTGCCGGTCGGGGGTCGGGTGGTCGGGACGCATCTCGGTGTTCAGCACCACCTGGTCGATGAACAGCGTGCCCGACCGTGCGGGCGCGACGAAGCGCACCCGATTCATCGCGTGGTGCGGGGTGCCCTCGGTGTCGTAGCCCAGACGCACCCAGCAGGTGCGCCAGCCGGTGAAGTCCAGCCCGAACTCGAAGACGGTGTCGGTGGTCGCACCGCGGCCGAACTCGACGCGCAGGCGCTCGGTGGTGGGGTCGGCGTTGTACACCCACATCGAGAAGGTGTCGACGGTGCCCATCAGCGCCTGATCCATGCCCGGGGTGTAGCGGCTGGCCTGATACCGCAGCGGCTCCTTGATGGTGAGCACACCGCGAGCGGCGTGATCCCATCTCAGGCTGTGTGCGCCGACCTTGGCGCGCTCAGCGCTGATCGAGATCGCGCTGCCCTTGCCTGCTGCGAACTGCCGCGGCACGCGCGTCTCGAGCAGGAAGACCGGTGGCGACAGCGCAAGGGCGCGCGCTTCGACATCCGCTGCGGCGAGCGCACCCGCCGCCGAGTGCGGCACGGATGCCAGGGCCGGCTGCGCACTGCCCGCGATCAGCGCCGCGCTGCCGAAGGCCGCGCCCGCCACCAGGAACCCGCGTCGTGAGATCTCCATTGACACTCCTCTTATCGAACTTCGCTGTCGTCTCGAAGGCGAGGATCGCAGCGGGCGAGGAGGGCATTCAAGATGCATTGTGGGAGCGCATATACTGACCACCACAAGGGGAGTACTCCCGCGCGGTGGCTCGTCACCACGGATGCATTCGCATCCCGGGCCAGCGGTTCCCGATTCGGGCATGGAGAAGACCTTGGCGTCGATTCGTCCGCCTCAGGTCAGGAGCCTCCCTTGGAAGTCACATCGCTCGTCTGGATCATCACGGTCGCAGTGACCGTCGCCTTCTTCGTCTACGAGTTCTTCACGCACGTGCGCAAACCGCACGAGCCGACGATCGCCGAGTCGGCGCGCTGGTCGGCGTTCTACATCGCGCTCGCGGTGCTGTTCGGCATCGGCGTCGGACTGGTGTCGGGCTGGACGTACGGTGGCGAGTACTTCGCGGGCTATCTGACCGAGAAGGCGCTGTCGATCGACAACCTGTTCGTATTCCTCATCGTGATGTCGAGCTTCGCCGTGCCCAAGATGTTCCAGCAGAAGGTGCTGATGATCGGCATCGTCATCGCCCTCATCCTGCGCGGCGTGTTCATCGCCGTCGGCGCGGCCCTGATCGAGAACTTCACCTGGGTCTTCTACCTGTTCGGCGCACTGCTGCTGGTGCTCGCCTGGCACCAGGCGTTCTCGCACGGCGACTCGAACGTCGTCGACGGCAGGTTCATGCGCTTCGTCCGCCGGCATCTGCCGGTGACGGATGAGTACCACGACGACAAGCTCACCGTGCGGGAGGACGGCCGGCGCTGGGTGACGCCGATGCTGCTGACCATTATCGCGATCGGATTCGTCGACCTCATCTTCGCGGTGGACTCCATCCCTGCGATCTACGGGCTGACGGAGCAGGCGTACCTCGTCTTCACGGCCAACGTGTTCGCGCTGATGGGGCTGCGTCAGCTCTTCTTCCTGATCGGCGGTCTGCTCGAGCGGCTGGTCTACCTCGCGCAGGGCCTGGCCGTCATCCTTGCCTTCATCGGGGTGAAGCTGCTCATCCATGCCCTGCACAAGAACGAGCTGCCGTTCATAAACGGCGGGAAGCAGATCACGCTGATCCCCGAGATCCCGATCTGGCTCTCGCTGCTGTTCATCGCCGCGACGATCGCCGTGGCGACGATCGCCAGCCTGCGCCGGACCCGTGTCGAGAAGCTTTCGTCGGAGGATGTTCGGCGATAGCACGGCGGCTTCGCCGCGCGGTGTCGTGACCGCACCCCGGCTGACCGTGTTGAATGAGGCGTATGGCGAACACCTCGGGCGGGAGTCTTCTGATCCACGTGCAGCGCGCGCTGCGCACCGTCTGGGCCAGAGCGATCGCGTTCACCGGCGCCGCGGTCCTGTTCGCGTTGGCGGCCGGATTCGTCGGGGCCTGGATCCCGTTCGAGATCACGGTGGAGCTGGGGCAGAACTCCGTGGACTCGATCCTGCAGATCGTCGCGACTGCGATGCTCACCGCGACGACCTTCTCGATCACCGCGATGGTGACCGCGTACTCGTCGGCGACTACGATCGCGACGCCACGATCGACCAAGCTGCTCATCGCCGACCCGACCTCGCAGACCGCGCTGTCCACGTTCACGGGTGCGTTCGTGTTCGCACTCGTCGGGATCATCGCTCTCTCCACCGGCTACTACACCGAGCAGGGTCGCACCATCCTGTTCTTCGGCACTCTTGTGGTCATCGGCGTCATCGTGATCACCCTGCTGCGCTGGATCGGTCACCTCGCCCGATTCGGGCGGATGGCCGATGTCATCGACCGAGTGGAGGATGCTGCCAGCACCGCGCTGACCGCGTACATGCGCCGCCCCACCCTCGGCGCCCGCGAACTCACGCGTCTGCCGGTAAGCAGCTTCCCCATCGCCGTCACCGACGCTCGATACGTCATCGCCGTCGATGTCGCGCGACTCGACGCGCTGGCGCATGAGCATGACTGCGAGGTGTACGTCGGAGCGACGCCCGGTACGATCGCCGACGTCCTGCACCCCCTGGCTCACGTGACCGTCTCGCCCTCCGCCGCGTTGCGCGATCAGGTTCGCGCCGCCTTCACTCTCGGGCGCCACCGCGATTACGACCAGGATCCCCGCCTCGGCGTCATCGCTCTCGCAGAGATCGGAAGCCGCGCGCTCTCGCCGGGCACCAACGATCCCGGCACCGCCATCGAGGTCACCGCCGCCCTGCAACGCGTATTCAGCCAGGCGTTCACGATCCCGGATGACGACGTCGCTGAGCTCGAACATGATCGCGTCTGGGTGCCCCGCACGCAGGTGGAGGATCTTCTCGCCGATGCGTTCCGTCCCCTCGCTCGAGACGGCGCCGGGTTCGTCGAAGTCCTGATCCGTATTCAGAAGTGCCTCGTTGCACTCGCGGAAACCGCACCTGAGCATCGAGCGCTGTTGGACCGGCTGAGTGCCGAGGTGCAGGCGCGCGCTCGCGGCGCCCTGCGGAGACGGGAGGTCGCCGCCGTGAGGGACGCTGCCGGGCCCACGCCAAGCTTCTAGGCGAGCGCGAGTAGACGCAAAAAAGAAGGGCCGGTCCTCACGGACCGACCCTTCTTTTTGCGTCTACGTCGCGTGGGCTGTTGGCACAACCTGCCCTGGTGGTGATCGCTGCAGTGCTTCGCACCTGCGTTTCCTGTGGCCGGCGCTCGATTTTCCTGTGACACCCGCAGAGGTACGCCAGAAAACGCTGAGCTACACGGTTGGGTACCAGCGCCCGCCAGCTGGGAACTGAAGGCACCACGCGAGGAACGGAGCATCCGAGCAACTATTTGATGAAGTCGACACGCCGCAGGATCGCGATGATGTCATGCGCGAATGTAGGCCCGAAACCGGCGACGGAAATACCCTCGACCGCCATCGAGCGAGCAATCGCATCAGGCATCTCACGGTCCAACACGAGGATCCGATGCGCGGCATCAACCTGGCGGAGCTGCCTCACTGCAGCGGACCACCCTCTCAATCTCAGGTTGGCCTTAACTTCCACGCCCACCTTCAGTCCGCTGCCGTTTGATAGCACCATGTCCACCCCGCTATCACGCGGCTCAAGCGAGCTGGATACCTCGAAGCCATGATCATCGCCCAAAGCAACGAGAACCTTTCGAACCTCGCGCTCGAGGTCTTGCCCCGACATCGCTTGTATCAGCACACCATTGTCTTCAAAAATGTCCTCAATTTGGTCTCGGGCCTCCTCCTTGAGCTCGGGAACACTGAGAACAGCTTTCGCAGCGCGCTCAAACTTCCTCCGGGTCTGTGCGAAGGCAACGCCGTCCTTGTTGAGATTGAGGAGGGGCTGACCGGTGAGCGCGACGTAGAGGAAACCTGCGCCCACCACGATCAGTAGCGGCACGCCCGCGACGTTGGTACTTGATATGAATACTGCGACCGCGCCGATGACCGTCATCGCCGCTCCTGCGGCGCCCATAACCCACCGGGCCCAGGTGCTTATCGGCTCCCCAGCAAGTTCGTCCGCTTCAGTTCCCATGTCAGGCACTCTATTGCCTTGGAACGCCAGCCTGCCCGGCGCTCAAGAGCGGGCGTGAGGAACGGGACGCATCCTTTTCGCGTCACCTCGCCGGGGTGCGGCGCGGCGTCCCACCGCACCACGCTCATCCAGTCCGATCAGCTCGCTACTGTATGCAGGTGACTCTGACTCGCACGGACGTACGGTTCATCGTGTTCGACGCCGCCAAGGATGCTGAGGGCGTCGTGTCGAAGTGGCGGGCCGCGATGGGAACGGAACCAGACGTGGTCGCCGATGGGCCCTCGTTCGCCCGCGCGCTCAACACAATCCAGCCGGAAGACACCCTCGCAGTAATGACCCATGGCAATGGCAACGGGGATCGACGATTCTCCACCGGAGGCCGGTACGGCGAGATTGCGCAGTTCGATGAGCTGCCCCTCACTAGATGTTGCACCCTGTATCTGCTGGCCTGCTATCAGGACCAACTTCCGCCGATGTTCGTCGCAAAGAGGGCGCTGTACTGCGACGGGCTCGCCAGGACGAAGACAATTGAGCGAATCATCGCGGCGATGGCTGATGCCCCTGACGTGCATGATCCGGAAGGAGTTCGCGGGCTTGTGAAGTGGATGACCAACCACTGGGCAGCGCATCCGAAGCGTGACTCGCCGTCACGCAGCGGCAAGGGCCGCTCCTAGCTTCGCGCCCGTCGCGACCTGCGCACGCGCCCAGACCTGCGAGTTGATGACCCAACTTTTGCGCAGCGCCGGCGGACCCGTGGCTGCGCATCGCTACCCCGCTAGCTAGGGCCGCACAGGCGCAGGCGTCGCCAGCGCATGCGCCTGGGCAAGCTCCTTGAGCTCGCCGACCCAGTCCCACGCGGCACTCCGGTTGGCCTGGTGGTAGCGAAAACGCGACGGCTCCGCTGGGAGCATCGCGAGTAGTCCGGAAGACACCAGTGAATGGATTGGTCGCTGGAGACTGCTTGCAGTGAGCTGACACAAAGGATTCCAAAGATGCGAATGCGTCCGGATTCTTCTCGATGAACGTACAGGCCAACGTGATCCCCACTGCGGCCTGGTCGCCAGCGATTCTAAGAGCGCCGGCCGGAGAGCCTTCGGAAGTCACTCCGGTGCGAGGATTCACATACTCGCCTTCGCCGGCGTACCCGTCGAGGTACGCCACGCGCTTCCCGGAAGACGTCGAGGACGTCGCTCCCGAGAACTTAGCGAGGTAGCGACGGAGCACGCCGTGCTTCAGGACTGCAGCGGCCTTCTTGTCGTCGTCGAAAAACTTCTCGTTTGCGGTCACAGTTCCATCTCGTGGGATTAGAGAGCAAGAGGAGCGTTCTCGCACTCGAGCGTCAGATCGCTTAATTTTGAGGAAGCGCGAGGTCGTGTTCTTGCGCTCCTTCAAGCTTGTCATCGGCATATCCCGCGGACTGCGCTGAGGGGTCGTACTGCGCTGAGGACTACTGCTGAATGTCCACCCAGACCGGATCAAGCCACTTCTCAGTCTCGGTCACCGCGATAGCGAGCGGTGATGCGCCTGCGACGGACTGGAATGCGAAGTTCCACTCGTGGGGAGTGTCTTGCAGGAGGTGGTCGTTGCAGCCGGGGTTTCCGGGGATGCTGGCGGTCTCGAAGACCGGGGCCATCTCACGCTCTTCAGTGTCGAACACCTGGATGTACAGGTCGGTGTTCCCGCACGATAGGTCCGCCTGCGTCTTGCTGTTGGAGTACGTGGACTTAATGAGGAGAAGCTGCCCACCTGAGTCCGGCGTCAGCGGGGAACCGTCGGTCGTCGCGATTGAGTCAGTCACCTCGACTGAGTGGATAGTAAGCGTGACGTTGCCCGTCGTGAAGGTCTCGCCGACGCGGAAGGCTTCAGGCTCTGGCTCGGCCGGAGGCGGCGCTGGTTGTGTTTCCTTCGGCTCGGCAGCGACAGGCTCGGGGCTAGCGGTCGGTGCGTTGCTGGGTTCGGCAGCGGGAACGTCCTTGCCGCCAATCATGATTCCTACGAGGACGGCGACACCGACCAGAAGCGCGAGAACGACCACCCCGCCGCCTATGAGTGCACCTCGTGAAACCGTGACGCCCTTCGGCGCAGGACTTGACTCAGTCATTCTTTTCCTTATCAGATGAGGCTCTGCCACTCCATCAGCGCAGCCACTTCTCGCGAGTCTAGACGTAAGGGAGTAGGCCGCTATCTTCGGGGTATGAGCGGACGACGAGCCAAGGCGGAGCGACGAGCAACACGGCTGACCCCTTTGCAGGAACAGGCCGCGCGCATCATTGCGACGGCTGACCGGATGCTCGCTCTGGACCTGTCGTACATCCCAGCGGCGTACGACTCGCAGTTCATCATCGGCTGGATGCGTGCGGCCTACGAGCAGTCGAAGGTGATCGCCACGCTGACAGCGCAGGGGCTGGCGCATGCGGCTGCGCCGAACCGTCGCGCCTTCGTCGAGATTGCGTTCCGGTTGCTGTGGCTCCGCACGCTGGATGCTGAGCAGCGCGGCCCGGTGCTCGAAGGATTCATAGTCAGGGAGAAAAACCTGACTACAGGGTTCTACGACACTCTGAAGGAGATGGGCTACGAGCACGACATAGACCTCAGCGCGATGGATGACGTAGTTGCCAACATCCTGGAGGACAAGGAACTGCGCCAGCAAGTGAAGGCCGTCACCGACGCTGCGAAGGCCGCACCCATCACGCTCGGCTTGTTCTCGGCCTGGCGTGAGGAAACGCAGTACACGCATGCGACGGGTCACCTGGCGGTCGCGTACGCGCCGAAGACCGAGGATGACCGGGTCGGCCGGGACGAGCCACCGACTCAGCACGGTGACCTCAAAACGCATCACATGGTGACGTTCCTCGTGGGAACCCTGGTCGCTGAACTGCTGAAAGAAGCGGGCCTACCGCAGAAGGCGGTCCAGCCGATTCTGTTCACCGCCTGGAACGCAGTCTGATTCAGCGCGCGGCAGCACGAGTTGCGGCCAAAGCCGCCCTCCTCCGGTCCGAGATGGAACGCGCGAACGCATCCGAGCGCCTGTCCAGGTTCAGAGCCAGCGTCGCGTGCTCGAGCAGTTCATCCTCGGCTTCCCAGGGCTGCGGGTTCACTGCCCATGCAACGCGGGCGTTCTCGATGAGCCAGCGGCTGATGAGCGCTTCACCCTGAGCGCCGTAGTGTTCACGACCACCGTGCACACCGAGGGTAAGTCCGAGGTCGTTAGCGAGGAGCACGCCGAGCGTGCGCCGGAGCGTGGACTGCGACGCGTTCTTAGTGGCGTGCGTGACCAGACGCTTGCGCAGGTTGCCGTTGGATGCCCGTCCTGCTGCGCTTGGCTTCCGGGGCGAGATGCCGACGTACAGGAGCTGGTGCCCATTCTGTTCTTGGTACGGCGCTTCCGGAACATCCAGCGCACCCCTCTTCATCCACCATCCGTAGATACCGGGACTGGCCGGGGCGTTACGAACGTCGGCAGCTGAGTGGAGCATGAGCGGGTTGAGGATGCGCTCAGCGGTGAGCGAGTGGTCGGGCATGATGCCCACGATATCGAGGGGTCACATGCGCTTCACGTGCGCTTCGTGTGCGCGAGCCCCGCTGTTCTCTGAGCGCGTGAGCGCGGGCGAGCTCATCCAGGGCCTACGGAGCTTCTTGCCCCCGAGCGAATATCGAGCAACGCCGGCATCGCCATCCCCACCCAGCACCCGCCGGTCGAAGTCCTGTGGGCCTCCTCGGGTGGCCGAACCGACCTTCGCGCTTGGCGCGTTTTGTTCGTGCGATGCTTGCCTTCAAGAGGTTCAACCGAGAGGCTCGCGCAAATAGGGACATGCCTTTTCAGTTTCGAGCACATCACAACGACAGTGCACCGCTACTTCGCCATGGCCGCGCAGCTCGACCGCTGCGTGTGCTTGTTGATGCGCCGATCTGGAGACGGCTCCAGGCAACCGAGAGGATTGACGAGGTTGTTCTTCGGGAGCTCTTGAGTGGAGACCAAATCACCATGAGTCTCTATGCCGATGAAGGTCCGCCAGCTGATACCCCGCGGCTCCCTCCGGATGCGCTCTGGGGCGGCGACGAAGCAATCGGCTGGACAGTGGTCACGGTGTCTGAAGGCGAGGCGCTACCCGAAGACAAGATGGCTCCCTACGAGATCGTGACCGCCACGGATGACTCGGTCGGTTCCTACGGGCTCTTCCCTGATCAGGTCTTCGTCGCGAGGATGATACTCGAACAAGAACAAGGGTCGGCGAATGACGCCGATGCGCTGCTGATCGCCGTGGCACAAGAGGTCCGAGTCGACCTGCTCATCACCGAACGGGTGTCGCTCTTAGGCACTCAACTGCTGGACGCAGGCAATTGCCAGGTGGCGTCACCGGGCGACGCTCTCGCCCTCGTCGCCCTTTACCTCCGAAGCGATGACCAGTTCGTCCTGGCAAAGGTGCGTAACGTGACCGTCACCGCTCCGATGACGCAGTTCCACCAGCATGTCGCGGAAGTGCACATTCCATCGCTGAAAGAATTCGTGCACCGGTCGGAAGATCGTGTCTCGACGGCTCGGATCCTCACGGTGCAGAATCACGCGCGCACCTTGTTCAAGGCTCGGGACCGCATCGCCCTTCTTACCAGTGAGCCCGCGACCGAGGATATCGCTGACGAAATCTCGCGCACGTTCACGCACTCACTGATCGAAATGGTCGCCTTCCATGACATTCTTTCACGGATCATCAATGAGTTCCTGACGCCACCGGAGTCAAACCCCCGGCAGATCAAGTGGCAGAACCGTGAATGGCGCGCGCGCGTTGTCGGGGACTTCCCTGCGCTCAGGGAACCTTGGTCGGAGGTCGGGCATGCGAAACATTTGAATGACGCGCTCCGTGTCCTGCGGAACGAGATCCATGATGTGGCGCCCGTCGTTGTCCCGTTCCGGACAAAGCGAGGATCCACTCACGTGGGCCTGGGTTTTCACGTCAATGTCGGCACGCGGGTTGTGGCGTCGCTGAGCGCTCTCGGGGACGATAGGAGACTGGGAATTGAGCAGAGGTTCGATGACGGCCACCTCGTGGATCCACACCTCTTCTACGAATTTGTATTGCCGTGGGTGATCCGCTCAGTTGACGACGTCCTGCGTGCGCTGCTCCCGCGCTTGCCCGAGCGGCCTCCAGCGCGGGAGTCATCATTGCTGCTTCGCAGGGACGTCGTCGACGAGTCCGTACGCGCCATTGCTCGAGTACGGGCAGCCGCGAGTTGCAGCTGACTACCTCGATGCGGGAGCGACCGGTCACGTGAAGCTCGTGGATCTGTGGTCGAACGATGTCGCCATCAGCGCGAATCGTTTTGCGTTGCTTCGCCTTGAGTGCATTCGCAACGGCTTCAATCAGATTCGTCAACAGAATGTCCTCAGTTGCTCCCGACCAACGTCTGGGGGCGACCTCAAGCGCGCGGACAACGTCGGGCGTGTGGACAATGAACATCATCCTGGGCTGGTGGGCATGGTGACTCGCCCCGGCATGTCCGGAGAGCTGTTTGCTGGTGTCAGCCGGCTTTTTCAACCGGTTCGTTGCGAGCGTAGTCGAGTTGCTCGACCTCGAGAGGTGTGAGGTCGTCGATGGAGCCGGGGGTGCGTTCGGAGTTGAACCAGAGCACCCAGGACGCGGTCGCCGCCTCGACCTGGTCGACGTCCCGCCAGGGACCCTCGTGGTGGATGAGTTCGGACTTGTAGAGCCCGATCTGCGACTCCGCGAGAGAGTTGTCGTAGGCGTCGCCGACGGACCCGACGGACGGGTCGATGCCTTCGTCGACGAGCCGGTCGGTGAAGGCGATTGACGTGTAGACGCTGCCCGCGTCGGTGTGGTGCGTAAGCCCCTCGAACCCGGTGACGCCTTCGCGGCGTCGGGTGAAGAGGGCCATGTCGAGGCAGTCGAGCACGAGCGGGGTGGTCATGCTCGTCGCGGCGCGCCAGCCGATGATGCGGCGGGAGTGCGCGTCGAAGACGAACGCGACGTAGACCCATCCGGACCACGTCCACACGTATGTGAAGTCGGCGACCCAGAGCTGGTTCGTGCGCAACCGAGCGAAGTGGCGGTCGACGAGGTCCGCGGGCCTGGTCTCGCGCGGATCCGTGTCAACGGGACGCTTCCGCTTCCCACGGAGCACGCCGGCGATCCCCAGCTCACGCATGAGGCGCTCGACCGTGCACCGGGCGATATCGTGACCGTCACGGCGGAGCCGCAACCAGAGCTTTCGCGCCCCGAGCACCTTGCGGTGCGCCTGCCACGCGGCCAGGATGATCGGCTTCCACCGCTCATCCGACACGGCCTGGGATGACGGTCCGCGCCCGCGGGCGTCGTAGTAGGTCGATGGGGCGATCTTCACACCGTGCTGGGTGAGCACAGCGCAGATCGACTCGACACCCCATCGGAGCCCGCCCTCGGTGCGGTCCTTATGTTCGTCGATGAAGGCGACTATCGCTTGTGTGGCCGGTCGAGTTCGGCCGCGAAGAAAGCCGAAGCCGCCTTCAAGATCTCGTTCGCCCGCCGCAGCTCGGCGTTCTCCCGCTTCAGGCGCTTGATCTCCACTGTCGCGTCGGTCGTCACACCGGGCCGGTCTCCCGCGTCGACCTGCTCCCGACGGATCCAGGTGCGAATCGTTTCCGGCGACCCGATGCCGAGCATCTGCGCGACCGCGGTCATCGCCTGATACTCGCTCGGATAATCGGCCCGCACCTCGGCGACCATACGGACAGCGCGCTCACGAAGCTCGCGCGGATACTTACTGGGACGTCCCATAAGACAGATCCTTCCAAGGAATCCTGTCTCCGGACATGCCGGGGCGAGTCAGTCATGGAACAGCCGCGCACCATCCGCCGCCAGTTTCAGAAACTCGACGTGTCATTCGACCAGACCTACGTAGGCACCCCGACAACCCGCGGATACTCCCACAACACCATCAAGGACAAGATTGCCGTCGAACGCCGTACCAGCAACTTTGGCCAACTTGCCCCCGGGCCCGTTGACGCGTTCATCGGCTGGCACATCGCCAATGGCCAGCGCACCGACTACAAGCGCGGCGAAGTCGACCAGACCAACCCGAAGGACAAAGCCAACGCCGGCAAGATCTTCGAATGGGGATGGGTCGCGAACCTCGCCGTCCGAGTGGACTCCGAAGCCCCAGGGACGAAGCGCTTCCCCACGCTCGTCGTCGCCGCCAGCCTCAGCATCCCCAACCGTGAAGTCGCCGAAGAAGCCGTCGACCTCCTCCGAAACGCCGCAACCCTCGGGATGACACCCGGTGTGGCCGACGCCGACAAACAGTACTGGGCGAACAGTGTCCCGTCTCGCCTCCTCAAGCCCGCACTCGCGACCGGGTTCACCCCCTCCACCGACTACAAGAAGACCGACTCGGAGTAAAGGGCGGGCAGCACGGGGCGCTCGCCGTCGAAGGCGACATGTACTGTCCGTCCACGCCCAAGCCGCTCCTCACCGCGACAGAGGACGTGCAGAAAGACGTCATCGACATCGCGACCTATCGCGCGCGCATCGAAAGCCGAAAAGCGTTCGCTCTGCACGTCAAGGAAAAGGCGAAGACCCCCGGCGGGAAGGCGATCTTGCGCTGTCCCGCACTGGGCCCGAGCCCGACCGTCACCTGTCCGCTCCGCGAGATGATGAAGTCAGCCGCGAAAAAGGCACGCCCGCATGTCGAGCCGGAAACCCTCGAGCAGGAGTTCCTTGACACGATCTGCACGAAGCATTCCGCCGCGTTCGACCTCACCGAGATGCAACAGCCGGCGCAGGCGTTCGACTACGGCACCGAGGAATGGGAAGAGTTCCACGACCACGCCCGCAACACGGTCGAGTCGGAGAACCAGCAGCTGAAGGCCGCGGGCGATGAGGACATCGAAACCGCCAGCCGCCGCCGGGTGCGGGGAATCAGCGCAGCACAGATCCTCATCACCGTGCTGCTGGTATACCACAACATCCGCAAGATCGCAGCGTTCCTCGATGACGAACTGCGACGCGCGCGCAAGAACACGCCCAGCGGGCCAGCCACCGTGCGACGCCGCGACCGTGCATGGCTGAACAGGTACACGAAAACCACCGGCGACGGTGACCTCCGCGTCCGCAACACGAAAGACCTCAAGCGGTCCGCCGATCCTCAGCCCCTGCGAACATGACGGACGCGAACACCATCTGACGCTGTCGCTGCACGGAACCCTGCAGCAGACTCACCCGCAACACCAAGAGGTGTTCGGCGACCCCGAAATCACGCTGAAACAGCCAGATCGCCCGCATTCATAGACATCCGCGGCGAAGAACGACGGAACCGCTCCCCCAAGAGACAGAAATCACGAAGGCCCGCTGCAAATCGCAGCGGGCCTTCGTGATTTTCAATTACTTCTAGCTGTTCTGCAAACAGTATTGCCAACAGCCCCTACGTCGGGCTGCATCCCCACGGCGCCCTCCACGCGCCGCTCGTTCACGAAGCGGGTCCCATCGAAAACGAAAGCGGCGCGCGGAGCCTGTCGGCGCCGCGTGGCCCCGCTTTACGAACGCGAGTAGACGCAAAAAAGAAGGGCCGGTCCTCACGGACCGACCCTTCTGTTTGCGTCTACGTCGGGCTGACAGGATTTGAACCTGCGACCCCTTGACCCCCAGTCAGCCCCGACCCGGTTTCCGAGAGAAACGACAGCTCTCGTCCCTTCCCGCCTCTCCCCGTGTTTCCGCGCTTTTTGGCAGGCTCCGGGAGAGCCGACGTGAGCACTCGGGAAGCTACGTCAGGCGTCGTTGGAGCCCTTTCGGAGCCCCTCGCAGCCCTATCGCGCGTTGTTCTGGTCGGCGTCCCACTCTGAAGGCACCCTCGCTGCGAGCCAGGATGTGACACCCAGTAGTCCCCAGCCAATGGCTTCGAGCCGCCGCTCGAGATCTTCGAGAGAATCAGCGAAGTTTGCGCCCACCTGCGTTGCCAATGTGTCCGCCCGCGTGCGTAGCGCTCGCACCGCCAGTCGCGATTCCTCATCAGACTTTCCGTCTTTGTAGCTGACGAACAGCGTCACCACGACGGTGAGGATGACCAGCGCGCCAAGAACCCCGTTGACGATCTTGGCTACGACGGCAACCTCACCGACAGGCGCGGCGGCGGCGATCTCACCGAACCAACAGCCTGCAAACGAGTAGTAAAGGAATGTCCAGAAAGAAGGATCACCGGATATCTGGAATTGCGACTCGTCAACCTTCCACAGTCCATAGTTGATGAACGCGAAGGCTAGAGCCACTTCCACGACCAACGTCAAAACCGCGAGCCCGCTGAACAATACTCGCGCAGGGCTCCTCCTGTACTGATCCAGGGAGTATGCCCAGTAGTAGGTAGCGCGAGCCATCATCAGACCTATGCCCGCGTTGGAAATATATTGATTGGCGTTTTCAGAGTTCCAAAGGCGAGCATTGTTTGGGCGGAGCCCGTCCGTAGGCCCACGGAACATCTCGAAAAACTTCGAGGCGGTAATTGACGATATCCACTTCTGCTGCGTCGACATGAATCGACCGGGCCGAAGTCCGTTCCTCACCGAGAGGAACAGCCAGACAAGAAGCAGTAAGAACATGATGCCGATTCCTGCGCCGATGGCAATCGGTTCACGTCCCAACGCGATAAGAAGTGAAGCCAAGCACGCAACCGCTAGCACCACCACAACTGGCGTGAAGCCAAGAATGAAGCTGGTGAGAACATTCAGTATCCCGAAGGAGATTGCCGGGCGCTTCAAATTCACCGCGATTAGCTTTGGGAGCTTCCAAACTACGACTATAAGTGGAAAACAGGCGATGTAGAGCATGCTCCAACCCACCTTTTTCACGCGCGCGAATATCAACAACACAGCAAGGCCGCCAAGAGCGAGGAAGAAGCGAAGGTCGAGCAGCCAAAGCAGACTGGGCGCAACTGCCTGAACGACGATGCGATCGATATCCGCTACGAAAAGCTTGAGGAAAAGGGCGACCCACAGCAGAACGGCGAGTGTGTCCAGAGTACGAAAGAGGACGCGTCTCCTCCGCTTCTTGCGCGATGCCTCAGCCGCGGAAAGCTTAGGCGAAGTAGCCGCCTTGGCTGAGACCACCGTCGGCTGATTGTGCATGAGCTCGTCGAGTCGATCCCAGACCTCGTCCATGGAGGGGTCATAGTTCGACTGCAAGGCGGCATCCGAGCTGCGATGCACTGTCCCAGAATCTGACGCGTCAGCCTCGACTGAACGCCGCGGCACGTCTCGGTCGGCCGACCCCTCAGAGTCCATTGTCACGAGCCATCCCCTTCCCAGCATCGTGATCTTATATGCGGCCCCATGCTTTCGTGAGGTGCCGCGCGGGTACCTCCCACCTCGTAGCGATCACGCGGTGCGGCGCTCGAAACCCGCTCAAACCGAGAAGGCCGGGCGCGAAGCCGCCACCGACCGTGCTGGCGCTCACCACGTAGAACACCACCAGCTTGGCGACTCCCCTCCGATGGCGTTCGTGTTGGTTACGCGCCATTCTCGTGGGCGCGGCGGTGCCCTCAGGCGAGACGTTCGCCGTAGTCCATCGGCTCGTCCGGGTGGGTGGGCGTTGCCTGGTTGGCGATGCCGTCGCGGCGCATCAGCCGCGCCCGCTCGCCCACGCTCAGGTCACGCGGTGTGCCTGCAGGCGTGCGGTACTGCTGGCCGCGTTCGCCCTGGTACTCAGACCGGTGCTGCGCGGCATGGCCAGAGAGGCCAGCACCCTGCGCGCCGACCTCGCGGACCCCGTCGAGCGCACCCAGCACCTGTACTCGATCATGCCTCTCGCGTTTGGCCGCTCCGCAGGGCTCATCGGCTGACGAATGCAGGTGGCCCCGCCAACCGAAGTCGGCGGGGCCGGAGATCCCTATCAAGGAAGGTCAAGAGATGAACAGGCTCCCGACGAGAGGAAGACTACTCGTCCGCCCAGACCGGCGTTCGGTCGCCGGTTTCCCCGGCTACACGATTGACGAGCATGGAACCGTGTACGGCAAGCGATCCGGCCAGCCGCTGAAAGCGCGGACAGTGCGCGGCGAGCCGTGCGTTGACCTGACCCCGCGCGACCGGGGCCGCGAATCCCCGTGGGTACCGGTGTCCATCCTGGTCGCCCGCGCCTGGGTACCGATCCCGCGCCCGCTCTACCGGCACCGCGAGGTCATCCACCGAGACGGCAACCGCCACAACTGTGCGGCCTCCAATCTGATGTGGAGACGCGACGAGAAGGGCAAACGACAGCCCACGAAGCGGCACCAAGAGCACCCGTAGTAGAGTGATGTCGCCCCGGCAGCCCCGGAGCACCGACAACTGAACAAGATGAGCAGTACCCCGCTGTTCCGGACGAGATGCAGAGACAGACTCGACGGCGAATAGCGGCCAGCTCTTCGAGAAATCGAAGATAGCGAAGAAGCAGTCAGAGGGCAGGCTATTTGCTCCCGAAGTGAGTACGACTCGCGGGAGACGCCTATAAAACCAAGCTGCGGACGTCTGGCCGAGCAACGGAATCCACTTTCGACAATTCACGTCGAGAGGATTCCGGCTCGGCTTTTGTCGTTTCTGGACTCCTCTCGGTGTGTTCTCCCGAGGAGCATTCCAATGTCTACGACAGACCCCAACGAAGTCCGCCGAAACGGATTCGGCACTCTCGTCCTCGAAGACGAGCGCCTGTACACCACCGAGCAGACCGCCGAGCTGCTGACGCTCTCGCCGCGCCAGGTCATCGATGCCAGGCACGCCAAGCGACTCGGATGCGTGCGCCTGTCCGGCGCGGCCGTTCGCCACTCAGGCCGTCAGATTCGCGAGTTCATCGCCGCGCGCTCCGTCGAGGCGGTGCAGCCGTAAGTGTCCTCTGCTGAACCAATTCCAAATTCGTTCACCAAGGGCGACCCCAGAGGACACCATGAGCAAGTACATCGAGCAGACGCGGGAAGTCTGCCGCTATCCATTCACCGACCCACACGGCACAGTGCTGTTCGAGAAGGTGCGATACGAGATTCTGAACCCGCGCCCCGGTGGCCGGCAGAAGACGTTCCGCTACTTCAACCCGAATGCAGCCCTGCCCATCGACCAGCGGCGCAAGCCCGCCGAGGCCGATTCGATCCTCTACAACCTTCCCGCCGTGCTCGCGGCGGTCGCTGACGGCCGGATCGTGCATTGGACAGAAGGAGAGGCAGACTGCGACGCGCTGACGGCGCTCGGCTACGCGACGACCTCGCATCACCAAGGTGCGGGACACGTCACGCCAGAGCAGGCGGCGTGGCTGCGCGGCGCTGAGCGTGTGGTGCTGTGGACCGACCGCGACATACCCGGCGCGTACGACGTGCGGCGGCGGTGGCATCTGCTGCTCGCTGCCGGCGTACCCGAGGACGGCATCGTGATCGCGACGGCGCTTACCGGCAAGGACGTGCGCGACCATCTCGCCGCTGGGCACTCGGTGACCGAAGCCGTCGCCGTAGACAAGGCGACCGTGACCGAGCTGGCTGCGCAGTACACCGCTGCTGCCGCAAGGAAGGCGGGATACCGTGCCGTCTGACGATGCCGCCCTGTTCAAGCCGGAGAACACCGCGCGGAACGTGCACATCAGCGCCGCCGAGGTCGAGGCCATGTACAACGGCGATGAACCGTCTTGGATGCGCCGCGCGGAGGACGACGAGAAGCGGCGCGAGGTCGATGTGGCGGCGCGAATCCGTAGCAAGGAAATCGAGCTAGAAGCCCAGCGGCACCTGGCTGCGAAAGCGGCAAAGTCCACCTTCACCGGTTTCGCGTCTGTCTCGCTCCGTGAAGCGCTGGTCAAGCCGCGCGAGGTCAAGCCCGCGATCGTTCGTGGCTTGCAGATGCAGGGGCACAAGGCGACGCTGACCGCTCAGTTTAAGGCGGGCAAGACGACTCTGGCGGGCAACCTCGTGCGCTCCCTGGCGGACAGTGAGCCGTTCCTGGAGCGGTTCGAGGTTGCAGAACTCCCCGGCAACATCGGGATCTTCGACTACGAACTGACCGAGGACGATGCACTCGACATGTACGGCGCGCTCGGTGTGCGCAACGCCGATCGCATCTTCCTGGAGTCGCTACGCGGCGAAGGCTTCTCGCTCGCCAACGAGTTCCACCGCGAGCATGTCGTGCGGTGGCTCACCGAGCGCGACATCGTCTACTGGGTCATCGACCCCTTCGGGCGTGCGCTGAAAGGCTTCGGATCGGAGAACGCCAACGACGACGTCAGGGTGTTCCTGGACACCATTGACGAGATCGTCGAGCGCACCGGCGTCATCGGCACGCTCATGCCAGTCCACACCGGGCGCGCACAACACGAAGTCGGCGCGGAACACGGCCGTGGCGCCACTGTGGTCGACGACGACGCTGACGCCCGTTGGCTCCTGACCAAGGACGCCTCAGGTCGTCGCTTCTTCCGCGCCGAGGGGCGCAACGGCGTCGGTCTGGATGAGGTCTCGCTGGAGTTCGATGCCCCGACTGGTCGCCTCAGCACCGGCACCGTCACCCGTGCCGAAAGCAAGGGCGAGCGTCACCTGTCGGTGGTCGAGGCTCACATCGCCGCGAATCCGGGTCTCGGCCTGAACGAGCTGCGCGAGGCCAAGCTGTGCGGCAACTCCGAGCTGTCGTCGGCGATCAAGTTGGGAGAGCAGCGCGGCACGATCCGCATCGACAAAGAGGGCACAAAGAACCTGCACTTCTATGTGTCTCCGGCCAAGCTCACCGTCACGAAGGAGGACGCGGAATGAACCAATCGCGCCGACGCGCCGAATCGCGCCGAATCGCGCCGACGGCGTGTCCCGATTGATCGCGCCGACGCGCCTATAAGGGCGCGGCGCGGCATCGATAGCCGCGAAGCCCCAGAAGAAGAAGACAGATCACGCCGAAACAGAGTTGGAGAGTTGAGATGAGCAGCAAGAAGAACAAGCGACAGAACCCCGAAGGTGATGCACACCCGAAGGTGACTTCGATTCAGGACATGTACCTGTCACCAAAGCGCCAGTGCACGGCGCACAGCAAGCACACCGGCGAACAGTGCCGCAGATTTGCCATGCGCGGTCTCCGAGTTTGCGTCGTCCACGGCGGGGCGACGCGTCAGGCCAAGGCGAAGGCGGCTCAGCGCATCCAGGAGGCATCCGGGTACGCCGCCGACCTGCTCGTGGAGCTGATGGCCAACCCCGACATCGACGTGAAAACGCGCACGCAGATTGCACAGGACTTGCTCAACCGATCGGGCGTGAGCGAGAAGCACATTCTGGAGCTTCAGCCGAAGGCGATGAGCCCTTTCGAGCGAGCCGTGCTGACGGCCTATGTAAACGAGGACGGCAACCCTGCATTCGTCGACGACGGCGAAGGCGGCATGAAGGCGGTGAATCCGGGTGGCGGCATCAGCTCGGACGTCATCATGGACCTCAACGTCGTAGACGATCCGAACATCTGGGATGCAGAAGTTGTCATCGATGACGACACGACGCCGCTCGTCCCCCGCGAGGAGCAGAGCCGCCACGACCGCGCCGTGTTCCGCGAGGTCGAGCGTGCCCGTCGGAGCACACCACAGGGTGACAGCCGCACCCGTGCCGAGATGATCGCCGCCGAGGAGGAGGCGCTGGGCGTCGCCGCTGCACGACCGGCTCGCCAGCGCGCTACCGGCCGAAGCAACGACGACACCGCAATGCGCTCCCAGCAGGACCGCGAGGACGACGAAGTGCGCCGGGTGCGGGAGGCAGAGCGCCGCCTAAACGCCGAGCGCAAATGGCGGGCGGCGAGCGCGCAACACCGAGGCCACCATGAGCCAGCCGAGCCGACGGAAACGGCGATGAGCAACCTCGACCGGGTACGCAAGCGGTGGCAGTTCGGTATCGCTATCGAACGGCTGTTGATCGAGGCAGACGACCCCGATCTGTGGCTCGAAGCGGAGATCTACGCTCGCCGTCTGTTCGATCTGGTCACCGAGAGGAACGGGAATGGCACGGAGCCACACAGGGACGCACCGCCTGGTGAAGATATCCCGCCCTGAGCACTCCCCTGCGGTCCGCCCCATTCCGACCACACCTGCGCCAACGTAGCCACGGGACCGATCTCACGTCGAGGACGAGACTCGCCGCGCCGCTTGCTTTCGTACATATGTTCGAGGATAGTTCGTCTCGCCGCCAGTTCTTCGGAAACGGCGGCAGACCCGGAATCACCAGGAGGGAGAACCCCATGAACGCCATCCTCTATCTGCGCGTAAGCAGCGCGAGCCAGCTCGACGGCTTCGGTCTCGATGTGCAGGAGAAGGCCTGTCGTGCCTTCGCCACGGCTCACGGCCTGCGCGTCGTCGGCGTCTACCGCGACGAGGGCGTCTCGGGCACCCTCGAGGCCACCCAGCGCGACGGCCTCATGTCGGCGCTCGCCACCTTGCAGGAAGGCAACGTGGATGCGCTCATCGTGGCGCGGCTCGACCGCCTGAGCCGCAAGCTCACGGTGGAAGAGGCCGTCCTCGCCGAGGTCTGGCGACGGAACCGCGCCGTGCACTCCGCCGACAGCGGCGAGGTCAAGCGCGACGACCCCGACGACCCGATGCGCACCGCCATGCGGCAGATGATGGGCGTGTTCGCCGAGTTGGACAGGGCGATCATCGTCAAACGTCTGCGCGACGGTCGCAAGGCCAAGGCTGCGAAGGGTGGCCGTGCTGTCGGCCCTGCACCCTACGGCTACATCGCGCGCGACGGCGGGCTGTACCCCGTCCCCGAGGAGCAGGACGCCCTTGCTCGCATGAACGAGCTGCGCGCCCGAGGCAAGACCATGCAGCACATCGCCGACGTGCTCGCCGCCGAGGGCTACCCGACCAAGCGCGGCGGACGCTGGACCTCCCCCGTCGTCAGCCGTATCCTGTCGCGCCCTCCCGTGCCGGCCATCCAGATCATCGACCCCACCAAGGACAACCACGAGCGCTCCCGCGCCGCCTAACCAGAGGAGAAACACCCATGCCCAAGCACACATTCACACCGGGTGCGACCGCCACCGCTCGCGAACTCCAGGTCGGCGATCTGATCTACGCGCGGCACGACCACATCACCAAGGAACCTTCCGCACCGGTCCGGATCGAGAAGGCATCCACCTTCCCGAGCGCTCCCGGTCTGGTGCGCTTCACCGTGCAGTCGCCGTACCAGCGGCAGATGCCATGGGTGATCGGCCCGATCCGCACCGACAAGACGTTCACTCGCGCGGTCCCGACCGCTCCAGGGGAATGATCACCGTGCACCGCCCGTTCCCCGACCGGAAGACGCTCGGCACGAGGTACAACCTCAAGCCGGACACTCAGCCGGTCGAGGCGCGACGGCTCCAGCCCGGCGACATTGTCGTGCTGGAGCCCGAGTGCCCCATTGTCGTGACCCGGATGCGCCGTGAGGACGGTGGCGTTCGGGTCTGGGGTCGCTACATCTGGGAGCCGCCCCACGCACCGCACTGGCCGCTGGGCGACTTCGGAGCCATGGAACCCGTCGCCCGCGCGCTCCCCGGCGAGTACCCCAGGCCGACCCGCTGACCCGCATCCAGCCAAGGAGAAAGAACCGATGGCACACATAACCACCAGGAAGACGTCCAAGGGCACAGCTTACGTCGTGCATTGGCGCCCTCAGGCAGGCACCTTCCGCAAGAAGACCTTCTACGTGAAGCGCGAGGCAGAGCGACACCGCGACAAGATCGAGCGTGAGCTTGCAGACGGCAACTCGACCGAGCACCTTGCAGGCCGGTCGAAGACTTTCCGGCAGGCGGCAGAGGCGATGATCACCGCGAGCGCGCACCTGAAGCAGAAGACTCTCGACGGCTACGAGATCGCACTGCGCGTTCACGCCTATCCCGCGTTCGGGAACCGTCGCATCTCGACTCTGAAGGCGGCGGACATCGATGACTGGCTCGCCACGCTCCGCGCCAAGCCGAAGGCCGACGGCAAGCAGCGCACCGAGACGAGCGTGCTCGGCACTTACAAGGTGGTGCGGAAGGTGTTCTCCTACGCCTACGCGCACCGGCTGATCCCGTTCAACCCCTGTATCGCCGTCACGAAGCCGAAGGCGGACACCGCTGAGGCGCGATTCCTCACGGTCGAGGAGGTCAACCGGCTCAGTGCCGAGCTGACTGCACAGCCACCTTACGACCTGCTGGTGCGATTCGGCGCTCTGACCGGGCTACGCATTGGCGAGGTCGCCGCGCTCCGCATTCGTGACATCGACCTGCGCCGTGGCGAAGTGCAGGTGCGGCGGAACATGACCCACACCAGCAAGGGCTACCGCGTGGGGACGCCGAAGACAGCGCGAGCCGTGCGCGACGTGCCGATCCTGGACGAGACCCTGTTCCGCGATCTCAGCTCGTACCTGCGCAACCATCCGCACCGCGACGACCTGGAAGCGGGCCTGTGGCCGGGGAAGGTGCCGGGGCACAACAAGCTCAGCTACGAGCGCGTCTTCGACCCCAAGGGCTTCTATCGGTACACGTTCAAGCCAGCGGCGACCCGCGCTGGTCTCGACGGTCTGCACTTTCACGAGCTGCGCCACACCTTCGCCACGCTCGCCCTGGAGTCCCGCGCGCTCGACATGCACGAGCTATCCCGGGCGATGGGCCACGCGAGCTACGCCATCACCGACAAGGTCTATGCGCACGTCCGGCCACGCGACTTCAGCGCTCACCGCGCGGCGTTCTCTGCGCACATCTCCGCTGCCAGCGCTGCGGTCGCTCCGGTGCGACAGCTTGTCAGCTAAGCCGGAGAGTCTCGCAAGGTGGATGATTCCGGGAGGTCGAGTGCTTCAACGGCAACGATCATCTCCGCCACGTTCTGGTAACGCGGAGCCGGATCACTGTGGGTTGCCTTCGCTACGACCTGTCCAGCCGCCCCCTTGCTAGCACCCAACGCGACCCTCCCGGTAAAGATGAATGACACGAGCATGCCCGCCGCGTAGATGTCGTTGGTCGCAGCGAAATTCTTGAATGATTCAAGGGCAGGGTCAATGACGGACCCTTTCAGCTCCGTCTCGGTCCTGGTGAACTCGGAGTCCTCCAGTTTGTGGAGGCCGAAGTCCGACAACTTGACTTGAACCGCTCCGCGGTCGAAGTGCTTGATCAGCACGTTGCTGCGGCTGATGTCTCGGTGAAGCGTGCCGCGCTGATGTAGATAGTTGAGCGCGTACAAGAACTGTAGGGCCACGCGCTTGCGCGTAGCCCAAGGCAGGGTCGAGTTGTTACGTCGGATGTACTCACCGAGCGTTTCGTCGCAGAACTCCATCGTGAAGGAGTTGCGGTCCTCGTCGTATCGATATGCCTCCACGATGTATGGGAAGCGGATCTCCTTCAACAATGCGAACTCGCTGCGGAACCTCTCGAGATCTCTGTCGCTGATGTTTGGCTTTGCCCGCTTCACCGCGATCGGGATTCCGTACATCTCGTCTTCAAACCTGTGGACGATTGCGAAAGAGCCCTCGCCGACGAGAGTAAGGGCCTGGGGCTCACTTCCTTTTCGTTGTGGAGCACGGTCGAGAGAGAAGAGGACCGGCTCGAACCGCTCGATCTCGATCGGGTCCATGTCGTCCGGGATGGTGCTCCCGCCCGAGTGGACGAGGAACATGTTGCACTTGGAGATGACGCTCTGATAGTCATCCCGCAACGTCACCTGGACACCTACTCGCTTCAGCGATTTCCGAATGCTGCTGATCTCACGCATCACCTCAAGCAGTTGACGACTGTCCTCGGCGTTGAAGTGTCGCCCCTGATTCATCTTGTAGTTCATGAACTTGAAGTGCCCGTTGAGCTTTTCGTGTAGTACCGCGAAGACGCCATCGAGCGGCGCGCTCTCCGACTCATACAGCTGTAGATACTCGGGCTCAGCTTCGCCAGGGTCTACATCATCAGTGATTCCCTTGAGTATCCGGTCGAGCAGACTCATGCCATCATCCTGGCAGAGGCTGTGGACAACTGGAGCCCTTTTGGAGCCCCTGACATTTCCCGGACATGCAGAAGGCCCGGAGACTCTTGCGAGTTTCCGGGCCTTATCTGGTCGGGCTGACAGGATTTGAACCTGCGACCCCTTGACCCCCAGTCAAGTGCGCTACCAAGCTGCGCCACAGCCCGTGGCAGTCCGCACCGAAGCGCGGGCAACTCCACTATCCTAGCCGACGGAATCGGCGGTCGCGAACCGATGCGGTCGGGCGTGGCGCGAGCGGTGATTGTCGATGTCGGCGCCCGCGCGTAGCGTGCGTGCATGGCGACGACGACGACAGCCCCTGCGACGATCGAGCTCTGGGACGACGTGCAGCACGCCCTGTCGGGCGGCGGAGACGGGCGTAGCTGTCAATGCATCTGGCCGATCCTCCGCAACAAGGACTGGCAGGAGACCACTCTCGACGAGCGGCGCGACATGCTGCGCGCCGACATCAGCACCGGTCCCCCGCCCGGTCTCGTCGCCTACGTCGACGGCACCGCCGCAGGATGGATTCGCGTCGGACCCCGCACCGTGCAGCAGCGCATCCTGCACACCCGCGCGATCGCCGCGGCGACCGACGAACCGCTCGACGACTCGAGCGTGTGGTCGGTGACCTGTTTCGTCATCCGTCGCGAGCACCGCGGCCGGGGCCTCAGCGCGACGATGCTGGCATCCGCCGTCGACTATGCGCGCAGCCACGGCGCACGAGTCCTCGAGGCGTACCCCGTCGACACCTCCACCGGCTCGCACCGCTCGAACGACCTCTTCCACGGCACGCTCGCCACCTTCCTCGCCGCCGGCTTCACCCGCGGTCCGGCCATCCGCACCACACGGGTCCTCGTGACGCGCGTGCTGCGCACCGAGGCTGCCCGCACCGCAGGCACTACGGTGGCGACATGAGCACACCCCCGCAGACCATCGACGATCCCGAGCTGGGGCGGCTGCATCGCGCTGAGACCACGCTCGACGACGGCGACATCGTCGTCCACGACTGGTTCGCGGGCACGTTGACCATCGACGGTCACGAGGTCGAGTTGATGATCGACGGCGCGGATGCCGACAGCGTCAGCATCCTGATCCCGCGCGTGCACAGCCTCGTCGACGATCTCGACGCGGTGCGGCGCCGGGCATCCGATGCCGTGGTGACGCAGTTCAGCGAGAGCGCCCCCTCTCACACCGACCTCGACCAGGCCGCCGACGATCTCGTGCTCGACACGATCGAGATCACCGACGACTCCACCGTCCTGCACTTCACCGACTCGTGCGGCGAGCACTTCCCCGCGGGCTTCTGGCCGGCGGTGCACCTGAAGGTGAACGGGGAGGTCGCCGAGGTGACGGTGGAGGGCTGAGAGGGAGCGTGACCGATGACTGACGCCGTGGAACCGGTCCGCGTCGACAGCTGGCTCTGGGCCATCCGCGTGTACAAGACCCGCTCCGCCGCCACCACCGCCTGCCGCGCCGGACACGTGCGCGTCGGCGGAGAACGCACCAAGGCCGCGCAGACCGTCAAGCCCGGCGACGAGGTGCGGGTGCGGATGTCGGGATTCGATCGCATCCTCATCGTGCGCCAGACCCTGTCGAAGCGCGTCGGAGCACCCGTCGCAACGACCGCCTATGACGACAGGACGCCGCCGCGTGAGCCGGGCGCGATGATCGCCGTGCGCGATCGCGGTGCCGGCCGGCCGACCAAACGGGAACGCCGCGAGATCGACCGTCTGCGCGGTCGGGACGCCGAGAACAGCTGACGACGAGTTATCCACAGATCACCCGACAGCCCTCCCAGTGTCGGAGATACGTTCTAGTCTTGAAGTATGGACGACGAGGTGGAATCCCTGATCGCGCGGCGGATCGCGCTGCTTGATCAGTGGACGGTGAAGCAGCGCGAGATAGCCGCGCTGCAAGCGCAGTCGTCCGCTCTGCTCGCCCAGCGCTGCGAGCTCTGGCACGACGAGGTGTCCGCGTCTCCGCAGCATCGCGATGCCATCGAGCGCTCGATGGTCGCAGAGTACGCGGCCGCCGGGCACGTCTCGAAAGGGTCGATGGATGCCGCCTTCGCCGACGCCCGTCTGCTCGCCGAGGAGTTCCCGGCCGTCCGCGACTCCCACCGCAGCGGCGACATCAGCCCGGCACACGTCCGCGAGATCCTGCGAGAGTCGCAGCCGGTCCGCGAGGCGGTCGACAGCGGAGTGGTGGATGCCGAGACGCTGCGCCTCTACGAGGCCGCCGTGCTCGAGGTGGCCGAGAACGACACCGCCGCCCGCACCCGCGCCCATGCCCGGCAGATCGCTGCTGCTCTCGCCGGGGCCACGGTGGTCGAGCAGCACGAGCGCGCTCTCGCGGAGCGCGCGATCACGATCCGCTCGGTCGGCGACGGCCTGGTGCTGCTGCAGGCCGTGCTGCCGGAATATCTCGGCGTCGCCATCATCGATCGGCTGACGAAGATGGCGCGGCACATGAAGCGGCATCCCGAAGACCGGGTGCCGGTCGCCGAGGCGCCGGACGATGCGGCGGTGGTCGCGGATGCCGACGACGGCAGCACGAACGCCAGCACGAACGACAGCACGACCGACGACACGGACGACGGCGCCGACGACGGTACGAACGACGGCGACCCGGGCGCGCCAGCGTGCGCAGAAGAGGAGTGCGTGACAGACCCACGCACCATGGATCAGCTGCGCGCCGACCTGTTCGCCGATCTGCTGCTGGCATCCGACCCGTCAGCGGCGCACGGCAGCGGGCTCGACAACATCACCGCGACAATCCAGGTCACGGTCGCCGCCACCACCCTCGCAGGCCAAGACGACCGGCCCGCCGAGCTCGACGGCATCGGCCCGCTGCATCCCGACATCGCCCGGGTGCTGGCCGGATCGCGCACCGGATGGACGCGATTGTTCTGCGATCCGACCGGCCTCGTCGTCGAGACCGACACCTACACCCCCACCGAGCCGATGTCCCGCTTCCTCCGCGCACGCGATCAGCACTGCCGCTTCCCCGGATGCCGCCAGCCGGTGCACCGCTGCCAGCTCGACCACAATCACGACTACGCCAAGGGCGGACGGACCCGAATCGACAACCTCGCGCACTTCTGCGGATCGCATCATCCGCTCAAGCATCCGTCCATCCCCGACCAGCATCGCTGGCGAGCCCGGCAGCTGCCCGACCGGAGCGTGGAGTGGGTCAGCCCCAACGGACGCACCTATCGCGACCGGCCGATGCAGCGGGTGATGTTCGTGCCGGCCGCCGATCCACCCACCTGGGGGCCACGCAGATTTCCACCGCCGCGGCCGGACGCTGAAAGACCGCCATTCTGACTCCCCGGCGCGGCTACGCGCCGAGTTGACGCAGCAGCCAACCCGCCGATTCTACGGCCGCTCCAGCCCGCTCCAGCCGTGTCACCAGCTCACGGTCGCTGGTGACGGCCACCACGGCGAGGCCGTCACCGATCAACCGCTCCGTCTCCGCCACGATCGCGTCATCGCCGTCAGCTGCTGCACGGACGATGGCGACACGCGCGCCATGGGTCTGCGGGGCGGCATCCGGGATCTCGCGTGCGGCTCCCTCCACGACCATCGACACCGGCGGATACCAGCGGTCGGCCTCGAGCCCGAGCACCGCAGCCGGCACCCCGCCACCGGCCCATGCCGACAGGCGCGCGTGCAGGCGCGAAGCCGCGCCGGCGCGGTCCTTCCACCAGCCGTCGGGCACCGAGCCGACCACGTTCGCCGCGTCGACCACGATCGCCGGGTGCGTCAGCAGCAGCTCGCGCAGCACCGGCCACGCCGATGCGAAGCCGGGATGCAGCGGACGCTGGTCGACCTCCGCGACCGGCACCCACTCCAGCGCGAGGCTCTCGGGGTCGCTGATGACCGGCTCGAACGGGGCCAGCACATCGGCGACGACCGTGGTGTACGACCAGACGCCCACATCCAACACGCGGGCGAAGCGGGCGTGCAGTGCACCGTCCGGAATGCCTGCCTCCTCCTGCGCCTCGCGCAGCGCACCGTCGAGGGCGGATTCGTCCTCGTGCAGCGCGCCGCCGGGGATGCCCCAGGTGCCGCCGAAGTGGCTCCAGCCGACCCGGTGCTGCAGCAGCACGCCGCGTCGGGGGTCGAAGGCGACGACGCCAGCCGCGCCGAAGCGCCCCCAGTACTTCTCACCCGACGGCGCGACGACCCAGGCGTCGCCGGGGTCGCGCGGCCCGTGCGGGCGCCGCGGTTCGTCTGCGGCTGGGGGAACGATGCTCACTCCCCCAGCCTTTCACGACTCGACGCCGAGTGCGTCAGCGGGCGCCGACCTCGGCGCCGGCACGCAGCCGCGATGCGGCCAGCTCCTCCGCAGCCTGCAGCGGAGTCACCCCGCGGCTTGCGGAGTCGTCGAGGATGCGCCGCACGGTGTCGCCGATCCCGGCGACGCGCTGCATGATCTCGTCGCTGGATCCGATGCGCTTGGCCTCGAGGTCGAGATAGATCACGCCCCCGGCGTTCACGACGAAGTCGGGCGCGTACAGGATGCCGCGCTGGGCCAGCCGGTCGGCACCGGAGTGATCGGCGAGCGGATTGTTCGCCGGCCCGCAGACCGCCCGCACGTCCAGCGCGTCGATGACCTCGTCGGTGAGCACCCCGCCGATCCCCGCGGGCACGAACACGTCGCCGGCGACGAGATGCTCGCTGCCCGGCTCCACCCAGGTCGCGCCGATCTCGTCGGCGAACTGCCGCCGCGCGGGGTTGATGTCGGTGACCGTGAGCACGGCGCCCTGCTCTGCGAGACGGGATGCTAGGCGGCCGCCGACCTGACCGAGGCCGGAGATCGTGATGCGGCGACCGGCGGCATCCGCCGTTCCGGCCACCCGCTCGAGCACGGCCTGCAGCGACGCGTACACGCCGAGGCTGGTCGGCCCGGCGGGCTCGCCCGAGCCGCCCACGGTCGAGGGCAGGCCCACCACGTGCGCGGTGCGCTCGCTGACGGTGAGCATGTCGTCGGTGGTCGAGCCGACGTCTTCGGCCGTGCGGTACAGCCCGCCCATCAGCTCGACGGCGTCGCCGAGGTCGAGGAAGGCGTCGCGGCGGCGATCCGCGTCGAGCGTCTCACCGGGCTCCAGGCGAATCACCGACTTGCCGCCGCCCGCGTCGAGCCCGGCGGCGGCGTTCTTCAGCGTCATGGCCGCCGACAGGCGCAGCGCGTCGCCGAGGGCGTCGCTCCAGTGCGGGTATGTCCACAGCCGCGCGCCGCCGAGAGCGGAGCCCAGCACCGACGAGTGCAGCGCGACGGCGATGAACAGACCGCTGCGCGGACCCGTGATCACCTCCACGCGTTCGTGGGCGAACTCGGGCAGGGGCAGGGTGTGCGTCATCGCATCCTCGTCTCGTGCGGGCCTCGTGGGCGGTGCAGCGGATGCCGCGGTGTTGCGGCATCCGACGCCATTATCCCTTCGACAGGCTCAGGGACCCAAAGGGGCGCGCTCAGCGCTGACGGCGCTCGCGCACTCGCATGTTGATGACGATCGGCGTGCCCTCGAACTCGTACAGCTCGCGCAGGCGACGCTGCACGAACCGGCGGTAGCCGGGGTCGAGGAAGCCGGTCGTGAACAGCACGAACGTCGGCGGACGCGTCGACGCCTGCGTGCCGAACAGGATGCGCGGCTGCTTGCCCCCGCGCAGCGGGTGCGGGTGCGCGGCGACCAGCTCGGTGAGGAAGGCGTTGAACTTGCCGGTCGGGATCCGGCGATCCCAGTTCTCCAGCGCCTGCTCGAGCGCGGGCACCAGCTTGTCGAGGTGGCGTCCGGTCTTCGCCGAGATGTTCACACGCGGCGCCCACGCCACGTGCGCGAGGTCCTTCTCGATCTCGCGCTCGAGGTAGCGGCGACGGTCGCTGTTCTCCATGTCGTCGTCCGACAGGCGATCCCACTTGTTGAACGCGAGCACCAGCGCACGGCCCGACTCCAGCACCATGTCGATGATGTTCAGATCCTGCACGCTGACCGGCTGCGAGACATCGAGCACGACGATCGCGACCTCGGCCTTCTCCAGGGCGGCCGACGTGCGAAGCGAGGCGTAGAAGTCGGCGCCCTGCTGCAGGTGCACACGGCGACGGATGCCGGCGGTGTCGACCAGCCGCCACATCCTGCCGCCCATCTCGACGATCTCGTCGACCGGATCGCGGGTGGTGCCGGCGAGGTCGTTCACGACGACCCGCTCCTCGCCCGCCGCCTTGTTCAGCAGCGAGGACTTGCCCACGTTCGGCCGGCCGATGATGGCGACACGGCGCGGTCCGCCGATCTCCGCCTTCGCGACCGCCGAGACCTCGGGCAGCTTCGCGATCACCAGATCGAGCAGGTCGGCCACCCCGCGGCCGTGGATCGCCGACACCGGGTGCGGCTCACCCAGGCCCAGGTTCCACAGCGCGGCGGCCTCGGGCTCCTGGCGCGCATCGTCGATCTTGTTCGCGACGAGGAAGACGGGCTTGCCGCTCTTGCGCAGCAGCTTGACGACGTACTCGTCGGTCGAGGTGGCGCCCACCTTCGCGTCCACGACGAAGAGCACGAGATCCGACAGGTCGATGGCGACCTCGGCCTGCGCAGCGACGGAGCGGTCGATGCCCTTGGCATCCGGTTCCCACCCGCCCGTGTCGACGAGCGAGAAACGGCGGTCGTTCCACTCCGCCTTGTAGGTCACGCGGTCACGGGTGACACCGGGGGTGTCCTCGACCACGGCCTCGCGTCGGCCGAGGATGCGGTTCACCAGCGCCGACTTGCCGACGTTCGGGCGACCCACGATCGCGACGACCGGCAGGGCCGGCGAGTACTCGATGCCGTCCTCGCCGAGGGCGATGCCCTCCAGCAGCGCGGCGTCGTCCTCTTCCAGCTCGTAGTCGCTCAGCGACGCACGCATGGCGCTGGCGCGCTGTTCGGCGAAGTCCTCATCGAGCGTCGCCATCTTCTCGGCGAGGTCGTCGGGGGCGCCGGTGTACTCTTCATCGGCCATGTTCAAGCTCCTCTGTCAGCGTCGCGCCGTTGGGCGATCACCGTGAGCACGGCGTCGATGGTCTGCGCGAAATCAAGTTCGGTGGAGTCGACGACCGTCACGCCTTCTGCGGCGTTGAGGAAGTCGACGACGGTGCTGTCGGACGCGTCGCGCTTGTGCAGCGCTTCCGCGACAGCGGCGGCGTTCTCGCCGGCGAGCTCGCCGGCGCGGCGCGCGGCGCGCACCTCCGGCGCCGCGGTGAGAAGGATGCGCACCGGCGCATCGGGGGCGACGACGGTGGTGATGTCGCGTCCCTCCACGATAACCGCCGGGTAGTCGGACTCCGCCACGATGCGGCGGAACATCTCGTTCACCTGCACGCGCACCTCCGGCACGCGCGCGACACCGCTCACCGCACCCGATACGCGCGGCTCGCGGATCGCCGCGGTCACGTCGACGTCGCCGACGTGCACGAGACGGTGGTCGGGGTCGAGTCCCTGAGTGAACGGGAAATCGGATGCCGCTGCGCGCACCGCATCGGCATCCGCTGTGTCGTCCCCGCGGTCGAGCGCATGCCAGGCGAGGGCGCGGTAGGCGGCGCCGGTGTCGAGGTAGCCGTAGCCCAGCCGCCGGGCGATCTCCTTCGAGACGCTGGACTTGCCGGAGCCGGCGGGACCGTCGATCGCGACGATCTTCGCGGCGCCGGCCGCCTGGGCGCCTGTCCCCTGGGCCCCTGTCCCCTGGGTCCCTGAGCCTGTCGAAGGGCTAGTCATTGGTGCTCCCCGCAATCCGCCAGCCGCGCTCTTCCAGGCCCTCGATCGCGCCGCGCAGCGCGGCTGGCGCAACGCTGATCTCGGCGAGTCCGAACTGGGCGCCCGGTGAGTGCTCCAGGCGCAGGTCCTCCACGTTCACGCCCAGCTCGCCGAGCTCGCCGAACAGGCGGCCCAGCTGGCCGGCGGTGTCGTCGACCATGACGACCATCGTCTCGAAGCGGCGGTTCTGGCCGTGCTTGCCGGGCAGTCGTTCCACGCCCTCGTTGCCCTGACGGATGGCATCCGCCACGGTGCGGCGGGCGCCGGCGGCATCCGGTGCACGCAGCGCATCGGCGACCTGTGCGAGGTCGACCGCGAGCGCGTCGAGCAGCTCGACCACGGGCGCCGCGTTCGCACCGAGGATCTGCACCCACAGCTCGGGTGCCGAGGCAGCGATGCGGGTGGTGTCACGCACGCCCTGCCCGGCCAGGCGCAGCGCGCCCTCGTCAGCGTGCGCGAGGCGCGCGGCGAGCAGGCTCGCGACCACCTGCGGCACGTGCGAGGTCAGCGCGACCGAGCGATCGTGCTCCTCGGGGGTCATCTCCAGCGGCATCGCGCCGACATCCAGGGCCAGCGCCTCGACCAGCGCGAGGTCGGCCGGGCGGGTCTCCTCGTCGCGGCAGACCACCCAGGGGCGGCCGATGAACAGGTCAGCGCGCGCGGAGATCGCCCCGCCGCGCTCACGTCCGGCCAGCGGGTGCGACCCGATGTAGCGGGTGAGGTCGACGCCGCGGCGGCGCAGCTCGTGGAACGGCTCGAGCTTCACGCTCGCGACATCGGTCACCACCGCGTCAGGGTGAGCGGCGAGCTCCGCCTCGATGACGTCGGCGGTGACATCCGGCGGCACGGCGACGACGATCAGCCGCGGGGCGTCGTCGTCGCGCGCCGCGCGTCCGGCACCGTAGTCGATGGCCAGGCGCAGCTGCGAGGGCGATGCGTCGGCGAGCACCACGTCGACGCCCTTCGCGCGCAGCGCGTGGCCGATGCTGGAGCCGAGCAGCCCGGCGCCGACGATGCGCACCGTGCCCGAGAGCCGCGCGGCGTGCTGCGCCGCGCGCGCTCCGTTGGAATCGCTCACTCGTTCTCCTGAGGGCTGTCGTGCGCTCGGCGCTGCGCGGTGTCGGGCGCAGCGGGCGCCGGGGAATCCTGGCGCGACAGGGTCAGCAGTGCGCCTCGTTCGATTTTAGTCAGCTCGCGGGTCCGCCCGACCGGGAGGGTTCCCAGGTGCAGCGGGCCGAACTGGCGCCGCACGAGCTCGTCGACTGGATGCCCGACCGCCGCCATCATCCGCCGGACGATGCGATTGCGCCCCGAGTGCAGCGTGAGCTCGACCAGGCTCGACCCTCGGGAAGCATCCAAGAGCCGCGCCTTGTCAGCCTTGATCGGCCCGTCCTCGAGCTCGATCCCGCGGGTGAGCTGTGCGATGGTCTGCGCGGTGACGGTGCCAGTGACCTTCGCGATGTACACCTTCGTCACCCCGAACGAGGGGTGGGCGAGCACGTGCGCGAGCTCCCCGTCGTTGGTGAGGATGAGCAGCCCGCTGGTCTCGGCGTCCAGGCGTCCGACGTTGTACAGCCGCTCCGGCCAGTCCTTGGTGAAGCGGCGCAGGTCGGGCCGGCCGTTCTCGTCCTTCATGGTGCTGACCACGCCGGTGGGCTTGTTGAGCATCACGTAGCGCTTCGAGACGTCGAGCTGCACGGCTGTGCCGTCGACGTCGATGAGGTCGGATTCCGGATCGATTCGGGTGCCGAGCTGGGTGACGGTCCTGCCGTTGACGCGGATGCGACCCTCTACGATGTACTGCTCGATGACGCGGCGCGACGCCACCCCGGCGTTCGCGAGCGCCTTCTGCAGCCGGACGCCCTCGGGCTGGTCCATGTTCATCGAATCACTCCCTCGTCGAAGCCGTCGGCACCGTCATCGAGCAGCGGCGAGATCGGCGGCAGCTCGTCGATCGAGTTGATGCCGAGGTGCTGCAGCAGCTGGTCGGTGGTGCCGTAGTTGATCGCGCCGGTCTCGGCATCTGCGAACATCTCGGTGATCAGTCCGCGGGCGAGCAGGGTGCGCACGACCGAGTCGACGTTGACGGCGCGGATGGATGCCACCTGACTGCGCGTGACCGGCTGCTTGTAGGCGATCACGGCGAGCGTCTCGAGCGCCGCCTGCGACAGCCGCGCCGGGGCCTGCCCGCCGATGAAGTCGGCGATGAGCTCGTCGTGGTCCTCGCGCACGTACAGCCGCCACCCGCCGCCCACCTCGCGCAGCTCGAAGCCGCGGCGCGGCCCGTCGCCCGCGCCGTCGTAGTCCGCGACGAGGGTCTCGATCACCTGCCGCACCGCCGGCACGGGGGCGTGCACCGCCGCGGCGAGCGCGACCAGCGAGATCGGCTCGTCGACGACCAGAAGGATCGCCTCCACGCGCTCCGCGAGCGGCGTCTGAATGGTGTCCTGCTCGGTCATCGGGCGGTCCTCATCGGTCATAGTCGGCTCCGAGCGTCGCGAGCTGCTCATCCGACCAGCTCTCGGCCGACCAGCGCAGGGTCAGCTCGCCGAGCGGCTCGAGTTGCTCGAATGACACGGCCGCGTGGCGGTACAGCTCGAGCACTGACAGGAAGCGCGCCACCACGATCCCGGATTCGGTGACGCCCGCCACCAGCTCGCGGAATGTGAGCGCCTCCGTGCTGCGCAGCAGGGTGACCACGATGGCGGCCTGCTCGCGGATGCTGACCAGCGGCGCGTGCAGATGGTCGAGGCCGACCGTGGGCAGCTCCTTCGGCGCGAAGGCCAGCAGCGCGAGCGCGGCGAAGTCCTCAGCGGTGAGCGTCCACACCAGCTCCGGGGTCTTGCGGCGGTGCTTCTCGTCCAGCGGCACCGCGCGCACGTGCCGCACGCTCTCGCGCCGCAGGCAGCGCGAGAACCACGCCGAGACCTCCTTGAACGCGCGGTACTGCAGCAGCCGCGCGAACAGCAGGTCGCGCGCCTCGAGCAGCGCGACGGATTCGGCATCCACCAGCTCGCCCTGCGGCAGCAGACCCGCCACCTTCATGTCGAGCAGCGTGGCGGCGACGACCAGGAACTCCGAGGCCTGATCGAGCTCGGCCCCGCCGTCGAGTTCACGCAGATAGGCGATGAAGTCGTTGGTGACCGTGCTCAGCGCGACCTCGGTGATGTCGAGCTCGCGCTGCGAGATGAGGTTCAGCAGCAGATCGAACGGACCGTCGAAGTTCGACAGCGAGACGCGGAACGCGGTCTCGGCGGTCTCGGCGGGCTCAGGCGACGGCGCCACGGGCGACCAGCTCCCGCGCCAGTCGCAGATACGCCTGGGCGGCGGCGTGCTCCGGCGCGAACTCGGTGATGGGCATGCCCGACACCGACGCGTCGGGGAACTTCACGGTGCGGCCGATCACGGTCTCGAGCACGTCGTCGCCGAACGCCTCCACGACCCGCTCCAGCACCTCACGGGAGTGCAGCGTGCGCGGATCGTACATCGTGGCGAGCAGCCCGTCGAGCTCGATGGCCGGGTTGAGCCGGTCGCGCACCTTGTCGATCGTCTCGATCAGCAGCGCCACACCGCGCAGCGCGAAGAACTCGCACTCCAGCGGAATGAGCACGCCGTGCGCGGCGGTCAGCGCGTTCACCGTCAGCAGGCCGAGCGAGGGCTGGCAGTCGACGAGGATGACGTCGTACTCCCCCGACACGTGCCGCAGCACCCGCGAGAGGATCGTCTCGCGGGCCACCTCGTTGACGAGGTGCACCTCCGCAGCCGACAGGTCGATGTTCGCCGGCAGCACGTCGAGGTTCTCGACCGCGGAGTGCACGATCGCCTCGCGCGGGTCGCGCTTGGTGTCCAGCAGCAGGTCGTAGACCGTGGGCACGTCATGGGTCTGAATGCCCAGTCCCGCCGAAAGGGCGCCCTGCGGGTCGAAGTCCACCGCCAGCACCTTGCGGCCGTATTCGGCCAGGGCCGCCGCGAGGTTGATGGAGGTCGTCGTCTTGCCGACGCCGCCCTTCTGGTTGCACAGCGCGATGATGCGCGCGGGTCCGTGCGACGCGAGCGGCGCGGGGGTCGCGAACCCCTGGTAGGGACGACCGGTCGGGCCGATGGGGGTGTCGCCCTTCGCCGCCTTCGACCTGATCTTCGTCGCCTTGTCCGCCATCCTGCTCCTTCGTGCTCGCTCGATTGTATCCGCAGGGCATGCGCGGCACCCGGGCGGCGCGCGGCAGAGCCTCAGCGTGCACGTGGATGCGAGGTCGCGTAGACGTCGCGCAGCGCGTCGACCGAGACGTGCGTGTAGATCTGCGTGGTCGCCACCGACGCGTGCCCGAGCAACTCCTGCACCACCCGCACGTCCGCGCCGCCCTGCAGCAGATGCGTGGCGAAGCTGTGCCGCAGGGTGTGCGGCGAGACCTCGCTGGTGATCTGCGCGCGCTCGGCGGCGGAGCGGATCACCAGCCACGCGCTCTGGCGGGACAGCGGAGCGCCGCGCGCGCCGAGGAAGAGCCGGGCGGTGGCGCGTCCCTTCGCCGCCAGCTGCGGACGCACGCGGGTGAGATAGGCGTCCACCGCGGCGCGCGCGTATGAGCCGACGGGCACGATGCGCTCCTTGTCGCCCTTGCCGCGCAGACGCAGCACCTCTCCGTGCGCGAGATCGTCGACGTCGAGCGATACAGCCTCGGACACCCGCGCTCCGGTCGCGTAGAGCAGCTCGAGCAGCGCGCGGTCGCGCAGCCCGATCGGCTCGTCGGGCGAAGGCGCGGCAAGGAGTCGTTCCACCTGCTCGATGGTCAGCGCCTTCGGCAGCCGCTGCGGAGTCTTCGGCGGGCGCAGGCGAACCGAGGGGTCATCCTGCTCGATCCCCTCCCGGGCCAGGAAGCGGTGCCAGCCGCGCACCGCGGACTGCAGGCGGGCCAGGCTCGTCGCCGCGGGCGGCGGCTCGGCGCCCGCCCGCTCGGCGATGAAGGCTGCCACGGTCTGCGCGGTGATGGCATCCGTCGTCTGCACCCCCTGCCCGCTCAGCCACGCGAGGTACACGCCGAGGTCGCGCCGGTAGGCGGCGACGGTGTGCGCAGACAGACCGCGCTCGATCGTGACGTGGCGCAGGTACGCGTCCAGTGCTCGATCGAGCTGCACGTCAGTCCGCTTCGCGCGGCCGCTCGCGCAGCCGGCGCTCCGCGGCAAGCACGCCGATGGAGAGGATGCCGTTGTGCATCCGGCCCGCGAGCACGGCATCCGCCGCCTCGGACAGCGGCACCCACTCGACGCGGATGTCGGCCTCCTCGTCCTCCCGCTCGTGCGCGTCCAGATCCGACAGACCGGTGGCGAGGTAGACGTGGATCATCTCGTCGTTGCCGCCGGGCGTGGTCCACACCGACACCAGGTGCTCCCAGTGCTCGGCCGTGACATCGGCCTCCTCGCCCAGCTCGCGACGAGCGGCGACCTCGGGCGGCTCGCCGGGCACGTCCAGCAGCCCCGCCGGCAGCTCCCAGTCGCGGTGACGGATCGGATGCCGGTACTGCTGGATGAGCAGCACGCGCTCGCGCTCGTCCAGCGCGACGATGGCGACCGCCCCGGTGTGCGCGACGTACTGGCGTCGGATCTCACCGTCGCCGTAGCGCACCCGGTCGTCGCGCACGTCCCACACCACGCCGTGGAAGGCGACCTCGCTGGAGAGGATCTCGGGCTCGAACGGCTCGTCCTGAAGGTGGGTCATCATCCGGTCCCCTCGATCAGTCGTCTTCGGTGAACAGCTCGCTCGAGCGGTGCCGCTCGATGGCGGCCCCCACCAGGCCGCGGAACAGCGGGTGCGGCGCGGTGGGGCGCGAGCTCAGCTCGGGGTGCGCCTGGGTGGCGATGTAGAACGGGTGCACGTCGCGGGGCAGCTCCACGTACTCGACGAGGTCGAGGTCGGGGTTCACGCCCGAGAACACCAGTCCGGCGTCGGCGAGGCGCGCGCGGTAGGCGTTGTTCACCTCGTAACGGTGCCGGTGCCGCTCGGCGGCGGCGGGCGCGCCGTCGTACAGGTCGCGCGCCAGGGACCCCTCGGCCAGGGCTGCTTCGTACAGGCCCAGGCGCATGGTGCCGCCCAGGTCGCCGCCGTCGAGGATCTCGATCTGCTCGGCCATCGTGGCGATGACCGGCTCGGAGGTGTCCGGCTCGAACTCGGTCGACGACGCGTTCTCGATCCCGGCCTCGTCGCGCGCGTACTCGATGACCATGCACTGCAGGCCCAGGCACAGACCGAGGGTGGGAATGCCCTGCTCGCGGGCGAACTTCAGCGCCCCGAGCTTGCCCTCGATGCCGCGGATGCCGAAGCCGCCGGGCACGCAGATGCCGTCCACGTCGCCGAGCGCCTTCGCGGCACCCTCGGGCGTCTCACAGGTGTCCGAGGCGATCCAGCGGATGTTGACCTTGGTCTCCTGCGCGAATCCGCCGGCCTTGAGTGCCTCGGTCACCGACAGATAGGCGTCGGGCAGGTCGATGTACTTGCCCACCAGGCCGATGGTGACCTCGTGCTTGGGGTTGTGCACCGCGTGCAGCACCGTGTTCCAGCGCGTCCAGTCCACCTCGCCGGCACGGGTGTCCAGGCCGAGGCGCCGGATGATGTACGCGTCGAGGCCCTGGTCGTTCAGGGTGGAGGGGATGTCGTAGATGCTGGGCAGGTCGACCGTGTTGATGACGCCCTCGATGTCGACGTCGCACATCAGCGCGATCTTATTGCGATTGCCGGCGCTGACCGGACGGTCGCTGCGCAGCACGAGCGCGTCCGGGTGGATGCCGACCTGGCGCAGTGCCGCGACGGAGTGCTGCGTGGGCTTCGTCTTCTGCTCGCCCGAGGCGCCCATGAACGGCACGAGCGAGACGTGCACGAAGAACACGTTGTCGCGGCCGAGCTCGTGGCGCAGCTGACGTGCGGACTCGAGGAAGGGCTGCGACTCTATGTCACCGACGGTGCCGCCCACCTCGGTGATGATGATGTCGGGCTGCGGGTCCTCGGTGGCCTGCAGGCGCATGCGGCGCTTGATCTCGTCTGTGATGTGCGGGATCACCTGCACGGTCGCGCCGAGGTAGTCGCCGCGACGCTCGTTGGCGATGACCTCGGAGTAGATCTGACCGGTCGTGACGTTCGCCGCCCGCGACAGGTTGATGCCGAGGAAGCGCTCGTAGTGGCCGATGTCGAGGTCGGTCTCGGCGCCGTCGTCGGTGACGAACACCTCACCGTGCTCGAACGGGTTCATCGTGCCGGGGTCGACGTTGAGGTACGGGTCGAGCTTCTGCATCACGACGCGCAGGCCGCGGGCGGTGAGCAGATTGCCCAGGCTGGCCGCGGTGAGGCCCTTGCCCAAAGAGGAAACGACACCGCCCGTGACGAAGATGTGCTTCGTCGTGAAGGAGCTGGTGTCGTTGTCTGGCGCCGCAACAGAAGAGTTCATCACGGGCTTTTATCCTATCAGTTGATCGCCGGCGCCGAGGCTCAGCAGTTCGCGGGCGTGGGTGAGCGCGGCGTCGGAATCGGCCAGTCCCGACAGCAGCCTGGCCATCTCCGCCTCGCGCTGCTCGCCCTGCAGGCGGGTGACGCTCGAGGCGGTGACGGCACCGTCGTTGGACTTGACGACCGAGAGGTGGTTGTTGGCGAAGGCGGCCACCTGGGCGAGGTGGGTCACGGCGATCACCTGGGCGCTCTGGGCGAGCTGGGCGAGCCGGCGGCCCACCTCGATCGCCGCGGCGCCGCCGATGCCGGCGTCGACCTCGTCGAACACGAAGGTCGGAACTGGGTCGGTCCCGGCGATGACCACCTCGATCGCGAGCATCACGCGCGAGAGCTCGCCGCCGGATGCGCCCTTCGACACCGAGCGCGGTTCGGCGCCGGGGTGCGGGGCGAGCAGGATCGCGACGTCGTCGCGTCCATTCGCGGATTCCGCCCCGGGGGCGACGCGCACCTCGAGCGTGGCATCCGGCATGGCCAGTGCGTGCAGCTCGTCGGTCACCGCCGCCGAGAGCCGCTCGGCCGCCTCGGTGCGCACGTCGGTCAGCGCCTGTGCGGCCTCGTCGAGCGCCGTGCGCGCCTGCGCGGCCTCGGCGGTGAGCCGCTCGATGCGGTCGCCGTCGTCGTCGAGCTCGGCGAGGCGCAGGGCGCCGGTCTGCCACACCTGCAGCGCTTCGTCGAGGGAGCCGTGCTGGCGGATCAGCCCACCGAGCGCGGCGCGGCGCTCCTCCACGGCGGCCAGCTCGTGCGGGCCGGACTCGTCGAGGTCGGCGAGGTAGCCCGACAGCTGCTGGGCGAGGTCGGCGGCGCGGTAGCTGAGGTCCGCGATCTGCTCGGCGATCGGGGCGAGCTGCGGGTCGGCGCTGCGCTCGAGCGAGCGGCGCGCCTCGGCCAGCATCGTCGCGACGTCCGGCTCGCCCTCCTCGCTGGAGAGGGCGGAGCGGGCGATGGATGCCGACAGCCGCAGCTCCTCGGCGTTGGCGAGGCGCTCGGCGCGCGTGTTGAGCTCTTCGTCCTCGCCGGCCTGCGGCTGCAGCTGCTCGATCTCGGCGAGCTGCTCGCGCAGCAGCGCGGCCTCGGCGGCACGGCGGTCGCGGTTGCCGGTCAGCTCGGCGATCTCGGCGTCGAGCGTCCGCCACGCCTCGAAGCGCGCGCGGTACTCGGCGAGTGCGGCCGACAGTCGCTCGCCGCCGAAGCGGTCGAGCGCGTCGCGCTGCGCGGCGGCTGAGCGCAGTCGCAGCTGGTCGGACTGGCCGTGCACGACGACGAGCTGCTCGGCGAGCGAGGAGAGCACGCCGGCCGGCGCCGGGCGACCGCCCACGCTGGCGCGGCTGCGTCCTTCGGCGCTGAGGGTGCGCGAGACGTAGAGCTCGGCGGCGTCGCCGGCGGGTTCGAGCTCACCGCCGGCATCGGTGACGATGTCGGCGACCGGTCCCTCCGCCGGCACCATCCACACGCCGGCGACCGACGCCTGAGCGGCGCCGGCGCGGATGGCCGAAGAGTCGGCGCGGGCGCCCAGCAGCAACCCCAGTCCGGTCACGACCATCGTCTTGCCGGCGCCGGTCTCACCGGTGACGGCGGTGAATCCCGGTCCGAGCGGCAGCACGGCGTCGTCGATCACGCCGAGGCCGCGGATGCGCATCTCATCGATCACGGCGCACCCCGCCATCCCGCCACGGGCAGCTGGAACTTCCGCACCAGGCGGTCGGTGAACGCGGCGGGATGCAGCCGCGCCAGCCGCACCGGGCGGGACGAGCGGCGCACGACGACGCGCGCGCCCGGGGGCAGCTCGTGCGAACGTCGACCGTCGCACCACAGGATGCCGCTGCCGTCGGTGCGCTCGAGCATCTCGATGGCCACCGCCGCCTCCGGCCCGACGACCAGCGGCTTGGCGAACAGGGCGTGCGCCGACAGCGGCACCACGGCGATCGCCTCGACCGTGGGCCAGATGACCGGGCCGCCGGCGGAGAAGTTGTATGCGGTCGACCCCGTCGGCGTCGCGACGACCATTCCGTCGCATCCGAAGCTCGACAGCGGACGTCCGTCGATCTCGACGACCACCTCGATCATCCGCTCCCGGCTCGCCTTCTCGACCGTCGCCTCGTTCAGCGCCCAGGTCTCGTAGACGACGTCGCCCGCGGCATCCTTCACCCGCACCGACAGCGCCAGGCGCTCCTCGACGTCGTAGTCGCGGTCGATGGCGCGGCTGACCGCCTCGTCCATGTCGTCGCGGTCGATCTCGGCGAGGAATCCGACATGGCCCATGTTGATGCCCAGCACGGGGGCGCCCGAGCCGCGCACGAGCTCCGCGGCGCGCAGGATCGTGCCGTCGCCGCCGAGCACGATCGCCAGCTCCAGTTCATCGAGCCCGACATCGCTGCCCAGCAGGGCGACGTCGGCGAAGCGGGGATCCAGTGCCGCGAACTCGTCGTGATCGGCGGCCGGCAGCACCGGGGTTGCGCCGGCCGCGCTCAGCGCGTCGACGACACGCAGCGCCGCGGCGACCGTGTCGGCGCGCTTGGCGTGGGCGACGACCAGGATGGGGCGCTCGTTCATCGTCCTCCTGCCACGTGTGCGATCCGCTGCGTCCATTCTGACGGATCCGTTCCGCGCTCGCGCGCGAGGTGAACGAGGTACTCGGCGTTGCCGTGGGTGCCGAGGATGGGCGAGGGCAGGATGCCGAGCGTGCCGAAGCCGACGTCGTGAGCGCTCCACAGGGTGCGCTCGACGGCATCCAGCCGGGCGTCGACGTCGGTGACGAGTCCGCCGCGCACAGCGGTGCGGCCGACCTCGAACTGCGGCTTGACGAGCAGGACCACATCGGCGTCGGGCGCAGCGGTCGCCGCCACGGCCGGCAGCACGAGCGCGAGGGAGATGAACGACAGGTCACCCACGACGAGCTCAGGCCGCTCCGGCTCGCCGGTGGCATCCGCCAGTGTCTGGGGTGTCATGTGCCGGACGTTGAAGCCCTCCACAGCGGTGACCGCAGTGTCGGCGGCGATCCGCGGCGAGAGCTGGTCGTGACCGACGTCGACGGCCAGCACGCGGCGCGCGCCTCGCTCACGGAGCACCTGCGTGAATCCGCCGGTGGAGGCGCCCATGTCCAGGGCCAGCCGCCCGGCGACGGGGATGTCGAACCCGTCGAGCGCGGCGAGGAGCTTGTGCGCAGCGCGGCTGACGTAGTGGTCGGCACCGTCGACGCGGAGCTCGGCGCCGTCCACGACGGAAGTGGAGGCCTTGATGACGGTGCGTCCGTCGACGCTCACCAGGCCGTCGGCGATGAGGGAAGCCGCGTGCGTGCGGGAGCGGGCGAGGCCGCGCGCGGCCAGGGCCGCATCGAGGCGGGTCATCGGGGGCCGGGCGCCGCGTCGCGGGCGTCCGCGCGCGAGGGGCTCTCGAGTCGCTTCATCAACTCATCGTGCAGTGCACCGTAGGCCTCGGCGCGGTCGGCGAGTGGCTGTCCTTCGATGAGGTGCAGCCGACTCCAGAGCGCGTCGGCCGATTCGTCGCGCGTGTGCTCCATGCGACCACTGTAGTCGTCGCACGGGCGCCCGCGCCGAGGCGCTCAGGGTCGGTGGAAAGGATCGTCGTAGAGCTTCTCGGGCACGCGGAATGCGTAGATGGCCCGGCCGGTCGCCCAGATCGCCGCCGCGCCCGCACGCAGCAGGTCGATCTGCGATTCTCCTTCGGAGACGATCTGCACGTCGGCGTCCACGATGCGCACGGCTGCGCCGTTCACGCGGAAGACGCCGTCCTTCTCCACTGTCTGCGGGTAGGGGGCGTGCAGATCGCGCAGGTCGGCGAGGATGTACTCGGGCCGCGATCCCTGCGGGGCGGCGAGCACGTGCTTGGGCCGGTCGATCCCGGTCAGCACCAGCGCTGAGTCGATGCCCGCGCGCACCGATCCGGAGATGTCGGTGTCCAGGCGGTCGCCGAGGAAGAGCGGGCGCTGGGCGCCGAAGCGGGCGATCGCCTCCTCGAAGATCGGCGTCTCCGGTTTGCCGGCGACAACCGAGAGCCGGCCGATCGCGGTGTGCACCGCTGAGACGAGTGTGCCGTTGCCCGGTGCCACACCGCGCTCCTGCGGGATGGTCCAGTCGGTGTTGGTCGAGATCCACGGGATCCCGCCCTCGTCCTCGGGCACCTTGAGCGCGAACGCGGCCTCAGCCAGGTCGGTCCAGGCGACGTCGGGGCTGAAGCCCTGTACCACGGCGGCGGGCGAGTCGTCCGCGCTGCGGGTGACGGTGTAGCCCGCCTTCTCGGCCTCGACGACGAGCCCCTCTCCCCCGACGATGAGGATCGTCGCGGGCGCGGGGACCATCGTGGCCAGCAGACGCATCGCCGCCTGCGGGCTGGTGACGACGTCATCCGCCTGCACCGAGAGACCGAGGTCGGTGAGGTGCTCGGCGACCGTCGCGTCGGTGCGCGAGGCGTTGTTGGTGATGTAGCCGAGACGCATCGTCTGCGCGGCGAGGTTGAGACTGTCGATCGCGTGCGGCAGCGCGCCCGCTCCTGCGTAGACGACGCCGTCGAGGTCGGCGAGCAGGGCGTCGCGTCCCGTCAGCGGAGTGGATGCCGGCTGCGCGCGGCGGAACAGCGCCATCAGCGATCCGCCTCCTCGCCGGGGGTGTCGGATGCTTCCGGCGCTTCGCTCGCTTCGCTCGAGGTGGCGGCATCTGCGTTGTCGGCGGCGTCCGTGCTGTCGGCGGTCTCCGCGCTGTCGGCGGTCTCCGCGCTGTCGTGCTCGTCGACGCTGTCTTGCTCGTCGACGCTGTCTTCGTCGTCCTCGAAGTCCTCTACGAGCCCGTCTTCGACGATGATCTCGTCGAATTCGCCATCAAGGCCGAGCGCAGTAGCGGCGACCTCGGCGCGCTGATGCCAGAACCGCGCCTCATCGGTGCGACCGAGGTCCTCGAGGACGGCGGCGCGGGCGGAGAAGAGCGAGGGGCTCCACTCGAAGGCGCGGTCGGGGTCGAGCTCGGGGATCTCCAGCTCGCCGAGGGCGAGCTCGGTCTCGCCGCGATCGAGCCGTGCGCCGGACATCGCGATCGCGAGGGCGACGCGCACCGCCGGGGTCAGTGCCGCGCGGTCCACGCCACGGCCCTCCTCCAGCGCGCGGTCGGGACGACCGACGCCGCGCTCGCTGTCGACGATGAGAGCGATCTGATCGTCGTTCCCGGAGATGCGGCGGTACGTGCGCAGCTCGCGCAGGGCGAGCGCGAAGTCGCCGACGCCGTAGGCGGTGATGGCGAGCGTCTCACGCACGACGGCCACGCGGCCGGCACGACGGGATGCCGCGAGGGCGTGCTCGTGAGCCAGCGCGGGATCGGAGTCGATCAGCTGCGCGACCATCGCGAGGTGGCGTGCCACCTGCTCGGCGTTCTCCTTGCTGAGCGTCTTGAGCTCGTTGCGGGCGGCCGGGTGCAGGTCGCGAGCGGTGACGTCATCGGGCAGCGGCGGCTCGGGGATGCGCTCGCGCACAGGCGCGTACTCGTTGTGCGGGCGATCGACGCCACCGCGCGGGCGGTCGCGGTAGGACTGCCGCTCGCCCTGGTCGCGGTCGCTATAGGGACGACGCTCACCCTGGTTGCGGTCGTTATAGGGGCGACGCTCACCGCCCTGGTTCCGGTCACCATACGGGCGACGCTCACCGGACTGGTTGCGGTCACCATACGGGCGACGCTCACCGGACTGGTTCCGGTCACCATACGGGCGGCGCTCACCGGACTGGTTGCGGTCACCGTAGGGGCGGCGCTCACCGCCCTGGTTGCGGTCGTTATAGGGGCGACGCTCACCGCCCTGGTTCCGGTCGTTGTACGCGCGACGCTCACCCGACTGGTTGCGGTCACCGTACGGACGGCGCTCACCACCCTGATTGCGGTCACCGTAGGGGCGGCGCTCGCCACCCTGATTGCGGTCACCATACGGACGGCGCTCACCACCCTGGTTCCGATCACCATACGGGCGACGCTCGCCACCCTGGTTCCGATCACCATACGGACGGCGCTCACCACCCTGGTTCCGATCACCATACGGGCGACGCTCGCCACCCTGGTTACGGTCGTTGTAAGGGCGACGCTCACCCGACTGGTTGCGGTCGTTGTAGGGTCGACGCTCGCCACCCTGGTTACGGTCACCGTAGGGGCGACGCTCACCGGACTGGTTCCGGTCGTCGTACGGGCGACGCTCGCCCTGGTTCCGGTCACCGTAGGGCCGACGCTCGCCACTCTGGTTACGGTCGTTGTACGCGCGACGCTCACCCGACTGGTTCCGGTCGTTGTACGGGCGACGCTCGCCCTGGTTACGGTCACCGTAGGGACGCCGCTCACCGCCCTGGTTACGGTCACCGTAGGGACGGCGCTCGCCGCCCTGGTTCCGGTCACCATACGGGCGACGCTCGCCACCCTGGTTACGGTCACCATACGGGCGACGCTCGCCACCCTGGTTACGGTCACCATACGGACGGCGCTCGCCACCCTGGTTACGGTCGTTGTACGGGCGGCGCTCACCGCCCTGGTTACGGTCACCATACGGGCGACGCTCGCCACCCTGGTTGCGATCGCCGTCGGCGCGCGGCCGGCGCGACGAGGAGTCGCTGTAGCGCGGACGGCGATCAGAGCCGGAATGTCCGTCTCGCGCGCCCTCGCCGTCGTTCCGGCGGTCCCGCTGCTCATCTGACATTCTGGCTCCCTGTTCTGCTGCAAAACGCAAAATGGCCACCCAGCTCTGGGTGGCCATTTTACTTAAGAGAAGTCCGGCGGTGTCCTACTCTCCCACAGGGTCCCCCCTGCAGTACCATCGGCGCTGTGAGGCTTAGCTTCCGGGTTCGGAATGTGACCGGGCGTTTCCCTCACGCTATGGCCGCCGTAACACTATTGACGTTTCGGCAACACACACGTTGAGTGTGGTTGTTTGGTTCCGACCGTACGTCGAGAACCACAAAGTGGACGCGTTCATCTCGCAGAAAGGAGGTGTTATCAAGTCATCGGCTTATTAGTACCAGTCAGCTGCACACGTTGCCGTGC